>JBLHVI010000001.1:0-196275 GCA_047630175.1 Candidatus Azotimanducaceae bacterium
GCCCCGGTCATATTTTCAACCTAGGTCACGGCATTATCCCAGAAACCCCGGTTGATAACGTTAAGGCCCTAGTGGACTACGTCCACGGTTATCCAATCTAGGTGGACTACGTCCACGGTTATCCAATCTAGGTGGACTACGTCCACGGGTATCCAATGCAAGCGGACTACGTTCACGGGTATCCAATGCAAGCGGACTACGTCCGTAAACAGCTTGCCTACTATACCCCGAGTGGTTTTTCCAATAGCTTGGATTTGCGCTGGTAGTTGTAAGCTGATTGTCGAGCGAGCGGTAAGTCTTCGAGATTGACAGGTCGAAAACCCCGTTCGGCGAACCAATGTGTTGTATGGGTAGTGAGAACAAACAAGCTCTGTAGGCCCTGTTGCTTTGCTTGTGCTTCTATAGATTCAAGCAGTAGTTCGCCTCGATTGTTGTCTCGGTAGTCAGGGTGTGTCACGAGGCACGCAAGTTCGCCCTTGTTCTCAAACGGATAAAGTGCGGCGCAACATACAATCATGCCGTCACGCTCAATCACTGTGAAATAGTTAACCTCTGACTCGAGAAGTTCCCGGGGGCGACGCACAAGAATGCCCTGTTCTTCGAGGGGCGTGATCAGTTCGATAATGCCCGCGACGTCATGGGGCTTGGCAGGCCTGATCTGTTCATAGCTAACTCGGCTGACCTGTGTGCCGGTACCATCTCGCGTAAACAACTCCTGCAGGGCAGCGCCGTCCTCGGCATAACTGATCAGATGACAGCGGGCAACGCCGCGCAAGCAAGCCAGTTTGGCCAGCCTCAGGGGCGCATAGATGTCTAGTTTTGTATCGTCAATATCACTGGCGCGTAACTCACTGATGACGTTGCCCTCACTATCCGTTAAGCCCTTATCAGTAAAGTAAATCAGCTTTTCGGCACCCAGTGCGGTAGCAATCTCGGTAGCAACTTGAGTCGAGTTGGCGTTGAAAATTTCGCCTGACAGTGAGTAGCCGAGCGGTGAAATCAACAGCGTCACGCCCAAGTCAAGCTGTTGGCGAATAGCCGCAGTATTTACTTTGCGGACAACGCCAGTGTTGTGATGGTCGACTCCATCTATCACTCCCAAGGGTCTGGCGCGAATAAAATTACCTGAGATCACGACCATCTCGGCGCCATGCTGGGGCGAATTAACGAGGCCCATCGACAGCCTTGCCTCAATATCAGATCGCAGGCTGCCCACCACTTCTTGCACTAAGGGTAAAATTTCGGGTGTGGTGATGCGCACGTTGTTAGCAAATTCGCTAGTCATACCTCGGGCTGCAAGGGCTCGTTCGATCTGAGGTGCCGCGCCGTGAACTACGATCAGCTTCACGCCTAGGCTATGAAGTAGAACGATGTCACTGACTATGTTGCCAAAATTTGGGTGGTCCATGGCTTCGCCATCGAGATGCAGTACAAAGATCTTGTCTCGGTGCGCGTTGATGTAGGGCGATGAGTCCCTGAACCATTTCACATGTTGTTGGCTGTCATTCATGTTGTTCATTCGCATTGTTTTTAGACAGAAAGATAATTGTGGCTTTGATACTCGTTAGAAAAATGCGCCATCGTCAGCCTGCTGAATATCGGAGCTCAGCGTTTAATTATGCTGGCGGAGTGCAGCAGTGCTGAGCAATCAAGCCGCGCAGTATAGCAATTGTCGGCTCAAGTTGTCGTTGCTCAAGAAACTCATCGGGTTGATGGGCCTGATTTATAGAGCCAGGCCCAAGCACGACCGTCTGCATACCCAGCCGCGACAAAAACGGAGCCTCGGTGGCAAAGGCAACAGTCTGGGGCTCACAACCAGTCAGTTCGCTGGTTATTTTCAGCAGGTCGTCGCCTTGGGTCTGGAACGGCGGTAATGCTTCATGCAATAGATCTAGACTCATGGTGAGACCCTGATCCGCCAACAGCGGGGTTAGTCGAGATTCTATCTCGCCCTTGATATTGGTATTGTCCATGCTCGGTAGAACCCGCACATCGAAAGCCAAGTCAACATGGTCACAAATTCGATTGGGATTGTCGCCGCCGTGAATGCAGCCTAGGTTCAATGTGGGTGACTGCACGGTGAATCCGGGATCTTGATACCGCTCGGCTAGCTCTCGGCGAAATTTCATGAGTTCTTCGATAACCAATGCACTGCCGTCAATGGCGTTGGCGCCGAGCGCCGGGTTGGAGGAGTGGCCGGAGGCGCCCTGAATGTTTAGGGACAACATCATGATGCCTTTGTGCTTGAATACTGGACGTAACTCTGTCGGTTCACCAATTACCGCAAATTTAGCGCCACACATATCCGCAGCAGTCAGCGCGCGTGCGCCGCTCATCGAGGACTCCTCGTCAGCTGTCGCGATAACGGTCAGGGGGCGGTGGAACGTTGATTCTAGAAACGGCGCCAACGAGGCGATAATCAGGGCAAAGAAGCTTTTCATATCGCAGGTGCCCAACCCATACCAGCGATCATCTCGCTCGGTGACCATAAACGGATCACTGGACCATAGGTCGGCGTCTAGTGGGACCGTATCTGTATGACCGGAGAATACCAGACCGTCTTTGCCGCTGCCCCGGGTAGCAATCAGATTGGCTTTGCCAGGTTGGCCGCTGATGGGCAGGATACGAATGTTGAACCCTAGGGGTTCGAGCCAGTTAGCCAAGGTGTTGATCACGGTCAGATTGCTCTGGTCAAATTGCGGCAGCGTGCTGCTCACGGACGGCAGAGCAACAAGTTCTGTGACCATGTGTTTTAGATCCGGAATGATAGAGCCTGGCATAAACGAGTTATCTCCACACGGGATTGCGCGTAAAAGGAACATTAGCAAGTAGTGTAACAAGATGCCCTGAGTGCGAAACCTGTTTTGTCGTGAGCGCGTCGTTTGCCTGCGTCAAAGCACGTAAAATAGGTGTAGACTGAGTGAAGTGTCACTTCCCCCTGTTTGAACGAGGCAAGTCTGTGAGTATTCAGGAAGTCGGTTCCAATAAACCGGACATCACCCTTAACGTCCGAGGTGTTATCAATGATCTGGTGGCGGATGGCCGGCTGTCGGCTGAAGATGCTGAAACCATCAGCATGAAGTCGCGTGGCAAGCATCAGTTAAAGTGGCATCCGATCGAACTCGTTGCCGACGAAAATGTTACTGACCAAAGAACCCCTACAAAAAAACTCGATCTGGAGGTTTTGACCCATTGGCTGTGCGAGCGCTCGAAGCAAACCTACAAGCGTATTGACCCCTTAAAGATTGATGCCACTGTGGTGACGCGCATTATGTCTGCTGAGTTTGCGAAGCGTCATGGTCTGTTGTCCATTTCGGTCACGGCTGATGAGATCATTATCGCCTCGGCTCAACCCTATGTGTATGGTTGGGAGGCAACTATTGCTCAGTCTCAGCCGGGCAAGGTACTGACTCGGGTGGTGGCTAATCCGGCAGATATTCGACGCTACACCACCGAATTTTACCAAATGGCGAAATCCGTCAGCAAAGCTAACGCCCAAGGTATTAATGCCAGCTCGTTGACGAATCTTGAGCAGATGTTAGAGCTCGGACATATCGACGCTATGGAAGCCAACGATGCACATATCGTCAATATTGTTGACTGGCTGCTCAGTTACGCGTTTACCCAAAGAGCCAGTGATATTCACCTCGAGCCTCGGCGTGAAAAGGGTCGCATTCGGTTTCGAATCGATGGTGTATTGCACTTGGTTTACGAGCTGCCCGCACCCGTGATGAACGCGGTCACTAGCCGCTTGAAAACCCTTGGTCGCATGGATGTCGCTGAGAAGCGCCGGCCTCAGGACGGCCGCCTGAAGACCAAAACCCAAGATGGTCATGAGGTGGAGCTACGTTTGGCGACCATGCCTACGGCGTTTGGGGAGAAGATGGTACTGCGGATCTTTGATCCGGATATCCTACTGAAATCTTTCGCTCAGTTAGGTCTGGCCAATGAAGATTTTGAACGTTGGCAGGCGCTGGTGAAAAACTCCAATGGGATTGTGCTGGTCACCGGCCCCACCGGTTCAGGCAAGACCACAACCCTGTATTCGAGTCTGAAACAGCTGGCTACTGAAGACGTTAATGTCTGTACTATTGAAGACCCGATTGAGATGGTTGAGGGAAGTTTCAACCAGATGCAGGTGCAAACCAATATCGACCTAAATTTCGCCGACGGTGTACGCGCCCTATTAAGGCAAGACCCAGATATCATCATGGTGGGTGAGATTCGGGACCTTGAAACGGCTGAGATGGCTGTTCAGGCGGCGCTCACTGGGCACCTAGTCATCTCGACGCTGCACACCAACGACGCGCCATCGGCGATCACTCGTCTGCTTGAGCTAGGCATCGCACCTTATCTCATCAAGGCGACGTTGCTGGGTGTTATGGCGCAGCGTTTAGTCAGGATTTTGTGTCCTCATTGTAAGACCGCGGTGCCTGTCGACGAAGAGGGCTGGAAGGCGCTGACCGCGCCTTGGAAGATGACGCCTCCCACAAAAACATATCAGCCGGTGGGCTGCATTGAATGTCGTGAAACGGGTTTTCGGGGTCGCGAGGGAATCTATGAATTGCTGCCCTTGAGCGATGGCGTCAAGCCCTTCGTAACCTCTGGGGCCGACATCGGCAAGCTGCGTAAGATGGGTATGCGCGAGGGCATGAGAACCCTTCGCTTGAGTGGCGCTTTGAAAATTGCTGCTGGCAGTACAACCATCGCTGAGGTGATCCGGGTCGCTCCCTTCTCTGGTGTGGAATAGACGTGGAGCAGCTGGCGGCGCTATATAGCGAGATCCAAGCCCAGATCGAAGATCTGCAACCTCATTGTGCGCCTTCTTTGTTGAAGGATTTTGTTCGAGTCTGCGCGTTAAGCGACTATGTGCGTCAGCAAGTCATGCGCGATCCGGCAATGATTCGCGCGCTGCTTGAGTCGCAAGCGCTGTCGTCGCCACTCCCGATTGATTTTTTCACGACCCAGTTGCATGGCCTAGACCCGCTGAGTCTGGACAAAGGCCTGCGCGAATGTCGTCAAGCGGCCATGGTGCGGATTATTTTTCGAGATTTAACCCGTCTTGCAGAGCTCGAGGAAACGATGAGCGACCTGTCGGACCTTGCAGACAGTTGCATTGACGCAGCGCTGTCCGTGCACTACGCCAAAAACCTTGAAAAGTTTGGCCAGCCCATTGGCGATGATACTGGTCAGGTTCAGCAGATGGCGGTACTCGCGCTGGGTAAGCTTGGCGCGCGGGAGCTGAATGTTTCGTCAGATATTGATCTGATTTTCTTCTATGACGAGCCGGGAATGGTGGCGTCAACTGGCAGGGAGATGACCAATCAGGAATTTTTTATTCGCACCAGCCAAGACGTTATTCGTTCGCTCGATGCTAACTTACACCAAGGTTTTGTCTTTCGGGTCGATATGCGTCTTCGGCCATATGGCGAAAGTGGCGCGTTGATTCTCAATAGCGCTTCTATGGAAAAATATTTCTATGAACAGGGGCGAGACTGGGAGCGCTATGCGTTTGTTAAGGCGCGCGCGGCAGCGGGTCATGTAACGCTTGGCGAGCAGTTTCTGCTTTGGCTGCGGCCTTTTATTTACCGTAAATACCTAGATTATAGCGCCATCGATGCATTGCGTGAAATGAAGCGCATGATTGAGATTCAGGTTTCTCGTAAAGAGATGCTAGACGACGTCAAGTTAGGTCCCGGGGGCATCCGTGAAATCGAATTTATTGTCCAGGCGTTACAATTAATCTGGGGCGGACGAGAGCCCCAGTTGCAGGAGCGGCGGATCTTGCACGCCATGACTCTGCTAGCCGCGGGGGATTTCCTGCCGACCCATGAAGTGGATCAGCTGCGCGCAGCCTACTATTTTTTACGTAATTGTGAGCATGCGATTCAAGCTGAAAAGGATCGTCAGACTCAGGCCTTACCGACGGTCGATCTTGCTCAGCAACGACTTGCTGATGCTATGGGTTTTGCCGGCTATGAGACTTTCATGGCGGTGTTGCAGCGTCATCGGCAGTCAGTGACCGCAATCTCCGAGCGCTTTATGTCATCGAATCGTGCCGACAAAGATGAAGTGCTGGAAGGCAATCTATCTTGGGCGTCTATCTGGCGCGAGCCCGGATTAGAACGCACGGTCGAGTTGCTCGCCATGTCAGGTTACCGGCAGGCTGATGCGGTCTCGCTTGAACTTCAGCAATTCAGCCAGCGCATGAACGATCGTGACCTGCAAGAGATTGGACTTGCCCGTCTTGACCGATTGATGCCGGTGCTGCTCGGTTTAGCTGCCCGGCAGCAGGATCCTGACAAAACGCTGGCTCGTCTGCTGCCTATTGTTGATCAGATTGCACGACGTAGTACCTATATCGTCTATCTTCTTGAGAACCTTGATGCCTTGCAACGCGTGACTCACTTGTGCGGTATGAGCCCATGGGTGGCGGCTCGTCTGAGCGAGATGCCTATCCTTCTGTACGAGTTATCTGACCGTCATATTGATGAAGCAGTATTTGAGAAAAACCTATTAGCCGCAGAGTTACAAGAGCAGCTAGCCAGCGTCGGCAGCGATGACCTTGAGGCGCAGATGGATCTGTTGCGACAGTTTAAAAATGCTGCGGTTCTCAAGGTGGCGGTCTTTGAGTTGCTCGATGTCTTACCTTTAATGAAAGCTTCCGATGCTCTCACAGCCATCGCTGAGATCGTGCTGGATAAGGCTATCGACTTGGCATGGCAGAATATGGTGGTGCGCTTTGGTTGCCCTTGCTCATTGCAAGGTGAGGCCTTGGGCTGTCAATTTGCGATTGTAGCCTATGGCAAGCTCGGTGGGCTCGAGCTGGGCTACGGGTCCGACTTGGATCTAGTGATGCTCTATGATGCTGACCCGCAAGGCGAGACTGATGGTGAGAAGCAGATTGAGAACAGTATTTTTTTTCATCGTATGGCGCAGAGAATTATTCACATCCTAACGCGCTACACGCGTTTTGGTACGGTCTATGAAGTTGACCTGCGCCTCAGACCTTCAGGTAATAAGGGCCCGCTAATCGGCACTTTTAATGCTTATGGGCGCTATCTGGCAACGTCAGCGTGGACCTGGGAGTTACAGGCCCTCGTGCGTGCCCGTTTTGTTGCGGGTCATCCCGACTTGCGGGCCAAATTTGACCAACTGCGTGGTAATGTTTTGCAGCATTCACGAGATCGTGCTGCTTTGCTAGTAGACGTGGTGTCGATGCGTAAGAAGATGCGTTCGCATCTTGAAAGCCGGACGTTGACTGCGCCGCCCTCAACACCGGCAGCGCAGGATGTAACACAGGCACTGTCCGCAGAGTCGACGGCGAAAAGCGCGCGTTCAGCTCGATCTGAGCTAGGTGATGAGGTGTTGGTGTCAGGCTTTGATCTAAAGCACGGTACCGGAGCAATAGTCGACATCGAGTTTATGGTGCAGTTCGCGGTACTGGCCAGTGCTCATGAACATCCTCAAGTCGTGCGTTGGTCCGACAAGGTGCGTTTGCTAGCGAGCCTCGAGGCGATAGGGATCTTCAATAGCACTGACAGGCAGTTGTTGCATGACGCTTATATCGCGTATCGGTCAGCGGTTCACTATGAGTGGCTGGGTGGCGAGATGCAGTCATTCGGGCAGCTTAATAAATACCGTGAGGCGGTGGTCGCTATTTGGCAACGTTGCATGTCGGTCTGAATACCACGCATTGTGTCTCTGGCGAGTGCATCATTTTTCGATCCACGGGACGTTCTCCGTGTAGAATGTCGTCTGGCAGCAATCAGTTACTGGTTAGCTCGCCAGTTAATTCCATCGACTGGCGCATCGAATTACCAGCAGTTAATTCAACCTCTTGCCCGGTATCTGATTGATCCCGTCATGGCGCTAAAGGAGATATATGGAACGGACAACACAGCGCCTGTTAGTGGTTAGTCCTTCGTGGGTTGGCGATATGGTCATGGCGCAGACATTGCTCAAAACCCTTAAGCAACGTCAACCCGATAGGCTTATCGATGTGTTGGCGCCGGCCGCGACCCTCGCCATTGCTTCCCGCATGCCAGAAGTCAATGACACGCTGTTGTTTGAGGTCGGCCATGGTCAGCTAAACCTGCCCTATCGACGGAAAATTGCCGGCCAGCTAAGACACCGAGACTACGACCAGGCGATTGTTATGCCTAATTCTTTGAAATCGGCACTGGTGCCGTGGCTGGCAGATATACCGATTCGCACTGGATTTCGTGGTGAGTATCGATATGGCTTGATCAACGACATGCGCCTGCTCGACAAGGCGCGTTTGCCGCGCATGGTTGACCGTTTTAACAACCTCGGCGGTGCCATCAATGCTGCCGCGCCGCCCACCAAGTTTCCTGCTCTGTCTATAGATCCTCAGAATCAGCAGGATTGTTTGGCTAAACTCGGTCTCATTCACTCCCCGTCGTCACCTCCTATTCTTGGGCTGTGCCCAGGCGCTGAGTTTGGCGACGCCAAGCGTTGGCCAGCCGGCCATTACGCGGCAGTGGCGGACATGGCTGTTCAGCAGGGCATGCAGGTGTGGATCTTTGGTGGTCCGGCGGATGCGTTGGTGGCGTCGGAGATTAAAAACCTGGTCGCCGCAACGAGTCAGTCTCAGGTTGAGGTACTTGCGGGCAAGACGCGGTTGGTGGATGCCATTGATTTAATGAGTCTTTGTCAGCTTGTTGTGTCAAATGATTCTGGGCTTATGCATATCGCAGCGGCGGTGAATTGCCCTACGGCTGTGGTCTATGGGTCTACTTCTCCGAGTTTTACGCCACCGCTGACCGACAAGCTGCATGTGGTGTCGCTGGCATTGGACTGCAGTCCTTGTTTCAAGCGCACTTGCCCTCTTGGGCATAAAGACTGTCTGAATAAATTATGGCCGTCGATGCTAGCGCCTGTGATTGCCCAATACGCCGCGGCTTGAAAGTAAGGCTGAGCGCATCGGAGCACAGCCGAAAGGATTGCGGCTTTGTTTTCAGAGCAGTCTGCGTAGAACGCACTCAGTAAAAAGACGCATCACCCTCGGGCCGGGTTTTGAAGCGTCGGTGAACCCACCAGTATTGTTCTGGATGAGGTTTGATCGCTGCTTCAACAATCTGGTTGACTCGCAAGGCGTCGGCCTCGACGTCCCCAGTGGGAAAATCCGTTAACGGTTCTGACAGGTACAGGTCGTAGTGGTTGTCATCATCACGCCGATAATAGGTTACGGGAACAACCGCTGCGCCGCTGATTTGGGCAAATCGAGCAGTTGCGGTGATGGTGGCTGCTTGGACGCCGAAAAAAGGCACAAATACGGAGTGATCGCGACCGTAATCTTGGTCGGCGCCGTACCAGATGATATGACCTTTTTTGAGGCTCTTTAGTACGCCCCGAATATCGCTGCGCTCTACGGCGCTTGGGTAGTTCTTCATCCTGCCCCGTTTCATCAGCGTTTCCAGCAGCGGGTTCTCGTTCGCGCGATACATCACGTCGATATCGATGGCACTGCCAAGGGCTGCGCCGCAAAAGTCCATGGTGGACAGGTGTAGGCCCAGCATAATCACGCCCTTACCCTGAGTGGCTGCCTGTTTTAAGTGTTCAACGCCGTGTAATGTGACGCGATCACGCAAGGACTTCGGGTTCCAAAGCCAGACCCTAGCGGTTTCGATTAGGCTTATACCTACAGAGCGCAGGTGTCGGCGTACCAATTGTTCTTGGGCGGCCTTATCGAGATCCGGAAAGCATAGCGCGATGTTGACCTCGACAATGCGTCGTCGCCTGCTTGCTACGCGATAGGCGAGTTTACCAATGCCCGCACCGATGCTTATTTGCGTCCGGTGAGGCAGGTTTGTGACGAGTGCGGCAATGCCGATACCCAGCCAAGTGAGCCAATATTTTGGATGTAGAAATGCGCGTTGTAACAGTGGCGGTAATTGATTCACAGGCGGTTCGACTCTAAACACATGACATTCTACTCTGATTTGCGGCGGTGACGTAAGCCGCACGCGCATACGCACGCAGGTACTCAGGGCGGTTAACACTGATTGTGATATGATGTTTGCCGCTGAAGAAAGACGAAAAAAGCCGGAACATGCCAAGACGAGTGGAGGCCCCATGAAATTACCCCGATTTGATCACGCCCGTGTCCTGACCCTGGGTGACGCTATGCTGGATCGCTACTGGCATGGCAACACCACGCGAATTTCGGCTGAGGCACCTGTACCGGTTATCGATGTTAAAGGCCGTGAGGACCGGCTCGGCGGTGCTGCTAACGTCGCTCTCAACGTAGCGGCGCTGGGGGCCAGCTCTAGTTTGGTAGCGGTGCTGGGCATCGATGAGTCCGGTGCCATTTTAAAAGCCAAGCTAGGTTCGGCTGGGATTGTTGATCGTACCGTTGAGCAAGCTGATTATCCGACGGTGACCAAGCTTCGACTAGTGAGTCATGGGCAGCAGTTGGTACGTGCTGATTTCGAGGACATCAAGCCTCTTGCTGCGGCATCGATGTTGCCGGGTTTTCTGGCGGCATTGCAGAATACCGATGTGGTTATTCTGTCGGACTATGATAAGGGCGTGATCAGCGATCCACAGGCCTTTATTCAGCCGGCCCGGGCGGCGAATAAAACGATTCTTGTCGATCCTAAGCACAAGGATTTTGCACTCTATGCCGGTGCAACCATCATCAAACCGAATCGTAGTGAATTTCTAAAGGCAGTAGGCGCTTGGGCCAATGATGCTGAATTAGTGGCTAAATGCCGTGAGTTGATTGCCCGACTGGGCTTTCAAGCGATTCTGGTAACACGCGACAGTGATGGTCTGATTCTGGTACAAAAAGATCAGTCGCCGCTGCATTTGCCGGCTCGCAAGCGTGAAGTTTATGATTTAAGTGGTGCTGGCGATACGGTTGTGGCGACGCTGGGTGCCGCTCTGTCTGCTGGTGAGACTATGAATGACGCGGTGGCGATGGCTAATGTGGCGGCCGGTATTGCGGTGAGTAAACTTGGCATCGTCAGCGTTAGCGGCCCTGAGCTGCGTCTCGAATTGAGTCGAGACCAGAGCTTTGAGCGGGGCATCCTGAGTGAGGAGCAATTGCTGCTTGCTGCCGCTGAGGCACAGGCGCGAGGTGAACGCATTGTCTTTACAAATGGCTGTTTTGACATTTTGCATACAGGTCATGTGGATTATCTGACGGAAGCGCGGCAGCGTGGTGACCGTTTGGTTGTCGCTATTAATGGCGATGCTAGTGTCCATCGCTTGAAGGGCGAGGGACGGCCTATTAATGCTGTCTCGCGGCGTCTGGCGATGTTGGCAGGGCTGTCGGCTGTTGACTGGGTGGTGTCGTTTGAAGAAGACACGCCTGTGCGGCTATTGGAGGCGCTGCGACCTGATGTGCTGGTGAAGGGCGGCGATTATGGTATTGAGCAGGTGGTTGGTGGGGAATTGGTGCGTGCTTATGGTGGTGAGGTGGCGGTGTTGAGCCTAGTTCCTGATCTTTCTACAACCGCTCTGGTTGAGAAAATTCGTAATTTGTGAGGGTGCAAGGACGGTGGCTGCATTTCTCAAGGAGCGACTCAGCACATTTGGTGCTACTCGTCGGCCAGCGGCTATGGGCTGATCGCGTCCCTGACATTGTCCTTTAGATGTCCCGGATCCGTGGTGCCAATGATAGCGCTGGCGACACTGGGCTGGTCTAGCGCCAGCGCGATAGGGTTTGTTTCGGCTGTCTCCGGTGCGCTCGCCATCAAGTGGCCAGAAGCCAAAACTTTCTTCAGTAACACGTTTTTGCCGAGTGCCTGAGCGTGCGCCATCACGGGTAATTGGCTCTGATCGGCGGGGTTGAAAGTCACCATCGCGATATCGGCCACATCCAGCGCAAAAAGACCGGCTGCAACTGTTTTGGTCGAGGCGCCGATCGCACGGATGTGTCCCCGTTGTTGCCAGCGCGCCAATTCAGCCAGCACGTCTGTGTGCTGCAAGCAGTGCAGGTCTTCATCAGGGCAATGTACCAACACAATATCGAGGTAATCGGTGCCTAGCAGGCGCAGGCTTTGCGCGAGGCTTGCTCGGGTAGCCTCGCGCGTGAAGTCGTAACGTGACTGCTGGTTGTAAAATGTTTCTCCCACTTTTGTGCAAATAACCCAGTCTGTTCGTGGCCCTGGTAGCAAGTGACCTAAGCGTTGCTCACTGATGCCATAGGCTGGGGCTGTATCGATAAGGTTAATACCGCAGTCTTTGGCGGTCGACAGCAGTGTCTCGACTTGCGCATCATCCGGAAGATCGAAGGCTTGCGGATATTTCACGCCGGTATTGCGTCCCAGCTTCACGGTGCCAAGCCCGAGGGGTGACACCAAAAGACCGGTCTGGCCAAGTGAGCGCCATTGCTGGGTGTTAAATTTGTGCCCAGACTTGGGGGCGGGGTTTGGGGTCAAGTGGCTCAAAACGCCATCTCCCAGGGTGTTTTGCTGATACGCGCTGTGGGTAACGACAATTCAGGGCCGGGTTGGCGCGTAGGCTGCAGTTGAGCCACGACCAATGCCGTTATCTGGTCGGCGAGCATGGGTGTCAGTGTCAGTTTTGTTGGCCAGCAAACAATACTATTGCCGTCACGTTGGCAGAATGGCGTGTCGGGGCGCTGTAGGTCGTTGGCTGGCTCGGCACGATCAATATTTAGCGTGCTCCACTGGCAGCCATTTAGATCTACCCAAGGAAATAGATCGCTGAGTTCGCGCTTCGCCTGATCGATTTGTTCGCCGGCAGTTCGCCCCACGCCGTCTTCAGCGAGTTGGCCACCCAGATACCAGACCTGTTCGCCGTCATCCATAGGGTGAGTGGTCATGGTGACTCGGGGTTTGGCGGCCGTGCGCAGGCTCACGCCGTGGGCATAGGCCAGCGGTAGTTTGCCCTTGACCATGACTTGCTGCAGCGGGCGACGCTGCATCCGTACAGCGCTCTGAGTTCCTGCCAGCAACGCTTCGTTACCGCTGCCCGCAGCCAACACATAGCAATCTGCTGTGACCAGCCCTTGCCCTGTATCGATTGCTGTCACTGCGCCGTCAAGCCCGCGCAGCAGATTGACACGACTGTGATAGATATGTTTTTTATAGGGCGCTACCAGTGCTTGAATGAGCGCGGGAGTGTCTACCACGATATCAAGAAGCTTATACAGGTTGCCGCTAAATCCGGGGTTAGCGAACAGCGGTGGATAATCTGATGGCGGCATGGCGGTGACGCGACCGCGCACTGACTTGCTGCCAAAAAATGCGGTGACCCGCGATCCAAGACTGCCGTCAGAAAACAGATAGTAAGCATCGGACAAGGTTTGCACCTGTTTCAGTGGCAGTGGACCAGCGCCTGCCAGGCAATCTCGCCAGACGCCGGGCATGCTGGAGATGGATTCGGATGCTGGCGTGGTAAATCCGCCGAGTGCATACTTGATACCGCCGTGAATCATGCCTTGAGAAGCAAATGTCTGGGCATGACCCAGCTCTTGACGTTCAAACAAAGTGACGGCAAAGCCTAAGTTTCCTAGAACATTCATCATCCATAGGCCGCTTATTCCACCACCTATGATGGCAATTTGGGTGTGTTTTGGCTCGGCTGCCATAGATTGTTTGCCTCGTTACACATGATGATAAACACAGTGATTAACGTCTATTACGATCCTGATGCTCAGGGTCGGCTCTAGCCGCCTCGCTCTCGATAGTAGGCCATTATAGGTGCCCTCCTCAGGTAAAAACAGGCCGAGTGGTTTAAGTGCCTGTTTCCCGATATCCTCGTGACCTAATTTAGGCAGATTGGTAGGCGGATTGGTGCGTTGAGCAGATTTTTTTACAGCTTGTTGTTTTATCTCCTGATTCCTTTGGTGATGTTGCGCGTCGGCTGGCGCTCGCTAAAAGAACCGCGTTATCGTGAGAATATTGCCCAGCGTTTTGGTTTTTGTCCCGTTCTCTGTCAAGCAGAACGCAGTAGCGACAATCGGGTTTGGGTGCATGCAGTTTCGGCTGGTGAGAGTATCGCTGCCGTGCCGTTAATTCAGGGATTGCTGGCGCAGGGGTATTCGGTCTTGGTCACAAATATGACGCCTACTGGTCGCCAGCAGGTGGAGCGTCTGTTGGGTGACGCGGTCACCAATTGTTATGCGCCCTATGATATGCCGGGTGCTGTGCAGCGTTTTTTGCGCCGGGCGCGGCCACGGGTACTGGTAATCATCGATACAGAGTTGTGGCCTAATATGTTGCATTACTCACACGCAGCAGGGGTCAAGACTTTGCTGGTCAATGCCCGTTTGTCTGCGCATAGTGCAGCGGGTTACAAGCGGATCAACAACCTAGCACATGCCATGATGCGAAATTTGGACGCTGTGGCTGTGCAGAGTCAGGAACAGGGCGAGCGATTTGTGGGTCTGGGTCTCGATCGGGCTAGTCTGCACGTCACCGGCAGCATTAAGTTTGACGCCCCACGAGCCCCGGATCTCGAGGCCAAGACAGCAGAATTTCAGCTGTTGCTCGGTGACCGCCACGTGGTGGCGGCCGGTAGCACCCATGCAGGTGAGGAAGACCTGCTGATCGCCGCTATGTTGCCGGTCATGGCACGGCAGCCTGACTGGTTGTTGGTGTTGGCACCAAGACATACTCATCGTGCCGATCAGGTGATGATGATTTGTGAGGCGGCCGGTCTGCGCATTCGGCGGCGCAGTCTTGACGAGGCGTGCGCGGCCGATACCCAGGTTTATCTGTTGGATACCATGGGCGAGTTGCTGTATCTGTATGCCTGCGCAGATATTGCGTTTGTCGGTGGCAGTCTGGTCGATGTGGGCGGCCATAACCCCATGGAGCCCGCGAGCTTAGGCAAGCCGGTGGTAATGGGGTCTTATTTAAGCCACATCAGTGATATCACCGATATTTTTATTCAAGACGGTGGATTACGTCGGGCCGACTCAGGCATGGAGCTTGTAACTATTCTTGATGCGCTGTGCGCGCAAGAGGACTTGCGAGTGTCTGTTGGCGAGGCAGCGCAGCGAACAGTCATAGCCAACCGTGGCGCACTGGCGTTGACGCAGGGGTTGATTGTGGCTCAGTTCTCACCGCAACAAACGCAGCCCGAGCCGCCGCGTTCAGTTGGCTAGGTATACGTGGCCGAAAGATGCCTTCAGCGCCGGGGGCATGGTCTACAATTCGACAAGCACCGTACGTGTTAGTAATTCTGAGGCATGCTGTAACGCGTTAAGTGTCACCGCAAAGCCTGAGCGTTTTTATGGTAGGCTTTTGAGCTTGGTCTGTGCCGCGTCTGATGGCTATGATGAGCGGTATGTGGCACAAATTTAATAAAGCGTTGCTAGCAATTTTTATGCAGCGCATTTCATTTTTTGAGAAGGTAATTACAACGTCATGGTAGGTCGAAGAACACGCAGATATGTGCCGGACTTGGTGTCGGACATGGCTGAATGTGATGCTAATTACATTCGGCTATTGCGCCTGTTTCCGTGCATGAAAGAATTTGAATCCCGCGAGTTCGGGGTACAGGGCACGACAGAAGATGGCACATTGGTGCGTATGGAGATCCGCGAGCGATGTCCCTACACCACCATGTTATCAGTGCTGGTGCGCAGTGATGAAGATCGACCCTGGGTTAAGTGGCCGGTGTTGGAAGTGCGTATCTATCACGATATTAAGTCGGCTGAGGTGACTGGTTTCGAACGCCACAGAAACTTCAAGTATCGTTATCAGACGCCTAATCCTGATATGTTCCAGCCTGACGAGAAGTCCCAGATTAATCGTTTTTTTGGTGAGCTTCTGACATTTTGCATCGAACACGGCCATTCTCTGGCACCGGTGTTTGTTGACGGCGAAGTTAGTAGCGCTAATAATTACGTGACATCTAGCGACGTTGAGGGTGCCGACGAGCGTGTCGTACCCGGTGTTCCTGATGGCTCGCTAAAATCCTGAGAAAACCTCCCCGCATGTGGTTATAATCTGCCGCCATGCATGGTCAGTCTGATGAGTGGCCGACGCACGGGATGTCTTGCAACCCTTGGCTGCGCTTTTTGAGCGGACATGGTTTGTAAAACTCGACTATCTGACTATCGACGTTAACAGGGCAGTATGGCAATTAAGAGTTATAGCGCAGACTCCATTGAAGTTTTAGAAGGCCTCGATCCGGTCAAGAAACGACCGGGCATGTACACCGACACCTCGCGTCCAAATCATCTCGCCCAAGAAGTTATCGACAATAGTGTCGATGAGGCCTTGGAGGGCTACGCCACAGAAATTCGTGTGACTCTGCGCAAAGACGGCTTCATGGCCGTCGGCGATAATGGGCGCGGTATGCCCGTAGACCTGCACAAAAAGGAAAAGCTGCCGGGTGTTGAGCTTATACTGACGCGTCTGCACTCTGGCGCAAAATTTAACAGCGACAATTACAAATTCTCTGGCGGCTTACATGGCGTCGGCGTCTCCGTGGTCAACGCCCTGTCGGATAGCTTCGAGATCTTTATCAAGCGTGAAGGTCAGCTCCATCATATGGCGTTCAAGGATGGCATCAAGGTGTCTAATCTGGCCGTGCGTGACACCATCGGTAAGCGTAACACTGGCACCCTTATTAGCTTCCACCCAAACCCCGTATATTTTGATTCACCGAAGTTCTCGGTCAGCCGCATGAAGCATTTGTTGCGTGCAAAGGCGGTGCTATGCCCGGGGTTGCGGGTATTCTTCACTGATGAAACGGCCACTAATCCTGATGAGCAGCAGTTCGAGTGGTTTTATGAAGCAGGTCTAAAAGATTACCTGATGGATGAGTTGGAGGGCTTCACGGTATTGCCAGCAGAGCCGTTTATGGGCGCCATCGCCGGTAACGAAGAAGCTGTAGACTGGGCTGTTCAGTGGCTGCCGGAAGGGGGCGATCTGATTACAGAAAGCTATGTTAATTTGATCCCCACGGCCCAAGGTGGTACGCATGTTAATGGCCTGCGCGGTGGTCTGCTCGAAGCCCTGCGGGAGTTTTGTGAATTTCGTAATTTGGTACCCCGTGGTATCAAACTGTCCGCTGAGGACATCTGGGATCGGTGCAGTTATGTGCTGTCAGCCAAGCTGCTGGACCCGCAGTTTTCTGGGCAAACTAAAGAGCGCTTGAATTCACGCCAAGCCGCTACTTTTATCGGTGGCGTTGTTAAAGACAGTTTTAGCCTGTGGCTTAATCAGCATACCGCAGACGCCGAGGCCTTGGCTGAGTTGGCCATCAGTAATGCCCAAGCACGTTTGCGTGCCGGTAAGAAAGTGATCCGTAAAAAGGTCACAGCTGGTCCCGCTCTGCCAGGCAAGCTCGCTGACTGCTCCTGCCAAGATGCGATGCAAGGCGAGCTGTTTCTAGTGGAAGGCGATTCGGCGGGAGGCTCTGCCAAGCAGGCCCGGGATCGGGTGACGCAGGCGATCATGCCTTTGCGGGGCAAAATTCTGAACACTTGGGAAATCGATTCCGGCGAAATTCTTGGCTCCCAAGAAGTGCATGATATTTCTGTGGCTCTGGGCATTGATCCGGGCGCAGAGGATCTCTCGGCACTGCGCTATGGCAAGGTATGTATTCTGGCCGACGCTGACTCCGATGGGTTGCACATTGCTAGCCTACTTATAGCCCTGTTTGTTAAACACTATCCGGCGCTGGTGCGCGCCGGTCATGTTTATGTCGCCATGCCGCCTTTGTATCGGATCGACGTAGGCAAGGAAGTCTTCTATGCCCTCGATGAGGCCGAGCGCCGCGGGATTCTCGATTTGATTGCTGCGGAGAAGAAGAAAGGTAAAGTCAGTGTTCAACGCTTTAAAGGTCTCGGTGAGATGAACCCCTTGCAGCTACGTGAGACCGCCATGGCCGAGGCGACCCGGCGGCTGGTACAACTGACCATGGACCCTGGTACGCTGGTAGAAGATACCCTGGATATGTTGTTGTCTAAAAAGCGCGCCGGTGATCGTAAAATCTGGCTGGAAGCCAAAGGTGATCAGGCAGAACTGGTGTAAATCACCCGATCCATTAATAGCGATGAACTGCCAGTTGTTGCCTACCTGGTAAGACCTCCATGCAATGCAATTAATGCAATGCAATACACGCAATGCAATACAAGCGAATTAACTCATGACAGAACCCCTCGAATCGGCAACCACAGAAACGATTTCTCTGACGGAATTCACCGAGGGTGCTTACCTCAATTATGCCATGTATGTCATCAACGACCGGGCGCTGCCGCATATTGGCGACGGTCTTAAACCTGTCCAGCGCCGCATCGTTTATGCCATGTCTGAGTTGCGCCTGTCGGCTGATGCGAAGTTTATGAAGTCGGCGCGCACCGTCGGCGATGTGATTGGTAAGTACCACCCGCATGGAGACAGCGCTAGCTATGAGGCCATGGTGCTTATGGCACAGCCGTTTTCCTATCGATATCCGCTGGTCGATGGCCAAGGCAATTGGGGCTCGCCTGATGACCCCAAGTCCTTTGCGGCTATGCGTTATACGGAATCTCGGCTGACCAAATACGCCGCGGTGTTGCTTGAAGAGTTGGGTCAGGGAACTGTCGACTTTTCGCCAAATTTTGATGGCACTATGGATGAGCCCACGCTGTTACCGGCCCGTCTGCCGAATATTTTGTTAAATGGGGGCAGTGGTATTGCTGTCGGAATGGCGACTGACATTCCTCCTCATAATGTCAAGGAAGTGGTTAGCGCGTGCATTCGTCTGCTTGATCAGCCGAAAGCGACGGTGGAAGATTTGTGCGAGCATATCAAAGGTCCGGACTTCCCGACCCATGCAGAAATTATTTCCAGTGCGGCGGATATCCGCCAGATCTATTCCACGGGGCGTGGTGCTATTCGCACCCGCGCTGTATACGAAGAGGAAGATGGCGATATTGTGATCACCGCGATTCCGTTTCAGGTATCGGGGACCAAGATTCTTGAACAAATAGCGGCGCAGATGCAGGCGAAGAAATTACCCATGGTTGTTGACCTGCGTGATGAATCTGACCACGAAAACCCAACGCGTATTGTCATTGTGCCGCGTTCCAATCGCATTGATGTCCCAGCGTTGATGGCGCACTTGTTCGCGACTACGGATCTGGAGCGTACACACCGGGTTAACTTCAACTTGATTGGTCTCGATGGTCGACCGAAGGTCAAGCCTCTAAATGTTCTGTTGTCAGAGTGGTTAACATTCCGTACAGATACCGTGGTCAGACGGCTGAATTACCGGCTTGAAAAGATTCTAGCGCGTTTGCATATTCTTGAAGGATTGCTGATTGCGTATCTGAATTTGGACGAGGTCATCCATATTATCAGAACCCAAGACAAGCCTAAGATGGAACTGATGAGCCGGTTCGCGCTGTCGGATATTCAGGCGGACGCTATTTTAGATCTACGCCTGCGTCAATTAGCGAAGCTAGAGGAGCAAAAGATAAAGGGTGAGCAAGCGGAGCTTGATGCCGAGCGGGCTGGTATTGAAAAGACGCTAGGCTCTACGACGCGTCTGAAAACCCTAGTGAAAAAGGAGCTGGTTCGCGATGCCGAGAGTTTTGGTGATGCGCGTATGTCACCGATCGTGACACGCAACGAGGCGCAAGCGTTCAGCGACAAAGATATATTGTCGATCGAACCAGTGACTATCGTGCTCTCAGAAAAAGGCTGGATCAGGGCCGCTCGTGGCCATGATGTTGATGCGGCCGAATTGAGTTATCGCTCCGGAGACAGTTTCTTTATGGCCTTGCCAGGCCGCTCCAACGAGGACGTCATTTTCTTAGATTCGACAGGGCGGGCTTATACGCTAGCGGCCCATACACTTCCCTCAGCGCGGGGTCAGGGTGAACCCCTGAGTGGGCGGACTAACCCGCCGTCTGGTGCGCACTTTACAGGAATGATTACAGGAGATCTGTCGCAGCAGTATTTGTTGGCAAGTGATGCTGGTTATGGCTTTGTTGCGAGCCTGAGTGATCTGCAATCTAAGAACAAGGCGGGCAAGTCGGTGATCAGCGTGCCCGCCGGTGGCGTCGTGCTGCAACCGCAGCGGATTGCTGACATGGCAGCCGATTACGTGGCGGCGATTAGCAATGAAGGTCGGTTGTTGATCTTCCCTATCGCTGAGTTGCCTGTTCTGGCACGCGGTAAAGGTGTCAAGATTATGAATATCCCAAAAGCTAGACTGACCGACAGGTTAGAATATATGGGTCATCTACTGGTGCTCACACCGAATGACAGCCTGGTGGTGCAATCGGGTAAGCGCCATATCAGCCTCAAGTTTACTGACCTTGAACATTATCGTGGTGAACGGGCACGTCGTGGATTAAAGCTGCCCCGTGGTTTTCAAAAAGTCGATAGTGTTGAATTGCTCAGGGGTAATCCTTGACGGCTACTAGCCCCGGCTTACGGCATTCAACAAGGCACTCTACCGCTGTTGTAAAAATTGTTTCGCCTGGCTTTGGATCAGGCGCTGATGATCAACATCAAGTGCTTTCACCTCAAAGACCTGACCGTCTGGGCTCAATGCGCTTTGATAAGGGTGGACCACGTAGCGCTCGGGCGTGTCGATCTGGTTGAAGACTTGAACGCTGACTAGCAGTTTGTTGTCAGCCATAGAGGCCAGATAACTAGAGTGCTTGCGAGCATCCTTTAGGGCGTTAACGGTTCTGTCGGAAGGTTGGCTCGCAATATCGAGCGCGACGTTTAGCCTGATAGGTGAGTCAATGATACGAAACATCTCTAGCAATAACAGTGCGCTGCAGATCGCTTGATAGGTTGCGTCATCTCGGCTGAAGGTAATGACCATATTGTCACTCTCGAGGGGCGCTAGTTCGCCACCATAAAGTGAAAGGGCCTTCTTAATACGCTGTATATGGTCGGGTAGCAGGCGAGCGGGTAGCAATTTGGCGACCATCACTATTGGCTTCGCAACGTGAGTAGCAGATTCGGCGATTGTTGATATTAGCGGCGGTTGCTCGGCGTCTGTTGAGTGGATATCGCGCCAAAGATCTGGGCGTGTGGCTTGGCTTCGTTCCGCTGGCAACGCAATCCACAGATAGATCAAATCACCGTAAAACCATACTGACAGTCCTGTCAGCATGCCAATCAGTAAGTGCAGGCATAAAATCAGTAGCAGTGTTTTGTGCACCGGTTCATCGATGGCTTGGCTGCCAAGACCTATCTGAAGGTATCCCATGCTGGCGTTCTGCCAAGTAATATCTCGGGTAAACATGCGTGCTGAATCAGCACTCGGAGTTCTGCCGGCCTGTGCTAGCAAGCGGTTGTCAGCGCTGTAGATAGAGGCAAAGTCAAAATTGCCTTGAGCCACCAACTGATTCAACACCACGTTCAAGCTCAGAATATCTTCGTTGACAAGATAGTCTGTCAGCGATTGGGATAATTGATCAGCAACAGAGTTGCCGAAGTGCTCACCTTGGTGATTCAGCGACGTCTGCATATGTTGGGTTGTCAGCCAGATACTCGCAAGCGCGCTCAGTAGGACTGGCAGTAGAACAAGCAAGGTAGCTCTGAGTTTTCTGCGATTCATGAGAGACCGTTCATGCGAAAGCATTCATGAGAGAAAAAATGAAACTAAATAAAAAAGTCATTATAACTGAATGTTGAAAGGGAGATTTCGCTTTGTTTTGTATTTCGATAGACGAAGCCCGATAATGTTGACGATTTTTAGCCATGGACAAGACTGTGACGGAGCTGGTGCTTATTAATATATCCGGTGAGGACAAGCCCGGAGTAACGGCCGCAATCACTGAGCTGTTGGCGCAGTTTGATGTGGACGTGCTAGATGTAGGTCAGGCAGTTATTCACAACCACTTATCACTGGGTATTTTGATCAATATTCCCGGCCCTCCGGAGCCAATTCTAAAGGAAGTTTTATTTCAAGCCCATGCGTTAGGCGTCAATATCAAGTTTTCTGCCGTGGACGAAACGAGCTACGATGACTGGGTTGGGCTGCAGGGTCGATCACGATTTATTCTGACGTTATTAGCGCGGCGTATCAAGGCAACGCACATCGCTAAAGTGGCACGCGTCATCGCTGAGAATGAGTTGAATATCGACAGTATCGTCCGTCTATCAGGTCGAGTCCCACTCGGGCACCCAGAAGCTAAGACCAAAGCCTGCGTTGAATTTTCGCTCAAGGGTGAAGTAGCTGACACTGCTTTGTTTCGATCGCAGTTGATGCGTGTTTGTAGTGAGCTGGATATTGATATTGCTGTTCAAGAAGACGGTCTGTACAGGCGTAACCGGCGGCTTATCTGTTTCGATATGGACTCGACGCTAATATCAACTGAGGTAATTGACGAGTTGGCCCATTTGGCTGGCGTTCATGCGGAAGTCAGTGCAGTCACGGAAAGTGCCATGCGAGGTGATCTGGACTTCAAAGCGAGCCTGCGTCAACGGGTGAGTTTATTGGCCGGATTACCTGAGTCCAGCCTCGCAGAAGTGGCGGATAAATTGCCATTGATGGAAGGTGTTGAACACCTTTTTGCGATACTCAAACGGTTAGGCTACAAGACCGCAATCCTGTCTGGTGGTTTTTCCTACTTTGGCCATGTGCTACAGCAAAAGCTGGGTGTCGATTATGTTTATGCAAACGAATTGGAAATTAGGGACGGTAAGCTTACTGGGAAAGTGAACGAACCCATTGTCGATGCCGACCGCAAGGCGCTGTTATTAAGATCCCTTGCAGAGCAAGAGAATATTTCTTTGCAGCAGGTAATTGCCGTTGGTGATGGCGCCAATGATTTAGCGATGCTTGCAATCGCTGGTTTGGGGATTGCTTTCCATGCGAAACCCATTGTGCGTGAGAATGCTGAACAGGCCATATCGACGCTGGGGCTCGACAGCATTTTATATTTGATGGGAATTCGTGATCGGGATGCAGGTAAGGAGCAATAATGGTGACTTCCCCAGACGCTATTTAGGGGCGTGTGTTTTTTCGCATCTATACATCTTCGTTGGCAAAGTCGTAATCCATATTCTCCAGCGGTGACGATATATAATAACCTTGGATAAAGTTTACCCCAGCCTGCCACAGAGTAGACAAGACTGCGGGGCTTTCAACGCCTGATATCGCGGTGAGCACACCGGTTGACTGCAGTGATTTGACCATATCGATTAAGTCTTTTTGTTTCTCTTCGTTGTCTTCAATCTGCTGGGCGAAAGAACCGTCTAGTTTGACATAATCAGGCGTCAGGTGTTTAAGCAGGTTGAAGGGGTTCAGTGAGCAACCGAAGTGATTAATCGACGTCTTGCAATGTAGTTCGCTCAACCCTTGGCAAAATTTAGTCGCATGCTTAATGTAGGAGGTCGCGTCGTTTTCATGTATTTGAAAAATGATGGCATCGCTGGGTAGGCGCGCCGCCTTAAGCGCAACGCTGATCCACGGTAGGAACGTAGAGTCCGCCATTGAACAATGGGTGACGTTCACAAATAAGCGAGCTTTGCTCCCTTCAGATCGGTGCACGCTGAGCATTTTGATAGATTGCAGGATAACCCAGCGATCAAGCTTTTCGAGTAAGCCGGCATCCTCAGCAGGGCCTAAAAATTGCGCTGGCGACAGCTCATTATCGTCATCATCAAGTAGCCTTAGGAGCACTTCAAATTGCTCGTCATCATCGCCGTGCAAGCTAATAATAGGCTGGAACATCAGGCGGAACGCATTGCCGGCAATGGCATCTCGCACCAGCTGTTTGATGTGCTCGCTGGTGAGGGCTTTACCGGCGTCGCCAACTTTAACCTGCTCGGCTTGAAAGAAATTGACGCCATTACCATTTCCTATAGCTGCGCAAGCCTTGTGCGCCCTAGAGATAATTTCTTCACCAGTGGGCGTGTTTTCGCTAATTAAGGACAAACCGGTACTTATCGTTAGCTGAAAAGATTTGCCGGCGATCTCACATAGATGTCCCTCGACTAACGCGCGCAGTTCCTCGGCGAGCGCCGAAGCAACCTCTTTGTCGGCGCTTTTGAACAGCAAAGTAAACTCATCGTCGCCAAATCTGGCCATTATGTGTGCTGGGTCGATATGTTCTCGGAGCAGGGCTGCCAAATCTCCTAGTACAAGGTCGGCATTTGAGATGCCTGCGTCCGCTCGGACTCGGGCGAAGTCATCTACCGTAATATAAAACAGAACAAAGCCTTGCTGGCCATTGCTCGCTAAATCAACCGCGGCCTCGAGTTGTTCAAGGAAAAATGATCGGTTATATAAGCCCGTTAACAAGTCTTGGCTGGAGATTTCACGAATGCGATCCTCATATTCCGAATCATCAGTCATCGCGCGGAAGATCATTTGAGTGCAGCCTTCGCTATCGTAGGTCGCTGCTGACAGTGACAGGCTGGCGAGAATGCGTGAGTCATCACTGGCGACACAGGAAAAGTCTACCCCGTGCTCCTGACTCTCTGAAAAGTTCTTCAGAAAGGCCTTAAATTTTTCTTGATCCTCGCTTGCGATAAGGTCGATGACGGGAATACCTGCAAAGTCATCTGGATCGTCATAGCCGAACAGTTCTGCGTAGGCTCGGTTGGTGTAGATATGCATGCCCTCGTGGACGTAGGCTATGGCGGCAGTAGAGCTGTCGAGCAGGAGCTGGTTGCGGCGATCTATTTCTCGGAGGTCGACTTCAGCTTTACGGCGCGCTCGTCGATTGTCTAGGTTACTCAACTCGCGTTCAATGATGAGCAATAGCCGCTCGTCATCATCGGCAAGAGAGACATCTAGGGCGCCTAATTTCATGCCAACAGTTATCGAGGCAGGGTCTTGATCATCAGCGAGCATGATGACAGGCACATCTTTGTCCAGACTCTTGACCTGTCGAATGATCTGTTCAATTGACAGAACAGAAATCTGCTGGCGCGACAGGCAAAGGTCCCAGCTCTGTTCTCCGAGCTTTTGCATCAGGTCGGCCTCGGACTCTAACAGGTGCGCACGCGTCGCTCTGCCTGCGGTGCGCAGCAAGACGATGAGTTCCTCCGCACGATTCTGAGAATCTTCCAGAATCAACAGTCGGATGGGGCTGTTCCTGTTCATGTATCAAGTTCCCTAAGACCGCGGCCACTATACCAGATAAGCTTAGACGGTATGTAGATGTGCGCAATCAGGCCATGGCTGGAAAAGCCAGTTGGGTCTTTGATGCTTCGCCGGGAATTTCTCGGGCCAACTTGGGCACCAAGTAACCGGGTAAAAGTTTAGCAACTCCAGCCATCAAGGCCTGAGCCTGAATTTCCGGCAGGTCAAAATGTGCGGCGCCGGCCACCGGATCGAGAACATGCAGATAATACGGCAGTACCCCGGCTTGAAACAACGCGCGCGATAATGCCACCAAGTCTTCTACTCGATCGTTGACACCCCGCAGCAGGACGCTCTGGTTCAGCAAGGTTACACCGGCGCTACGCAACTTTGTCATGGCGTCGGTGACTAACGGGTCGATTTCGTTAGCGTGGTTGGAATGCACGACCATGACGATGTTCAGGTCACAGGCGTTTACCCAGGCGAGTAGTGCACTGTCAATTCTTTGCGGGATTACGATCGGCAGCCGAGTATGTAATCGCAGGGTACGAACGTGAGGAATCTGGCTGAGGCGCTCAGCTATTTTGGCTAACTGGCGGTCGTTGAGTAACAACGGGTCGCCGCCGCTGAGAATAACTTCTTCAACGCTGGTGTCAGCGCTGACGCTCTCGATGATGCGATCCCAATCAGCCTGGTCAGGCTGAAAGTCCGCATAGGGAAAGTGGCGCCTGAAGCAATAGCGACAATTGATGCCGCAGGCGCCGGTTGCAACCACCAGTACCCGACCATGGTATTTCTGTATTAAGCCCGGGACGGGGGACTGGGTCAGTTCCTGTAGTGGGTCAAGCTCATAACCCGGTACCGTCAAAGTTTCGGCAGCCTGAGGTAGTACCTGCAGCAGCAAGGGGTCCTGTCGGTCACCCCGTTTGATCCGTGCCAGATATGGCCACGGCACCAGCAACGGAAACGCGATTGCATCCGCCGCAGCGATATCAAGTTCAGTTTCTAGTTCAATCCCAAGGATGCGTGCTAAATGTATCGGCTCGGTAATGGCACTTTTCAGTAGTTGTTGCCAGGATTGAGTCTGCCAACTGGTGTCTGTTAGCGGTATCATAGGTGTTTTCGCATAAAACAAAAGAGAGTAATTGATGGCGAGCTTTTCTACCAATGAATTCAAATCCGGGCTCAAGGTTATGCTCGAGGGTGACCCCTGCTCCATTGTCGAGAACGAATTTGTCAAACCTGGCAAAGGTCAAGCTTTCAGTAGGGTCAAGCTACGAAATCTGAAATCGGGTCGAGTCTGGGAGCGCACTTTTAAATCGGGAGAATCTTTGGAAGGTGCCGATGTGCTCGAAATCGATATGGAATATATGTACTGCGACGGCGAATACTGGCACTTCATGAAGACCGATGGCAGTTTTGAGCAGTTAGCGGCTGACAAAGCGGCGGTAACCGATTGCTTAAGCTGGTTAAAAGAACAGAATAGTTATTTGGTAACACTGTGGGATGAGGCGCCGATAGCAGTGACTCCGCCGAATTTTGTTGAGCTTGAAATTGTTGACACCGACCCAGGCCTAAAGGGCGATACCGCGCAAGGCGGCACTAAGCCGGCTACGTTGAGCACCGGTGCTGTGGTCAAAGTCCCCTTGTTTATTAATATCGGTGAGGTGGTGCGTGTGGATACGCGTACCGGTGAATACCAGAACCGTGTAAAGAGTTGATTGATTGATGGACTGGCGGGCGTCAACCTCACTGCTTGCTTTGCAGCACCGAGGGCAGCTGTTGCGCCTAACCAGAGATTTCTTTCATCAGCGCCAGGTGTTGGAAGTGGCGACACCGGTGCTAGGTGGGAGCGGTGTCTCGGACGTGCATCTGCAGAACCTAGTAGTCGCCAGCGAAAAACATCGTTATTTTCTGCAAACCTCCCCTGAATACGCCATGAAGCGTTTGTTGGCGTCAGGTAGTGGTGCTATTTATCAGCTAGGACCGGTGTTCCGCGGTCTGGAAAGTGGTCCCCGGCATAATATCGAATTTACGATGCTGGAGTGGTATCGGCCGGGGTTTAGTTTGACGTTGCTGATGGATGAACTCGTTGATTTGTTGATGGCGGGTGCCGCGCTATTCAACACAGACCTGCCGCCGGTCAGTCGTGTGACTTATGCCAGCTTGTTCAAGCACCATTTTGACATTGACCCTCATGGCGCCGACCTGTTCAGCCTTCGGCAGTTGGCTGCAGGCAGGCAAGTAGCGACAGAGCACATCAGCGAGCTTGATGATGAGGCGACACGTAATGACTATCTCGACGTGCTCTTCACCGCCTGTATCGAACCGCAACTGCAAGCGCCAACCCTTGTTTTTGATTTCCCTGCTTCTCAGGCTGCCCTTGCTAGACTTCACCAAAATGCTGCCCAGCAGCTTGTGGCGGAGCGCGCCGAACTTTATTGGCTTGGTTGTGAGTTGGCGAATGGCTATGCCGAGTTAACGGATGGCGTCGAGTTGCGAGTCAGAATGGTTCGGAACAATGCCTTGCGGCAGCGTCGGCGTTTGCCAGCGGTTGATCTGGACGAAAAGCTGCTGGCAGCGATGCCTGAGTTGCCAGCCTGCGCTGGTGTTGCAGTGGGTTTTGATCGTCTGTTGATGTTGCTCACGCAGCGGACCCAGATAGATCAGGTCATCAGTTTCACCGCGACTAATCTTTAGCCACAAGCGCTTGGCCCATGGAAACCAGATCGCCGGCGACGACCTGCCATGAGACGCGACGTTCTAGTAAAATAATGGCAGTGGAGCCCATTAAGAAGCGGCCCAGTTCGTCTCCCTGGCCGATGTCTAATGCGGGATCAAAATGCTCCTCATCAAACTGGCCAGCCGGATAAGGCGCATCGTGCCAAGCGGTCTGTATACCAGCAACGATCATGGCGCCAACCATGACCACGGCCACTGCACCAAGCTCTGTATCAAATCGCATGACGTAGCGCTCGTTATCAGCAAACAGATCGGGGATGTTTGCCGCTGCGGTATCGTTAACGGAGAAAAGTTTTCCGGGCACATAAGTGCCGTGGGACATTTGGCCTGCGACTGGATTATGGACCCGATGGTAGTCTTTCGGTGACAAGTAAACCGTGATGAAGCTGCCGTTGTGAAATATGCCAGCGTCCTGATTGGCGAGAAGTTTCTCGACGGAGTAGTTCAGTCCTTTGGCTTGAATGATTTGATTACCATCAATGTCGCCACAGGCCGAAATGCTGCCGTCGGCCGGTGAGCTGACCAAGCCCGCAATGGGGCGTAAGCCAGGCTTGAGTGGACGCGAAAAAAACGCATTAAAGTTTGGGTAGTCGGCCAGCTCCGCTGATGCCGCCTCGTCCATATTGACCTTAAAGATTTTGATGATGACCTTGATGAAGGTGTTCTTGATCCAGATAACTTTGGAGTCTGCGACATACCCCACCAGCCGCGATAACAAATGCTGAGGCACTAAATGTTGAACAGTAATAAATAATTTGCTCATGAGGTTTCCACCGGTAGGCTTTCATCATTGCCCCACTCCGACCAAGAGCCGTCGTAGGCGCGTATGTCGTAACCTAGATGTTTGCCAATGAGATAGGTCAGACCCGAACGATGGTGTGTCTGGCAGTGAGTGATGATACGTTTGTCAGGCGTAATGCCAAGGTCGGTCAGCGTGGTTTGAATATCTGTGCGAATCCGCAGTTGTCGTGCCGGGTCCATCGTGCGTAACCAATCGAGGCTAATGGCGCCCGGGATATGACCGCCGCGCTTTGAGTTCAGTTTGTGGCCCAGATATTCTTCGGTACTGCGCGCATCCCAGATCACAGTATTGGGGTCATCAAGGCTGGCCAATATGTCGTCTTTTGTCGCGATAAAGGCTGGGTTGATGGTGATGCTGGGTGGCGCCGGCAGCGGCTCACGCACCGGTGCATGCTTGCTGCTCAATGCGTAGCCTGCGGCAATCCAGGCAGGCAAGCCGCCATTGAGGTAGCTGGCACCGGCTTTGTGACCCAAAACATCGAGGGTCCAAATAAAACGTCCGGCCCAGCCGCCGCCCTCATCGTCATAGGCAATGATGTGTTGCTCGGGCGAATAACCGATACGCGTGAGTAAATCTTGCAGGCGCTGCTCGTCGGGTAACTTGCCGACGGCCGGAGCTTGACCTGATACCAGTTCCATCGGAGCAACCGATACAGCGCCAGGAATATGACCTGTAGCATAGGACCCGGCTTGGCAGAGGTCGACAATGAGGACGCCGTCAGCCCCGCCGGCGTGCGCAGCATAGGTATCGGCCCGTCCAGGCAAGTGGGACAGCAGGTCGGCGGGTTCAATGATCAGCGGCAGCATGGCAGTTCCAGTGTAAGGCGCGGCCATTCTAAAGGATGCCAGTATGCTTCTGCCAACCTTGATTGTGAGGCCCTTGTGTTGCCGGTAAACTTCGTTCTGCGCGTCTGAGGGTTTTTCAGTTATTATGGCCGGCTATTAAGCACGCGTGATGCAAAGGAAAGCTGTTGAATTATTCGGAAAACTTAGTCTGGATGGACCTTGAGATGACAGGTTTAGACCCAGAAGTCGAGCGCATCTTGGAGATCGCGACGATTATCACCGATTCTTCTTTGAACGTTATCGCCGAGGGTCCTGCAATCTACGTGTCACAGCCACAGGCATTGCTAGACGCTATGGACGACTGGAACACTAGCCATCATACGGCATCCGGCCTCGTTGCTCGCGTCAAGGCCGAGGGCATCAGTGAGACAGAAGCGGAACAGCAGACGCTGGCTTTTATCCAGCAATATGTGGAACTTGGGCAATCACCTTTGTGTGGCAATTCGATCAGTCAGGATCGACGCTTTTTGGTCAAGTACATGCCGACCCTTGAGGCCCATCTGCACTATCGCAATATCGATGTCAGTACGATCAAAGAGTTGGCGGTGCGCTGGCGTCCCGACGTTCATCAAGCCGTTAAGAAGCAGGGCGCTCACCGTGCTGTGGATGACATTCGCGAGTCGATCGATGAGTTACAAATCTATCGAGCGCAATTTTTCCAGTTAGATCCAGAGCTTAAGGCCTGAAAAGTTGCACTGCGACCTGCCGTTTAACGCAACAGGCGCTGGTCTTAGTCGATGGCGTCTTTGTGACGATCGGCGAGATGTGACAAAGCCCACTCGACATGTTCGCGTAGTAGGGCTGAGGCATTCACCAGACTGGCCGTCAGTGCTGCCGTGACCTCAGCGCCTCCCTCACAGTTTCCCAACGCAATGGCGATGTTGCGTCGCCAACCTTCGTAGCCGGTACGACGAATAGCTGAGCCCGTCGTACGTGTTAAAAACTCCGCTTCGGTCCATGCAAATAGCGTCAACAGCGCCTCGTTGTCGAGACCATTACGAGGCGTGAAATCCTCGACCTCGGAGACTTGGGCGAATTTGTTCCACGGACAAAACAGCTGGCAGTCATCACAACCAAAGATTCGATTGCCGATGGCCGCGCGAAATTCCTCAGGAATACTGCCGCGATGCTCGATTGTTAGATAGCTAATGCAGCGCCGAGCATCTAGCTGGTACGGCGCAATGATAGCGGCAGTGGGGCATACGTCGATGCAGCGGTTGCAGGACCCGCAATGATTGCCAGGTGCCGGCGTTGTGAGTGGTAAAGGCACGTCTGTCAGCATTTCACCGAGAAAAAACAACGAGCCTGCGGATTGATTCAGTAGCAGGGTATTTTTGCCAATCCAGCCCAGTCCTGACTTCTCGGCCAAGGCTTTTTCGAGCAGCGGTGCACTGTCGGTGAAAACCCGACTGTGATGATGCGTAATGTTATGTTCGGCTAAATAGTCCTGCATTTTTGCCCAGAGCTTCACGAGTCGTTGCCGAATTACCTTGTGATAATCTCGGCCCAGTGCATAGCGCGCTACATAGGCGTCGGCGCTGGAAGCGAGCACGGTCAGGGGTTGAGTGTCTGGCGGCAGGTAGTCCATGCGCAGGGTAATGGCTCGGATCGCGCCCGGCACTAGCTGCTCGGGGTGGCTGCGCATGTTGCCGTGGGCTGCCATGTAGCCCATCTCGCCTTGATAGCCTTTATCGAGCCAGCGTTGCAGGTGGTCTTCATGTTCGTCTAGCGCCAGATCAGTAACGCCGACATCCTGAAACCCCAATGCCAGTGCCCAGCCTTTGAGTTCCGCGCCAAGGGCACGGTAAACCGCAGCATCGGCTGCTGAAGCATCATCCGCTGGCTCAGTGTGGGCGTGTGTGGGCAGTATGGTTGTCATCACGTAAACTTCATAAGAGGATGGCGAAATTACATTCTGTGATTGGGCAATATTGTGATTTGAGCCCAACAATTGTCGACTTCTTGCAACATTATTACCTTATAATTGGTGTTTGTGAAAAGCTATGGCTAATCCAACGTGAATACTGAAAATTTACCAGACAAGCTCTACACCACTGCCAATGTCAGCGAGCTTGATCGACTGGCTATTGAGGATGGGGGTATGCCGGCGACCACGCTTATGCGTCGGGCGGGTTCAGCTTGTGTTGACGTGTTGATGGCGCGTTGGCCCGCAGCAAAAAATGTCTGGGTGATGTGTGGCGGTGGTAACAATGCGGGCGATGGCTATGTTATCGCGGGCTTACTTGCCGAGCGTCATTGTCAAGTAAGTGTCAGGATCCTAGGCGATCCTGCCAAGGGCAGTTTAGCAGCCCGCGCCGCCTTTGAATATTGCAGGCAAGCGGGTGTCGTCCCGCTGCCGTTTGATAGCGAAGAGGTAATAACTGCTGATGTGATTGTTGACGCGCTGTTAGGCATTGGCGTGCGGGGCGAATTGCGGTCCGCTTATCGTCAATTGATACAGCGTCTTAACCAGTTATGCCTGCCAGTGCTGGCGGTGGATATTCCTTCTGGCTTATGTGCCGATACGGGCGTGAAACTCGGCGACGCTGTTCGTGCCGATCTGACGGTGACTTTTTTGGGCCTAAAGCGCGGCTTGTTCACTGAGGACGGACCCGATTGTGCCGGTGACATTGTCTTCGACCCGCTTGGTTTGACCGATGATATTTCACAGCAGGTTGTCTGCAGCACTGAAAAATTGCGTTTCTCGTCGCTGCTGAAAACCCTGCCAAAACGGCCGCGCAACGCTCACAAGAATCGTTTCGGTCACGTGCTGGTGGTTGGTGGGGATCAGGGTATGGGCGGCGCGGTGGCGATGAGTGCCGAGGCGGCATTGCGGTCCGGGGCGGGACTCGTGAGTGTCGCAACCCACCCGACCCATGCAACGGCACTACTCGGCCGTTGCCCTGAGTTAATGGTGCGTGGTATTCAGGCTGGATCAGAGCTAACTGATTTGATGGCTCGCGCCTCAGTGGTTGTGCTCGGCCCTGGGCTGGGCCAGTCAGACTGGTCGAGAATGCTGTTTGACCACGTAATCGAAACCGATACCAAGAGCGCACAATCCATGGTTGTCGATGCAGACGGCCTGAATCTGTTGGCGCAGCGCCCTGAACGCAGAGATAGCTGGGTGCTGACCCCGCACCCTGGTGAGGCATCTCGTTTGCTGGGCAGGTCGACGCGGTCTATCGATCGTTTTGCCGATATTGCGCGGATTCAATCTGAATATGGTGGCGTTGTGGTGTTGAAAGGCGTTGGCAGTTTGGTAGCCGATGGCGAAAAGTTGTCACTGTGTCCTTACGGCAATCCTGGGATGGCAACCGCGGGAATGGGAGACATCCTGTCAGGTATCATCGCTGCTTTGCTGGCTCAGGCTGAATCTCTGGGGCTGACTGCCATGCAAGCGACGCAGCTAGCGGTAGCGACCCATGCGTTGGCTGGTGATGCCGCCGCGGTCGATGGCCAGCGAGGCATGCTGGCGACAGATACCCTGCCGCATATCCGCCGTCTGTTGAACAGGCCTTAACGTAGGGCGATTAATTTCGTCTAGGCGCACGCTAGTTGGGCGTGGGAATGATTTATTCGCCGGCGAGTAGTCTCTGAATCTTCTCGATCTCATCGGCGGCTTCTTTTTGGCGGCGCCACATATCCGCATAGTGCTGATTTTTTGAAACGAGCTCGTTATGTGTCCCGCGTTCGATAATGCGACCCTGCTCCATCACCAAAATTTCATCGGCATTGACGATAGTAGACAGGCGGTGGGCAATCACCAGCGTGGTGCGATTTTTAGCGACTTCCAGCAACGCCGACTGAATTTCTCGCTCTGTTTTAATATCAAGGGCAGAGGTAGCCTCGTCAAGCACAAGTATGGGCGGGTTTTTGAGGATGGTGCGAGCGATAGCGACGCGTTGTTTTTCGCCTCCGGACAGTTTCAGACCGCGTTCGCCTACCCGTGTTTCGTAACCTTTGGGCAATGTCATAATAAATTCGTGAATACTCGCGGTAGTCGCAGCCTGCATAACCTGCGCGTCGCTGGCGGTGGGATTACCGTAACGGATGTTATAAGCGATGGTGTCGTTAAACAGCACGGTGTCCTGAGGTACAATACCGACTGCGTCGCGCAGGCTGGCTTGGGTCACATGCCCGATGTGCTGGTCATCGATAGCAATATGGCCTGCTGTGGCGTCATAAAATCGATACAACAGTCGCGCCAGAGTTGATTTGCCCGCGCCGCTCGCGCCTACCACTGCCGTCGTTTTACCGTGCGGTATAGTAAAGCTGATATTTTTAAGGATTTCTCGATCCGGGTCGTAGCTGAACTGAACGTTAGAAAAACTCACAGCGGCGGCGCCTACTTGAAGTGGCGCAGCGTTGGGCAGGTCCTGAATTTCTGGAACGGTGTCGAGGAGTGCAAACATATATTCCATGTCTACTAGCGCCTGCCGGATCATGCGGTAGGACGAACCGAGAAATCCTAGGGGAATGAAGAGCTGCAGCATGAATGTGTTCAGCATTACCACCTCGCCGGTGGTCAGCAGGCCCGCGCTATAGTCCTGTATGGCGATGATCAAAATAGCGAGCTGACAGCCGACTCGCACCAGCAACTGGCCGCCATTCAGCAGACCCAGTGTCGTTTGGCTCTTTACCGCTGCGTCCATGTAGTGCAGCAGTGCATCGTTGTATCGATCGGCTTCGTACTGCTCATTGCCAAAGTATTTCACTGTTTCGAAGTTCAACAGGCTATCGACGCCAATACTATTGGCGCGTGACTCCTGCATGACCATATCGCGTCGAAAACGGGTCCGCCATTCAGTAAAAAGCAAAGTAAACGTGATGTAGCCGGCTACCGCCAAGGCAATGACCGCGACATACTTTAATGGATAGGCATAGGCTAGATAGCCGCTGACCATCGCGACTTCAAATAATGTGGGGGCGATGCTGAAGGCAAATAGCCCGATAGTTTGTTGTAAGGCCCGGGTGCCGCGCTCGATGGCGCGCGACAAACCGCCGGTGCGCCGATCAAGGTGGTAGCGCATACCGAGTTGGTGCAGGTGTTTGAAGGCCTTCAGGCCGAGCACTCGCTGGGCATATTCAGACACGGGGGTAAAGACGGCGGACCGCACTTCTGTCAGCATGCCCGGTAGCAGAACTGTCGAGCCATAAATGAGTGCCAAAATAAACAGCGCATCAATGGCACCGATTCCCTGACTCAAGGCCTCAAGGCCGTCAATCAGGTCCCTGAGTACAATGGGGCCGTAGACATTAGCTATTCGGCCCAACAGTAAGCAAGAAATGGCGATAATGACACGAACCTGCATGTCGCGCCGACCGGCTGGCCAGAGGAAAGGTAGAATCGATTTGATCGTCTGCAGAGCGGTGCGCTTGTCTGCGCCCTCTATCGCTAGCGGATCTGAGAATGCGGTACTGTGGGGATTGTATTCCATGGGCGCAATCTACTATGAACAGCAGCAAGTGTCTGCCGCTTTCGGTATGCCGCTGCCCGCCACCGATCGGAGAGTTTCTAGCGTATACTGGCGCCACGTTTTCGCCATGCCCGACGAGTCGCACAATGCCAATCTGTTTCGTATCAGTTCCTAAGCCATGACAGTATTTAACCAGCTATTGCCTGATGAATTCGCGACGCAAGCGCTCGGTCGGCGTTTGGGCGTTGCCTTGGCTGGCCGCGGTGTCGTTTTCCTAGAGGGCGAGTTGGGCGCTGGCAAGACCACTCTGTCGCGCGGAATTCTGCGTGGTATGGGGCATCAAGGGGCGGTGAAAAGTCCGACTTTTACGCTTGTAGAGCCTTACGATTTGGCAGATTGTAAGGTGTATCATTTTGATCTTTATCGGCTTGAAGACCCTCAAGAGCTGGAGTATCTGGGAGTTGACGACTATTTTCAAAGTCACCTCGACGGTGATGTAGATAATCAACTCGAAGATCAACAGCTGTGTCTGGTCGAGTGGCCAGAGAAAGGTGCAGGTCATCTGCCGCCCCATGATCTTGTGATTGAGCTGTTGGTGCTGGATGAGGGCCGACAGTGTGTCGTGACTTCGCATTCTGCGTGGGGCGACGCCGTCTGCCTTGCTCTGGTAGAATCTGCATGAACGGGCACACACCACCAGAGTCATGGTTTATGCGAGGTCTTAATACTGCGGCAAACACGGGTCGCTTGAAAAGCCAGCGTTCAAGGAGGCTGTCCACTTGGCGCGCGTTGCCCTTCCTGTTGATAGCCGTGGGGGCGCCGATTCTGTCGGCAGTGCCGACCAGTCAAGCGCTGGCGAAGCCGGTTACCATTGATAGCGTGCGAGTGAGGCCTTCGCCGGAGCGCACCCGCATTGTTTTCGATTTGAGTGCCCCCGTAGAACACAAAGTCTTTGCGCTGGCCAATCCGCGGCGCTTGGTGATCGATATTGATGACGTGAGCTTAGAGCAGGTCTTTGACGGGCTTGATCTGCAGGGCACGCCGATCAGCTCGATGCGCGCAGCTACCCGAAATGACAAAGACCTACGCGTGGTACTGGACTTGAGTGACCAGGTCAAACCGCGTAGTTTTGTGCTGCGACCGATTCTGCAATATGGTGATCGGCTTGTTGTCGATCTTTATACCGCCGACCAGCAAGTGGCACCGATCGTCCAGAAAGCTGATCGTATTGCGCGGCAGATGCGCGAGGTGGTTATTGCGGTAGATGCCGGTCACGGCGGTGATGACCCGGGCGCCATTGGACCGGGTAAGCTCTATGAAAAAGATGTGGTGCTCGCTATTGCCACTAAACTGGCCAAGATGTTTGACGCCGAGCCAGGTTTTAAGTCTGCCATGACGCGTGAGGGCGACTATTACGTTGCGCATCGCAAGCGTACGGACATCGCCCGGCAGGCAGAGGCCGATGTTTTTTTGTCGATTCATGCTGACGCCTTCAAAACGCCGCGGGCCAGAGGTGCGTCCGTGTATGTTATTTCCCAGAAAGGGGCGACCAGCGAAACTGCGCGTTGGCTTGCTGAGAAGGAAAATCGCGCTGACCTGATCGGTGGTGTTGGGCTCGACGACAAAGATGATTTGTTGGCGGGTGTGCTGCTAGATCTGACAATGACTCATAGCCTGGCAGCGAGTCTGGATATGGGTCAGAGCGTCTTAGAGTTTATAAAGCCGGTGAACTATCTGCACAAGAAGCAGGTTGAACAAGCCGCTTTTCTGGTACTTAAATCGCCCGATATCCCGTCATTGCTAGTAGAAACAGGTTTTATTTCTAATCCGGCGGAAGCGGCTAAACTGCGTACTCGGTTTCACCAAGAGCGTATGGCCAAAGCCATTTTTAGTGGCGTCAAAAGCTATCTTACCGCGCACCCGCCAACGGGTTCATTTCTGGCTTGGAAAAGTCAGGGCAACAGTAAATCAAAGGCAACCTATACCATTGTCAGCGGTGATACCCTGTCAGGTATTGCTAGTCGTCATCGCGTGACGGCGGAACAATTGAAAGTCTTCAATGGTTTGATGAGCGATCGGCTCAAAATCGGTCAGTTATTGAAGATCCCGACGAGTTAAGGCACAGGGGCGAATTTAAGACTATGCAGCGTATCCAACAGTTGAATCCGCGATTATCGAACCAGATCGCCGCCGGCGAAGTGGTGGAGCGCCCGGCATCTGTGATTAAAGAATTGCTGGAGAATAGCCTAGATGCGGGTAGCACCCGCATTGATATTGAAATTGAAGCTGGGGGAACTCGGCTTATCAGGGTGAGAGACAATGGCAGCGGGATACACGGGGAGGATTTAACCCTCGCGTTGAGTCGGCACGCTACCAGCAAAATTCGCGAAACCGATGACCTCGAAGGCATTTCTACGTTGGGCTTTCGCGGTGAGGCGTTAGCCAGCATGGCGTCGGTGTCGCGCCTGACGCTCACCAGTAATAGTGCCCAGGACCCAACTAGCGGCTGGAGTGTTAGTGTCGCTGGTGAGGCCATGGTGGCGACGGTTTTACCCCGACCCCATCCTCAAGGCACTACGGTTGAGGTCAAGGACCTGTTTTTCAATACGCCAGCACGACGTAAGTTCTTGCGCACCGACAAGACTGAATTACAGCGGGTCGAGGAGGTCTTACGCCGGCTTAGCCTCAGTCATCAGCATGTGGCTTTTAACCTGCAGCATAACGGTAAGTTATTACGCCAGTTCGCGCCCGTCATCCCTGGCGATTCAGTTGAGCGCCGGCTCGCTTCGGTATTTGGTTCGGCGTTTATGGAAAATGCAATCTATCTGGAGCAAAGCTTTCCGGCGGAACAGGGTGGAATTGGCCTGCAGTTGCGGGGCTGGATCGGCTTGCCGACCTATTCTCGTAGTCAGGCAGATCAACAGTACTTTTATGTTAATGATCGAATGATCCGCGACAAGCTTGTCACCCACGCCATTAAACAGGCGTATCAGGATGTTCTGTTCCATGGTAGGCAGCCGGTGTATGCCTTGTTCCTGACATTGGATCCGCGCCTGGTGGACGTTAATGTGCACCCCACTAAGCATGAGGTGCGATTTCGCAGTGGCCGTGAGGTGCACAGCTTCTTGTTTAGTGCCATTCATCGCGCCCTAGCAGATGTGCGACCTGACATGGCCGCCGGCGCAGTAACGCCCGAGGTCGCGCTATTTGAGCCTCTGTCCGCTGATGCAGGCAGCCCAACCCAGCAGGGTATGCGCTTTGCAAATCATGGCAGCCCAGGGCCCGGTTCAGCTTTTGTGCGCGAGCAGGTGCCTGCCTACAATCGTCTGTTGAATCCTGGCTTGGCAAATTTTGCCGGTACACAACTCCCGCCGTTGCCGCCTGAAGCCGAGATACCGCCACTGGGTTACGCCGTTGCGCAGCTCCACGGGGTTTTTATTCTCGCCCAAAACGCCCGCGGCCTAGTGATCGTTGATATGCATGCAGCGCATGAGCGCATTACCTATGAGCGGCTCAAGCAGGCTACCGATGACGAGGGTTTGAAGATGCAGCCGCTCTTGGTGCCTATTTCAGTGGCGATGAGTGAGCGCGAGTGTGCTATGGCGGAAGAGCATGCCGAGCAGCTCAATGGTCTGGGTTTTGATTTGCAGCGGGTCTCGGAAGAATCGATCGTGGTGCGTAGTATTCCGGCGATGCTGAGCAAGGAAAACGCCGGTCAGTTGGTTCAGGACGTGCTCGCTGATTTGGCTGAGTACGGCACCACGGCGCGTATTACCCAGCACCGGGACGAACTGTTATCGACCATGGCTTGTCATGGTTCAGTACGTGCTAATCGGCGACTAACCATCCCCGAAATGAACGCGCTGTTGCGTGATATGGAGATCACGGAACGCAGCGGTCAATGTAATCATGGTCGGCCGACTTGGACGGAGCAGTCCATGGACGAACTCGATAAACTGTTTATGCGTGGCCAATGAACGGTTCTGACACGGTCCGGCCACCGGCGATTTTCTTGATGGGGCCCACTGCATCGGGGAAATCAGGTTTGGCGATGATGTTGGCCGATGAGTTGCCTGTTGAAATAATCAGTGTTGATTCGGCCATGGTATATCGACAGATGGATATTGGTACGGCGAAGCCTGATAGCGACACGCTGGCTTATTATCCGCACCATCTGGTGAATATACGCGAACCCGACATGCCTTATTCCGCGGCTGACTTTTGTGCTGACGTCTTGCCGCTGATGGCGTCAATTACTGCTCGTGGTCGTATTCCTCTGTTGGTGGGCGGGACCATGCTTTACTTCAAAGCATTGCTGCAGGGCCTTGCAACGATGCCGCCAGCGGACACTGAAGTGCGTAGCCATATCGCGGCGCTAGCGCAGCAGCATAGCTGGGCATACGTGCACAGTCGACTGCAAGAGGTGGACCCATTAGCCGCGGCGCGAATACATCCGAACGATCCTCAGCGCATAGGGCGCGCATTGGAAGTATTTGAGATTACCGGTCAGTCTATGACCGCTTGGCATGCTGCGCAGACAGCGCATACATTTCCTTATCGCAGCTGTCAGTTGGCGATAGTGCCGCCCGACCGTATCGCGTTGCATCAACAGATTGCACAGCGCTTTGCGCAGATGCTCGACGCGGGACTCGTGGACGAGGTTGACGCATTGCGCCAGCGTTATCCTGCGGGCCAGAACCTGCCGGCGTTGAAGGCCGTGGGCTATCGTCAGGTCTGGCAGCATCTCGAGGGCCGACTTACATATAAACAAATGCAAGATCAGGGTATCATTGCAACGCGCCAACTGGCTAAGCGGCAGTTCACATGGCTCCGGAAATGGCCTGATTTAAGACAAATTGTCGCACCCGATAAGTCACTGGCCTTGAAAATACTGCGGTCGAGCATCATATTAACGTAGCACATACAATCATCAGCATAGATCGCGGCAATTAGCGCCAAGATTAGCGCCCCACACATAACGAATGGGGCGACACGTTAGGAGAAGAACATGTCGAAGGGGCAATCTTTACAAGACCCTTACTTGAACGCGCTGCGACGAGATCGGATACCCGTATCCATTTATCTTGTGAGCGGTATAAAGCTACAGGGCCAAATCGAGTCGTTTGACCAGTTTGTCATTCTGTTACGCAATACAGTGAGCCAAATGATTTACAAGTCTGCTATTTCTACCGTCGTGCCCGCACGCAATGTCAAGATGCCGGCCATGCCAGACGATGAAGAATCAGATGACTAACCAGAAGGCGACGTAGAATATCATTCAGAAGTTTGGAGTACTGACTACTGCATAAGGTTGACGCAATTGTTCTCTATTGAAAGACCGCCAGCCGGAACTCATGCGCTATTGGTGCATGTTGTTCAGGAGGATTCGTCCGCTGAGGAGTTCACCGAGTTAGTTCTGTCGGCAGGGCTTGTTGCGGCTGCATGTATACATGTTAAGCGGCGCAGCGCGCATCCCAAAACCTACGTCGGTTCTGGCAAGTTGCAGGAGTTGCGTGAGGTGCTTGAGCAGGTCGAAGCGGAATTAGTGATCTTTGATCAAGATTTGACGTCTACCCAAGAGAGAAATATTGAGCTAGCGCTGGAATGCCGAGTAATCGGTCGTACAGGTCTAATTCTAGATATTTTCGCGCAGCGCGCGCGTACGCATGAAGGTCAGTTACAGGTTGAGCTGGCGCAGCTTCAGCACATGTCGACGCGACTGGTTAGGGGCTGGACCCACCTTGATAGGCAACGCGGTGGCTCAGGACGCGGCGAGGGCAGCTCTACGGGTATTCAGGGTACGGGTGAAACCCAGCTTGAATCGGACCAACGGATGCTGCGGGCTCGCATCAAACACATTAATCAGCAGCTTGACCGGGTTCGCAAGCAACGCAAGCAAAGCAGGCGTGCGCGCGTCAGGGCAGATGTGCGTACGGTATCATTAGTGGGTTACACTAACGCGGGAAAGTCGACGCTGTTTAATCAGCTTTGCGACGCCCATGTGCACGCGGCAGACCAGTTGTTTGCGACGCTGGATCCAACCTTACGGCAACTCGAGTTACCGGTGATTGGTAAAGCGATATTGACCGACACCGTTGGGTTTATTCGCCACCTACCCCATGGCCTTGTGAATGCGTTTCGCGCGACATTGGAGGAGGTTCAACTGGCAAATTTACTACTGCACGTTGTCGATGCTAGTTCGAACGAAAAAGAAGCGCAAATGTATCAGGTCAATGAAGTGCTTGAAGAGATTGAGGCCCAAGCAGTACCGCAACTGCTGGTGTATAACAAGATTGACCTGATAGAAGAGTCGCCCCGTATAGACCGGGATAGCGAAGGTCGACCCGTACGGGTTTGGGTGTCGAGTCTTACTGGGATGGGGCTAGAGGCGCTGGTTCAGGCTATTAGTGAGTTGCTCAGTCACGATGTGATCGAGACGACACTGCATCTTGCCCCTGACCAAGGGCAATTGCGGGCCGAATTGTTTGCAATGGGCGCTGTGCTTGGTGAAGAAACGCAAGCTGACGGCACCATTTGTTTGCAGGTAAAAGTAGAGCAACATAAACTTGAGCGCCTTGGCAAAAAGCTGCTCAGGCCTTCATCCCTGCCAGCAGCGGTGGTGGCAGGTCAAATTTAGTTCGAATCGAGACATGGTCATTCGCCCGCTGAGCGGTGAAATACATGTCTCTCCTTGTGTAAAAGTGAACGGAGATAATTATGGCCTGGAATGAGCCCGGTGGCGGCAAACAGGACGACAAGGACCCCTGGGGGAAGCGCGATGACCAGGGGCCGCCTGATCTGGATGAGGCGTTTCGGAAACTGCAAAACAGCCTAGGTGAAATGTTTGGCGGTAAAAAAAGTGGTGGTAGCAGTGGTGGTGGCAGCGGACTGCCGGCTTTCAGCGCTAACATCCTTGGACTGGTACTGGTGGTAGTGCTAGGTATTTGGGCATTTTCCGGTATCTACACCCTCGATCAGCAGGAGCGGGGCGTGGTCTTGCGTTTTGGCGAGGTTCAAGAGCCGGTGTTGTTGCCTGGTTTGCATTGGAATCCCCCCTTTGTCGATAAAGTCTTAAAAACCAATGTGACACGCGTGAGGTCTGCGACGAACTCCTCGGAGATGCTGACCGAGGACGAAAACATCGTCATCGTCAAAATGTCCGTGCAGTATGTCGTAAGTGATGTCTTGAAGTACTTGCTGCGAGTCCGTAACCCGGATCAGAGTCTTGATCAGGCGACCGAGAGCGCTTTACGTCACGAGGTTGGCAGCTCATTGATGAATGACGTACTGACCGAGGGTCGTGCGGAGTTGGGTGAGCGCGTCAAACTGCGTATTCAAACCTACATGGATCGATACGGCACAGGCATCGCAGTCACGCAGGTGAATATTGATGAAACCGCACCACCAGATGCAGTTCGTGCGGCGTTTGACGACGTAATCAAGGCGCGAGAGGATGAAGTTCGGGTACGTAACGAAGCCAACGCTTACGCCAATCAGGTTATTCCCGAGGCACGTGGTGAAGCACAACGCTTGATTGAAGAATCATTGGGTTACAAAGAGCGAGTGATCGCGCAGGCTCGTGGTGAAGCGGATCGCTTCAACAAGTTATATGCAGAGTACAAACTAGCGCCCGAAGTAACCCGTGAGCGTATTTATCTCGATACTATCGAGTCCGTCATGTCTAACAGCACCAAGGTGATGGTCGACGTGCAGGGAGGCAATAATATGCTGTATCTGCCGCTCGACAAGATTATGCAGCAACGCAACAGCACCTCCGACGGTGCTGGAACAGACGGTAATGCCAACAGCAACCCCGCAGGGCGTGTCGACACTTCGCGCCGCCCCAGCAGCCGGAGGGATAGATAATGTCCACACGAGTGATTGTAGTATTGTTTATAGTCGGCGTATTGGGCCTGCTCGGTGCCAATTCAATCTTTATTGTCAGCGAGCTTGAGCGTGCCGTGCTGCTTGAATTTGGCCGAGTTGTGCGTGCTGACATAGATCCTGGATTGCATTTCAAGAAGCCGTTTATCAACGAGGTACGCAAGTTTGATGGCCGGGTACTGACCTTGGAAGCGAGCCCCGAGCGTTTTTTGACGCTGGAGAAAAAGGCGGTGATCGTCGATTCCTTCGCTAAGTTTAAGGTTAATGACGCTCAGCGTTTTTATACCGCCACGTCGGGTGACGAACGTCGCGCTGAGGCACTGCTTCGCCAGCGAATTAACAATGGTCTGCGGAACGAGATCAGTAAGCGAAGTCTTCATGAGGTAGTCTCCGGTGAGCGTGATGAGCTGATGAACGTGCTTACCAAGCGCCTCGATGGCTTCGCCCGTGACGAGTTAGGTGTTGAAGTTGTCGATGTGCGGGTCAAGCAGATTGACCTTCCGCCGGAAGTCAGTCAGTCGGTTTACGATCGAATGAACACCGAACGTGATATTGAAGCACGCGAGCATCGCGCTCAGGGTCAGGAGTTGGCAGCGGGTATTCGCGCTGATGCCAGCAAGCAGCGTGAAGTGATTTTGGCAGAGGCCTACGCTGATGCTGAGTCGCTCCGTGGTGACGGAGATGCTGGTTCTGCAGCTATGTACGCGTCGGCGTTTAGTCGAGATATTGAGTTTTATAAGTTCTATCGCAGTATGGCCGCATATCAGCGAACATTTGCGAATAAGGGCGATATTATGATCGTCGATCCAGACAGTGAGTTCTTCAAGTATCTTAAGAAGAGCAAGCAATAGTTACAGCGTTAGTTTGATTTAAGAACCGGGAAGCGATTCCCGGTTTTTTTTTGAGCTCGGCTCAGCGTACGCTGGTTGCAGTTGTCCGGTATGCGTTGTGCCCTATGTCCTAGAGCAGGCTTTAGTTAGGCGCTTTAGGTGGGTTCTTTAATACGGCTCTATAATGCGAGAATGAGCATGTGGCATGATCTCGGTTTAGCTTTTTGTCTGGTTTTGGTGATAGAAGGCATAATCCCATTCCTGTATCCTGCGCGCTGGAAATCGATGGTGGCCACATTGGCGAGCATCGATGATAAGACTATGCGTTTGGCCGGGCTTGGCAGTATGTTGTTAGGTACGGGATTGTTGTACTTGATTAAGTCGCTTAGCGACTAGTTGATCATCAAGTCGCTGATTGGGTAGCTGATCAAATATAGAGGTGTGAGATGAAAACCAGAGATCGCTGGCTATTGCCCGATGGTGTAGACGAGGTACTGCCGCCCCAGGCGCTAAACCTTGAACGCATCCGTCGCGGTCTGCTCGATATTTTTGCAGCCTGGGGATATGACTACGTAATTCCGCCCATGGTAGAGTTCTTAGAGTCGCTGTTAACCGGTACAGGTCGGGACTTGGATTTAAAAACGTTCAAGATCACAGATCAGATGTCCGGTCGAATGCTCGGTATTCGTGCGGACATAACGTCTCAAGTCGCGCGTATTGATGCCCACAGCCAGAACAAGGAGGGTGTTGCCCGCTTCTGTTACGCCGGCACTGTGTTGCACGCCAAGCCGGACAACATGCTGGCGTCACGTGCGCCCATCCGAGTCGGTGCGGAGCTGTTTGGCGATACGGGTAATCGCGCAGACCTAGAGATTGTCAGCTTGATGATCGAGTCGCTGCAGTCCTTAGGCATGCCAAAAATGTTGATTGAGTTGGGTGACGTGGGGATATTTCGCCAGTTGGTCCAGCAGTGCGCTGTCTCTGAAGAAAACGAGGAACTGCTGTTTGACCTGATCCAAAAGAAAGCCGCAGTCGAGTTGGCTGACACAGTGGCCGGCCTCGATTTGGCGCCAGATCTCAAGCAGATTATTCTGGCACTGCCGGGGCTGTGTGGTAATCAGGGCGTAATCGAGCGCGGAAGACTAGTCTTTGCCGCCTATCCTGATATTCTCAAGCGTCTCGATAATCTTGCTGAGGTAGCACTTGGCGTTGCTTCGCGCTTCGTCGGCCTGCCGATTTATTACGACTTGAGTGAGCTGCGAGGCTACAACTACCACACGGGCATTGTGTTTGCTGCCTACCTAGAGGGTGCGCGCCATCGAGTGGCTCAAGGAGGCCGCTATGACAGCATTGGGCGGGTGTTCGGCCGAGATCGGGGCGCTACGGGTTTCGATGTGGATTTAAAGACAGTTGCCAGATTTGTAACGCTAGAGGATCATGCTAGGCGTGTTGTGGTTGCAGAACCCGGTCAGGGCGCCGATGATACGCGCCGCTGGCAAAAAATCCGCGAGCTGCGGACCGCAGACTATATTGTTATTGAGTCTGGTCAGGCGACGATACCCCATGATTTTGTTTTAAAGGACGTCAATGGTGAGTGGCAACTCATCGAAACTAACTAATTTTAAAGATCGAGAAGCTTAACATGGGTAGTAACGTTGTAATCATTGGTACACAGTGGGGCGATGAGGGTAAAGGCAAAGTGGTCGATCTGCTGACTGAGCGGGCCGCTGCGGTGGCCCGATTTCAGGGTGGGCACAATGCCGGTCATACGCTGGTGGTCAATGGTAAGAAGACTATTCTTCACCTTATTCCCTCGGGCATCCTTCATCCACAGGTCCAGTGTCTGATTGGCAACGGCGTCGTGTTATCGATACCGGCACTGTTCGAAGAAGTGACCATGCTGGAAGAGGCTGGCGTTAATGTTCGCGATCGCCTGATGGTGAGTCAAGGTTGTCCCTTGATTTTGCCGCACCACATTGCCCTCGATCAAATTCGCGAGACCGTTCGTGGAAACCAGAAAATTGGCACGACTGGCCGTGGTATCGGGCCGGCTTATGAGGACAAGGTTGCCCGTCGTGGACTGCGGGTCAGTGATCTGTATCAGCCAGCGGTGTTCCGCGCATCCCTTGAAGAGATCATGGACTACCACAATTTTGTGTTAACGAAATACTTCAATACCGCGCCTGTCAGTCTGGAGGCAACGTTGGATGCGTCTCTGGCACTGGCAGAAGAGCTGCGACCGTTGGTAGGAGATGTTGTTGATCGCTTGGGGGAGCTGCACAGCCAGCGTGCCAATGTGTTGTTTGAGGGTGCTCAGGGTTCCCTACTGGATATTGACCAAGGTACCTATCCATTTGTGACCTCGTCGAATACCACAGCGGGCGCTATCGGTAGCGGTTGTGGTATCGGCCCAATGGACCTTGATTATATTCTTGGCATTACGAAGGCCTACACGACGCGCGTGGGTTCCGGTCCTTTTCCCACTGAATTGTTTGATGATGTGGGCAGAGGTTTAGCCGCACGTGGTCACGAATTTGGCTCGACCACCGGTCGTCCAAGGCGTTGCGGTTGGTTTGATGCGTGGGCCCTAAAGCGGGCGATTCAGGTCAACAGTTTGTCGGGCTTGTGTATCACCAAGTTGGATGTGCTTGATGGTATGGAAACAGTGTCTATCTGTACCCATTACGATGATACCGATCCGCAGAACTCCCAGCCCGTTTATGAAGTTTTGCCTGGCTGGCAAGAAAGTATTGTTGGCGTGCAATCTCTTGAAGGCCTGCCTGCAAACGCGCGTGCTTACTTAGACCGTATTGAGCAAATATGTGGTGTCCCCATCGATATGATCTCTACGGGTCCGGACCGACGTGATACGATTATTCTCAGAGAGTTATTTGCGGATTAATCGGCAGTGATGGTATTTGCAGGGGCCCGGTAGCCAGCCAGACTAACCGTTGATTGGCACCGAGCTTTCCTGAAAAACCTACTTACAGATCCGACCTAACCCCTGAATTAGACAGACAAGCCTGCACGCCTCAATTTGACTGGGCAAGTAAGGACACGGGACTTTTCTGGCGTTAATCAGTATGATGCGCGACGTCGGCGAATGCTTATGTGGTGCTTTGGATGCTACAGATTGCCATGGACTCATGTCCGGCAATATCCATCACACGAGAAGGGCGACGTTCGTAGCGCGTAGTAATAAAGGCGCGCAGACAAAAAAATGCACAGTGATAAGTCATTGCGTTAAAGACGTAAGTGCATTAAATCCTTGAGTTCATATGACGCTTGAGGCCATATGACACGAAAGGCTTGCGAAGATCTCACTCACAATCATGATTTAACGAGATTATGGTGCCGAGGAGAGGACTTGAACCTCCACGCCCTTGCGAGCACTAGCACCTGAAGCTAGCGTGTCTACCAATTTCACCACCTCGGCAATGAGGCGCGCAAGATTACTAAGGCGTATCATTGCTGTCAATCATACTCTGGTATTGAATGATGAAAAAAGATCCCTTTGAGCATCGCGAAGCTCGAAATTACGCGCAACCCATTGCTAGTCGTGAGTTCATTCTCGAGTGCATGGAAAAAGAAGGCGAGCCGATGGGTTTCAAACGCCTGACGGAAATTCTTGAGATCGAAGAAAACGCAGAGCGTGAAGCCTTGCAGCATCGGCTCAAGGCAATGGTCCGCGACGGCCAACTGATGGTAGACCGGCGTAATATCTACGCCATTGCTAGCAAGATGGAACTAATCACCGGCAAAATTTCCGCGCATCCTGATGGCTACGGGTTTTTGGTTACCGCCAAGGGTGAAGAAGACGTGTTCCTCTCAGAGCGTCAGATGCGTCGGGTATTTCATGGCGATATCGCCCAAGTGAGGGTTGGTGGCAAGGACCGCCGTGGTCGTCTACAGGGCGATATTGTTGAAGTCGTTGAGCGCCATACCGAGCAATTAGTAGGTCGCATTTTTCATGACGGTGACCTGTGTTTTGTCGAGCCGCTAAATAATCGCATCAACACAGATATTCTGTTGCCGGGCGCGAAAGCGCGTGAGCAGCCTGAAGGCCAGATAGTGGTTGTTAATGTGCTCCAGCAGCCGACGGGCAAAGGCCACGTTACTGCTGAAATAACAGAAGTGCTGGGTAGCCAGTTGACCCCTGATATGGAAGTGGGTATTGCCCTACGTAATCACGATATTCCCGTTGACTGGCCCGAAGAAGTGCTGGCGCTGGTCGCTGATATGCCCGACAAAGTACTCGACAAGGACTTGGTCGGTCGGCAAGACTTGCGTGAATTACCGTTTGTGACGATTGACGGCGAGGATGCGCGAGATTTTGATGATGCAGTTTACTGCCAGGCTCGCAGTCGCGGTGGCTGGCAGTTACGCGTCGCGATTGCTGATGTCGGGCACTATGTTGAAGTGGGCTCAAGCTTAGATCAGGCAGCCCATGCCCGTGGAACATCCGTTTACTTCCCGCAGTATGTGGTGCCGATGTTGCCGGAAAAGTTGTCCAACGGCCTGTGTTCCCTCAACCCTTACGTCGACCGCTTAGTGATTGTCTGCGATATGTTGATTTCCGCTGCTGGCCGCGTCAGCAGCTACAAGTTCTACGAGGCTGTCATTTGTTCTTCCGCACGCCTCACCTACACCGAAGTCGCGCGGCTGATTAACTCACCCAACGAGCCGTTCCAGAAGCCTGAGCTAGTTGCGGATGTGCTTGAGTTGCAAAACCTCTACGAGGTGTTGGTGGACATGCGCAAGCAGCGCGGCGCATTGGAGTTCGAGTCTACAGAATTACAATTTCTGTTCGATGACAAAGGCAGCGTCAGTTCCATCCAGCCCCGCAGCCGTAACATTGCCCACCGTATCATTGAAGAGTGCATGCTCTGCGCCAACGTAAGCGCTGCGCGTTTTATTGTTAAGCACGGCAAGCCCGGCCTGTTTCGGGTACATGAGCCGCCCACCGCAGAAAAAGCCGATCAGCTGAGGGGTTTTCTCAGTCGATTTGATGTCTCGTTGGAGGAGGGTGACCGGCCGACGACGCATGACTACCAAGAAGTTATTAGTCAGCTGCGCGAAAAAAAGAACTCCCATGTGTTGCAGATGGCCCTGCTGAGGTCCATGAATCAGGCGGTTTACCAGCCAGAGAACAAAGGTCATTTTGGGCTTGGCTATAAAGAATATGCGCACTTTACGTCGCCCATCCGGCGGTTCCCTGATTTGTTGATGCATCGCTTGATCAAGAGCGTTATTCACAGCCGCACGCTGAGTGATTGGATTTTACGATTCGGTAAGCCCGCTAAAGCGAGCTTTTACCCCTACGAAAAGCTCGAAGTTATCGCGCTGGGCGAGCATACCTCTTTTGTTGAGCGACGCGCCGATGCCGCGGTTTACGAGGTCTTGGAGTGGATTAAATGCGATTATATGAGCGATCGTGTCGGTGATATTCATGACGGTGTCATTACGGGCGTGGCTAAGTTTGGTTTTTTTGTCGAGTTGGTGGACGTCTTTGTTGAGGGTCTGATTCATGTCAGTACCTTGGCAGGCGATTATTACCAGTACGACCAGCCTAGTCAGACACTGGTGGGCGAGCGCACTGGTGCCACCTATGGCATGGGAGACACCGTGAGTGTGCAAGTAGCACGGGTTAACGTCACCGAGCGCAAGATGGACTTTGAGCTGATTTCCCACACGCCCCTTACCAGTCGCCGCAAAGCCGGCGGCAAAGGCGGCAAGGGCAAACCAGTCTCACAAGGCAAGCCCAAGAGTCGTCAGGCTGCGCCAAGTGATGCTGGAGTGAAAGCTAAGAGTAAAGCTAAGAGTAAAGCCAAGAGCAAGGCGAAGGATAAAAGCCCGGGCAAAAATGCGAGCAGTGCCGCGTCGAAATCTGACGCGCCCGCCAGCAAGCCACGGCGCAAGTCAAAAGCTAAGCCAGCTACAGGTGCTGTGGCTCCAACGAACGCGCCGGCTACGACGGGTGGAGCAGAGGGCGATGCATCAAAATCGAAAGCACGTCGGCGCAGGCGTCGATGATGAAAGATGCGCCAATTATCGACACGTTGTTTGGTATCAATTCTGTGGAAGCACGCCTGCGCGCCGGTAGTCAGAGCATTCACGCACTGCAAGTGCGCACAGGGCAGGTATCTGCTCGGGTTACGGCCCTCGTGGAGCTTGCTGAAACCATGGGCGTTACCGTCACCGAAATTAGCGATGCTGCGTTTGACCAGCTGACGAGTTTGAACCATCAGGGCGTTGCTTTGCAGGTGACACCCAAAGGTATGCAAGGCGAGAAGCAACTTGATGAGGTGCTTGAAGCAGATAATGGCCCGTTGCTGCTGCTTATTCTTGACGGTGTGACAGATCCACGGAATTTTGGCGCCTGTCTGCGTAGTGCCGCGACGCTTGGTGCCCATGCGGTCATCGTTCCTCGAGATAACAGCGCGCCCCTGAACGCCGCAGCTGCCAAGACCGCCTCTGGTGGCGCCTCGGTGGTGCCGGTCATTGCAGTGGTCAATTTGGCGCGCTGTATGGAGCAACTTAAGGCGCGCGGTATCTGGATCGTTGGCACGTTGCTGGACGCGCCGCAGGCTTTAGATAAGGTTGATTTGACCGGCAACATAGCGCTGGTGATGGGTTCTGAGGAGCGCGGCATGCGTGATCGCACCAAAAAAGCCTGTGACTACTTAGTCAGTATTCCGATGCCTTACGCCGCGTTGGGCTTCAATGTGTCGGTCGCCACCGGTATTTGTCTTTATGAAGCCATTCGACAGCGTGTTGGTGTCAGTCATCTGAGTTAGTGCAATGTGAGTTAAGGCAATGTGAGTTAGTGCAATGCTAGTGCGCGCGCATGAGCGTTGCCATCAATCAACAGCAGATCGCTAAGGCGATCTTTCGTGAACATTCTTCGTAGAATGAGATTTGGTAGCCATTTGTTAGCCGTGTTAGAAAGCGCCAAATAGCGGTTATCGAAAAATTGTCTATGCGCTGATCCTCTGGCGCCTAATGCCGTGCTGATGGGCGCAAAGCAGCTTTACCGCGTAGCGTCCCAGCGACCGGCGGGAGCGAATTAAGCACACGGTTAGGCGCTGGCAAGCGGTACAATGCGTGACGTTTTTGCATAACCGCGATGACCCATACCAATTGGAGATACATGACGCGATGTGCTTAGGTGGGCTAGCAAAATGTCGACCTGACGTTTGCCGCGCTACTTTTACGCACCATTGACGAGTTACCTGATGGCTAAGTTGTTGTGCGATTTATGAACAAACCACGCATTACAATGCGGTGTAGCGCAGAGAGGCGAGTGACCAAAAACAAAGACAATAGTGTTGACTAAGTGTACTGCTAAAAATTCACTTGCTGACGTTTAACAGGCAGCCCAGAAGAGCGTTAAAGCCGTACATTAATATAAGCGTTTGATATCCGCCGCTACTGTGGCTACAATGCGCCCCCGTTTTCTCCTTGCTTCACCGCGGTCAATAGTCCGCAGGGAAGCATTAACCCGAAAGGAGTCTTGAATGAGACATTACGAAATAGTGTTTCTGGTACACCCTGATCAAAGTGAACAGGTTCCAGGAATGATTGAGCGTTACTCCAGTACGATTAAAGACGGTGGTGGTCAAGTCCATCGCGTCGAAGATTGGGGGCGCCGCCAGTTAGCTTACCCCATCAACAAGATCCACAAGGCACATTACGTGCTGCTGAATGTTGAGTGTGGCAAAGATACGCTGGAAGAAATCAACACCGCCTTCCGCTTCAACGATGCTGTTTTGCGCAACCTGATCATGAGCCGCAAGGGTCCTGAGACTGAAGACTCGCCGATCATGAAAGTTGAGCGCGAGAGTCGCGAGCGAAAGGACCGGGATGACACCCCCGCCCCCGTTGCACGACCCACTGAAACAGTTGACGTTAAAGATGCTGACAGTGATGTCACAGCAGACGAAGCAGCGAGCTAAGGGAAGAAATCTATGTCACGATTTTATCGAAGAAGAAAGTTTTGTCGGTTCACTGCTGAAGGCGTTACCGAGATTGACTACAAGGATATTGAAGTCCTTAAGCAGTATGTGTCTGAAACTGGCAAGATCGTCCCGAGCCGCATTACGGGAACCAAAGCCAGATACCAGCGTCAGCTGGCAAAGGCCGTCAAGCGTGCACGTTATTTGGCGTTGATCCCATTCACTGATGGGCACAAGTAAGGCACTAACGTGCTGATAGTGTTCCACCAGTAATGGAGAGTTAGCATGCGTGCCCTAGCAGAGTTTGCAATGCGAGGCAGGCTGCAGGCGATAGGTAGTGCCGTCGGTTTGTCATTTTTGCCGATGGGCCACTGGCTTAGTGCCTCGCTGGTCGCCTTGGTATTTTTACGCCGGGGTGTGAATGACGGTGTTGCTTTGCTGCTTCTGACTGCGCTACCACTGGTTGGTATCTATGGCATGAGCGGCGACCCGGGACCCTTAATTGGGTTAATGGGGGTAGCCTGTTTAGCGTCGGTGCTACGAAGCACCAAAGCATGGGCGCCGACTTTGGCGGCAGCGGTATTGGTTTCGGCCCTAGGCAGCCTGGTATTTGAGCAGCTAGTCGGGGCAGACCTTGACCAGTTGGTGAAGTGGTATCTAGAGCTGGCTAGCAGCGATGCCAGCAGCAACACTTCATCAACTGATCAAGAAGCGCTGGGGCGGCAGGTCATCATGGGGCTGTTCGCCATGGGGCAAGCCTACGCGATGATTGGCTTCTTGGTTCTGGCACGTTGGTGGCAAAGCTTGCTTTATAACCCAGGCGGGTTGCAGCAAGAGTTCCATGCGTTGCGCTTACCTGTGCCGATGGCTGCAACACTAGTGATTCTGCTGGTGGTGTGTGTTGCCTTTGGTACGCCGCAGGCGATACGTTGGGTGCCCCTGCTGACCGTACCTTTGGTGATGGCTGCTATTGGTTGGGTGCACTGGCTAGTAGGTATCAAAGGGCTCTCTGGGCATTGGCTCGGCGGATTTTATGTAATACTGATTTTGATGTATCAACTGGTTTCACCCTTGCTTGCGTCGCTAGCGCTGATGGACAGTTGGTTTGACTTAAGAAAGAATTTTCGAGTTGATCGAGAGGATTAAGAAATGGAAGTAATTCTGTTAGAACGCGTCGCTAATCTGGGCGATTTGGGTGACAAAGTCTCGGTTAAGTCCGGCTATGGTCGCAACTATTTGATGCCACAGAAAAAGGCAGTACCGGCCACGAAGGATAACATCGCGTCATTTGAAGTTCGGCGCGCTGAACTGCAAAAGCTGGCTGATGAGCGTTTAGCAGTGGCAACGACTCGTGGCACCAAAATCAGTGCGCTGGAAGTGACCATCACTGCCAAGGCTGGCGATGAGGGTAAACTGTTTGGCTCCATCACGGTACGTGATATTGTTGATGCCGTGCTTGCTAAAGGCGTTGATATCGAGAAGAGTGAAGTACGCATGCCCGGCGGTCCTATCCGTGATCTGGGCGAGCATGATGTTGACGTCCACTTGCACACAGAAGTGAATGTTATACTCAAAGTCGGCGTTATTGCTGCAGTCTGAGTATTAAGCATTGCTTCAAGTAGGGTTTCTTTGGGTCGTTGCTGATCAAGTTTTGGCGGCGACTTTAGGTAACTGACTGCCTTTTTTGCATTTGAGCCCTTCCCTGGGTCGTCTAACGACCCGTTTAACGTTAGCGCGGCAATACATTGGCTATAGCACTCGACGACATGAACACTGCGACCCTTAAGGTTCCGCCTCATTCCCTTGAGGCAGAACGTTCTGTATTGGGTGGTTTAATGCTTGACGAGCAGGCCTTCGATCAGCTCTCTAGCGTGCTGAGTGCGGACGATTTTTATCGCGGTGATCACCGCATTATATTTCGCTGCATGCAAACGATGGTGGAGCAGAACAAGCCCCTCGACATCATTACTATTTCTGAGTCGCTGAACGCGATCAATGAGTTGGGCAATGTCGGCGGTATCGCTTATTTGTCTGATCTTGCCAACAGCATTCCTACCACCTCAAATATTCGCGCTTACGCTAATATTGTCGCCGAACGCGCGACGGTGCGTAAGCTCATTTCTGTCGCGCACGATATTGCTGACAGTGGCTTTAATCCGCAGGGCCGCGACAGCGCCGCGCTGATTGATATGGCCGAGTCCAAGGTCTTCCAGATTGGCGACTCACGTCCGAGCACGGGTGGACCGCAGTCAGTGCGCAGTGTTCTGACTAAGGCCGTTGAGCGGATTGACGAACTGTTCCAAACCAAGGGTGCACTGACCGGCTTAAGTACGGGTTTTCGGGATATCGACGAGATGACGATGGGGTTGCAGAAGGGTGACCTGGTGATTGTTGCCGGTCGTCCGTCTATGGGTAAGACCAGTTTTGCCATGAACATTGCCGAGAGCGCGGCACTGGGCGGCGACAAGCCGGTGCTAGTGTTCAGTATGGAGATGCCGGCCGATTCGCTAATCATGCGTATGCTGTCGTCGCTCGGGCGCATTGACCAATCTAAAATCCGTAGCGGCAATCTTTCTGACGATGACTGGCCGCGTCTCACATCTGCGGTCACCCTACTTAATGACAAGCCACTATTTATTGACGATACCGCTGCGTTGTCGCCCAACGAGATCCGCTCGCGCAGCCGGCGTATCGCGCGCGAGCATGGGCCTATCGGCTTGATTGTTATCGACTACCTGCAACTCATGCAGGTCACGGGCACGACGGATAATCGTACCACCGAAATTTCGGAAATATCCCGCGGCTTGAAAGGTATCGCCAAGGAATTCGAATGCCCGGTGGTTGCGCTGTCCCAGCTCAATCGAAGCCTAGAGCAACGCCCTGACAAGCGCCCCATTATGTCTGACCTGCGAGAGTCTGGCGCGATCGAGCAAGACGCTGACCTGATTCTGGCTATATATCGTGACGAGGTGTACCACGATGATGCCGAGAAAGGGGTCGCCGAGGCCATTATTCTCAAGCAGCGGAATGGCCCGATCGGTCGCAAAAAGCTCGCCTTTATTGGTCAATATACTAAATTCGAAGATTTAGCCCAGGGATATGACGACTACGCGTATGAGTAACACGCCTGTTGCCAGTATTCATCTTGACGCCATCCAGCATAACCTCAATGTTGCTAAGCGCCTGGCACCCCAAGCTAAGCTTTTGGCCATGGTTAAAGGTAACGCCTATGGTCATGGGGTTGATGAGCTGGTTAAACGCCTGCATGGCGTCGACGCGTTTGGTGTCGCTCGGGTTGATGAGGGCCAGCGGATTCGAGCGCTGGGAGTGAAACACCCCATTGTTGTCTTACAGGGTTTTCTGGACCGTCAGGAACTTGCGATCTGTCGACAGTCAGGGTTAACGCCGACTGTGCATTCTCAATATCAGCTCGACTTGCTGGTGGCTGAAAACTGCACCGACCTTCCCATTTGGCTAAAGCTGGACTCAGGCATGCACCGCCTTGGCTTTGCACCCAAAGCCTTGATTGCGGTACTCCAATCCAGGCGCTATAGCCCTGCCTGTATTGTCAGTCATTTGGCTAACGCGGATAAGCCTGAGCACGTTTTGAACCAGCAACAGCTCGATGTCTTTAAGCAAGTCACCGATGGCGCTGGCGTCCCGCGAAGCTTGGCAAATTCTGGCGCGATCTTGGATGCCAACGACAACTACTTTGAATGGATTCGGCCGGGCATCATGCTCTACGGCAGCTCGCCTGCGGGCGCCTCGCTGAAGGACGTGTCACCGAGTGAAGCGGTCTCGCCGGCGTTACGTCCGGCGATGACATTGACTGCTCCGGTGTTGTCGATTAACGCGATCGCGGCCGGTGAAGCTATTGGCTACGGCAGTATTTGGCGAGCACCTATTAATACCCGAGTGGCGGTTGTTGGTATTGGTTATGCGGATGGTTATCCCCGTGAAGTACCGCATGATATGCCCGTATTGATCGAAGGTCAGCGTTGTCTTATTGTCGGCCGTGTTTCCATGGACACACTGATGGTGGATGTGGGCACGTTGAGCGTACAACCAGGATCTTTGGCTCAGCTCTGGGGGCCGCAATTGCCGGTAGACGAGGTCGCGGCACGACTCAATACCATCGGATATACTCTGATGTCAGGCCTGACAAGCAGAGTCCGGCGCGAGTTTATCGGCTCATCTAGCCCGTCATAAAGCAACCATCTAGTCGTTAGGAGGCAACTAATTCATGGCCAAGTCAAAAACAGTCTATGTCTGTAATGAGTGCGGTTCTGAATACGCTAAATGGCAGGGTCAATGCGGCGACTGCAAGGCATGGAATACTCTAACCCGACTGTCCATTGAAGACACCGCGCGTAGCGTTCGTAAGCAGGGCTTTGCCGGGCAGTTGGCAGCGGTCAGCATTCTTGGCGAGGTTTCTGCTCAGGATGTGCCGCGACTGGCGACTGGCTCGCAAGAATTTGATCGTGTGCTTGGCGGCGGGTTGGTGCCTGGCTCGGCAGTGCTGATCTCTGGCAGCCCCGGCGCGGGCAAAAGCACTTTGCTTATCCAGACACTTTGCAAACTTGCCGAGCATCATCAAGCGCTGTATGTCACCGGCGAAGAAAGCTTGGCACAGATTGCTATGCGCGCTCGGCGCCTGCAGTTACCCGTCGACAAGCTCAAGGTTATGGCTCAAACCAACGTCGAGGCGATTCTTGCTACCTGGGATGAGATGAAGCCCAAGCTGATCGTCATCGACTCCATTCAGGTTATGTATCTTGATGGGTTGGAATCAGCGCCTGGGGGTGTCGCGCAGGTACGCGAGAGTGCTTCGTTGCTGATTCAGCAGGCCAAACGTACCGACACGATTTTATTGTTGGTTGGGCATGTTACCAAGGAAGGTAATCTCGCCGGTCCCCGAGTTCTGGAGCATATGATTGACTGTTTCGTCATGTTGGAGGGCGACAACGACGGTCGCTATCGCACGCTGCGGGCCAGCAAGAATCGCTTTGGTGCGGTCAATGAACTAGGGATTTTTGCGATGACGGAAAAGGGTATGGCGGAGGTTTCAAATCCGTCGGCAATTTTTTTGTCGCGGGGCGAAGAGGCAGCGCCAGGCAGTATTGTCATGGTAGTCTGGGAGGGTACCCGGCCCTTGTTAGTAGAAGCTCAGGCTTTGGTAGACACCAGTGCGTTAGGTAATCCTCGGCGGGTCGCTGTGGGTTTCGAGCAGAATCGACTGGCCATGTTGCTTGCCGTATTGCATCGCCATGGGGGCTTGCAGGTGGGTGATCAGGATGTGTTCGTCAACGCGGTAGGTGGCATTCGCGTCACTGAGACCAGCAGCGATCTAGCCTTGTTGTTGGCCGTAGTCTCTAGCTTTCGCGATCGGGCGCTGCCCATGGATATGATTTGCTTTGGTGAAGTGGGCTTATCTGGTGAAATCCGGCCTGTGCCGAACGGGCAAGACCGGCTGCGAGAAGCCGCCAAACATGGTTTTCGTCATGCGATCGTGCCGAAGGCAAACCTCCCCAAACAACCAATCAAGGGTATGAAAATAACCGGTGTCGCCAAGCTACAGGACGCCTTGGAGGCAATCGGCGCCTGAGCTTGTATGGCACTCCCTAGGCAAGTTTTTTATACTTGACGCGAGTTGGGCCGGTATCCCCTAAGCGTTTTTTATGGTCAGCCTCATACTCTGAGTAGTTGCCGTCAAACCATACCGCTGAGCTATTGCCTTCAAAGGCGAGAATATGTGTGGCAATCCGATCCAGAAACCAGCGATCGTGCGAGATCACCATTAAAGTACCTGGGTAAGCTTCGATAGCCGTTTCCAGTGCCCGCAGAGTTTCCACATCGAGATCGTTGGTGGGTTCGTCAAGCAACAGGAAGTTAGCGCCTTTTTTCAGCAGTTTCGCCAAGTGCACGCGATTACGCTCACCGCCCGACAGGTCTCGTACCATTTTCTGCTGGTCGCCACCCTTGAAGTTAAAGCGGCTAACATAGCTGCGTGATTGGGTTTCATAACGGCCGATCTGGATGACCTCATGACCTTCGGATATTTCCTCCCAGACATTCTTGTCATCTGACAGGCTGTCGCGGCTTTGATCGACGTGGCCCAATACAACGGTTTCGCCCAGACGCACTGTGCCTTCATCAGGTTGCTCAGTGCCGCTGATCATCCGGAACAGCGTGGATTTACCAGCCCCGTTACCGCCGATAATGCCGACAATGGCGCCTCTGGGTATGCTGAAGCTCAAATCATCCAGCAGCAACTGGTCGCCATAGCGCTTGCTGACGTGCTCCACTTCAAGGATGACGTCACCGAGGCGCGGACCCGGTGGGATGTAGAGTTCCAGGGTCTCATTGCGCCGTTGAAATTCCTGCGCATTGAGCTCTTCAAAGCGTGCCAGCCGCGCGCGGTTTTTGGCATGCCGGGCTTTGGGCTGGGTGCGTACCCATTCAAGTTCTGCTTTGATGGTTTTTTGCCGAGTACCTTCACGCTTGTCTTCCATCTCTAGGCGTCGCTCTTTGTCCTCGAGCCAACCAGAGTAGTTACCCTCAAAAGGAATACCATAACCACGGTCCAACTCCAGAATCCAGCCAGCCGCGTTGTCGAGGAAGTAACGATCGTGGGTAATGGCGACGACGGTGCCGGGAAAGTCCTGCAGGTAACGCTCTAACCAACCGACACTCTCAGCATCCAAGTGGTTGGTGGGCTCGTCCAATAACAGCATGTCCGGGTTCGACATCAACAGGCGACATAGCGCAACTCGCCGCTTTTCGCCGCCTGACAGGTTAGTGACATCGGCGTCGAAAGGCGGCAGACGCAGAGCATCGGCCGCTATTTCAAGTTTGCGCTCCAGATCCCAACCGTCTGCTGCATCGATTTTCATCTGCAACTCGCCCTGCTGCTCCAGCAATTCGGTCATTTCATCGTCGGTCATGGGTTCGGCAAAGCGATCACTGATGGCATTGAAAGCATCGAGCAGGTCCTTGATTTCACGGACACCGTCCTCGACATTGCCGCGGACATCTCGGCTTGGGTCGAGCTCGGGCTCTTGGGACAGATAACCCACCTTCAGATCGGGCTGGGGCCTGGCCTCTCCGAGGATTTCAGTATCTAGGCCGGCCATGATTTTCAGCAGTGTCGACTTACCGGAACCATTCAATCCCAAAACGCCAATTTTCGCACCGGGGAAAAATGACAGCGAGATATCCTTAAGAATAACACGGTTCGGCGGGACGACTTTGCCGACCCGGGACATGGTGTAAACGTATTGTGCCATGGGACTTAGACTCGAAAATTTATTATTTTAGCAGATTAGCGTGCTGCATGTTTTGAATGTAAGGCTTCGAACAGACGGTGTTGAACACATCTGGCTCAGCTTTAGAGTAGAATGCGCACTTTATGCCACCGGACTTCTATCGTGCATTGCCCATTTTGCAGTCATAGTGAAACCAAGGTAATTGATTCCCGGCTAGTGGCCGATGGCGATCAGGTTAGGCGTCGCCGTGAGTGTTTGGAGTGTGGGGAGCGCTATACCACCTTTGAGTCTGCTGAACTGGTGCTGCCGCGGGTCATTAAGAGCAATGGTAGTCGCCAGCCCTTCGACGAACTTAAATTACGTAGTGGCATCTTACGCGCTATTGAGAAGCGGCCCGTGAGCCTAGAACGCGTTGAATCAACGATTAACCGTATCAAGCATCGTTTGCGTGCCACAGGTGAGCCCGAAGTGAATACCCGTGATCTGGGTGAGTTGGTGATGGATGAGCTGCGAGAACTCGATGATGTAGCTTACGTCCGCTTTGCGTCGGTCTATCGAAGTTTCCAAGATGTGAATGAGTTCCGCGAGGAAATCGAACGCCTTGACCGGGGCAAGACGACGCAGCGTGATTAACTCAGTGAACATAGCGATGAATTGTCACGAGGGATTCATGGCGCTGGCTCTGCGCGAGGCAGAAAGAGGTCTTTACACCGCCCACCCGAATCCACGTGTCGGTTGTCTGCTGGTTAAGGACGGCGATATTCTTAGCCGAGGTTTCCACCTGCAGACAGGTCAGGGGCATGCCGAGGCAAATGCATTGCGGGATGCCGGTACGCAATCCGTAGGCGCTACGTGTTACGTGACCCTAGAGCCTTGTAGTTTTGTTGGCCGTACGCCGTCTTGTGCTGACGCGTTGATTCGCGCTGGGGTTAAAACGGTGGTTTATGGTATGGCCGACCCTCACCCACGCAATCAGGGACTGGGCCTGACAAAGCTCCAAGATGCCGGTATTGAAGTGATAGGCCCTGTGCTTGAAGCCTCTGCAAGAGCCCTTAACCCAGGCCACATTCGTCGGTTCGAGACAGCGTTACCGTTCGTGCGTCTAAAGCTCGCCATGAGTCTCGATGGTAAGACAGCGCTGGCGAATGGTGCTAGTCAGTGGATTACCAGCCCCGCTGCGCGGCAGGATGTACAACGCCTGCGAGCGCGTAGCTCGGCGATTATCACGGGCGTTGACACGGTGATCAGTGATGACCCAGCCATGAGTGTTCGTGCGGACGAGTTAGGGGTTGAGAACAGCGATCTGGCGGCAAGCGTGGCCAGGCATATTATTGTCATGGACACGCATTTGCGGATACCTAGGCAGGCTCGCATTTTGCAGAACCCTCTGACTAGAGTGGCCTGCAGTTCTGCCGCGATGTTGAAAGCGGCAGAGGCGTACGCTGAAAAAGAGCAACAAAACATACAGACTATGGCGACCTCGCTAGGTGCGGATGGTCGGCTGGATATTCGTGATTTATTGCACCAATTGGCCCGCTTGGATTGTAACGAGGTGCTGTTCGAGTGTGGGGCGACCTTGGCTGGCAGCTTGGTGAGTTCAGGTCTGGTAGACGAAGTTGTGCTGTATATGGCGCCTAGATTGATGGGTAAAGATGCGCGGTCATTACTAAATATCCCCGCAATTGGTACCATGGGCGACTTGATTGAACTGGAGATCCAGGATGTACGCCAGATAGGCCCCGATCTGCGGGTGGTGGCGGGTGTTACGCCGGCAAACACTTGACCACATTTGTAGGCTACTGGGCTGACTTGCAGAGTATTATAGCGCGACGTTTTAGTCTTCAACTAACGATTGAATTTAGATAACAGGGATAACTATGAGTAGGGTAATAGAAGGTGATTTTTCCGCTACAGACGCTAAATTTGCGATTATTATCGCACGGTTTAATAGTTTTGTTGTTGAGAGCCTGTTGTTGGGTGCTGAAGATACGCTCAAACGCCACGGTGTGTCTGCAGACAATATTACCGTGATTCGTGTGCCCGGCGCCTTCGAGCTGCCGTTAGTTACACAAAAAGTCGCCGAAAAAGCTGAATATGACGCCATCATCACACTGGGTGCGGTTATTCGTGGTGGTACACCGCATTTTGAGTTTGTGGCGGGCGAATGCGCCAGCGGCATCTCCAAAATTGCCATGGCGACGTCGACGCCGATCGCTTTTGGCGTGATAACTACCGACAGTATCGAGCAGGCCATTGAGCGCTCTGGTACCAAAGCGGGTAATAAGGGAATTGATGCGGCGTTGTCGGCGCTGGAAATGGTCAGCCTGATGCGGCACTTGGCGTGAGTAAGCCGGAGTCTGGGGTTGATGTGAACGCTGACCCTACCCAACCACCGAAACGGCCTTCATCAAAAAGCCCTTCGTCTAGAAGTAAGGCTCGCCGCTTCGCATTGCAGGCGCTGTATCAGATACAGTTGACCGGCTGTTCGGCAGCTGCGGCTGAGCAGCAATTTCTTGACGATCATGAGATGAAGCGGGTTGATGTTGAGTACCTGCATGCTTTGCTGGCCGGCACCAGCGAGAATCGAGATGAGCTGATAAGCCTTATCACGCCTACCCTTGACAGGGCTTTTACCGCGCTCGACCCTATTGAGAAAGCCATCTTGTATATCGGCTGTTTTGAATTGGTACACCGTATCGATGTGCCTTACCGGGTTGTCATCAACGAGGCTATTGAGTTGGCGCGTCAGTTTGGTGCAACGGAAAGCCACAAGTATGTGAATTCGATCCTCGATCGACTGGCTAAGACCCATCGTCCCCATGAACAAGGGCGGTAAGTTGCTGGTGATCTTTTGATGACCCATCGATGACACGCCAGATTGGTGAGTTCGAGATTATCGAACGCTATTTTGCGGGCTTCATCACCACCACAGGGCCGCAAATACGGATGGGTCCCGGTGATGATTGCGGCCTCTTTGCTGTGCCGCCGGGGTACGAAGTGTGTATTTCGACAGACACGTTGGGCGCTGGCGTGCATTTCCCGTTTGACGCCCCCCCTGCCAGCATCGCTCAGCGTGCCTTAGTTGCTAACCTCAGTGACCTTGCGGCGATGGGCGCTGAACCGCTGACCTGTACTTTGGCCCTTACGCTCGACGAACAAAGCCGACAGGACGATTGGCTCGACCCCTTTTCGCGTCGCTTGCAACAGCTTATAGCCGATTTTGAAATTCCACTGATCGGCGGCAATCTTTGTGCTGGTCCCCTGTCACTGACTTTCACGGTGCTAGGCAGCGTGCCAGTGGGGGCTGCACTGCTGCGTCAAAACGCCCAGCCTGGTGATGATGTCTACGTCACAGGGCAACTGGGCGATGCGGCTGCTGGATTGCAGCAATGGCAGGCGGGCGCACGAGCAAGTGGACAATTGTTACGACGGTTTTTATATCCGGTGCCGCGATTGAAAACGGCGCTGGCGTTACGCGGTATGGCTCGCGGTATGATTGATATCTCGGACGGTTTGTTGGCGGACGCAGGTCATATTAGTGAGCGCAGCGGCGTTGGTATTATCCTTGATATTGAGGCCCTGCCTCTGTCTGAGGCTCTGTTAGCCTTCAAGAATCTGGAGCAGGCACGTTTGCTGGCGCTCGGCGGTGGCGATGACTACGAGCTATGCTTCACGGCAGCCTTTGATCAGCGGGATCAAATTGCGACCGTTGCGCGCTCCACAAGTACAACTATCACCCGCATAGGTCGGGTGATTGAGGGCGCTGGGGTCAGCGTATTTGATGCCAATGGCATGCCAATAGCGACTGAATCAGGTGGCTACCAACACTTCTAGCGAGATTCGCTTTCAGGTCATCTGTGTTATGCAACCACGCACACATAAAGCATTAACCAATCCGTTGCACTTGTTGGCGACAGGCTTCGGTAGTGGTCTGGCACCCCGAGCGCCGGGTACGTTTGGAAGCTTGCTCGCGGTGCTTTTGTGGTTGCCGCTGCAGCTGCTATCGGTGCCTGTGTATGCCATTGTAGTTATTTGCGCAACGGTGTTTGGAATCTGGTTATGTGACAGGGTTGCTCGGGAAATGCAGGTCAAAGACCCCGCCTGTATTGTCTTCGATGAGTTTGTTGGCGTGTGGATAGCGCTGTTTATGCTCCCCGCCGGCTGGTGGTGGGTCGCCGTCGGTTTTGCCGCCTTCCGCTTTTTCGATATTCTCAAACCCTGGCCAGTGGGCTGGTTGGACCGCAATCTCAAGGGTGGATGGGGTATCATGCTTGACGACGTGGCGGCGGGACTGCTCAGCTTATTGCTGGTGCAACTCTTAGCGCAATGGTTAGCGCTGGCGACATTTTGAATATTGGGATGTTTGGCGGCCAGCGAGCCATAAGCCAGCGTATAAAACGTCATAGTGACTTGTTGAAATCCACTGGGAATAACATGAAATTTGCTGCTCTGTTGACCGCGTTATTGCTTCTATCATTGGCCGCCCGGGCGCAAGAGACTCTTGAGCTTGATGTTCTCGGTCTGTTCAAAGACTCGGCGATCGTGAGCGTCAACGGCAAGCAGGTCCTGCTAAAGTTGGGGGAGACGACGAAAGAAGGGATCAGTCTCGTCAGTGCCGACAGCCGCGGCGCGGTGATTAGGGTTAACGATGAGCTAATGAACCTAGACCTGAGTAGCAAGATTAGCGCCCACTATACGCCTTCGACCGGGGCTACCGTTGCTATCTCACGTGCCAATAACCAATATCGTACAACGGGCTCTATCAATGGCCGCCCCGTCATGTTTCTGGTAGATACCGGCGCAACCCTCGTTGCGATGAATGCCGAGCATGCCCGGGATCTAGGGTTAGATCTGCGTCAGGCTCGGCCCTCTGATGCGACAACCGCGAGTGGTCAGGTCAAGAGTTTACAATTGATGGTGTCAGAGATGAGCGTTGGCAATATTAAAGTCAATAATGTCTCTGTGGCTGTTCTACCCGGCGAATTTCCGGTTGATATCCTGCTTGGCATGAGTTTCCTGCGTAAGGTCGAGATGAGTCAGAATGCTGGGTTGATGTTGCTCAAAAGTCACTAGCGCGCATCACCCTAGCACACGCGTATGTATTCATTTGGTTGAGAATAGTCGCTCGACCCGCATCAGCCTGCTAGAATCTGCCGACCATTTTCCGGGAGTTGTCCTTGAGCATCGTTTATATTGCCAGTTCCTTGTTGCCCACTCCCTGGGGAGAATTTTCTCTGCATGGGTTTGAGGACACTGAAACCCGTCAGGAACATGTGGCATTGACGTTCGGCGATGTGACATTGCCGGGTCCAGTGCTGTGCCGAGTTCACTCTGAATGTCTTACCGGAGATGCCTTGTTTAGCATGCGCTGTGATTGTGGTTCGCAATTGCAAGCCGCTATGGAACGTATTGCGGAAGCAGGTCAGGGCATTATCCTGTATCTGCGCCAAGAAGGCCGCGGTATTGGCCTGATAAATAAGATCCGTGCCTATGAATTGCAAGACAAGGGCGCTGATACCGTTGAGGCCAACGAGCGTCTAGGGTTTGATGCCGACTTGCGTGATTATGCGGTCTGCCAGCCCATGTTCGCGCATTTTCATATCAGTCAGCTGCGGTTAATGACAAACAATCCTATGAAGATCAATGCCATGAACCAGTTAGGCTTAGAGGTGATTGAACGGCTGTCGATCGAGACGGGTAAAAATCATCACAATGCGCATTATCTGGCGACTAAGGCCGGTAAGCTCGGTCACTTATTGGGCGAATAAAACGGCGACAAGTGAGCGCCTACTTATCGTGATATCGAGCTATACTAGCGCATTAGTAAGTTGGTGGTTGTAGCGAGGTGACCGCTACACCGTCTGCTGGTAGCCCGACTTGCGCGCTAGATTGAGTTCCATTGACTGCAGCCGCTGGCTGATCGATGCGTGCACGCCCACCGCATCAAGTCCGCATTCTTTGAGCATACTGGTGGGTTTTTCTTGGCCGATAAAACGATCGGGAATGCCTAGATTGAGGATATTCACCGGTAGATTTTCTGCAGCCAGGAATTCATTGATCGCAGAGCCGGCGCCGCCCACTAGACTGTTTTCTTCAATACTCACCAGCAATGCGTGAGTGCTCGCCAAGGTTCTGAGCAGCGCCTCGTCCAGTGGTTTTACAAAGCGCATATCGACGACTGTGGCGTTCAATTCATCTGCTGCCTGCAGTGCTGCCGCGAGTGTCACGCCAAACGCTAAGATGGCAACAAGCTGGCCTTCGCGACGCACGACAGCTTTACCCACCGGCAGCGCCGACATCTGCTCTTGCACCTCTACGCCAGGTCCTTTGCCCCGAGGATAGCGAACTGCAGCAGGTCCTGGATACATAAATCCGGTATACAGCATCTGTCTGGCTTCGTTCTCATCGCTCGGCGCCATGATGACGAGGTTCGGTACGCAGCGTAGGAATGAAAGATCGAAGGCGCCAGAGTGTGTCGGGCCATCTTCAAGCAGCCCGGCGCGGTCAATGGCAAACAGCACATTCAGGTTTTGGATCGCAACGTCATGAATGAGTTGATCGTAGGCCCGTTGCAAAAACGTCGAGTAAATGGCGACGACCGGCATAGCGCCCTGACATGCAAAGCCAGCGGCTAGCGTCACCGCATGTTGTTCAGCGATGGCTACATCAAAATAACGTCCAGGGTGCTTCTCGGAAAAAGCAATCATGTCCGAGCCTTCGCGCATAGCGGGTGTTATCCCGACCAGCCTAGGCTCTTGGTCCGCCATATCCACCAGCCAGCGACCAAAAACGTTTGAGTAGCTGGGACGGTTTGACAGGGCCTTTTCATCCTGCTCGACACTTTCATCTCGCTGCGCAGCTTCGATCTTGGATAGCGAGTGGGTGCCCACCGGTGACGCTTCAGCAGGCCCATAACCCTTGCCCTTTTGGGTAATGATATGCAAAAACTGGGGGCCTTTGAGATCTTTGATGTTTTCCAGCGTTGATACCAGTGTTTCTAGGTCATGGCCATCGATGGGGCCCATGTAGTTGAGACCGAGCTCATCGAACAACGTACCCGGCACAACCATGCCTTTCATGTGTTCTTCGGTGCGCTTGGCTAATTCCCAAGCGTGCGGGATACGGCTTAAGAGCTTCTTGCTGCCCTCACGCATGGATAGGTATAAACGACTACTTAGGATGCGTGCGAAATACTTGGCGAGCCCTCCGACGTTCTTCGAGATCGACATGGCGTTATCATTGAGAATGACCAGCATATCGGCGCCGGTATCCGCCGCATGATTGAGGGCCTCAAAAGCCATCCCAGCGGTCATGGCGCCATCGCCGATGATCGCTACGGTGCGCTGGCTTCGCTCTGCGATGCGGGCAGCAATTGCCATGCCTAGCGCCGCACTGATAGAGGTCGAAGAATGACCAACGCCAAAAGTATCGTAGGGGCTTTCGTCGCGGGACGGGAATGGTGCAACGCCGCCGCGCTGTCGCAGACTACCCATTAGTTCGCGTCGGCCAGTAAGAATTTTGTGCGGGTAAGTCTGATGGCCAACATCCCAAACCAGCTGGTCGCGGGGTGTCTCAAACACATAGTGCAGGGCGATTGTCAGCTCGATAACCCCCAAGCCAGCGCCAAAATGGCCGCCTGTCTGGCCAACGGTGTAGAGCAGGAAGTGGCGCAGTTCCTCTGCCAGTTGAGGCAATTGCTCACTCGTCAGGCGCCGCAAAGCGGCAGGATCAGCAATACTGTCTAGCAGTGGCGTCGTAGGGCGTTGTAAGGGAATTTCTGTAAACATAAGACATGCTAGTCTACACCATGAACCCATGGTCTAGCATGCACTTATATGCACGCTCTTTTGAGTAACCCGGCGCTAGTAATCCCGGCGGCTGACGTAGTTGGCCAGGGCGATCAGTGGTTCTGCGGCATTTTCTAGAGGTTGCAGAGCATTTATTGCGTCGAGGCGTAACTGTTCAAGCTGCGCGTTAGCGCCTGTCAGGCCGTGCAGTGAGACGAACGTTGACTTGTCGTTGCTGAGATCCGAGCCGCTGGGTTTACCCAAGGTCGCGGTATCACCTGTGTGATCTAGAATGTCATCGCGTATTTGGAATGCTAGACCCAGACTATAGCCATAGGCCACCAACGCATTTTCAGTTGCCTTATCAGCACCGTTGATACGGGCCGCGACTTGCAGGCAGGCTGCAATCAAGTCGCCCGTTTTACGGCGATGCATATTTTCCAGCTCCGCGGCTGTAATTTGTCTCGATTCAGCGGCCAAATCAATGGCTTGGCCGCCCACCATGCCACTAGGGCCCGCGGCATGAGAGAGAATGCGAACCACCTCGATGCGTGTTGCTGGATCAAGGTGTTGGTCCGCGGCGATCGACTCAAAGGCTAGCGCCTGCAGTCCGTCGCCAGCAAGAATAGCGGTTGCCTCGTCAAATTGTATGTGGAGAGTAGGCTGTCCACGACGCAGGTTGTCGTCGTCCATGCTGGGTAGATCGTCATGAATTAAGGAGTAGCAATGAATCATCTCGATAGCACAGGCGCTCTTGTCGGACCGCTCTATGTTTGAACCCAGCGCCTGTCCTGCCAGATAGATAAGGCCCGGGCGAATTCGCTTACCCCCGTTAAACACCGCGTAACGCATGGCTGCTAGCAGTTGTGTTGGTACTCGCGGCAGGGTCAGGCAGATTTCCAGCTGTTCGATAATTCGCTGTTGGAAGGCACGAAGCACTTCAGTCATCGGTAGGCCCGGCTAACGCACGGCTCTCTAGTTGACCGTTTTCCTCGACCAGCATTTTTACCTTCTGCTCGGCTTGGCTCAACGCTTGCTGGCACTCGCGAGTGAGGCGAATACCCTCCTCGAAAGTCTTCAGTGAGTCTTCTAGGGTAAGATCTCCGGCTTCCATTTTTTCGACTAGGTTTTCGAGCTTTATCAGGGATTGCTCAAACGGGTAACTTTTCTTAGTTGTCATACGGTACAGCCTAGTGTGTTTCAGTCAGCCACGATACGCAGGCAGCGGTTCTTCGTCAATCAGACCGTTAGGGGCTCAACGCCGTGCAGGCTTGCAAATAAAGGCTAGACTCAGTAGACGAGATATTTGAGTGTTTGAGAGGGGAAATATATGGATCTGGCGACATTGTTGGGGCTGGTGGGTGCTTTTGGCATCGTCTTTTACGCCATGATATTGGGCGGCGATATCACGTTGTTTGTTAACGTGCCCTCGCTGCTAATCGTCATCGGCGGCACTGTTTTCGTTGTCTTGTCGAAATTCAGTCTCGTTAAGTTCTTAGGGGCAGGTAAGGCGCTCGTCAAAGCGTTTAAATTCAAGCTAGACAGTCCTGATGAGCTTATCGCTGAGGTAGTTGTGTTGGCAGATCTGGCGCGCAAAGGTGGTTTGTTGTCGTTGGAGGGTAAGGAGGTAAGCAATGACTTTTTGGCCAGCGGCATTCAGCTGCTGGTAGACGGTCACGACCCGGATGTTGTTCGTACGTTGCTGCTGAAGGATCTCAAGCAGGGTCAGGTCCGGCACGAATGGGGTAGAAGAGTCTTTGATTCAACGGCGGATATCGCGCCCGCCATGGGCATGATCGGTACATTGATTGGTTTGGTGGCAATGCTGGCCAATATGAGTGACCCGAAAACTATTGGACCATCGATGGCGGTGGCGCTGTTAACGACCCTTTACGGCGCTATGCTGGCGACCATGTTCGCCATTCCTATGGCAGACAAAATGGGGATGCGCAGTGAGGAGGAAAGCACCATTAAGAGCCTTATCATTGATGCCCTGCTAGCAATTCAGAGCGGTCAAAATCCACGCGTGATTGAGAGCATGCTGAAGACCTATCTGCCCGAGTCAAAACGTGAAGAACCGGGCAATAGCGCGGAAGCGGCGTGAGGCCAAGTTATGGATGACGTAGAAGAGTGTCCGCCGTGTAAACAGAAATTGGCCCCTTGGGTCATGACTTTTGCCGACCTGATGTCGCTGTTAATGTGCTTTTTTGTCCTGCTGTTATCGTTCTCGGAAATGGATGCGCTGAAGTTTAAGCGCCTTGCCGGTTCGATGAATGAGGCCTTCGGTGTTCAGAATGTGCTTAATGTCTCAGACGTGCCGAAAGGAACCAGCATCATTGCCAAAGAATTCTCTCCGGGACGCCCTGAGCCGACACCGATCAATCAAATTTGGCAGAAGACAGCCAATCTGACAGAAAATAGCTTGGAAGTAGCCTGTCTTGATACAGGCAGCAGTAACGCCGGCGAGAGTGGTGATGCCATCAAACTCGTCATTCTCAACAAGCTCAAAGAACTGATTGGTGAGACTGAGGATGATGGTTTGGCGATTGCCGCTGCGCTCAAGGACCAAATTGAGGAGGGAATGCTTGAAGTCGAGACCGAGGGACGCAAGATCACTATCCGAGTCAAAGAGAAAGGTTCATTTCGGTCGGGTTCAGCCATATTGAACAAAGAGTTTGAGCCGACCCTGGCGGTGTTGCGAGATATCATCATTAATACGGCAGGCACAGTCTCTGTTGAGGGTCACACAGACAGCGTCCCTATCAAGACTCGCGAATTTAGGTCTAACTGGGCCCTTTCATCGGCGCGTGCGGTCTCTGTCGCCCACGGTCTGTTCGAGGGGGACCAACTTCGCCCCGACCGCTTTTCTGTGAAAGGTTATGCCGAAAGTCGGCCTCTGGTCGCCAATACCTCAGGCGCAAACCGATCGCAAAACCGGCGGGTTGAGATTGTCATTTCGCAAGGCTTAGACGACGACTCAAATGCCCAGTTGCAAGAGATTCGTAAAGTTGATCCGAGTTTGTACAATACTATTAAGGCTGAGTTCAATACTCGGTTCAGGTTGTCAGAAGATGAGATTTTCTAGCCAGACACAGGCAAATGGCCATGGTCGATAAGGTGGTAGATAACGTGAGCGAGAAAGAACGACGGCGATATTTCCGTATCGAAGACCTGATGGCCATTCGTTACGAAGCATTAACGGTATCAGAGGCCCTGCAGCGTGAGCAGCAAATGCAGTCGACAGACTATTTGCCGCCTAACCATCTGCAAGTGGTTGAGCGTCAATTGCAGCTGCTGATCGACAAATTGCGGGTGCAAAATCCTGAGGTGGCGGGTGCCATTGATTTGCTTAACCAGAAATTTAACCTGCTCAAGGATCGCAATGTTGACGACTTTATTGCTTCCGGGGTTTCATCTGGCGCCACGGCAGAGTTTCAGTCCGGAATCCCGAAAGGCAATGTTAGGCTGCGACGGCAAGTGAATATCTCTGCCTGTGGCGTGTCGTTTGAAGACGCCCAGCGCCAAGATATTGGTCAGCACCTGTTACTGGATATCACGCTCCTACCATCAGACTTACAGGTGACGACGCTGGGTGTGGTTATTGGCTGCCATCACGTCTTGAATGATGAATGGACCGTGCGTGTCGAGTTCTATGGAATGAATTCCGAGGACGAGGAGTTACTGGTGCAACATATTGTGAAGCGCCAAGGCCGTTTGCTGGCGGCACGACGTGAAAAGCGCGACGATCTTTAAGCGTGGTGATCCGGGCGAGGCCGCCAGAAATAGTGTTTTGGGCGGTTGTCATTTAGTCAGATGGTTCGCTAAAAACTTGTGTTAGTCTACTGCTAAGGGATTACGATACCACGCGAATCGGTCTGATTAATGAAGATTACCGATTGATTTAGCGCATTGAAAAATCCGCCACGAACTAATCGACTAGGAGAAGCGTAGGTGCGAGCAATTATGTTGTGTGTGTTGGGAATGATGTCTAGCCAGTGGGCTATGGCGGATGCGGATGCGGATATCGCTTATCGCAAAGGCGTGATGTCAGTAGTGGGTGGGCATATGAAATCCATGGGGACGATACTCAAAGGCAGAGTTCATTCGAGTGAGCTCGCCTATCACGCTGACGCCATGAAGGCTGTGGCAGCTATCGCACCTACCGTATTCCCTGAGGGCAGCGGTGAGGGTAAAACCAACGCCATGCTCGCTATTTGGGAAGAGCCGGGTGCGTTCAAGCAATCAATGGACGACTATGTCGCAGCTGCAAATGCTATGGCAGCTGCCGTTGCTACCAACGACATGGAGTTGGTTGTGCCAGCTATTAGGCAGCTGGGCGGCACCTGCAAAGGCTGTCATGACGATTATAAAAAACAAGACTAGATCAGCTACGCCCTTCAAACATACTCCACAAGATAAAAGACCCCTGCCGTTGTAATAGCAAGGAGCAATAGGCCACGAATCCAGGCATTGTCGGCGTCAGTCAACTGGGTGCGTTCAGCCGACGATAATCTATGGCTACCCTTAATCATGGGTAGCCACAGGTTCTCGGCATAGCGCAGATGGTAAAATGCTATCGCTACCAAATGCAGGATTACCAAACCGCCAATAATCCAAGCCATAGTTTCGTGCACGCCAGTAAGCTGACTACTGAGTCGCCCGGAAATAAGGTGTACTAACGGCCCTTCTGTGAAGATGTCATCATTGGCGAATAGACCCGTGCCGGCTTGCGTCAGGAGTGCCCCCAGCATTGCCATGACACTCCAACCGCCAAGCGGGTTGTGGCCGACTATCGGCGCAGCTGTTAATTGACCGGAATCCTTCCCCAGTCTAGCTTTTACGTAATTCATGACACGCTTTGGTCCTGCGATAAACTGGCGAAAGCGGGCATATTCGTTACCAACAAATCCCCAGATGCAGCGAAACAAAACTAAGGTCAAGATGCCGTAGCCGCTAAGCATATGATAATCCATGATGTCGAAGCCGCCGGTCAATCCTGTGTAAAAAGATGTGCCAACGAATAGCGCCAGCAACCAATGGAATATGCGAGTTGGCAAGTCCCAGACATACAGACTCTGGTTTTTACTGTCGCTGCTACTCGTTGCGCTAGGCGCGAGTCCGATCTTTTTGCTGACTTGCGCATCAACCGGTCCCTCGGTAAGTGAAGAGGGATTTGAATTGTCGGTGCTCATGGCTCTCTTGGCTCTGCAGTTAATCGGTAGTTGAGGTGATATTCCTTTGGGTGAACGCGATATTGATCCAACGTATCAGGACCGCAACTGGCGCCGCCGACGCCGCGCTGCATGGCATCTAAACATAACCAGGTGTTGGCTTGCGGAGCAACCTCATAGGTATGAAATGCTGGTGTTAGCAGTTCATGTGGGTAGTGGCTAGCGCTGGCCTCAATGATTTGATCAGCACTAACCTTAAGGCTAGAACCGTCATCCGTACAAATCTTAAGCCAGCGTATATCCGTTAGATTGCCATGATCCTGAGGTAAAATATAGGGTACATATTGATTACTAACGGTGCTGTAATGATGGGCGATAACGCCGGCGCTGCGTCTGTCTAGGTAGGTTTCATGAGGCCCGCGACCGAACCATTGCAAGTGTTCAAAGCCAGCGGGAAGCTCTAGCCTAACGCCGATGCGCGGCAGGTCAGGTAAGGTTTTGTCGATCATGAAATGGTGTCTGACGACTAGGCTATCATCTTTTCCAAACTGATATTGGGTATCAACGCGGATACTTCCGCCACGCATAACAGCCGTTTGTTGGAAATGGAGTGTGAGTTTGCGGGAACCGAGGCCTTCTACCCGCATGGGCTCATACTGCATATTAGGTTTGTCTATGCCGGCTTTTTTCCAGCGTCCTAGCGGTTTATTATCCTGTCCTTCCCACCCCTTTATTCCATCGTTGTCTAACGGTGCGCGCCAAACATTTAGTTGTGGCCCTGTCACTAACATAGGCTTAGATAAGTAGTGCCAGCCAATCAATCCACTGTTGTCAAACTCGAAGCAATGATTGGCGAGGTTAACGTTGTGTTGTTGATCCTGAGAAGTTAGCTTAATCCCCGATTGTAATTTCGTCGCCGCGCGCTTGACGCGTTTGAGCGGTAGTTGACTCACCGCCACCTCGTGACCTTGTTCGGCCCAAGATGTATCGCGGCGGAGTCGGGTGCGAAATACTAGGCTTAACTCGTCTCCAGGACTTAGTTCTGGAATGGCCAATTTGATATCGATTTTTTCGAACTGGTGTGCGCCTGTTTTAAGTTGTTTGATATTTTTAGTTTGGCATGGCCTGCCATTGTGTAGCAAAGTCCAAGACAACCGGTACATGGATAAGTCGATAAAGTCGTGCTTGTTATGGACGCGGTAAGTGCTACCGCGGATATGGCTCACCACCACGGGCTGTATCACGTGTTTGTATTCCAGCAGCGAAGAGTGAGGACTGCGATCTGGCCAGCAAAGGCCATCACAAACAAAGTTTAGATCGTGTCGGGCCTCACCATAATCGCCCCCATAGGCCCAGTAGGGGATACCGTTAGCTGTCTCTGCGAGGCCGTGATCGAGCCATTCCCAGATAAAACCACCCTGCAAACCGTGATGCTCCTCAATGGCGTCCCAGTATTCCTTAAGATTGCCGCCGCTGTTGCCCATGGCATGCGCGAACTCACAGATGATTAAGGGGCGAGGGTCATCAGAGGTTTGAGCGTGTTCGATCAGGTCGGCCACAGAGGGGTACATAGGGCAAATCAGGTCCGTACCATGGGGATTGTCATTCCACATGGGTTTGACGCCTTGTTCGCAGATAGCATTCTCATTGTGGATGGGGCGACTGGGGTCATACTGCCGAACCCAAGCCGCCATCGCGGCGTGATTGGGGCCGAAGCCCGTCTCATTGCCCATGCTCCAGACGATAATGCAGGGGTGATTTTTGTCACGTTCGACCATACGGATAACACGGTTCAAGAAGGCGTTGGCCCAGAATGGGTCTTGGCCTAGTTGGGCGTAGTGATGATGGGCCTCAAGATTGGCCTCGTCTATAACGTATAGGCCATACTCATCGCACAGCGCATAGAAGCGGGGGTCATTAGGATAGTGGCTGGTGCGTACGGCATTGATGTTGTGCCGCTTCATGGTTTCGATGTCCTTGCGCCATAAAGACTCGTTCATGACCTTGCCTGTGACGTCACAGTGATCGTGCCGATTAACGCCCTTGATTAACACGGGTTTGCCGTTGACCAGCAGTGCCTTGTCCTTAATTTGGATGTCGCGAAACCCTGTGGGAATCGTCGCTGACTCAATGCAGGTGCCTGCTGCATCGAGTAGCTCAACCGTCACTTGATAAAGATGTGGCATTTCTGCTGACCAGGCCAGCACCGCACCCATGGACTTTGACAGATGAACGATCGGTCCTTTGCCAATGACCATTTGATAATCACTCTTCTTGAGCGTACCTTTCAGCGCGTTACGAAAAGCTGGCTTTCCGTTGGGCCGCGTGACACTAACACGCGCTGTGCAACCCAGTGCACTGCGGCTTTGCTCGCCAATACGAATCTCGACATCAAGCTGCCCATGTCCCGTGCTGACGTCGAAGTTTGGTTTTAAAAATACATCCCTTATGTAGTTCTGTTCGGTGCAATACAGATAAATATCTCGATGAATACCGGCCTGCCACCACTGATCCTGATCTTCGATGTAGCTGGTGTCGCTCCAGCGCATGACCTGCAGCGCGATGGTATTGGTGCCGGCTGTCAGGAAGTCGGTGACGTCAAACTCGCTAGGCAGACGGCAATCTTTTGAAAAGCCGACTTCGTGGCCATTGATGTACAGGTAATAGCTATTCTCAATACCGCCTAGGTAAATCACTACGCGCTTGCTTCGCCAGGTGCGAGGCAGTTTCAGTTGGTGTCGATACAGTCCCGTGGGATTTTCATCGGGCACCAAGGGTGGTTCTTGTTTGAATGGCATTTGCACATTGGTATAGATCGGCAGGTCTGGGGTGATGGCAGTGCCGTCTTGGCGTGTGGTCTGAGCACGAGTCCACAATGATGGCACGGGCATTGGCTGCCATGACGCTTGTTGGTCATCGAAGTCTGGATCAGCCCAGAGCAATGGCGCTAGTTTTGGGTGACTGAGGCGCTTGAAGCGCCAGATTCCATTCAAAGACATGCAGCGATCTGGGGCTGGTGCAAGGCTCGCTCGGGCGGGTAGTCGACCATACCCAATAGCTTCTGGGTTTTCCCAATGCTTGTGTGCCATATTCTATTCGTCGCGTGTCTTATAAATAAGCAGACGTTATAGCATGAAAACGGTGACTTGAAACTTAACCTAGCAGGTCAGTGGGCTCGGCGAGGCACACTTCTAGGCGAGTAGTTTACATAAATAGTCACACAGCAGACGGGTGAAAACTGATGTATCGACTACACTTTTGGGATGCACATGAGCGATATTTGCGTTCTTTTGAGTTTGATCAGCGATCCAGCAATTCGCCGGCATTAAAAGCTTTGCGGGTAAAATAGATTTTGCAGCGATGCATAACGCGTTGAGCCAAAGCGTGAGAAAACTTGAGGCGAGGCTTGAGGATGACCACAGATCTACCACACAGAGATTGCCCCACCGGGGCAGAACAAAAGGTTCTCGTCGTCGAAGACGACGATGACCTGCGCTACCTTGCGGGTCACCTTATTACCAGTCTCAACTATGAAGTGATTGTTGCGAGAGATGGCCCTACGGCGCTAGAGATGCTGGCAGCACTAGACGCTGATGGCGTTACTATAGATCTTGTGTTCAGTGACGTGGTTATGCCGGCGGGTATGAACGGTATTGACCTGTCTATAGCTGTTTGGGGCCGCTATCCGGATACGCCGGTAATCTTAACCTCAGGCTACCCTGATGACGTTTTACGTGATGCTGGCATGAGCGATGAAGACCTGCGGCAGATTACGGTTGTGCGTAAACCTTATTCCCGACTGAAGTTGGCGACGATCATTGCGGAGGTTTTAAAAAACCGAGCGGCACGGAAGCTATTGCTTTAATGATGCGCACTTGGGCAATAGTCAGTGGCTCTTTGGGGCTAACGTGCCAGCCGCTGCTAATTGACCGTTGCGTGCTCGGTGCGACGAACGTGGTTGCAACGGCGCATACAGTGCCGCACCGATGCTAAATCCTAACATGCAAAGATGAGCGTCAGCTGACGTTTTCCCGTGACTGGATTTACAGGCCCGCGCACAGACACCCTGTTAGCGGTGTAGGCGTTTTAAATCGCTGGGTGATCATATTCAGCTTTGTGATGAAGGGGTGTTCTGCAGTCAAGGGGTTTGCATCTGCCTGTCGTGCACATACTATGCAAGCATGACTATACTGAAAGTAGATCGCATCATTGATCGTTTGGAGCAGCACCGCCCAACGTCACAGCCAATAGGCGAAAAGACGCGACAGGCGGCGGTGGCAACGATTATTAGGCCCGGCGAGCATACTGAGGCCTTGTTTATTCTCAGAGCGAGCAAAGAAGGCGACCCATGGTCTGGACAGATGGCTTTTCCTGGCGGACATCGGGAGCCGTCAGATCGGGATATACGCCATACTGCCGAGCGTGAGACGTGGGAAGAGATTGGCCTTGATTTGAGTGAGCACGGCCGTTACCTAGGGCAGCTCGAGCAGGTCAGGGTCAGTCCACGCGGCAGAAATATTGATATGGTTGTGACGCCAGTCGTCTATGTGCTTGAAACACCGGGGGCCGTTATGACGCCTAATTATGAAGTCGCTGACATTCTTTGGGGCTCACTGGACGATATGCACGCTGGTAGATCCCTCACCGAACAGGAATTCATGTTCGGTGACCAGGCTCAATTGTTCGCAGGTTACAGTGTCGGCGATGAGTTTGTTTGGGGGTTAACCCTGCGCATGCTCGATCATTTGTTTGCGTTGCTTGACCCGGAATTCAAACCTCGCGGACTATAGGGGCTAATTCTTAGTCAGATACTGGCTGTAAAGGTAGGCGAGAAAGCGCTCAACACCCTGCTTGACGTGCTCACTGCGCAGCGACGGAAACATGTCAAACGCGTGTTGGGCATCGCTGATTTCGGCAAATGCAACGGGCTGCTCCGAGACACCCTTGAGCTTTGCGGCAAACATCCTAGCTTCCTCAACGGGTACCAGTGAGTCTTTACTGCCATGAATAATCAGAAAAGGGGGTGCTGCCGAATTGACACGGAATAGTGGCGAGCCGGCCTTATATTGGTTTGAGTTACCTACTAAAGGTATTTTCAAAACAGAGGTTTCAAACAATTTACGTTGGGCAGTATTTTTCTGTAATTTGTGTTCATCGGTCAGATCATAAACCCCATAGAAAGGTACGGCACCCTGAACCTGTGTGTCTATGTCCTCAAAACCAGGCTGAAAAACGGGGTCATTGGCTGTCAGCGCGAGTAGTGAGCACAGATGCCCGCCCGCTGAGCCTCCTGTGACAATGATGAAGTCAGGATTGCCACCATATTTGTGGATATGTGTTTTGACCCAGGCTAAGCCTTCTTTGCAGTCGATAATGTGTTCCGGAAAAGTTGCGGTTGGGCTCAAGCGATAATCGATGCTGACACAAATCCAGTCTCGCATCGCCATATGGCTCATCAGGGGAACGGCCTGCTCATTTTTACTGCCCATTTTCTCGGTCCAGGCGCCGCCATGAATTTGGAGCAACACCGGACGGTTGATGAGTTCGCGGCGCGCACGGTAGATGTCGAGCTTCTGGCCATGCTGACCAAAGCTGACGTTCTTGAGGACCTCGACACTGGGGTGAATGTTATGTCGCGGGTCTTTGATTTTCCCAAAATCTGGTTCGATGGGGAAATGCGCGCGCTGCGAATCCTGGATCTGGGTTTCATAATGACTTCCTAAAGCCATTAACAATGCCTGCTGCATTTGTAGTTTTGCAGCTCCACTGCGCAGGTAGAACCATCCCATGCTAAGCCAGCTGGCAACACATAGCACTAACCCTAAAGCCCCCAGCAGTCCATGAATGGCGCCAACCAAGGCAAACAAAAAGACAGTAAACAGCTGCAGAACGATGTGATGCAGTGCGAGTTCACCAACCAACCAACCACTTACAAAGCTCACGACGCTGAGGCCAGAATGTTGATAAATCGGCCGGAATAAATTGTAGGTTAGACTGCCGATGAAGAGTGAAACTACGAAAAACAGACCAGTCATCGAGCACCTCGACTTATACGGCAATGAAAGCTATTGAAACGAACGATATAGCCACAAAAGGCGCTAAAGAATTTAGTCAAGTCGAACAAAAGTTTTGACGTTTTGCATTCGGTATTGATTCGACTATCATCGACAAGCCGGCATCGGCAATCAGACGTTGGTTGTTTATACCCGAATTTACACGGGCGGGGAAATAACATGTGTGTAGCTCAAATAGGCCTCAAATTCGGATAGGACATTTATGACGTTACAAGCTCGTCTGTACTTGACTCTCGGTGTTGTTGGCGCGGCCGCTTATACGCTGCTCTATATTCTTCTGCCGATCGAAGAAAACCGGCTGGCCCTTTTTCTCGCCGCGACTTTCGGCGTTGTGTTACTTATTTCGGTGATCCTTGTCCGAAGTCTATTGCAGCGGCTCAACATTGAGAACCAACAGGTCCAGCAGGCGTTAGCTGAAAGCCAAACACAAATCATCATACTGCAAGCCCAGTTCGCGGAGGTCACGACCCGAGACGAGTTGACAGGCTGCGCCAATGAAAGGCATTTGATGGAACTGTTAATCCAGCACCGGGCAATGTTTGATCGCGGCGACTATCAATTCACCGTGGTTATGTCTCAAGTCGATCAATTTTCCGATATCGTTGGTGAATTAGGTCTGGGCGCGGGTAATGACGTACTCAAAGCCTTTGCTAGCATCGTCAAGGCGGCCCTGCGTGAGGTAGACATTATTGCGCGTCTGCGCGCAGACAAGTTTATTTTCGTGTTGTCGGGCGCTGGTGAAGCGACTTCATTGAGCATTATTAACCGTATCAGCTCGCTTATCGCTCAAATTCAGGTTGCGAGTAGCGATGAGATCAAGATCACAGCCTCTAGTGGGATTACGACTTACCATGGCGCTGAGACGTCTGAAGAGTTGCTGAACCATGCCGAACAAGCCCTTGAGTTCGCAGTGGCGGAAGGCCGCGACCGGGTAGCAGGTTACAATTATGAGCCGCCGGTACTGGGTGGTGGTGAGATGGACGGTTGTGAGATGGATGCGGTAGATCCGCCCACCTAGGGAAATCACGGGCATAAAATTCTTACAACCAGACAAAAGGTGACAATATGCAGCTTTTTGATTATCCCGGAGCGCCTAACCCATGGCGTGTAAAGGTGTTTCTTGCAGAGAAAGGCCTGGACTGCGAGATTGTTCATTGTGATATGGCTAAAGGCGAGCACAAGACCCCGGCCTTTCTCAAAATGAACCCGAGCGGTAAGATTCCTGTTCTAGCGCTTGATGACGGCCGTTTTTTGGGCGAGTCTGTAGCGATTTGCCGCTATTTGGAAGCTATCGAAGCCGAGCCTAACCTGATGGGTGTTGATGCATTTGAGTTAGGCTGGATTGAGATGCGTGATCGCCAGATCGAACTGGAGCTGTGGACTCAGGTAGGAATATCATGGGTCAATGGGCCGATTGTTGCCAAGATGGGACGTTTTACCCAAAACCCTCAGGCGAAAGAAACCAGCGACGCCAATGTCAGGCGCTACTACAAACGTCTTGATGAAGAATTTTCTACTGCTGACTATGCCGCTGGAGCTCGCTACACCGTCGCTGACATAACGCTGTTGTCGGCCATGAATTTCGCTGGCGCCATGGTAGGGCTCAAACCCGATATGGCGCTGACACATCTGTGGCGTTGGCACGCGCGCGTTTCAGCCCGTCCAGCCGTGATGCAATGCCAGTAGGGCAGGACTTCGTGGCTAATTTTGCACTGACTTTATAGGAGCAATCACCGCTGGGGCTAATCCTTCCCTGATGGCATCAGGGTAATAGACGACGGCCGCTGCGGTTAACTCAACCGACTTTTACCTTAGGAAGATTTGCCGATGAATTATCTAGAAAATGTTTGTTTGCTGCTGGGCCGTTTCCTAATGGGAATGTATTTTATTTTGCCTGGGGTCAGCAAAATCACTGGTTTTGAGGGTACGAGCGCCTATATGGTTGAACATGGAGTGCCCTTCGTGCCGGTCTTGCTGGTCGTCACCATCATCCTTCAGCTGGGCGCTGGTACCGCTGTGATTGTGGGTTTCAAGGGTAACTGGGCGGCCTTTGTGCTTGCGGGGCTGACAGTGGTGATCAGTATTTTCATGCATAATTTCTGGGATATGGAAGCCTCCATTGAGCGCACTCACGAAACACAGAATTTTTTCAAAAATATGGGTATCGTCGCTGGTCTGCTGATCATCGCGGGCATAGGCACGGGGCGTTTTAGTCTCGATAGCCGCTTTAAATAGTGCGTTAGTGAGGGGTTGCTGTGCTTACGGGATTTTAGATTTAGCTGATGTGTAATGTTTGCGTTGCTAGCGCGTCAGATGCATGGCTGAGTCTGCCGGATAATGATGTTTCATAGTAACTGTTCGGTAATGAGTAGTGGGGGAGTAAGACGACGTGTTGAAAAAGTGGATACAACTAGCCGAGCGCCTATCGTTTCGTGCGCGGGCGTGCCTTGTTTCGCGAGCGAAGTGCATCGGTGTGATTTTGAAGTTGCTGGCGGTCTTCTCGTCGGGTCCTCTATATGCCGCCGCCGCGCCCACAGTTTCTGCGGGGGACCATGCACTGTGGGATCAATTGCTGAAAGCGCACGTGGTTGTGCTGCGCGAAGGCCAAGCGACCAAGGTTAATTATAAGGGGCTGGCCACGCAGCGTGGAAAACTTAAACGCTACCTTGCTTCGCTGGGGCAAGTTAACGTCGAGGCGTTCGATGGCTGGAGCAAGGCTGAGCAACTGGCATTTCTGATTAATGCCTATAACGCGTGGACGGTCGAGCTGATACTGACGCAATACCCTGATCTGACATCTATCAAAGACCTAGGCAGCTGGATCAGCTCCCCTTGGTCAAAGTCTTTTATTCCATTGTTGGGCGAGAGCCGCTCGCTGGATGATATAGAGCATCAGCTGATTCGAGGCTCGGGTCGTTTTGATGAGCCTCGTATACATTTTGCGGTGAATTGCGCCAGCATTGGCTGTCCTGCGTTGCGCGCTGAAGCGTACATCGCGGCCAAACTGGATGCGCAGCTAGCAGATCAGACAAGCAAGTTTTTAATGGACCGCAGCCGTAATCGGCCCACCAGTGATGGACTGGTACTGTCGGCTATCTTTAAATGGTATCGGGACGATTTTGAGCAAGGCTGGGGCGGCATTGACCGGCTTGAGACTTTTCTTGCCGAGCAGGCAATAGCGCTGGAGTTGTCAGCAGCGCAACTGGCACGGCTTCAAGGCGAAACGTTGCCGTTACAGTACGACGACTATGATTGGCAGCTGAACGATATTGCGCGTTAGGGTCGGCCGGCTATTGCCGCTAGCATTGTTGTTCTGAATCAAACAACATGGAAGTTTTACGCAGGCTCAGGCTATCCATGAAACTCGATGTTGATTTTGTTCGCCAGCACTTTCCCGCTTACAGCCAGCCTTATAGCGTGTCAGGACATGCCTTTGATGCGGCGGCAGGCTCCTTTCCCTGTCAGCAAACCATCGATGCGCTGACCGGTTTTTACCAAGTTTGTAAGGTTCAGCCCGGCAACCCCTATGCTGTTAGCGAGATGGGCCAAGCACGTATGCTGTCTTCAAAGCAGCGCTGGGCGCAGGCGTTGAATGTGGCGCCCCATGAAGTGGGCTTTGGGCCGTCGACGACCCAGAATATTTACGTGTTAGCGAGTGCCTTTCGAGAATGGTTGAAGCCCGGAGATGAGGTTATCGTCACCAATCAAGACCATGAATCTAACACTGGCGCTATGCGTCGAGCGGTACTCGCCGCCGGCGCCAGTTTGGTGGAATGGCAGGTGGACAGCACCACGGGCTTGTTGGATACCGCAGCATTGGCGAATCTGTTCTCCCATCACACACGGCTGATTTGTGTGCCCCATAGCTCGAACATTACGGGTACTCGCAATGATATCCCTGCGGTTGTGCAGATGGCTAAAGCGCACGGAGCTTACACGTTGGTCGATGGTGTTTCCTATGCGCCCCACGATATTCCTGATGTTGATGCACTGGGTGCAGATATTTATCTGTTCAGCCTCTACAAAGTATTTTCGGTGCATTTGGGCCTAATGGTAATTCGCGAGCCCTTGTTGCGACTGTTGCCGAAACAAGGCCATTTCTTCAAAGAAACGATTGATGTTGCTGAGCGCATGATTCCCGCCGGACCTGATCATGCTCAGGTCGGTGCCGCTGGCGCGGTGCTTGACTACATTCAGGTGTTGGCGGGCCACCATGGCCTGCCAACTGAGGTGGCTAGCGCCTGCCGGGGGGTGAGTCAACTTTGGCATGATCATGAAGCGGAGATCATCAGGCCATTATTTGAGTTTCTGGCGGGCCGTCAAAATATTCGTCTGCTGGGTGCCATGCACGTCGATGCTGATCGCTGTCCTTTGCTGGCGTTAGATGTGCAGGGGGTAGACCCGAGCGTGTTGGCCCGGCAACTTTGTGAAGCTGAAATCCTGTGTTCAGCTGGACATTTTTATGCGCCACGCTTGCTGGAAGCCGTTGGGATTGACCCCTCGAAAGGCGCGTTGCGACTTTCCATGGCGCACTACAACGATGCAGCCGATGTTACCGCGCTGATGACCGTGATGGATAAAGCTTGTTAACGCAGCATGTGGTTATTTTTCAAATTTTTTAACGCATTTTTTACACTTCTTTTTAGGGATTGGGTGAAAGTTCATGGAACTTGACGCGCTGTTGTCTATTGCGCCTTTTGAATGGTCAGGCTTGGGAACCGCGATTTTGTGCGGTGTTATCGTTGGTCTGGAACGTCAATTGCGGGGAAAGCCTGTAGGTATTCGTACCTCATCACTTATTGTGCTTGGTACGCACCTGTTTCTTTCGGCCTCAATGGTATTGACTAATGATGTCACGGATCCTTCGCGAATCATCGGCCAAATAGTCACGGGTGTAGGTTTTTTAGGCGCAGGTGTGATGCTCGCCAAAGACGGTATGGTCGTGGGCGTGACGTCTGCTGCTACAATTTGGTCGTTGGCGGCGGTGGGTGTGTGTATTTCTGTGGCGGGTGAGTTAGTCGCGATCAAATTATCGGTTTTGGTTGTTATGATTCTCTATGGCGTTGATGTGCTGGAAGATTACTCAGCATTGTTCTCTCGTGGCGCACATTCTCGTTTTTCGGGATGGCGTGAAAGGACGCGTGTCCGTTCAAAGAGTGAGGAGTGATGCTCACGAGTACTGAATTATTCGCTCGCTGCCCACAGCGTCTAGCTGGGCATGGCAGTCCACGGTCCTTATCCGCGACTTTACGCGCCATTGCCGACTCGCTGGATGATAGTGAGATGGCAGATATCTATGGCACGGGTGCAGACCTGCGAGCTTTTGAAGCCGAAGTGGCCGACTTGCTCGGCATGCCCGACGCGGTTTTCATGCCTTCGGGCACTATGGCGCAGCAGATCGCGCTGCGGCTTTGGTGTGAGCATAGTGGTCGCCCTACGGTGGCAATGCACCCCACCTCTCATCTGGAAACGGCCGAACATCAGGGCTATCAGTTTCTGCACAATATTCGTCGTTTGCAGTTTGGTGCACCAGAGTTTATGGCCGGTCGATTATTGACGCTGGCCGATTTTGTTGGATTGCCAGTGAAGCCAGGAGCCATCATTCTTGAACTGCCCGTGCGACCTTTAGGTGGCCAATTGCCAGCCTGGGAGGAACTGGTTGGCATCTCAAAATGGGCCCGTGAAAACCAGATTCCTCTGCATCTTGATGGTGCGCGGATATGGCAGTGCGAGCACTTCTACCAGCGCAGCTTAGCCCAGATTGCTGCCCTATTTGACAGTGTCTATGTGTCTTTTTATAAGGATCTTGGGGGACTAGCGGGTTGTATGTTGCTGGGTAATTCAGCCTTTATTGCCGAGAGTCGAGTCTGGCAACGGCGTCACGGAGGTAACTTATATACCCAGGGGCCCTATGTAGCGGCAGCCCGACAGGGTATGCGCCAGCGCTTGCCAGAGATGTCGTCTTGGGTGCTACGTGCGCAGGAGGTGGCGAGCATTTTCTCAGCTACTGAAGGCGTGATCGTCAATCCAGATCCGCCCCAAGTAAACCTGTTTCAACTACTGATCAAAGGCGATGCCGACACGCTCATGCGCCGTCATCATGCGCTAGCCACGCAATCAGGTATTTTTCTGTTTTCGGCATTGAGTCCGGCGGTGATACCCGGCTACGCCATGACAGAAATACATATTTGGGAGAATGCGATGGCCTTTGACGTGAGCCAGCTTGCGCCTTTTATGGCGCAGTTGCTGGCGCCAACGAACGCGTGACACCCCTATTCGCGTTCGAAGTGCTGTGGCTTTAGAAAGTCACTCTTAGAAAGTCACTCTTAGAAAGTCATGGGCAGTCTCAGGTGAGTTGCAAATATGTGATCTCGATGGCGAATCAGTACGTCGTCATAGCCGTCGATGGATTTCGCCAAGACGGCCCATGAGTTTCTGAGTCCGTCTGGCATGGGATTTTTCTCTGGCGGTAGTGATTGCAACATGTTGGAGAAGCAAGCCCAGTAAACGTCTGCTGCAGTCAAGGTTTGGCCGATGAGATAAGCGCTGCCTTGGTTTGCTTGCTGATGCAGTCGAGCGGCAAGCAAGGCGAGGAACTCAATCACACGTGTTCGGGCCAGGCTGACTTTCTCCTCATTGTATTGGTACTCGTTGTACATGGGATTTTTCTCGACCACGACTTTACCCTGAGCCTGATATCCGGCATTGAGCATGAGCATCCGGGCGTTCCATGCAAAGCCGTTATCACCAGCAATTTCGTTGCACAGGCCAATCATAAGCATGCGTTGTTCAACGTCGTTGGGTAGGAGTGAAGGACCGCTGCCGAGACGTTCTGCTAAATCGAGAATTTCCAGCCAACGCACTCTGGGAGGCTCGTCGTTGTACAAGGCGATAGGTGCATTGCGGTGTCTTGTCCAGGCTATCAATTCCGGGTTGGCGCGCCCGCCTTGCTGTTCAACGGCTTGATAGGCAACCCCGCGCAAATCGAATACCGCCTTAGCAGCTTCGCTCCATGGGCCCGGCACACCGCGGGTGAGGGCCAGGCGCAGACCTGACTGTTGTTGTGCTTCTGATACTGACAGATAATCCATGATCAGGCTCTCCGAGATTAAGTATTTCGCGCAGTGTAGTGATTTTGGTGGCGATGAGCCATTCCTAGCGAATCACAAAGGTACTGAGTTTGAATCGCTCAATGGCGCTGTAAACTGTTAATCTGCGGCCCTGATAAGGCAAAAGGCTGATAGCGTGCGCGGCAGTCAATGGCGGCGGTAAACGTTCCTTATTAGGTCCGCTATTTTCCGAGTAGATATTAATGAGTATGCATTGTTACTCTGACAACCCCGCGTTAGTGGCTGAGCTGGCGCCAAAAATTGCCGAGACACTGCGTGTTGCGCTAGCCGTGCGAGGCTATGCAAATCTGGCGGTTTCCGGTGGGAACACGCCGAAGACCCTGTTTACTGCGTTATCAAAGCAGGTAATTGATTGGCAGCATGTACAAATAACGTTGGTGGATGAGCGTTGGGTGACTGAAGCGGATGTCAATTCTAATGCTAGGCTGGTGCGAGAGTACTTGCTGCAGAATCTGGCTGCTGACGCACGGTTTGTCTCACTGAAGGTATCTCAAGCAGACGTTTTTGCCAGCGTCGACGCGGTCGCGGCAAAATTACAGAGCACGGCAGTGCCCCTGTTTCCCCTCGACATCGTTGTTCTCGGCATGGGTGAAGATGGCCATACGGCGTCTTGGCATCCAGGCTCTGAAACCTTGGCCGAAGTCATGGATGTCGACAACGACAAAATTTGCGGTGCTGTCCGGCCAATGCTGGCGCCTTATGACCGAATGACGTTAACCATGAGGGCTTTGATGCAGGCGCGCCTTATTGTTTTACATCTGGTGGGCGAACGCAAAAAGTCAGTGCTAGACCTTGCTTTGCAGCCAGGCTCCCTGGCGGCGCTGCCTTTGCGAGGGATCATGCAACAAACACAAGTGCCGACGGAGATCTACTATGCTAAATATCCAAGTTGAAGCAGTTACAGCGCGGATTAGAGCGCGCAGTCAAGCGGGTCGCCAGCACTATTTAGCGTTGTGTCATGAAACAATGACACAGCATCCGCCGCGACAACGTCTGTCGTGCGGCAATCTTGCACACGGGTTTGCTGCGTGTGGGGAAAATGACAAGCAGGCCATTCGACTTATGCAGAGCGCCAATATCGGCATTGTTAGTGCCTACAACGATGTGCTGTCTGCGCATCAACCGATGGCGGTGTATCCGGACCAGATTAAAGCAGTGGCGCAAAGAATAGGTTCAACAGCGCAGGTGGCAGGTGGCGTCCCCGCCATGTGTGACGGCGTGACCCAGGGTCAGCCTGGTATGGAGCTGAGTTTATTTAGTCGTGATGTGATAGCGATGGCGACGGCGATCAGCTTAAGTCACAATTTGTTTGATGCGGTGATGTGTCTCGGCGTCTGTGACAAGATCGTACCGGGAATGCTGATCGGTGCTCTTCAGTTTGGCCATTTGCCCGCAGTTTTTGTCCCTGCCGGGCCTATGCCATCAGGTCTTCCTAACAAAGAAAAAGCGCGGGTTCGGCAGCGTTACGCGGAGGGTAAGGCGACGCGGGACGAGTTACTAGCAGCCGAGTCGGCGTCTTATCATAGCCCGGGCACCTGTACATTTTACGGCACGGCTAATAGCAATCAGGTGCTGATGGAAATGCTCGGTGTGCAATTGCCGGGCGCTTCATTTGTGAACCCGGATACGGCGCTTCGAGCCGCGCTCACCAATGAGGCAGTGATCAGGGTTGTCGACGCCTCGGCTGCGGCGTCTCGCCCTAAGCCTCTAACCGAGATCGTTACCGAGGCGTCTTTCGTGAATGCGATGGTGGCTTTGCTGGCGACGGGCGGCTCGACGAATCATACGCTCCACTTATTGGCGATGGCGCAGGCAGCGGGTATTGAACTTGCTTGGCGGGACTTTGATGATTTGTCTCGGGTGGTTCCTCTGCTGGCTAGGGTATACCCGAATGGCGATGCTGATATCAATGACTTTCAGGATGCCGGTGGTATGGCTTTTCTGGTGCGTGAACTGCGTGGTGCTGGCCTGCTGAATGAAGACGTTGTGACATTGATGGGTGATGGGCTTGCGTCTCATGAGTGCGCGCCTAAGTTAAGTTCCGACGGTGAGCGCGTTGAGTGGAGTGATCGAGTCGAGACATCTATGCGCCCGGATGTATTGGCGCCGGTTAGTGAGCCCTTTGATCCTGAAGGTGGGCTTAGGTTACTAACAGGTAACCTCGGTGAGGGCGTGATCAAGGTATCAGCGGTTGCTGCAGAACATCGTCGCGTTGAAGCACCCTGTCGGATCTTTGACTGCCAAGACGATATTGCTGCGGCCTTTGAAGCAGGAGACTTAGCCCGTGATGTGATCGTAGTGGTGCGCTTTCAGGGGCCCCGCAGCAACGGTATGCCTGAACTGCATAAGTTGACCCCGCACCTTGGTATTTTGCAAGACCGAGGCTTCAAGGTTGCGTTAGTCACTGACGGGCGAATGTCGGGTGCTTCAGGCCGTGTGCCTGCCGCGATCCACATGTCGCCAGAGTCTGAGCGGGGTGGTCCGCTGGCGCGGCTGCGTGATGGTGATATCGTTGTGCTTGACGCCGACGCCGGCACGCTTGAAGTCAGGATTAGCTTCGCAGAATTGCAACAACGTGCGCTGGCGACACCACCTAAAGTTGCTGAAACCTTAGGCAGGCGTCTATTTCGCACATTTCGAAGGGATGTGAGCTTGTCATCGGAAGGCGCTTCGGTCATGCCTTTGTGAGGAGCTTCAGCCATTTTTTTATAAGCAGCCCAGGTTTTGCGTATGGCATAATGCTGAAAATCGATCGAAACCGGAGTAGCTTGAGGCTGTGTTAACTGTACCAAGGAGGTGATGATGTTGCGCTTACAGCAGGTCTTGGAATCAGCAGGTGTCTTGCCCGTATTATCAGTGGCTTCCGCCGAGTCATGCGTTGCGATCTGCGCAGCGCTGCAGCGTGGCGGTATCACAGCGGTTGAGATTACCTTACGAACGTCGGCGGCGCTGGAGGCGATTCGCCTGACCAAGCAACAGCTACCAACCCTGGTGATCGCTGCGGGTACTGTCACTACAGCAGCAGAGATGCGTCTAGTGAAGGACGCTGGCGCCGACTTTGCGGTGAGCCCCGGTATGACGGATCAACTAGTGAATGCAGCGGAAGACCTTGAGTTGGCTTTCTTACCCGGCGTCGCGACACCCTCGGAAATTATGCGTGGGCGTGAGTTGGGCATTGAGCTATTTAAATTATTCCCCGCGACTGTGGTGGGTGGAATCGGATTACTCAAGGCAATAGCTGGCCCTTTGCCTGATGTTCGGTTTTGCCCAACGGGTGGATTGAGTCTTGAGAATATGCAGTCATTTCTGCAATTGAAGAATGTGCTTTGTGTTGGTGGCAGCTGGCTTTGCCCGGCTGATGCCATAGAACAACAAGACTGGGCGGCAATTGAAGCCATTGCTCAGCGAACCGTGGCGCGATTATAGATTACGCTGACCGGCCAAATTATTAATTTCTATAAGGAGCTGAGAATGAACCTGCAACTTTTACGTGTTTTGGCTGCCGTGCCGGGCGTCCCGATGCTTATCAACGGTGTCGGGTTTATTACCGACCCGGCTACCGTAGCGGCGACACTGGGTATGCGCTTGTTAGATGGTGTTGGTCTGAGTACCCAAATAGGCGACTTTGGTGCTTTCTTCCTGGCGATTGCTGGCTTTATCTTCTATGGCGCCTTCACAGCAAAATCAACTTGGTTGAAGGCAGCGGCAGTTTTGCTGGCCTTAGCAGCGGTGCTACGCGTCACAGCCTGGCTTGCCCACGGGGCAGATTTTGCGGGTCTGTTTATTGCTGTTGAAGTGATTCTTGCAACGTGGCTACTGATTTGCGCTTATCAGTTCGATCGAAAAGCCAGCGCTGGGTAGTGATGACCTTTGATTGCCTAGATGACGAGCGGCCATTGCTCGCCGAAGCGTTTCTCAGCATCAACACTCGCTGTGCGGCGCCTATAGTAGGGACGAGACACGCCAATTGGCAGCAGGCCGATAAGGAGCGCGATTATTCCGGCGGCAACACAGAGGGGTGCGCTGTCGATTGTGGTCACTTTGCCGACCGCGCTCGGTTAGCGGTCATGGCCGGTATGATGGCAGTTTAATGGGTGCATTTGGCCGACGGTTCCGTGCTACTGTTGGGCTTGCAGGTGTTAAACCGATCAATAGGCGATCTACTCGTTGATGGCAGAACTCGTTGCCATAAGGGTTTTTATAAACTTTTGGTATCTGAGCGCTATAGATAATAATCAAATCGTTTTAAGGATGATCCCGTGTCTACGATAAATAAAGTTGCCCTTGATCAACTCTCCAAGACTTCTGAAAATCCACTGAGCGAACCTTGTGTCATGGTGATCTTTGGTGCGTCTGGAGATCTCACCAAGCGTTTGTTGGTGCCTTCGTTGTATAACCTAGCCTGTGACGAACTGCTGTCACCGAACTTTGCTGTATTGGGTACGGGTCGAAGCGACATATCGAACGACAATTTTCGTGAGAGTATGGCCAGCGAGGATAACGGTTTACGGGCTTTTCATACCCGTAATAGTTTTGATGAAGGCGCCTGCGAAGAGCTGCTGTCGCGTTTCTATTTTGAGAGCGCCAACATTGATGTAGCGGGTTTTTCGCGGCTGCGGGAAACGGTGGCTGCCCTAGACAAACAGTATCAGGCGGGTGGCAATGTCTTGTTCTACTTTGCGATGGCGCCAAGGTTTTTTGGATCTATTTGCGAGAACTTGTACAAGGCCGGTTTTCAAGAGGGCGAAGGCTGGAAGCGCATCATTGTAGAGAAACCATTTGGCACAGATCTGCAGTCGGCATTAGATCTTAATAAAGAAATTTTACAGTATTGGCGTGAAGATCAGATCTATCGCGTTGATCACTATTTAGGTAAAGAAACGGTACAAAACTTGTTGGCGTTTCGTTTCTCTAACGGGATGTTTGAGCCGTTATGGAACAAGCACCACATCGATAACATTCAGTTTAATGTTTGCGAGTCAGTGGACGTGCAGGGTCGTGGAGGTTACTACGACTCATCAGGCGTGTTGCGCGACATGATGCAAAATCATATGTTTCAGATGCTGTCTTATATCTGTATGGAGCCACCGGGCTCCTTTGATGCTGATGCTATTCGAAATGAAAAAGCCAAAGTACTGGAATCGGTGCGTATTTATGATGAGGCTGGCGTGCGTGAAAATGTCGTACGTGGTCAGTATGGCCCCGCATTTGATGACGAGGGCGAGATCAGCAAACCTGGCTATCGAGGCGAGGCTGACGTCAACCCGGAATCCATTACGGAAACCTTCGCCGCCGCTAAACTACAGATCGACAATTGGCGCTGGCAGGGTGTGCCTATCTACCTGCGTTCGGGTAAAGCCTTGTGGAAACGTGGCACTGAAATTGTTATTGAGTTCAAGCGGCCACCTGAAAAAATATTTGAAGGCACCGGCGTTGAGCAGTTGACCTCGAATCGACTGGTTTTTCATATTCAGCCTTATCAGGGTATTGAATTGCTGTTCCAAGCAAAGACTCCGGGACCTACTATGCAGTTACAAAATGTTGATATGAGTTTCAACTACGGCGATGCATTCAAGGCTTCTCGTTACACCGGCTATGAAGTTATGATCTATGCCTGTTCCCGCGGTGATGCAACGCTGTTTTCCCGTGGCGATTTGGTTGAGGCAGCCTGGCGCATCGCGCAACCTTTACTGGATTATTGGTCCACCACGCCGGCGACAGATTTTCCAAATTACACCCGCAACTCTTGGGGTCCCAAGTCTGCTTTTGATTTGCTTGAAAAAGACGGTCGTCGGTGGTTTGAAGTGGTTACGCCAGATGTGCTTGAGCAGGTGCCCATGTTCAAGGGTGCCGATCCACTGCTGCTGAGTTCGGTTATTTTGGCGCTGCAGTCAGTTACGAAAGTGGCGGGTGACGTGGTTATTCAGCAGGGTGACCTGACTGATGACATGTACTTTATTTGTCGCGGTGAGGTTGAGGTGGTTGATAGCAGCCAAAAGGTGGTCAGGCTCTTAAAGGAGGGTGACTTCTTTGGCGAGGTTGGTCTGCTGATGACCACTGCCAGAACTGCTACGGTCCGTGCCAGCACTCTGGTTGATCTGTTCGTATTGAGTAAAGCGGACTTCAGTCGCATCCTGCGTGATCATCCGCAGTTTGCTGAGACGATGACGCAAATCGCCAGGGAACGTTATGATCTGTCAGTCTCCACGGCAGACCTGCTGCGCTAAACCGGCTGGCAGGTTTCAGGCAAATGCACGCTGGCCCTTTTTGGCGCTGACTTGAGTTCTCAGTGATAAAATATTGCGACACGCGCTGATAGGTTGTCAAAATAGTCAATACCAGCGCCCGCGGCATCAAACCACTGATAGCGGCAGATTAGTCATCTGCTTCACTCGCTGCTTCGCCTTGCTGTATTAACATGCCCTTGTCTTCGATGAAGGCGATTATGGTGTCAAGTCCTATACCCAGCTTAAGGTTCGTAAACACGTAGGGCGAGTTGGGCCGCATGCGCTTAGTGTCGCTTTCCATAATTGACAGGTCTGCGCCGACATAGGGCGCTAAATCGATTTTGTTTATTACCAGTAAGTCTGACTTTGTGATGGCGGGGCCGCCCTTGCGCGGAACCTTTTCACCTTCGCCGACATCAATCACGTAGATTGTCAGGTCAGCAAGCTCGGGGCTGAAGGTAGCACTTAAGTTGTCACCGCCGCTCTCGATAAAAATCAGATCAAGGTTTTTGTGTCGTCGGCTGAGTTCCTCAACGGCCGCCAGGTTCATTGATGCATCCTCACGAATAGCAGTGTGTGGGCAGCCTCCCGTCTCAACCCCAATAATACGGTCAGGATCCAGTGCCTTTGCTTCGGTGAGTATACGCGCGTCCTCCTGAGTATAAATATCGTTAGTGACGACAGCCAAGTTGTAGCGGTCGCGCATGGCTTTGCATAAGGATTCTAGCAGTGCCGTTTTACCTGAACCGACGGGTCCGCCAACGCCGAGTCGAAGAGGTGCAGTGTTTTTCATGAATGTTCTCCAGATTAGTTTAATAGTTTGAGCCTAATCTAATGCATTAGAGTGGCTAGGATCGAAAAAGACGAGTGTATTGCTGTTCATGTTGGCTGCTGGCAATCGCTAGTGCGGGGGTCGCGCTGCCTATGCGAGCGTTTTTAATGTCTGCGGCCAAGTCAACAGCACCAGGTATCCTGCTGGCAATATCTAGCATAAGCTGCTGTCCATCGGTCTGGCCCAGTGGTATCAGCTTTATGCCTGCGGTGATATTGTTCTCAAGCCAGCTCCAGGCATAGCCTAGACAATTTTGCTGTGGTGTTATCTGCCACTGGCTCGCGGCCAGTGCCAGCCCTGCTAGCTGGCTACTGCGAACTGCCTTGGTGAGATCTGCGGGAATCTCGACACCCAGAGCGGGCAACAGTCTGGCTAGCGCAGCACCGCGTTGGCGTTCCTCTAGGCGTAGTTCTTTGGTCTCTCGGCTTGCGACTAAAAGTTGTGACCAATACTGAAAATCCGCCTTAGCACTTATAGCATCAGCATCAGCATCAGTTTCAGCGCCAGTGGAAGCATCAGCGCAGGCCTGTTGCAGGCGCAGTAGCACCGGCAAATCCAGTCTTGTCAGGTTATTTTCCAGCAAGCTGAGTAACCATTGCCTAAAGTCTTCCTTGTTCACCACCCAGCCCGCTTCGACAGCCCACTCGATGCCTTGTGAATACGTAAAGCCACCTACCGGCAATGCAGGGCTGTATAGCTGGTACAAGCGCAGTTGCGCTAACATAAATGCGGGTGCGGTAGATTGTGGTGACGTGCTCTAATCATGACTGTGGCTGTGCCCCCCGCCGATGTTTATGTATGCGCCGGCTTCCGGCTCAAACGGTGCTTGTTCTACCGTGACTTGCAGGCCGAGCCCCTTAATCATATCGTCTAGCACGTGATCGTGCTGATAGCGTACCAGACCGATGGCAATCTGCAACGGCACATGGCGATTGCCTAGGTGATAGGCCGCGCGAGTGAGGGCCAAAGCGTCGTCGGCATAAACTGTTGAAACTGTCTCTTGTGCCGCGCGCACCTGAATAATCAGGCCTTTGGTGCTTTGTAATAGATCACCGTCTCTGAGTATCTGACCGCGCGTTAAAAACAGCCCAGCGTCTTCGCCGTTATCTAATACGACCTTAATACGACTCTTGATGCGCCGCTCAATCGGCAGGCTCAGAGTCGTGTCGATATGATCGGCATGACTGATATGTTTTTCAATTCTGATCATGAGAGCGTCCTGGCTCAAAATAAAAAATACCGTTGGGCCAGAGGTAATACTTCTGCAGGCTCGCATGTCAGTAGCTGACCGTCAGCGCGAACTTCATAGGTTTGCGCATCGACTTCAATGGTTGGCAAGTAGCTGTTCAGCACCATATCGTGCTTAGAGATGTTGCGGGTACTGTGCACGGTACCGATTAGGCTTTTGAGTTCAAGCTGCCCGGCAATGTCGGCATCTATGCCTGCCTGTGACATAAAAATCATCGAGGTGTTCTGACTGGCCCGCCCCATGCTGCCAAACATCGGGCGGTAGTGGACCGGTTGTGGTGTTGTAATCGAGGCATTTGGGTCGCCCATGGGTGCCATTGCGATCATGCCACCTTTGACGATCATGGCCGGTTTGGCGCCAAAGAATGCCGGTTTCCACAGCACTAAATCGGCGAGCTTACCCGCCTCGATAGAGCCCACTTCATGGGAGATTCCGTGAGTGATGGCGGGGTTGATGGTGTACTTGGCGATAAAGCGTTTGATCCGCAAGTTATCGTTTTGTGAGCTGTCGCCAGCGAGGCTGCCGCGTTGCACTTTCATCTTATGGGCGGTTTGCCAGGTACGTGTGATGACCTCACCGACTCGCCCCATCGCTTGGGAGTCAGAGGCAATCATAGAGAAGGCGCCGAGATCATGCAGGATGTCTTCGGCGGCGATGGTTTCACGGCGAATGCGCGATTCAGCAAAGGCGACATCTTCAGCGATACTGGGATCCAGATGATGGCAGACCATTAACATATCTAGGTGTTCATCTACCGTATTAATTGTGTAGGGTCGCGTAGGATTGGTTGATGAAGGTAGGACGTTGGCGTAACCCGCGGCTTTGATAATATCCGGTGCGTGCCCACCACCGGCGCCCTCTGTGTGGTAGGTATGAATGGTGCGACCATTAATAGCCTTGAGAGTGGCTTCAACAAAACCCGACTCATTCAACGTATCGGTATGAATTGCAACCTGCACATCCATTTCGTCAGCGACATTCAAGCACTCGTTAATTGCTGCTGGGGTGGTGCCCCAGTCCTCATGAAGCTTTAAGCCGATGGTGCCTGCCGCGACTTGTTCACGCAGTGCTTCTGGTTGACTGGCATTGCCCTTGCCGAGAAATCCGAGATTAACCGGCAGGCAGTCTGCGGCCTCGAGCATGCGATGAATATTCCACGGCCCGGGTGTGGCGCTGGTGGCATTGCTGCCGGTAGACGGACCTGTGCCGCCGCCGAGCATCGTGGTGATGCCTGAACTTATCGCCTCCTCAACTTGTTGCGGGCAGATAAAATGGATGTGGGAATCGATTCCTCCCGCTGTGAGGATCATGCCTTCAGCGGCTAGAACATCTGTGCCTGGCCCAATAATGATGTTTACGCCAGATTGCACGTCGGGGTTGCCGGCTTTGCCTATGGCGGCGATGCGTCCGGCTTTGATGCCGACGTCGGCTTTGACGATGCCCCAGTGGTCAATGATCAGGGCGTTGGTGATCACTAAGTCCACTGTTTCACTGCTAGGTCGTTGGCTCTGGCCCATGCCATCACGTATAACTTTACCGCCGCCGAACTTCACTTCATCACCGTAGATGGTGAAGTCTTTTTCGACTTCCAGCCAGAGTTCTGTGTCTGCCAGGCGCATCCGATCGCCGGTGGTAGGACCGAACATCTCGGCATAGGCCTGTCTAGATATTGTGCGTGCCATAACCTGCTCCTAAAGATTGCCCATGATCTTGCCCTGAAACCCAAACACCCTGCGATCACCGGCATATTCAACCAACTCAATAGTGCGCTGCTGGCCGGGTTCAAAACGCACGGCTGTTCCTGAGGCGATATTCAGTCGAAAGCCCCGAGCTATTTCTCGGTCAAACGCGAGCGCGTCATTGACCTCAAAAAAGTGGTAGTGGGAGCCCACTTGGATAGGCCGATCGCCGGTATTGGCAACGGTGACGCTGACGGTGGTGCGGCCCGCATTAAGTGTGATTTCACCTTCCATGACTTGCATTTCGCCGGGAATCATCAGCATCTCCTAGGTAATCGGGTTATGAACAGTCACCAATTTGGTGCCGTCAGGGAAGGTGGCCTCAACTTGTACGTCGTGAATCATGTCGCTAATACCCGGCATTACATCTTCGATGCGCAGCAGGGTACGACCAAAATCCATCAACTCAGCGACGGTACGACCGTCGCGTGCACCCTCAAGAATGGCGCCACTAATAAAAGCGACTGCCTCGGGATAGTTGAGTTTTACACCGCGCGCCTTGCGGCGCTCTGCCAACAACGCTGCTGTAAAGAGCAGCAACTTGTCTTTTTCTCTGGGTGTTAGTTCCATCAGTGCCTCGTGGGTGTCGAGTGATTCTTGTCTAAATGTGAAAAGTCTAAATGTGAAAAGTCTAAATGTTTGTCTCAGGTTGCCCATATGCGTGGTGGGCAAGCAGGCCTGCCGAGTGTTTGCGGACGCAGGTGTGTCCAAAGCGCAGCGAACAACTGCAACATGGCCTCGGACTCCTCCCCCAGCGCGCGTACTACCAGTATCTTATCTACCACGGTGATTCCAACGAGCATTTCACGCGTGATAGACGGCTGTTCGGTAGATTGTTGTTTGTTAGATGCTTGCCAAGTTGTTGCAACGTCTCGTAAGGTTTGTGCAATGCTCTCGTCAACCGGCGCTGCGAGCAGGCTGCCTTGCATGGCGTTGCCACGTAACCCGGTTGGCGACTTGATGCCCTCGTCTGCTTCTGTGATGAGGTGTTCGACCAAGTGCAGCGCGTCATCGAGCCATATTTTTGTGCAACTATGCACACTGCCATGACTGAATTTTTCATGGATAACCGGGCGCCCAAAGCAGTGCATCTCCCAGCCGATAAACTGGCCGCCTGCCTCAATGTGAATGTCCGTTTCCAGATCAACCCGGGCGCCGGGGAAAAAAATGTTCTGTTGCGGTAACCATTCCAGTGAAGCGCCTTTTTTAGCAGTCAATCGTAGGCTTTGGTGCGCTCGTTGATTACCGCTGCTGCGATAAAATTTAGTCGCGCCTGGTGTGGTGATGAGTGCCGCGGCACCTTCTTCGCAGCCAATATCAATAGACAATTGATCGCCACCCACAACACCGCCGGGGGGGTGTATCAAATAGCTATGACAGATATCACCTTCTGGATAAAAAGACCGTTGAATCGTCAGGGGCCCCAGCTGGCGTTTGTGTAGCAGGCGGGTTTTATCAAAGCGCCATGCGTAGCTTAGCTCAAGCTCTGCGATCCAACCGGCTTTTTCCGGAGCGCTTTCCATCATGGGTACATCATGGGTGATGGCCTAACAATAATTATTCAGCAGAGTAGCATTTGACCATTGATGCGTCAGTACAAATCGACCGCCACCTACCACTAAAAATGCACATTCTTGTAACGTCAGATCAACAATTATCTGCCTGCTACACGGCTCTTCTAGAAAGCAGAGCACATTGCTAGGATAGGCGTCACCGACTTCACGCGCAGCCGAGATATGCCTATGTTTTTTAACCTACCAACCTTGAACCTGCATCGCCTGCCAATGCGGATCACTTTGATGCTCGCTGCGTGTCTGGCTCTCGCGGATTGCAGCACGCACAAACCTGACGAACAAGTGAAGGGTGATGTGTTCGAACATGACATCAAAACAGCTGAGACACCGTGGAGCTCGCAAGGGTTTGATAACGATTCAGGGAAATTCACCTTCGCTTTGTTTTCTGATCTCACCGGCGGCGAGCGCGCAGATATATTTAGCACTGCCGTTGCACAATTGGCGCTGCTGCGCCCAGAGCTAATTGTTAATGTGGGAGACTTAACTGAAGGCGGCAACCCTGACAAAGCAGTTATTGATGCACAATGGCAGAGCTTTCACGGCCGAGCAGACAAGGCTTCGGCCCGAATTTTTTACACGGGGGGTAACCATGACCTAGCAACCGTTGTCCAGCGGCAGGTCTGGCAAGTCGAGCATGGGCCGCGTTACTATCATTTCATCTATAAAAACGTTTTGTTCCTAGTGCTTGATACGGAAGATCACCCCGCCGACGAATTGGCACAGATCCAAGCAAAATACGCTGAGGCCATGGCCCAAGTGGCCGAGCAGGGCTGGGATGGATTTGGCGAGACGGCCTATGCGCGGTCGCCATCGACACAGACAGGTGAGATTGGGGCTGCTCAGGCGGGCTACGTGACGCGTGCCATCGCGGAAAACCCGCAGGTGCGTTGGACGTTCCTGCTAATGCACAAGCCGATTTGGAACCGGGTGGGTGAGACTAGCTTCACGGCCATTGAAGCAGCGCTAGCATCGCAGCCTTACACGGTTTTCTATGGCCACAATCACTTCTACCAACATACCGAACGTCTTGGCCGCGACTATATTCAATTGGGCACAACCGGGGGCGTACAGTTCGCCGATAAGAACCTGTCTGTCGACCATGTCTCGTTGGTGACGGTGGATGATAGCGGTATTGATATTGCAAACATCAAATTATCCGGCATTTTCGATAAAACCGGACATATCCCTAACAATGGTGACAGACAGTGCTTTGATAGCAAAGACTGCGCTGTTAAGCGCGACTAGTCTCAGTTTAAGGCTAGCCTATCTGTTTTGATTGCTCTGCTAGACGCCGTCCCTTGCGAGTAAGTGGGCGGTCTATGGAGATGTCGCTATCCGGCTTTTTGCGCTTTTGCGTCAAGCGCGCGACCAATAATATCGGCAAACTCTGGGCCCTTACCGACACGGATTTCTTCAATAGAAAGGCCCTGCATTTCATGCGGAAAAACGAGCCATTTGTCGGTGGCATGGACATAGAAATCTGGCGTGATATCCGTCATGTTACGACTCGGTTTATACCAGGGACACGCCACTTTTACGGAGGCCGGCATATTGCGTCGGCATTTGAGTTTGAGTTTGTCGATGATGGCGCGAATCGATCGGCCAGAATCAAAAACGTCATCAATGATCAGTAATTCTTGGTCAGCTTCGACGTTCTCAACCACGTAGTCGAGTCCATGTACCTGAATTTCCTTGGTTTGCTTGTCGATACCATAGTAGGACGAAGTGCGGATCGCAATATGGTCAGTTTCAATACCCAAGTAGTCCAGGTATTCCTGAACTGCGATACCCGTTGGAGTGCCTCCGCGCCAAACGCCTATGATGAAGTGCGGCCGGTAGCCTCGCATATAGATTTGCTCGGCGAGTCGCATTGAGTCAAGTAGTAGTTCGTTGGAGGTAATAAATTGTTTTTCCATAACTGTCTGTCTATGTCATCTGCGCGTTCAATAGGTGGGCCTGTGCCATTCGCGTGCCGTTCATAAGCCGGACGGGCGGGCGCGATTATAGGTTTAATAGGCAGCTAATTCAATCTGGCCCGCAGATGCAACTAGGGTCGGTGGCGGATATACTTGATCACCTTGGCCTTACAGCACGGGCTGCCCTGAGTGAACCAAAGCAATACAACTAAAGCGTTGATAACCCATCTATGAATAGGCAGAGCAAACGTAATTTAAGACCCATAAAAAGCCTGAACTTATTGTCTTATCGTGAGATTGAAGGGCTGATGTCATCTGAAAGCTCTGTGCGGAACTTGTTTCGTGAGTGCGCCTTGGCGGTACTCAATACGGGCGATGCTGAGGATGATGTTAACAAGCTACTGTCGTCTCATGAAGACTTCAGTATTGAGGTTGAGCGCGAGTCTCGCGGCCCGAAAATCAACGTCTACAACGCGCCGGCATCTGCATTTGTCGACGGTCGCATGATTCGCGGGGTACAAGATCACTTGTTTTCTGTGTTGCGAGATATTGTCTACGTGAACCACACTTTGTCCATCGACGGAATTTACGACCTAAATAGTCGTCGTGGAGTAACCGACGTGGTGTTCGACATACTGCGCAATGCGACGATTGTCCGGTCTGACCTTAAAGCTGACCTAGTGGTTTGCTGGGGTGGCCACTCTATTAGTCGCCCGGAATACGACTTTACCAAGGACGTGGGCTACCAGTTAGGCCTGCGCGGCCTGAATATCGCGACGGGCTGTGGGCCTGGCGCTATGAAAGGCCCCATGAAAGGCGCCGCGATTGGTCACTCCAAGCAACAAATCGAGAAGCGCCGCTATGTAGGTATTACCGAGCCTGGCATCATCGCAGCCGAGGCTCCCAATCCGATTGTCAATGAGTTGGTGATCCTGCCAGATATTGAAAAACGATTGGAAGCGTTCGTCAGAGTTGCGCACAGCATTGTGGTTTTCCCCGGCGGAGCCGGCACTGCCGAAGAAGTGTTGTACTTGCTGAGCATCTTGTTGCACGAACGCAATCAGCATATTCCTTTCTCGTTCATTATGGTGGCGCGAAAAGAAAATGAGGACTACTTCGCTGCGCTGGACAGTTTTATTCGCGCGACCCTCGGTGAAGCGGCAACTCGCTTTTATAAAATTGTGATCGGTGACGCAGCAGAGGCGGGCCGTATGGTGCGCACAGACATTGATAAAATTCGTAAGTATCGGCGGAAAAATGATGAGTCATACGGCTTCAACTGGGAGCTTTATATAGAATCAGACCTGCAGAATCCCTTCGCGCCAACCCACGCCAATATGGCAGCGTTGAAGTTGCACAAAGATTTACCGCCCCATGAGTTGGCAGGCCAAATTAGAAAAGCTTTCTCCGGCATCGTTGCCGGTAATGTCAAAGCGACGGGGCTGGCAGCGGTGCGCGCTCATGGGCCGTTCAAGCTTCAGGGTGACCCAGAGATTATGCAACAACTTGAAACGCTGCTCGGACAATTCATTGCCCAGAAGCGTATGAAAATTGATGTCGAAAACTACGAGCCCTGCTGGGTGCTTGCAAACCAGACCCGTGAGACAAAAGGATGATAAGAGCGTTAAGAGTAACTGCTGCCGCACTCGCGATATTAGGGTTCAACCTGCTTGGTTTGGCTAGCGCCCAACGGGGTGAAGCGTCAGCTGGCGAGCAGTCAATTGAAGCGTCTACTTTCGTCGTGACCCCAGCCAGTGCCACGTTTGCGAAGGCGGGGCTCGCTGCTGTGCCGATCAAGGTCGTTGTGGTGACCATGTATGAGAATGGCGAGCATAGCGGCGACCGGGCTGGGGAATTACAGTTCTGGGTCGAGCGCCTCGAAGGTTTGCAACCGCAGGCTTTTCCGCTTGGTCAGCATGATCTGTATTTGAATGACGACGGTGTGCTGGTGATTTGCACTGGGGGTGGTGTTCCAAACGCTACCGCCTCAATTATGGCGCTAGGACTTGATCAGCGATTCGATCTCAGTAACGCCTATTGGTTGATCGCAGGCATCGCCGGGGGAGATCCTGAGGACGTGTCTATCGGTTCGGGCGTGTGGGCGCGGCATGTTGTCGATGGTGACTTGGCCTATGAGATCGACGCTCGAGAGATGCCTGCCGAATGGCCTTATGGCTTTATGCCTCTGGGTGGCTATGAGCCAGCAAAGCCGGGTGATGATGTGTCTACAGGATGGACAGTAGACACAGTGACGTTCGCCATGAACGAGCCGTTAGTCGATTGGGCTTACACGCTGACAAAAGATATTGTGCTACCCAGCTTTGCTGCCACCAATGAATTCGCGAAGATGTTTGTCGATCATCCTAATGCGAGCAAGCCCGCGTCTATTACTCGCGGCGAACATTTGTCTGCTAGTACCTACTGGCATGGCGCAAAACTTAACCAGTGGGCCAACGACTGGGTGCAGGTATACACCAACGCGGGGCGTAACTTTATGACCAGCGGTATGGAAGACTCCGGTACGTTGACGGCGCTGCATCGTCTGGGGCGGATTGACAAGGTTGATCCACAACGTGTGCTGGTGTTGCGGACGGTGAGTAATTTCACGGTGCCGCCGGCTGGAAAAACTGTGATGTGGAGTGCGACGGCCGATTATCCCGATGATGGTGTTCCTGCCCTTGAGTCTGCCTATCGTATTGGCAGCGTGGTGGTGAAGGAGTTAGTAGCTAACTGGGGGCGTTATCAACGGGTGTTGCCACGTTAGCTGGGGTTGGCTATTGCCCGTGCAGGAATTTGGGCGTAATCGCTGGGCGTTGGTGGCGCTAATCCGCAACCGCGTAGAATAAAAGTACTGAGGAAATCGCTGGTTTGTTGGATGAATTTTTTTGAGTAGGTGTGTTGATTGCTAACCAGTAAAACCTGGGCCTGAAAGTCTGCGTAATGTTGCGTCACTGACCAAATTAGAAAAATTAACTGCATGGGCTCCACTGCAGCCATTTTGCCCTCTTCGACCCACTGCGCGATGGTGCCCGCACGAGCTAGCACATAGGGCCTTATCTCCTGTTTTATGTGGTTAGCAAGTTGTGGCGCACCTTGAATAATTTCATTGGCAAACAGTCGTGATGCTGATGGCTCATTAAACGAGAATTGAATTTTCTCACGCACAAACTCATCAAGCAGTATTGCTGGGTCATCGTCACGATTGAAGTCGCTGAAAAAATTGTTCCAGCGTCCGGCAATGTCATCGAGCACTGCTAGGTAAAGGCTGGACTTATTGGTGAAGTAATAGTGCACATTGGCTTTGGGTAGTTCGGCGCGGTCGGCAATGGATTGCATGCGCGTGCCTTGGTAGCCATGCAGAGCAAACTCCTCCTGTGCGGCAGCTAGAACGCGCTGCCGAACCAGTTCAACCTTTTGCGCCCGGGGCCCGGTTGCATGCGCTTTTTTGGTGCTTTTAGCAGAGGGTTTTTTCAATGAATTCTTGGTGCTAGGTTAGCGAATATGGAGTACTCTAGCATCAAACCTATCCAAATGGTCAAGTTTAGTCAGCACTGCTGAATAGACAAGAAGACAAGAAGACAAGAAGACAAGAAGACAAGAAGACAAGAAGACAAGAAGACAAGAAGACAAGAAGACAAGAAGACAAAAGATTATGAAAATATGGATTAACCAGCAGGTCTTCGATCTGGACGGCCCAGCAGATGAAACTGTGCTGCGATTTTTGCGCCGCCAGGGTCTGCGCGGTACCAAAGAAGGTTGTGCCTCCGGCGACTGCGGTGCCTGCACCGTCATGCTTGTCGGCCTAGCGTCTGCCGCCAACAGCTTGCCGGGTGATGACGCCTACACGACATTCAACGCGTGTATTGCGCCGATAGGTCAGTACGCTGGCCGTCAGTTAGTCACGGTTGAAGGGCTGGCGAGGGGCGATCAATTACATCCCGCCCAGCAAGCTATGGTTGACTGTCACGGGTCGCAGTGTGGTTATTGCACGCCGGGATTTGTAATGTCGCTTGCCGCTATGGTGGAAAATCGGGCTGCCCAGGAAAGCACGGCAAGTCTGCTTGATAACCGGGAAGCAAATACTGACCAATTGCGCGCGGCGGTAGAGCAGGGAATATCGGGTAATCTTTGTCGCTGCACCGGCTACCGGCCTATCGTTGATGCTGGAATACGCGCATTAGCGGTCGAGCACCAGAGCTGGCTTGAAATCGCATCCATTGACGCGCCCCCGATGTTATCGACGGCTCCGGGTGTGTTGCTGCCCGAGACGGTCAATGAGTTGGCACAGTTACGTCAGCAATACCCAGACGCACAGCTCATCGCCGGCGGCACAGACATAATGCTGACGGTCACTCAGCAGTATCAGGCCATGCCAAGCATAATCAGCCTCAAAGGTGTCGCTGAGCTGCAAGCCATCGACGTCAACGAGACCGTCGTTTTCATCGGCGCGGCAGCAACCTATCGGCAAATTGAACAGCGCCTGGGCCATCGATCAAGACAACTGGTTCGCCTGTTGCATCGGTTGGGCTCAGCGCAAATTCGCTATCAAGGTACGCTGGGGGGCAACTTCGGTACCGGTTCGCCTATCGCCGATATGCCACCGGCGTTTATGGTGCTGGACGCACAGTTGGTGTTGGGCGGGACAGAGACTGGTGGCGCGCCGATACGGCGAGTGCCCGTTGAGGCATTCTATCGAGGTTATCGAGAAACCGATCTGGGGGCTAATGAATATATTCTGGGGGTTGAGTGCGCACCATCAGCCTTTGATGATTTTCATCGTTTTTATAAAAATTCTAAACGCATTGAAGACGATATTTCTTCAGTTATGGGTGCCTTCCGGTTCTGCGGCAGCCCACAGCAGTTGAGTCTGGCCCGGATCGCCTTTGGCGGCATGGCTGCAACGCCGCTGCGGATGCCTGAGCTTGAAGCTATGTTAGTGGGCGGTCCGCTCGACAAGGCGCTCATTAGCAAGGTTGCGGCAGTACTGGCAAAGCAATTACAGCCACTGACGGATGTGCGTGCGACAGCGGCTTACCGTCTCATGATGGCCCAGCAGATGCTGGTACGTGCGTTAAGCGAGTATCAGGGTGAGCACTTTATCGATATCACGGAGGCAGTGTAATTGCGTAAGCTCGGTGATATATCGAACCCGTCAGACAAGACTGTAACAAGCCAGCCTATGGGTTCGGCTAAGGTTCACGAATCTGCCGTGAAGCATGTGTTGGGTACTGCCATCTATGTAGATGATATCCCTGAGCCTGCGAACATGCTGCACGTCGCAACGGGTCTGTCGATTCACGCCAGCGCGCGCATTCAGGTCATGGATCTATCCGCTGTGAGATCTGCTGCGGGCGTCATTGACGTTGTTTGCTATGCCGACATTCCCGGTGACGCAGATGTTAGCCCGGTTTATACCGGTGATTTGCTGCTGGTGAACGACGAGGTAAGTTATGTAGGTCAGCCATTGTTTGCCGTGGCCGCCACCAGCTTTGACACCGCTCAGCGCGCTGCTAGGTTGGCTCATGTTGAATACCTAGTGACGCCGCCTTTACTCACAACTCAAGCAGCAATGGCTGCTAACGACTTTGTACTGCCAACTCGTACATTTGTGCTGGGCGATGCTCTGCCGGCTATCAAGGCAGCGACTCATCAGCTACGTGGCGAGCAATACGTGCGCGGCCAAGAGCACTTCTACCTTGAGGGTCAGGTCGCCTATGCCATGCCCTTGGAAGATGGTGGTGTGCACGTGCATTCATCCTCGCAGCACCCCAGTGAAGTACAAAAGCTGGTGGCCTCGGTGCTAGGCGTAAGTCTCAACAAAGTCGACGCAGAAGTGCGGCGTATGGGCGGTGGCTTTGGTGGTAAAGAGTCACAGGCAGCGAATCTTGCCTGTTTAGCGGCACTGTTTGCTGTACGCACGCAGCGGCCGGTGCGCTATCGAATGCCGCGGCATGACGACATGGTGCAGACGGGCAAACGCCATGATTTCTGGAATCGGTATCACTGTGGGTTCGACCAGGCTGGCCGTCTGGAAGGCGTAGAGATGGATTTGGCAGGCTTGTGTGGTTATAGCGCCGACCTGTCCGAAGGTATTGTTGATCGCGCTATGTTTCATGCCGACAATGCCTACTTTTTGAGTAATGCGCGCATTACGGGCTATCGTTGCCGCACCAATACCGTGTCCAACACTGCCTTTCGCGGGTTTGGTGGTCCTCAGGGGATGATGGTCGTTGAGGCCATGATGGACGATATCGCCCGTCAACTTGGCAAGGACCCGCTGGATGTGCGTAAAGCCAATCTTTATCAGGTCGGTCGCGACCAGACACCCTACGGACAGACCGTCGAACAACCCATTCTCGACGAGATCATTGAGGCTTTAGAATCTTCGTCGGACTATCGCGCACGGCGGCAAGCCGTCAAAGATTTCAATGCTGAGTCTAACCAGTTTGCGCGAGGACTGGCGCTGACGCCGGTAAAATTCGGGATCTCTTTCACCGCCAATCACCTTAATCAGGGCGGCGCATTACTGCATATCTACACAGATGGCAGCGTGCAGATCAACCAAGGTGGCACCGAGATGGGCCAAGGTCTGTATACCAAGGTTGCTCAAATTGTCGCTCAGACGTTAGGTGTCAACTACGAACGAGTCACCGTGACGGCTACTCGCACGGACAAAGTGCCTAACACCTCGCCCACAGCAGCCTCATCGGGCACCGATATCAACGGCATGGCAGCGAAAGCCGCCGCGCAAGAATTGCTGAATCGTCTGTGCAATTTTCTGGCGGAGCATTTTCAAGTAGCGCGGCATCAGGTCTCAATTGCTAATGATCAGGTCAGCGTTGGTGACGCGTACCACGGTTTCGCTGAGATGGTGCAACTCGCCTATATGAATCGCGTTCAGTTATCAGCGACGGGGTTTTACAAAACGCCGGATATTCATTTCGACAAGACTACCGGTAAAGGCGAGCCATTTTACTATTACGCTTGCGGTGCCGCCGTGTCTGAAGTGATCGTGGATAAATTTACGGGTGAGTATCGAGTTATGCGGGTAGATATTCTGCACGACGTCGGCGACTCGATTAATCCGGCACTGGATGTCGGTCAGATTGAGGGCGGATTCGTGCAAGGCATGGGTTGGCTAACGACTGAGGAATTGTTGTGGAATGACGCGGGCCGCCTGATTGCCAACAGTCCAGCGAATTACAAAATTCCTACAGCCTATGACGTGCCCACAGACTTCAACGTGGCCTTGTTTAATCGCGCGAATCATAAGCCGACGATTCACCGCTCTAAAGCAGTGGGCGAGCCGCCATTAATGTTGGCAATATCGGTTTGGTGTGCATTGCGTGATGCTTGTGCGAGTGTCGCCGACTATGCGTTTGCACCTGAGCTCAATGCCCCGGCGACCTTTGAGCAAGTCTACTGGGCAATGCAAGCCGCTCGCGAGGGTCGCCCATCATGACCTCGCCGGCAGGCGCGCAGCGCTGGCAGCAGGCGGTAAATACGTGCCATGAGCAGGGCCAACCGTTTGTGCTGGTCACAATTATTGGTGTCAGTGGTTCAACGCCCAGAGAGTCGAGCAGTAAGATGGTTGTCACCGGGGATGTCAGCATCGATACCATCGGCGGCGGTCAGTTGGAATTTTTGGCAACCCAGCGAGCTCGAGAATTTTTGTCGGCGGGTGTGATGATGCAGAAGCTCGAACATTATCCCTTGTCTAGCAAGGTGGGCCAGTGTTGTGGTGGTGCAGTAAATATTTTGTATGAAGTTTTTCCGGTGGCGGCGCAACATGTTGTCATTTTTGGCGCGGGCCATGTAGCCCGCGCTGTGGTCTTGATTCTTGCTGAGTGTGACGCCCGCGTGACGTGGGTTGACTCTCGACCGGGGCAGTTTCCCGAAAGCGTGCCTGCTAATGTTAGCACCCAGCTGCTTGAGCAGCCTGAGACGGCAGTTGACGATTTGAGTGAATTCGCCTCGCAAGCAAGCAGCGCAAACACTCGAGTATTGATCTTGACCCATGATCATGCCTTAGACTACAGACTACTCCACAAGCTGCTGGATCAAACCGATATCAATCATATTGGCCTGATCGGTTCCGCAACCAAAGCCCGCCGTTTTCAGCAGCGACTCGTGCACGATGGCTTTGATGCCAGTGCGCGTGCACGTTGTATATGCCCCGTTGGAGATCTTGACGTCAAGGGCAAACTTCCTATGGAAGTGGCGGTATCAATTTGTGCGCAGTTACTGGCCAGGCCTATGTGTGAGGGTGAGCCTGAGTCGCGCCCGCCCAAGCGCGGCGTCAGTTGGCGCGAGATCAAATCTGCACTGAACAATTCCACTTGAGTACTCGTGACGCTGCCGACAGTTTTACACTAGCGGCGTTTAATCAATTGTCAGATGACGCCATAGCGCAGGCGCTGATGAGTTGTTGCCAGTGTCGTGGCTGGGCCCAGCGCGTGACAATCAAACGCCCCTTTTTAGATGCCGAAGCGCTGCGGTCTGTAATCACTGATGCCTGGGCACAGGCGACGGAAGCCGAGCTGCTGGAAGCCTTTCAGGGGCACCCGCAAATTGGTGACTTGCAGGCGCTGCGCAACAAGTTCCAAGGGACAGCGACGGCAGAGCAGGGTCAGGTCGAAGGTGCCAACGAGTCTGTGCTACGTGCATTGCAGGCGCGCAATGACACCTACCGGGAAAGGTTTGGCTTTATTTTTATAGTCTATGCAACGGGCAAGTCTGCTGCGCAAATGCTGGCACTGTTAGATGAAAGGCTGCTGAATAGTCGCCCTCAGGAATTGGGCCATGGAGCGGCTGAGCAACTCAAAATCACCATGTTGCGCATCGACAAGCTGGTGAGTGAGTGCGTCGCAAAATCTGTTGACTGACGGCGCGCGTCTTAAGCACGACGTTAATAACAAAATGACAATTGTGAAGTTGCCCTAATGCAACTGATTTACGGAAAACGAGAGACAGAGCCATGAGCCAACGAGCCGCCATCACGACCCATATCCTTGACCTTGTCCGTGGTCAGCCTGCGGCTAAAGTTGCTGTGCGCTTGTATGACACACAGGACCTAGTCGCCAGTGCGACAACCGACAGTGATGGTCGAGTGCTTCAGTGGGATACTGAATTTACAATTCAGGCAGACAAGTATCGGCTTGAATTTGATGTTGAGCCTTACTTCGATCAGCACCAGGCTGACTGTTTTTATGAAGACGTGCATATTTCGTTTCGCGTAAAAGAGATTGCTGAGCATTACCACGTGCCGCTGTTGTTGAGCCCGTTTGGCTATTCCACGTATCGAGGCAGTTGAGCATGTTGGCCATTCGTAGTCGGATATTACATTACACCTGCACGTCTCCATTGCAGTATGAATACCTTGAAGATGGCGTGCTATTGGTTGAGGCCGGTAAGGTGGTGGATCTGCAGGCAGCCTCAAGCCTTGCAGCTGCGGGCTTTGATCTCGATGTCTGTGAGCACTTGCCTGACAGCCTGATCATTCCTGGGCTGATTGATACCCATATTCACTCGCCGCAGATTGATGTCATCGCTTCTTACGGCAAGCAGCTACTGGATTGGCTTAATGATTACACCTTTCCGGCTGAGGCTAAGCTGGCAGACGTAGACTATGCGAAAAGCGTAGCAGAGGACTTTATTCAGCAGTTGTTGAGCAATGGCACGACCACCGCCATGGTGTTTACGACCAGTCATGAGCATGCCGCGGAAGCCGTCTTTGAAAGTGCTTATCAACGTGATATGCGCTTGATCGCCGGTAAGGTTTTGATGGACAGAAATGCGCCAGACAATTTGCTGGATACCGCCGCACGCGGTTATCAAGAGTCCGCTAATCTCATTCGCCGCTGGCACGGCAAGGGCCGGCTGGGTTATGCCCTGACACCGCGGTTTTCTGGCACCTCAACCGACGCTCAACTCAAAACCGTGAGTCAGCTGCATCAAGAGTATCCCGATACCTGGGTTCAGACGCATCTTTCAGAGAACCTAGCAGAACTTGCTTGGTTACGCGCTATCTGCCCCGAGGCAAAAGATTACCTAGACACGTATGAACGGTTTGGCATCAATGATGACAGAACGATTTTCGCTCACGGTATTCATTTGTCGAGTGATGAGTTGCTGCGTTTAGCGGATGGTGGCGGGCGTATCGCGTTTTGTCCTACCTCGAACCTGTTTCTTGGCAGTGGTCTGCTCGATCTGCAAAAGCTCAAAGACCACGGTATCCCCGTGAGTATCGCCAGTGATGTCGGCGGTGGCACGAGTTTTTCGATGTTTCGTACCCTAAGCGAGGCATATAAGGTGTGTCAGCTGCAGGGTTATTCGTTGCACCCACATGAAGCGATGTGCATGGCAACGCTCGGTAACGCCGAGGCGCTGCAGCTGGAGGCCAAAATAGGCAACTTTTCTGTTAATAAGGAAGCTGATTTCATCATCATCGATCCTATGGCTACTGACTTGATCGGTAGGCGGGTTGCGCAAACAAAAACGATTGCCGATGAGTTGTTCCTCTACATCACCTTGGGCGATGAGCGATTGGTGTCGCGCACTTATATCAATGGGATGTTGCAGTATGCTCAAGCGCCCTCAGCCAATAAAAAGCCCTCAGCCGAAGTGAAGCGCTAGTGGAAGCCTATCTGGTTGACGTGTTAAGCGTGGTCGTCAGATGGTTGCATCTGATCACGGGCATCGCTTGGATCGGTGCGTCGTTTCATTTTGTCTGGCTCGACAATAGCCTTGACGCGCCAACAAAGGAGGAAAGTGAGCAGGGCATAAAGGGTAGTCTTTGGGCGATTCATGGCGGTGGTATCTATAGCTTCAGTAAATACCAAGTGGCTCCTCCCCAGTGGCCTGCAGTGCTTCATTGGTCGAAATGGGAAGCCTATTCTACCTGGCTGACGGGCACGCTATTAATGGTGGCAGTCTATTATTTTCAAGCTCAGAGCTACCTAGTGGGCGTCGACAACTGGGTGACGGACCCGCGACTTGCGGTAGTGGCGAGTCTGGCGTTTGTTTTCGGCGGGTTGGGTCTTTACGAGCTCACTATCCGCTCTTCCTTACGTAGCAATCAGCGTGCATTTGCCACCGCTGTCGCCCTGTCTCTGGTGTTGCTGTCCTGGATTGCCACGCGGCTATTCTCTGACAGAGCGGCATTTCTGCATGTCGGCGCGCTTATGGGTACGATTATGGCGGGTAATGTGTTCTTCGGCATTATCCCTGCCCAAAAGCGTTTTGTGGCGGCGGTAGAGGCTGGCGGACAACCTGATGTAGCAGCAGCCGCATTCGCCAAGCAGCGCTCTACGTTTAACAACTACTTCACTTTGCCGGTGCTGTTCTGCATGATCAGCAATCACTATCCGTTTTTGTATGCGCATGCTTGGAACTGGGTGATCTTGGTCGCGATCCTCGCCATCACAGCCTACGCCCGGCATTTCTTCAATCTGCGCCACCAAGGAATTGTTCGGCCGAGCATACTCATTCGTGCTGCCGTTGCCTTTGTTGTGCTTGCGGGTCTTCTTGGCGTTGAACGCTATCGGTCGTTGCCCCAAGGTACGGGCATTGAGATTGCTGACAGTGCCGCGGTGAACGATGCTCACGCCTTATCGATACTCGCGATTCACTGCACTGGTTGCCATGCGTTGATGCCCATCCAGCCCGGATTTGCAGCAGCGCCCGGGGGAATTGTGCTGGAGACGCTAGACCACCTAAGGCAGTATCGCCAGCAAGCGATCACGGCAGTTTCAACGGGCTACATGCCGCTCGCCAATATGACAGGCATGAAACCTGAAGAGAGGGCGAGTCTATTGTCGTGGCTAAACAGCGACACTGAGTAGGCTTGGACAAGTGCTACGGGGAATGACTTGTGTGCCTCGGCCTATGATTAGATTTTCAGTAGGCTGATATCGCTTAAATCTTTCGACTGAAAAAGCCATGGGTTCCGTTGATGCATGCATTATTTTGTCAACGGGGCCAAATAGTCGGGGCGCGGCGCAGGCCGGCATACATAGCCGTTAAATGATTACTGCTACGCCAACCCTTGCGGTTGTTGTTTATACGTTGTGGGTTGATTTATGCCGCGCGACCTATGTTGACTATATTCACTGGCACCTAACGCAAACACCACAGACGTCTATTTGACGGCGCATGACGGCGCATGACGGCGCATGACGGCGCATGACGGCGCGCACTCGCGCTCAGATCGCCTGCATGGTCACCCGCTACTCGGCGGGTGCAACTATTGGGTTCACGATCAGGACCTTGGTAGCGTCGATCTACGACGGCGGTGCTACATTGGTTACACGTTTATTCGACAACCTATCGAAGTAATATTACTTAACGGGAATCCATTCAACGTAAAATTTAGCAGTTAACCGAATTGTCAGCCCGGATGCCAAGGTAACAATCGCAGCGGTTTGGTCGATGTTGATGTTGAATCGAATAACATTGAAATGATAAAAATCGGGTTTTTCAACGCGAAAGCAACACATTGTCTCGATGTCATTGATAATGATTATCATTTAGATATTGATAATGGTTATCATTTAGATTAAGTTTAGCTTTCAATTTTTAGTGAGATTTTTCTGCATGTCGTTGTACAAGCGTCTGTCATTACCCATTACCAGTTTCATAGTCTGTCTAGTTGCCAGCTCTACCTTCTTGCCTGCGTCTGCCCACGGCGCAGACAAAAACCTAGAAGAGGTGACTATTATCGGTTCGCGCATGCGGGGCGAGCAGGTCGCTGGCAGTGCCCACTACATCGACGCAGCTCAAATAGAGCAGTTGGGTCACACAGATATTCAGCGCATCGTTCGGCAGATTCCCGGGGTTTCAGTTCAGGTTGAAGACGGCTATGGTCTGCGTCCGAATATTAGTATTCGCGGTGTAGCCACTGAGCGCAGCGGTAGAATTACGCTGCTTGAAGACAACGTGTTGATTGCCCCCGCGCCCTACTCTGCGCCAAGTGCCTATTACTTTCCCACGGTGGGACGACTCGCCGGCATTGAAGTGTTGAAGGGACCAGCGGCAATTACTCAGGGTCCGTACACCATCGGTGGCGCCCTCAATATGATATCGACGCCCATACCAGACGAAAATCAGGGGCGGGTCGTTGCTGAGGTGGCGCAAGACTCGACGTACCGCGTGCATGCCCATTATGGTGCGCAGCTGGATAACGGCGTTGGTGTATTGGTGGAAACTCACCAATGGCAATCTGATGGTTTTCAGGACGTTGACCGGGGCGGCGACTCAGGACTCGATGTTAAAGATTACATGCTTAAGTTGAGCTACGCACCCGACGACTCGGCCCATCGTTTTGAGCTGAAATGGCAGGTGGCTGATCAGAATTCGGACCAAAGCTATTTAGGTCTCACTGACGCAGCCTTCGCCAACAATGGTGATCGGCGTTATGGCTTGTCTACGCTAGATAATATTGACACAGAGCATGATCAGTTGATCCTGCGTCACGCGTGGCGCATCTCTGACAATCTGAAGCTGACGACGACGCTTTACAATAACGAGCACAAACGTGATTGGTTCAAAACCGAAAAACTTGATGTTGACGGAAGTAGTTCCGCCGAAAGTTTTTCTGGCAGCAGTTGGTTTAATGTTGTTCAGGCGATTAATACTAATACGTCATTTGCAGGTCAAACGTCGGCTGATCTGAATGCTATTTTAGAGGGCACTGGCGACACTGCCGTAGGCGCTATCCAGATTCGATCTAATGCGCGCGAATACTATTCTCGGGGTATACAGTTTGGTTTGAGTTATGACTTTGCGACGGGCGATATGAGTCACGAGCTCACCGCGGGCCTCCGAATTCACAAAGATCAAGAAGATCGCCTGCAGCGTAATAGCACTTACACCCAAGTGAATGGTGCGCTGGAACTAGCAGACTTAGGCTTGCTCGGCAACGCGGGCAATCGAGTACAAGATGCGGATGCCATAGCTCTGCATGTTTATGATCGCATTCAGTTTGGAAAATGGACCCTGACGCCGGGTTTGCGTTATGAAGACATTGAGCAATCCCGTACGCGCTGGGAAACCCGTGACGGCCGAACTGCAGACCCATCGTCGCGAGAGGCAGACAACTTCCGCAGTACGCGTCAGAACAACACAAGCGTGGTATTGCCAGGCATGGGTGCGATCTACCAGCTTAACGATGTTTCAAGTATTTTTGCCGGTGTTCATAAGGGTTTCACCGCGCCTAGCAACTCGCCTGGTGTGGATGAAGAAGAGGCCATAAACTATGAGTTGGGTTACCGTTTCACGGGCACCGCTGTGCGCGCTGAAGCAGCCTTGTTTAGAAGTGACTACGACAACCTACTAGGTGTCTGCACCGCATCCTCAGGTACTGATTGTGAAATCGGTGATGCTTTTAATGGTGATGCGGCCACGGTTCAGGGTCTGGAGCTGGTTGTTGAAGCTGATTTGAATCAGCGTGGTTCTGTGTCGATACCGGTGAATTTTACCTACACTTACATTGACGGCACGTTCGATACTGATATTGCCGATACTGATTTCTTTGGTAATGTTAGCGCCGGCGATCCCATTCCATATATTCCTGAACACCAAATGAATGCTGTTGTGGGTCTGGTCAAGAATAAGTGGGGAACTTTTCTATCAGTTAGCTATGTCGATGAAGTGTGCGTACGCGCGTCATGCAACGAGTTTGAGCGCACTGAGAACGCAGTAATAGTAGATATTTCTACAAATTACCAGATGACAAATAGTATTGAGGTCTTCGGTCGCATCGAGAACCTGACGTCTGCGCAAGACATAATGGGGCGCCAGCCGTACGGAGCAAGACCCAACAAGGCTCGCACTGCTGCTCTTGGCGTTAGAATGGGCTTTTAAAAGGCGCTAACAATCTGGTGTAACATAACCAATTGTTAGTAATGCCTATGCGCTCGGCGTCTGATCGTAAAAAAAGATAGCAGCCACTGGCTGCTATCTTTTACCGATCGACGTACTGGCCCGAATAACTGCCCAGCGATGCGGTTGTTAGCGAAAAGCGGGTATCGGCAAAAGTAGTAGATCATGTCGATTTCAGTCACGCAGTTGCCGCCCCTGAATGTAGCAATGGTTTGCAACGACTACCGTTTGAATAGTTATACCGCCTGATAAGTTCTTTGACGTTATCGCCGTTGAAATAGATTTGCTTGTTCAGTTAAGTGCAACAAGTAAGTCACCAGCGGGCATTGGCTTAAAATACAAGTAGCCTTGGGCATCGTCGCAACCAAGGACGCGCAGAAACGCCTCCTGTTCCGCAGTCTCCACCCCTTCAGCGACGACGGTCAGCTCAAGGCTTTTTGCGAGGGCGACAATGGTGCGCACGAGTGAATCGCCACGTTTGTCGACACCAATCTGACAGACAAATGCGCGGTCGACCTTGAGTGTGTTGATAGGCAGGTCTTTGAGGTACGAAAGAGACGAATAGCCTGTGCCAAAATCGTCTATGGCGATAGTGATCCCCAAAGCGTACAGGTCAGTAAATACTTTGGTCATTTCTTCAACATCAAGCAATAAGCAGCTCTCGGTTAACTCGATTTCGAGCAGGGTTGGGTCGACGTCGAAGTTTGCCAACAAAGTCCGGATCTCACTGAAGAATGTCGATTGGCGCAATTGTCGCGCTGATACATTGACGGCTACCTTCATGCCCTTGAGTGCCGTGTTCCGCCATTCACTGATCTGCCGACAGGCTTCAGTAAGCACCCAGTGCCCGATATCCAAAATCAGATCGGATTGCTCTGCTAGCGGTATGAATTCTGCGGGCGAGACTGAACCAAAAGTAGGTGACGACCAGCGCAGTAAAGCCTCCATACCACGTACGCTGTGGTCACTGAGCCCAACCTTGGGTTGATAATGTAACGCCAGTTCACCATTGTCACAGGCGCCCCGCAGGGCCACCTCCATCATCAACTTGTGATTAGCAGCAGTGCTCAGATCATGTTGATAGAACTTGATGTTATTGCGGCCGCTAGATTTGGCCTGATACATTGCAGCGTCAGCCCGTTCTAGCAACTCAGCTTTAGAATTTCCGTCTTGTGGATACAGCGCGACGCCTATGCTCGCGCTGACAGTGACCGATGTGCCCTCAAGTGTTAACGGTTTAAGCACCTCATCACGAATTTTGTTAGCCACCCGCAGTGCATCTTGGCTGGCGTTGAGGGCGGTAAGCAATATAACGAATTCATCTCCGCCCCAGCGTCCCACAAGGTCCGTGGTCCGAACGGTGGCTTCAAAGCGGCGTGAAATTTCCTTCAACAAGTCGTCGCCGGCCTTGTGACCCAGCGAGTCGTTAATCTGCTTAAACCGGTCAAGATCTATAAATAGCATCGCTATGTTTTCGTGAAGTCTGTTGGCGTGCTGGATGGACTGATCGAGGCGCGTGGTGAAGTAGGTGCGGTTAGCGGAACCTGTTAACGGATCAAAGTTGGCTAGCTGCCGCAGCTTAGACTCGTCGCGCTTACGTTCGGTGATATCGTTGGCCATGACGATGAAATAGCTCAACTGTTTTTTTTCATACATCGCCGTAACGGTTATCCAGGTTGCGGTTGAGGTCTGCGCAGTTGCATTTTCTAAGTCGAATTCGCCCTGCCATTTGGCGTCTGCTTCGGTTCGGTCAAGAATTTCATTGACCCGCGCGCGGCTATCCTTTCGAGCCAAAGACGATAATAGCTGTCCACTCAGCGCTATCCCAGTGAGTCCAAACAGTTCATTGAATGCACGATTGGAATCGATGACATGACGGCTATTGCTGAGGATACACATACCTTCACTGGCATTGTCAAAAACACTGACTAGCAGCTCAAGGTTGCGTCGATCTTGATGTTGCTCAGAGATGTCGCGAGTCGTTCCCGTTATCGAAACGGCAAGACCGGCCTTGTCCCGACTGACTGCCCTGCCGCGTCGACGTATCCAGTGCCAGTCTTCCCCATGGCGGATCCTGTACTGGGCATCGAATGCGTCGCTCTGATTAAAAAGATGGCTGTTCCATTCTATCATCACCATGTGCAGGTCTTTAGGATGAATCGATTGAAAGTATTCGAGCATGGGACTGAGCTCGACACAGGCTGCTGTGTCGATATCGGTGATAGTCGATACCTCGATGATATCGGTGCTCGCCTGCCATCGCCAGTAACTGTCGCCGCTCCCCCACATAGCTAAGTGAAGCGCCTGTTGCAGGCGATTAACCTCGGCAGTGCTGAGGCGGGCGGGGATGGATGATAGTGTAGACTCAGACATAGCGTCGGAAAGTTATCAGGTTTGTTAAAAGTATAGCGTCGATCGAATTGTTTGCCATGTGTGGCGAGCGGCGTTCAGCTTGCGTGATATTGTTAACAAGGTAGTATTGGCGGCTGGCGCCTCAGCAGAGACTCGGGGCGTTAAATCATCGATTTAGGAAAATGCGATTAATGGACAAGATCCTGAGTTATTTCCAGCTTGAAGCCAGAGGGTCTAACGTCCGTACCGAGTTGACGGCGGGTTTAACGACATTTTTAGCGATGGCCTACATTACCATTGTCAATCCCGTGATCTTGTCAGAAACCGGTATGGACTTTGGTGCAGTATTTGTTGCTACGTGTTTGGCGGCGGCTTTTGGCTCAATTGCTATGGGCATATTAGGAAATTATCCTATCGCCCAAGCGCCGGGCATGGGCCAGAATGCTTTTTTCACTTATGGCATCGTGCTCGGGCTGGGATATACCTGGCAGACAGCACTTGGTGCTGTGTTTATTTCAGGCCTGATCTTCATTCTGCTCAGTATTCTGCCGGTCCGGGAATGGTTGATTAATGCCATTCCGAAAAACCTCAAACTCGGTATCTCGGCTGGCATTGGTATGTTTTTAGGATTTATCGCCCTCAAAAATGCAGGCATTGTGGTGGCTAACCCAGCGACGCTCGTTTCTTTCGGTAACCTGACTGATGCCGGGCCGATGATTTGCTTGGCCGGCTTTATGATTATTGCCGCATTAAGCGCGCGCAAGATTATGGGTGCGGTGATTATCGGTATGCTATCTGCAACGGTGCTGGGTTGGTTGTTTGGTGGTGCAGAATTTAAGGGAGTGATGTCAATGCCGCCTTCCGTTGCGCCGGTGTTTTTGCAGCTAGATATTGCTGCGGCATTTGAAGTTTCGATGATCACAGTGATTTTAACGTTGCTGCTAGTAGATGTGTTTGACACGGCCGGTACTATGGTGGGTGTTGCCACACGGGCTGGGCTTGTTGGGCCAGATGGCAAGTTGCCACGTCTTGGCAAAGCGCTGTTGTCCGATTCTGGTGCAACGGCCGTCGGTGCGCTCGTTGGCACATCGTCCACCACGAGCTATATCGAAAGTGCTGCGGGCGTCGAGGCTGGTGGTCGCACAGGTTTGGTGGCTGTGACGACAGGTTTTTTGTTTCTAGGGTGTCTATTCTTGGCGCCACTGGCCCAGAGCGTACCAGTTTATGCTTCCGCCGCCGCGTTGCTGTTTGTTGCTTGTATCATGGTGCGCAGCCTGGCAGATCTCGATTGGGATGATTTAACTGAGAGCGCCCCGGCGGTAGTTTGTGCGCTGGCCATGCCGCTGTCGTTTTCGATTGCCGACGGTATAGGTCTTGGGTTCATTAGCTATATGGGCATCAAGATCGTGAGCGGCAAGGCCCGGCAGTGTCCCGTCGCGGTCTATATCATCGGCATGGTGTTTGTCGGCAAGTTCGCTTTCTTGTAAAAAGAGGCTTACAAAAATCTTTTTGATTAAGGCGCGTGGTTAGCATGCCAGTGACGGGCGATATCGACTCTGCGACACAGCCAAACATCGGGTTTACGCTGAACGTAATCCAGAAAATTCAGTAACGACTGTATTCGACCGGGCTTGCCAATGATGCGACAGTGCAAGCCGATATTCATCATTTTTGGAGACCGACCATCTTCGTTCGGTCCGCCCTCGGCGTAGAGCGTATCGAAGGCGTCTGTTAGGTAGTTGTAAAACTGATCGCCCGCATTAAATCCTTGGGGTGCGGCAAAGCGCATATCGTTGTTGTCGAGCGTGTAAGGAATAACGAGGTGTTGCTTGCCGTGCTGCAGGTCCCAGTAAGGCAAGTCGTCGGCATAGGAATCACTGTCGTAAAGAAAGCCTCCCTCCTCAATGACCAAACGCCGAGTATTGGGGCTGTCGCGTCCGGTGTACCAGCCTAGAGGTCTTGTTCCAGTGAGGCGGTGGTGAATCTCAATGGCTTGCTGCATATGCGCGCGTTCAACATCCTCTGGCATAAACTGATAATCAATCCAGCGATAGCCGTGGCAGGCAATTTCCCAGTCGGCTTTGAGCATGGCGTCGACCGCTTCGGGGTGGCGCTCCATAGCCATGGCTACGCCAAAGACAGTCACAGGAATTTTACGCGCGGTAAAAGCCCGGTACAGGCGCCAAAAACCAGCGCGACTGCCGTATTCGTAAAGGCTTTCCATGCTCATATGTCGCGCCGGATAAGCGCTGGCGCCAATAATTTCAGAGAGAAAGGTCTCCGAGCCAGGGTCGCCATGCAAGACATTGTTCTCGCCGCCTTCCTCATAGTTAATAACGAATTGCACGGCAATCCGCGCGTTCAGCGGCCAGTTTGGTTTGACTGGATGTTGCCCGTAACCGTGCATATCTCTAGGGTAGGTTAGCTTCACATTAAGGCTCCTTACTTTAGCCTGACACTAGCCAGACATCATTCGGATGTTAGTCAGGCGTTAAACGCAGCTTTAGTGAAGCTGTAATGGCGTTGTTACGCAGTAGAGATGCTCGTTGTTGGATAAGCTTGCGCTGAAAAAGCGCGCAGGTCGACAACAGCAGTGTTTTTTGTTAGTAGTGGCATCATCCGCGTTTGATCCTCTACAATGCCAGGAACTTTTTATTCTAGGAGTTTTTTTTGTTAAAGCGACCGATGACTTCAATGACTGCCCTCTTGCTAGCGGGTTTTACAGTAGCGTTAATGTCGATGGCTACGATGCAGCCAGCGGCGGCAGCTGATCCACACTGGTTTGAGCAGATGAAGGTCGATGCCTCTGATGCAGAGTTGTATCAGTTATTGTTCGAGATGCCCAAAGGTGGTGATCTGCACGAGCACCTGACTGGCTCCGGACTGGCCGAGTGGTGGTTCGATGAGGCGCTTGCCTCAGTCGCGCATGGTTACGTCTATTACACGAAGGTGAAAATAAACAACTGTCGCGAATATGGTGCAGAAACACTCCCCGGTACTGCGCCTTACTACCTGATGTTCACCAACGTCACTAAGGCGAGATGGCAGAATCTGTCGGCTTGCGAGCAAGGTGAATATATGCGCTTGAGTGATCTTGCTCCAGAGGTACGGGCGGCCTGGGAAAACAGTATTCGTCTTGATAAGCCGACAGAGGGTCGTGATGAGTTTTTTGAAGCTCATTGGTCGCGTTTGGGGGATATGAGCACTAACCCTTGGCTCGTTGCAGAGCTTTTGTATCACAATATTCAATCTTTTTCTGAAGAGGGGCTCATTTATATGGAGCCCCAGCTAATTACTCAAGGCTACACCATGCCCGACGGCGCACTCATTCCTGAAGCCCAAGTCGCGGAGATTTTTCGTCAGCGACTTAGTGCCAAAGACGTGTTGGCAACAGGCATGATTGTACGTTTTCAACAATCACTTTTGCGGTTTGCGCCGAATGCTGAAGAGCAGTTGCGCGAGATGTATAAATTGGTTGCAGAAAATGACTTGTACGTGGCGGTCAACATGGTGGGCCGAGAAGACAACGACAAGGGCTATCCTCTACGTTTCTTGTCGACATTACGCGAGCTGCGCCATCAATACCACAGCGTTAAGCTTTCAATTCATGCGGGTGAGGTTGATGAGCCTAACAGCCATATCAGCGATACGCTGCTGCTGGGTGCTGACCGGATTGGTCATGGTGTCAATCTGATCACTGACCCGGACACCATGAGGCTTATGCGTCATGGACCCTATATGGTTGAGATCAATTTGGTGAGTAATCTGCTGCTTGAATATGTTGATGATTATGCCCAGCATCCGTTCCCAGAGTATTTGCGAATCGGCATCCCAGTTGCGCTGTCTACCGATGATAGGGGCATGTGGGACAGCACCATGACTGATGAGTTTTATGTAGCAGTACGTGAATTCAATCTGTCATGGGACGAAGTTAAGCTGTTGAGCCGTAATTCGCTGACGTATTCGTTTGTTGAGGATGATGTGAAGCAGCAGCTGTTAGAGACCTATGAAGACCGTATTAGTGCGTTTGAAGCGCGCTTGGCGAAGCGTGGACTGAAAGCCTTGAGAAATAAAAATGCACCAAAACGGCGCTTTATCTGTACCCGGTATGGCCTGTGCGAGTAATATCAGTGCGCTTTAGCGGGGCATAATTTTCGTGAGCTTGGTTCGACATCATTTCAATACTCCTGTGACTCATGAAAAAGCGGGCTCAGCGCCTAAAAAAGGACGTTGTCCGCAAACCCGCAAAAGCGGCATATTAATTGCTGTAAATATGATCCTATAAAGTTCGTTTAGTTCAATTTGTTCGTTTCATTAATTGTTTTGGGGATATACACATGGTTCGTAAATTCGCCGCGTTCCGCCGAGTCGCGATCGCCACAGCGCTGTGCTCTGTGGTTTCGCCATTAATGGCAGAGAATATGGAAGAAGTTGTTGTTGTTGGCGACCTGGGCAGTCTGCCTGGTGAAAATGTGAAATCTATCTTTGGTTTCAACAAATCATTGTTAGAGACGCCGCGTTCTGCTTCTACGGTTAGTTCTGAGCAGATGGGACGTTTCAATATGGTGGATATTGATGAGTTGATTGTGCTGGCTCCCGGTACATTCACCCAATCATTCTTTGGCGTTGCCGGCGGTCTTGATGTTCGTGGCACACCGGGTGAAACTTATTTTCGTGGTATGCGTCGTCTTGATAACCCGGGCAACTACCCCACTCCCATTGGTGCATCTGACCGCGTTGACATCGTTCGTGGACCAGCGTCACCCATCTACGGCCCCTCAAAAATTGGTGGTTACCTAAACTTCAATCCGAAATCTGCCCGCGTTGAAGACAGCGGTCAATTCGCTGAAGAGACCGTGGGTTCTTTATCTTTCACTACCGGTAACTGGGACAAAAGCATTGTTACGGCTGAAGTCGGTGGCCCAACAGCAATCGCCGGCAAAGATGTTGGCTATTACTTGTATGGAGAGATAGAAAATTCTGGTAGCTACTACGAGAACAGTCAGACTGATCAGACCCTTTTGCAGGCCTCTTTCGACATGGATTTCAGTGACAACACACGTTTGCAGTTTGGGGGTATGTACCACAAGTACGAGGGCAACCAAGTCGCGGGTTGGAACCGACTGACACAAGAGCTGATTGACACTGGTACCTACGTGACAGGTTCGCCCCTGCCGCTAGACACTAGCGGAGATGGACTCATTTCTCATCAAGAATACGATGTAGCGGGTATTAACCCCTTTCTTTTTCTCGGTGCACCGACAAGTTCTACACTGCCAGAACTGGAAGCAGTGTATGGCGACTTGAGTAATCTCGCGCTACAAAACCCGGGTACAGCTCAGCTGGACGGCAGCCAAGTGCTGGTCGCGCCAGACGATCTTCTTGAAAATACAGTAGTGACGTTGTATTTCGATATCATTCATACAACGGACAGTGATTGGGAATTTACGAATCAAATGTTTTACGAGGCGTATGACAACCTTAACGAAAACGCCTATGGATTCTCGCAGTTCCACGACTCCTACGTGTTTGAAAACAAGTTGGTAATCGCTAAAGAATTTCAAATGGACAGTATGACCGCGTCTATCCAACTTTCGCCATCGGTTCGTTATACAAACTTCGAACATGGGGATGACTTCTCCAATGAGTATTTTGACCGCCGCGATTTAACCGGTCCGTCTACGGCGCTTGATCGTCGCGTGTTGTCCACGCGCATCAATGACGATTACTCTGACGATAACATTGGTAGCTATACGAACTTGGGTTTTGCCGCAATGGGTGACTTCACTTGGGAGTCAGGTCTGAGCATTCTGTTAGGCGCACGTTATGACGTAATCGATATGAAAAGTACTCGTCGCGTAGATCTGCAACGACGTCCTTCCGCAAATCCCTTAGACAATTTCGGCGAAGATGAAGTAGAGGGTTTGTCTTGGACAGCCAGCTTAAGCTACGAGTTTGGCCCCGGGATCATTCCGTACATCACTGCTTCCGAGCAATCGACAGTTATTGCAGGTCAAGGTGCTGACCTGAGCCCAATAAGCATCAATGACAGTGCAGCGTTTGATATCTCTGATTTGGTAGAGTTTGGTATCAAAGGTAGCCTGATCGATGACAGTTTGTACTTTGCGATCTCTTTTTTCGAGCAGGAGCGAACGGACTTCAGTGCGCAACAAATTGTGACTAACCAAGTTACGCAAACCGAAGGTGCTGAAGTTGAAGTGCGCTGGGTTGCTACCGAAAATTTGGTACTCACATTCGGCTTCTCTGATATCGAAGTGACCAATCTGGCAACCATTAATAACGGCTTACAATTTAGCTTCTTAGGCGCTGGGGATCTGCCTAACGTCGCACCGTCAGCGCTTTATGGTGGTGCGCCAATTGGTAATATCAGCACAGGTCCAGACGGCAGTCCTTTGACAGGTATTCGTGCCGGCATGCCCAAGAATATTTATTCATTCACAGGTACTTATGACTTCCAGAATGGCATAGCGATCAGCGGCAGCGTCGTTGACGTAGACTCTGTTTTTTCAAGCGTGTCTAACGCAGTGAGATTGCCAGCCTATACGTTAGTGAACCTAGGCGTAGTTTACGAGACCGAGAACTGGACCTTTAACGTCACCGGAAAGAACCTGACAGACGAGCGTTATTTTCGCGCCAACTTCCCGAACCTGTTTGGTGGCCAGATTGTTCTGCCTGAACTGCCCCGTCACTACCAAGCGCGGGTAGCGTATAACTTCTAAAGTATGAAGGCGCAGCAATTGACTGCGCCAACATAAGTAAAAAAAGTGGTCTTCGAACCACTTTTTTTTGCCTAAAATTCACCTTTCTGGAGTGACAGAAATGCAGAGATTAAGAACCTCATTAATTTTTATAAGTGTTTTTTTGGTAAATATTTTAGTGGCGGGCTGCGCCAAGACCAATGACGCACCTGACGCAGTTAAGGACGCGGCTACGCAACGCTTCGCTGCTCAAACGCTAGCGTCTTTACCGGTAAAAGTGGTGGTGGTCACTATGTTTGAGATTGGTGCCGATGAAGGTGATCGCGCGGGTGAATTCCAGCTGTGGAAAGAGCGCCGCAATATCGAGCCGCTGCCATTCTTGGGTTATCGTGACTTGCATTACGATGCCGAGACCCAGTTACTGGTGCTAGTCACAGGCATCGGCACTGCCCGGGCAACGGCGGCTACTATGGCTCTAGGTATGGACCCGCGATTTGATCTGACGCACAGCTATTGGTTGGTCGCGGGTATTGCCGGCATCGACCCGGAAGACGCACCGGTAGGCTCTGCAGTCTGGGCCGAGTATTTGGTAGACGGCGACCTGGCGCATGAGATTGACCCCAGAGAGATTCCTGACGACTGGGAGTTTGGGTATTTCGCCCGCTATACCAAAGGCCCGCTGGATACGCATAAGCCAGAGCCATCGGGTGAGATGTATCACCTGAATCCTGGTTTGACGGAGTGGGCCTATCAGCTGACTAAAGACGTAGAGCTCATCGATGACCCATCCGTGCAGCATGTCCGTGATATGTATACACAGCACCCCGAGGCGCAACGTAAGCCCTATGTGCTCAAAGGAGACCATGTGGCCGGCTACACCTTCTGGCATGGTAAGCTGATGAACGACTGGGCCAACCATTGGGTCGACTACTGGACTGACGGCAAGGGTGAGTTCGTCACCTCAGCCATGGAAGACACGGGTACTTATCTGTCGTTACTATGGTTGGACCGCATTGGCCGCGTCGATAAGGAACGATTGATGGTTTTGCGCACAGGCAGCAACTACACCATGCAACCGCCCGGTATGACCGCAGCTGAGAATCTCCTGAAGGAAAATGAAGGCTATGCCGGCCTACAAATATCTGTCGAGGCAGCCTACCGGGTTGGCTCAATAGTCGTTGATGAAATCACCAGCAACTGGTCAACCTACAAAGACCAAATACCACAGGGATAATTGTAGTGAGCAATATAAAGACCTTTGTTGAGCGAATGCCCAAGGCCGAGTTGCATTTGCATATCGAGGGCACGCTCGAGCCCGCTATGTTGATGGACCTAGCAGCCAAGCATCAGATCGAACTGCCTTATAAGAGCCTTACAGATGTGCTCAATGCGTATGATTTCGAAGACTTGCAAAGCTTTCTGAATTTGTATTATTTGGGCGCCAGCGTTTTGCTTGACGAGCAAGATTTTTATGATCTGATGTGGGCTTATCTGCTTAAGTGTCGAGAGCAGAATATTGTCCACGCTGAAATGATGTTTGATCCTCAGACCCATACGGATCGAGGTGTGAGTTTCGATACGATGATGCGCGGCTATTTAGCTGCTATGCAACAGGCTCGCACCGACTGGGGTATGTCGTGCGAGCTTATCATGTGTTTTCTGCGTCACCTGTCTCAAGACAGCGCATTTAATACACTGCGGGAGGCGGAGGCTTGGCGTGATCATATTCAATCAGTTGGGCTTGACAGCGGTGAATTGGGTAACCCGCCAGAAAAATTCAGAGACGTCTTCGCTGCCGCACACAAGCAGGGTTACTTGCTTGTGGCTCATGCCGGTGAAGAGGGTCCGCCTGCCTATATTTGGAGTGCCCTAGACGAATTACAGGTAGCACGTATTGATCACGGCGTTCGCTGCCTCGAAGATCCAGCGCTGGTGGCTCGGCTGGTGCGCGAGCAAATGCCTCTAACCGTTTGCCCGTTGTCGAATGTGCGGCTTTGCGTGGTTGACGCAATGACTGATCACCCCATTCTAAAGATGCTAGACGCGGGCTTACTGGTCACGGTGAATGCTGACGACCCACCCTACTTTGGTGGCTATCTGAATGACAACTTTGCGGCGTTGGTAAAACACCTTAACCTTAACGAGCATCAGGCGAGGCAGCTGGCGAAGAACAGCTTTACCAGTAGTTTTCTACCTGCCGATAAAAAGCGTGATTTGATTGCAGCTGTTGATGCTTTTGAACAAATTGTTTGAACATGTATATTGGCGGCTTTAGGTCGCTTTGCGCGCAAACATCTTCAGGCCATGAATTCCACCGTTGGGATAATGCATATACAGAATGTGTGACACAGCACTTAAGCACTCAACCTCAGTAAAGCGATGGTAGGTATCCGCGAATAATGCGCCAAACGTAAGCAGTGGTTGCCAGGGGCTATCATCAGGTTGATGCAGCGCAATGCTAAATTGCCGGGTCTGACTGGCGGGCTCTAACAGGAATTGCTCGTTAAGCATGTAGTCTTGAAAGTTATCGGGAATCACCAAGGTGCCATCATCGAAGCGTATCGACCAGCGTGGCCGCTGGGCAAAGTTGGTATCAAGGTCGGCGCCGTCATTGGCTATCAGTCCAAACGCATGGCAGCTCAAAGGCGGGTTGAGTCGGTGTAAGTAGGTGTCGACGACAATTTCGTCAATGACCTGAGGCTCGGCTAACGTGAACATGGCTTGCTCCCCAAAGCCTGTTCTCGCTGACTCCCAACCGTACATATGATCAACGTGACGATTACCCATCACGGCATCTAATGGCTTACCGTAATGGTCATTGGAGATGTGCGATATGCGGGCTGTTTCCAGTAGATTGATGCGGGTTGGTTGACCAACGTGTAGTTCACCAAAGAAGTTAATACGAGAAATCCCCCCTTCGTGGTAACAGCGCACTTGGCATTCGGTCGCCTCGGTCACATCGACATCAAAGCTGTGGTTTTGATCAGGCGCGAGCTTCACGCGCTCAAGCACCGTTGTCCATAGCTGGCCATCATATAAATCAACGCTAATGCAGGGCACCTGATTGCCCGTAAACCAGCGTGTGCTGACGGTAATGTTAGAAATTTTTGCAGGCGTGTTAAAGCCGATAGTTAACGTGTCATGCGCATCATGGTCGAATGTAAAGCCCTGGCCCTCGGCATCTATTGTTGTGGCTTTATGACGCCTGCTTTCAAAACCCCAGAAACGCGCACCCATATGGGTAAATGTCCCTTTGCGATCCTCGGGTTCGTTGGCGCGCAGCACCTCGTGGGGATTAGTGAAAGACGAATCCGTATAGCTGATCAGAAATGCGGGAATGGGTGCGCTCATTGTCGCCATTTAATTCTGCCGCTCGAGTGATACTAAAATCGGTTGCGAGAAATCAACTTCATCGCAGTTGTCGTCGTTTGTCGTCGCAGTGACAATACGATCCACGACAAGAAAGTCTGAGACGCTGTTTAAGGCAAGGCTATAGTGATGCCAGGTGCCCGGGTGATAATTGACGCCCTGTCCCGGTTGGGCGATGAACGCGCATATGCGCAGCGGATTGAATTCACCCTTGGGGGCGACAATCACTAAGTACGGCTGCTTACTAACAGGGAAAAATGCCTGGCTGGATAGCGGATGGCGTTCCATCGAGCGAATAATGACAGGCATGGTTTGGGGTTGTGAGCGAAAAATACTGATCGCCGGTATGCCGCCATCGGCATCGAGGGTCAAGTCTGCTAGGTCGTGATAGCGCGATGTATGACCCTCGTTGATGCTCCGCACCTCGGATCGATCAGAGACCTCTATAACATCGCCAAAGGGTGTAAAGGCTTCGGCATTGAGAGCAGTCGCGACGATAGTAGATGAAACGTGCTGAGTATTATTCAATGTGGCCATCCTATGTGATCTCGTTTGTTAGCTGGCAACGAATGCCTCAGCTAACGCCAGGTAATATGCTTTACGCTCAGGTGCCATCCAACTTGTCTGGAAAGCATTGGCATTGAGTTGCTTGATCTCAGCTAGGCTGAATTCAACCTCATCTACCAAGGCTAAAAAGTTGTCTGTTAAATAGGCGCGAAAGTAACCCGGGTCGTCAGAATTGATGGAGACCTTCATGCCCTTCACTAGCATCGTTTTAATTTCAGCGCTGGTGAGTGTTTGCACCACAAAGCGGTTAGATACGGGGCAGACTGTCATGCCCAGCCCTCGCGCTACAATTGCATCGCACAGGCTCGAGTCTTCAAGGGCGTTGATACCATGGTCGATGCGGTCTACTTGAATATCGCTAACACACTGCCAAATATGGTCAACGATGTCGATCTGGTTAACATCGCAATGCATCGTTAGTAAATATCCTTGATCACGGGCGGCTTTAAACACGTCGGCAAATTTACTCGGTGGATTGTCTTTCTCGTCAGAGTCGAGCCCTACGCCGATGATCCATTCTTTAAAAGGCAAACTCATGGTTAAGTGCTCCATGGCCGATTCTGCTGACATATCACGTAGAAAACACATAATGAGATTGGATTCTATGCCGAGCTTCTCTTGAGCCTCTACCTGCGCCCGATGAATGCCTTTAATGATCGTGTCGAAGGCAACGCCTCTGGCAGTATGCCCCTGAGGATCAAAGAATGGCTCTACGTAAACGATGTTATCTTCGCGGGCACGTTCGAAGTAGTGATAAGCCAGTTCATAGAAGTCCTGCTCGGTGTGCAGCACCGACATGGCGGCATAATAAATGCTTAAAAACGAGGGTAGATCATGAAAGTTATAGGCCTGCACCACGTCCGCCGGTGACTTGTAAGGCAGGTCAATTCCATTGCGCTCGGCGAGGGCAAAAATATGCTCGGGTTCCAGCGTTCCTTCAAGATGGACGTGGAGTTCAGCCTTGGGCATGCCGCTAATATAGTTTTTCATGGTTTGGCCTGTTCTTTTAAATATCAGTCTTTTGCATAAAAGCCTCTTAAATAGAGGTTTCTTGAACTGCTGTTGAATGCGCAGAACGATACAATCGAATCGGGTGCGCAACAAGGCTATAGTAGCGGTCATTAGCGTAAATATCCAAGACGCGTACGGCAGGATAAACACATGAATGACACGATCAATGAGAGTGCTGATATGAGCAGCGGCGAAGCTGTTGGTGACGCCTTTGATAAGGCGAGGGGCAGGGTCGTCGTTGTTGGCAGTACCAATTGGGATATCGCCATGTACCTGCCGAGCTTGCCACGACCGGGCGAAACCGTGGCTAACGGCAGGCTGCAGGCAGGTCTCGGGGGCAAGGGCGCCAATCAGGCGGTAGCCGCTCACCGAGCAGGCGGCGTAGATACCGCATTCTTAAGTTGCATTGGTGATGATGATATCGCCGTGTCTGTGCGGCAGGTCTTTGCCCGCCTTGAAATGGCCGTACCCTATGTTGCTGAAATCGCTGATACGGAAACCGGTAGCGCCTGCATTTTTATTAATGCCGAAGGCGAGAACTGTATCGGGGTTGCCAGTGGCGCCAATACCGCATTAGATCCTTCGTTTGTTCGCGCGCATGAGGTGCTGATTCGCGAAGCGCAGATAGTCCTTGCTCAGTTAGAGATTCCACTGGCAAGTGTTGAGGCCTTAGCCGAGCTTTGCGCACATTCCTCTGCAACGTTTGTATTGAATCCCGCGCCTGCTATGCCGTTACCTGAGGCTCTGCTGGCACGAGTCGACGTGCTTACTCCCAACGAAGGTGAGCTTGCGCAACTCAGCGGCATGTCTGTTGTTGATGATATGACGTTGCAGCTAGCGGCGCGCAGTCTTTGCGAAAAAGGCGTAGGTACGGTGATTGTGACCCTCGGTTCGCGGGGTTGCCTGCTTGTCACCTCCACAACTGCAGAGTTTGTCGCGGGTTTGACTGTCGCCGCTGTCGATACCACCGCTGCAGGCGATGTCTTTAATGGCGCTCTGGTGGCAGAAATGATTCGAGGTCAGTCGTTGTCGGCCGCAGCCGTTAACGCCTGCAGGGCCGCTGCTTTGGCAGTGATGTCCGAGGGCGCCATTGCCTCGATTCCTACTCGCGAGCAGGTGCTGGCATTCGCACCCGTGACCTCTATGCCAACAACAGGATATTGAGCCATGTCGAGTCACCTCTATTGTGCTGAAATTATTGTCACCATGAACGCGTCGAATGATGTGATCATTGATGGCGCGATATTGGTGGAAGACAAATACATTCGTGCCGTCGGCCAGTTTGATGCGCTCAGCCGCGAATACCCACATGTGCCCGTCACTAAAATTTCAGATACGCTGCTGATGCCCGGGCTAGTGAATACTCACTGTCATTCTGGTTTGCTGCGCGGCACCGCCGAAGGCCTGCCAGTTTGGGAGTGGTTGCAGCGATACATCGATCCCATGCATCGTGTCATCACGCCCGCTGAGGCCGCTCTAGCCTCGCAACTATGCTATGCCGAAGCGCTACTCAGCGGCACCACGACCATTGTTGATATGTGGCGCTATATGGAAGGTAGTGCACTGGCCGCCCAAGCGTTAGGTATACGTGCATTGTTGGTACCTTATGTGGCAGAACATCCCGATCACGATTATTTTGAAACACTGGAAAGTAACGAGCGCTTGATCAAAGCCTGGCATCAAACCCAGACAGACCGCATATCTGTTTGGGTGGGACTTGAGCATATGTTTTATGCTGTACCTCAAGCGATGGGGCGTATCAAGGATCTGTGTCGCCACTATCAGGTTGGTTTTCACACGCACAGTAACGAGAGCCGTTTCGATGTTGAAGAAACCTTTGCCCGGCACGGTGCTCGGCCCATCCAAGTGCTTGAGAAACTTGGCCTGTTAAGCGCATCATCGACCTTGTTGGCGCACTGCGTGTGGCTCGATGATGCAGAGATCCAATTGCTGTCTGATCACAACATCGGCGTTGCTCATAATCCCGTGAGTAATATGAAGTTAGCTTCTGGCGCCGCGCGGGTGCAAGACATGCTCGACAAGGGCATCGCGGTCGGGCTGGGCACGGATGGCGAGAAAGAGAACAACAATCTCGATATGTTTGAAGAGCTTAAGACAGCTTCACTGTTAGCCAAACACAGCGCCGCGGATGCCTCGGCGCTGGACGCGTGGTCGATATGCCGCATGGCCACCATCGAAGGGGCTCGGGCTTTAGGCATGCAAGACAGTATTGGCTCGCTGGAAGTTGGCAAACGCGCCGACATGATCGCGGTTAGAACTAACACGCCGCGTATGACACCCCTGATCACCACAGGTAAGCACATGAACCTGCCGCATAATCTGGTGCATGCCGTTCAGGGTGGTGATATTGCTATGACCATGGTGGACGGGAAGTTGCTGGTGGAGGATGGTAAGCTTCGCCAGACTGATTTGCCGGGTATTATTCATAAGGCCAATGCGGCCATTGGCCCTTTGCTAGCGAGACGAGACGAGTGGCTGAAGCAAACTGGTCTTGGCGTCAACGAATTGAATAGATCATGAGTAATCAAGCTCGCATCACGTTAGTTAGTTTCTTAGCCTATTTTATTATGTCAGGCATGTTGTCACCTATTGGCATCATTATCGGCCCCATGGCAGAGCATTTTGATCAACCCATTACCACCATATCGTCGCTGTTTAGCTGGCTGACTTTCGGTATCTTACTGGGTTCGATACTGGCGCTAGTCGTGTTTGACTGGCTGGCGCTTAAGCCGTTGCTATTGCTGCTGTATGCCGCACTCACCTTGAGTCTAATTAGCTTATCGGTTTTTGATGATCTACACGTCATCGCTTTCGCATTGGGAATAGTCGGCGTATGTTGTGGTATCGGCTTGGCTGGCGCGGCCAGCATTATTTCGACGACCTACGAGGCCGACCGGCGCGCCTCAATGCTGGTCATTACAGATGGCTCGTTTAGTATTGCTGGGATAGTCTGTTCCTCGGTGGCAATTTATCTGCTCTCCCAGCAATTGCAATGGTTTGGCGTCTACCTCTTCGTTGCCATCATCGGGGTCGTCGTTTTATTGTTGACGTTGGTTTCTAACTTTCCCTATAAGGAGCCTTTTAAGGAGCCGTGCAATGAGGCGCGCAATCAGGCCGCAACCGGGACGCTTTTGATCAATACCCATGATGAGCGCTCTGCCACGCGCTGGCCAGTGCCGGTATGGCTATGTATCGGCTCACTGTTTTTATACACCCTCGGTCAGTATTCATTGCTGTGGTGGTTGCCCACCTACATTGAGTCAGCTTTACTAGTACCTCGTGATGAGGCGGGCGAAGTGGTTAGCCAATTTTGGACAGGCATGTTTGTGGCGCAGCTGTTTGTAGCTTGGTGGGTGTTGAAGATAGGTGTTCAACGCCTGATGATAATCGGCGGCATCAGTACTTTCCTATGCTCCATTCCGCTATGGCTGGTGAGTGAAATTGATGTATTACTAAGTCTGGCGTTTATCTGGGGAGTAGCTAATCTCGGCTTGCTGAAGATTATCATTTCCTTTGCCACCTTGACGGTCAGCACCCCAACACCACGGCTCGTGTCTGGTTTGTTGTTGGGGGCGACGCTTGGTACGGCTGTAAGTCCATGGGTTACCAGCTATATCGTCGAATATGCTAGCAGCTACTTTGTGTTGCAGTTTGGTACGGCCTGTTACTTCACCTTATCGATTTTGTTAGCTATCGCTAGCCGTGCCCGACTGCCCGCGCCGCTTAGTGTAACTGTTTAAAGCACTGGTTTAAGGCGCTGGTTTCAGGTGCGGGTCCAAGCCATTGTCGACTTATCTGTCAGCCAGTGTGTCCAGATACAAATTCATCACTGCAGCGGCATCAACAGCAACACAGATATCGCAGGCTGGGCGCGCATCCCAGTCGTCTGTTGCGTAACCTTTGTTAGGCTGTCCGTGAATAGTTTGGCCTAACGCTATACCCGTTGTTGCAACACGCACGATAGCCGACTCGGTTCTAAATAGTTCGGGTTTTAACAGAAAGGCAACGGCGCTGGCGTCGTGTATTGGGCACTCACTTTTACCGTTAACACGCTCATGAAACGCGAAGTAGTGGCGGCTGATCTGGTAAATGAATTCGCCAGCATCGCCCGCAGTGTCGCGAAGACGCTGTATGTAAGCTTCATCCATTACGGTTTCCATCGTTACGTCCAGACCGACGATGGTCGTTGGCATACCACAAGTAAAGACAATATCCGCGGCCGTAGGGTCGCCGGCGATATTGGCTTCAGCCACGGGGGAGACGTTACCGCGGTGACCGTTGTAGCCAAAAAACCCACCCATGACAATCAGCTCCTTGACGAACTTCGGTAGGTCTGGGTCGATGGCTAGTGCCAGTGCAACGTTGGTCATACGTCCAACAGCGATGAGCGAGATTTCATGTGGGTGGGCACGCACAAGATCGACTATGGCTTGAGCCGCAGATTTGTCTTGGACTTTCCCAACCGGTGTTGTCATGGGAATGTCTCCTAGGCCGTTTTTGCCGTGGACAAAATCAGGATATCCTTCACCCAACTGTTCGCCCAGTGCGTCTGCCGCGCCGGCGTAAACAGGCGCGTCGATCTCAAACAACTCCGTGGTATACAACGCGTTGCGGGTTGTATCATCAAGGCTGGCATTACCGAAGCCTGTGGTGATCGCTAGCAGCTCAACTTCTTCTGCTCGGTGCAAAAATAACAGGGCCATGGCATCGTCAATGCCAATATCGGTGTCAAAAATAACCTTCTTAGTCGCTTTATCCATAATGCTTTTCAAATCTCTCTGCATGTTTTGTGTGCTTGCTGGTGTCCTAACGAGCTGTGCAAATTAGGAAACTGCCCGAGTTTGCCTAAACTTGCTAATCAGCAGTGCCAAACCCTCCCAAGTCATAGCAATAAGGGCGCCGCTGGCAACGGGAAAGTTAGTGAGCATTTGCACATAGGCTGGTGTCGCGACACCCATATTCGCCAGCAGGGTCGTGGTTTGTGTCAGGCTGATGGCGCCAAGGGTACAACAGACTAGCATCAGTAGCACGCGTGGTTGGTTTGGCTGGGTGCGCAATACTCGGAACCCTGTCAGCATGATAAGCCCAAACATGAGCCCGGTGGCGCCGTGTAATACGCCGCCCGGTAACATCCTAAACAGCGCGCTAAACCAAGGTATGGAACCCAGGAGTATGAGCAGTATTGCCATTAGCAGGCCGACAAAACGGCTGGCCACCCCGGTGAGGCGAATAACCCCATTATTTTGGCTGAAGGTGGTATTCGGAAAAGTCCCGAAAAGTCCGGCTAGCAGGGTATTGAAGCCATCGGCCATAACGCCACCACGCAGTCGTAACCAGTAGTCAGGGCCGCTAACGCTGCGCCCTGACAATAGGGATGTGGCGGTCAGATCGCCAATGGACTCTATCGTCGAGACCAAAAAGATGGGCGCTAAGAGCAAAAAAATCATGCCATCAAAGTGCAGGGCAAAAGGCAAAAACTCAATCAGGAACACGGGTGCTAGCTCTGTAGGAAATGGTTGATCAAAGCTGTTCGTCAACCCGGCGAATACCATGCCGGCAAATAAGCCAAGCATGATGCTGGATAGTTTGAGCCAGGGATTACTGCGGGTCGAAAAGAAAGTAATTACACCGATGACGATCACCGCCTGCAAGTAAACCCAGAGTTCGTTGCTACCCTGAGTCTTCGCGGCGGCTACAGCAAAACCTAAGTTGCCCCAGGCGACCCAGACTAACGATAAGCCCAGTAGGAAAACCGTGATGCCGGCAACGTTAAGGGTAACGATAGCGCTGACATATCTTAAAAAGAAACTCAGTACTATGGTCATCGAGCCTCCTACCGCAGCAGTTCCGATCAAGGTGCCCAGCACAGCCTCGTTGTCGAGCCCAGCACTTTGCAGGTTTATTCCGGCATAAATAAACACGCCGACGAAGGCAAAGCTTGTGCCCTGCACGGATAATACGCCCGAGCCCATTGGTCCAAAGCGTCGGATTTGAATAAATGTTGCGATCCCAGAAATCACCAACGCGCTTGCCACCACGTAAGTTGTCAGCGCGACATCCAAGTTAAGTCCCCGAGCGATAATCAATGGTGCGGTGGCAATACCGCCGACGATCGCTAGCAGGTGCGCCACAGCGGCAGTCAACGACTTAAACATAGGTGGACGTTCGTCTATGCCAAATAGCAGCCTTGTGTCAGTCACGCGTTGACCTGCCAAAGTGAGACGGCGAGTTGCTGATGTCGGGCTTGCAGTTGCTCGATGTCGACATCGATGATGTTGCCGTGACTAACCCGCCATTGACCATTGATCATCACCGCCTCTGCGCGGTGTGCGCCTCCCAATATCAGGGCTGCTAAGGCATCATCACTGCCACTAAAGCGCGGCTCATCGAGACTAAAGAGTGCCAGGTCAGCGGCGGCGCCAACGGCAATTTGCCCAAGTTCTGGGCGGTGTAGCAGTGCTGCACCGCCGTGAGTTGCCCAACGTAGGGCGTCAACATGAGAGGTTAGCGCTGTTTTGCTGTCCTGCTGGGATTGCCCTAAGCGTTGAATCAACAGGCTCATACGAACTTCTTGGATCAGGTTTGAGCAATCGTTCGACGCCGACCCATCGACGCCTAAGCCGACATTAACCCCCGCCTGCTCAAGTTCAAAGGCAGGGCAAATACCTGAAGCCAACGTCATATTTGAGGTAGGGCAATGTGACACGCCGCAGCCGGCAGCGCCAAGCCGTGTAATCTCTTCGCTATTGAAGTGAATGCCATGGGCAAACCAAGTACGGTTGCTTAGCCAGTTAACGCTCTCCATGTAGTCCACTGGTCGCAAGCCCAGTTGATCGATACAAAACTGGGTTTCGTCGTGAGTTTCTGCTAGATGTGTATGCAGTAAAACATGATGTTGCTTTGCCATACTTGCGGTTTCACGCATGAGTTCGGGCGTGACTGAAAATGGTGAGCAAGGTGCTAGAGCAAGCTGGCACATCGCAAAGGCCTCTGGGTCATGATGTCGTTTGACCAGTCGCAGGCTGTCGTCGAGGATCACTGTCTCACGTTGGACAACCTTGTCCGGTGGCAGCCCGCCAGTTGATTGGCCAAGGCTCATAGAGCCTCGTGTTAGCACTACGCGCATGCCGAGTCTGGCCGCCACGGAAGCTTGGCGGTCGATAGCTTCATCAAGCGTGTCAGAGAATACATAATGATGATCAGACGCGGTGGTACATCCTGAGAGCATTAATTCGCATAGCGCCAGCTCGGTTGAGACCTCGACCATCTCGTTCGTCAGGTTTGCCCACACCGGATACAAGGAGGTTAGCCAGGCGAATAGCGGCTTGTTTAAGGCGTCACGGTAGGCGCGGGTCAATGTCTGATAGAAATGATGGTGTGTATTGATTAACCCCGGCGTTAGCACCATGCCTGACGCATCAAATACTGAGTCGACGACTCGGCTGGGTTGTTGGCCGGTCGTAAGAACCTCGACAATACGCTGGCCCTCAACCACCACGCCACCATTGGCCAGATTGGCTTGAGTTCCATCAAAACTGGCGCGGGGATTTTTAATCCAAATACGAGACAATTTGAGTGCCCTTTTATTAATTGACGGATTGAGTGTTGGCCGTTTGGATGTCTGTCAGCCGATATGAGGTTTCAGGATCTCATACAGCGCGGGTCGATTTTCAGCAATTTCTGCAACCGACAGGCCTTCCAAGGAATGCGGGTACTTCAGCCAGTCTTCGGTCTCGTAAAGATAATAGTCAGGCACACGACTGACCAAGCTGCGGGTTGGCTTGTAGTACGGGACGGCCACGCGAATATCATGGGGGGTATTGAGCCGAGTCTTTGCCTGCAGGTTTTCGATCACGGCATTAATGGTGTGACCGGTGTCGAACACGTCGTCGACAATGAGCAGTCGGTCTTCATATCCTAGGTTTTTAATCAGGTAGCTCATGCCGTGAATGCGAATCTCGGACGAGCGCCCATCAATGCCGGTGTATGAGGATGTACGAATGGCGATGTGGTCAGTCTCAATGCCCTGATAGGCAAGCAATTCTTGAACCGCAATCCCCATGGGCGTGCCGCCGCGCCAGATGGCCACGATTGTGGTTGGCCGAAAACCACTGGCATTGATCATGGCACCAAGCCTGAAAGAGTCCTCCAGCAGTTGTTGTGCCGACAGGTAGGTCTTGCTGCTCATATCTTACTCTGCCTTGTTGGTAGCTTGTTGACGGCTCGCTGACGAAAGTCTCCAACCTTTGCTAGGGTGCGGGTTGAGTACAACACGCCTAATGCCAATGATTGGGGGTATACTTTACAGATCACAGGATACCAGATTTTTGAGGAGCACAGCGTTATCAAGACTGCCGGGCATGATGACAGCACGACTACGGACAAGTGGTTTATCAGTGAAGAGACCCTGCTCAACGATTCGTTTCGTCTGGCAGTCAAAATCTACGAAAGCGGTTTTCGGCCAGATTTCATAGTGGGCATTTGGCGCGGCGGCTCTACGGTCGGTATTTACGTACAAGAATGCTTACAATATCTTGGGGTGATTACCGACCATATCGCTATACGCACGTCCTACCGAGGCATGGATAGTTACTTGAAGAATGTTGATTCCCCTGAGGCTATTCGCGTGCATGGTCTGCAGTATCTTTACGAAAATTTGAATCAAGATAGCGCTCTGCTGATTGTTGATGACGTATTCGCCACCGGCCATAACGTGGCGGCCGTTATCCAGCGATTACAGGCAAAGGCGCGGCGTAATATGCCGAGGGACGTTCGGCTTGCCATGCCGTTTTATAAGCCCGGCCGCAATCAGATCGATCGAGAGCCTGACTATTACCTGCACGAGACCGAGCAGTGGTTGGTATTACCTTACGAGCTGACCGGGTTGACTGCTGCCGAGATTGCGGCGCACAAACCTTGGGTTGGGCCAATTTTGGCTGAATGCAATCCGCATGCAAGTCCTTCATGAGGATAACTAACGGCTTCACGCTTTTTTTAGTATTACTCGTTGGCGCAGCACAGGCGAGGCCAGCAGTCGCTGAGTCAATCACGGTAGATGAAAATGGCGTTGAGGGTGTTTGGGAGTTACCAGTAACCGAGGCGAATGCCTTAGTACTCATCCTGCATGGCTTCAATGATGACCTCAACGGTGTCGGTGACTTGCAGCAGAATTTAGCGGCTGAGCTTGCACATCAAGGCATTGCTAGCTTGCGGATCAATTTTCGCGGCGAGGGTTTGCGCCACAACTACCGCGTTACCTCAACAGTGACAAGTCGTCTAGAGGACACGTCGAAAGCTTATAAGTTGATGCAGAGCCAGTTTCCGGGTAAGCCGATGGGTGTTATGGGCTGGAGTTTGGGTGGTATGACAGCGATGCTGAGTGCTGGCGCGCATCCAGATTGGTATCAGTCGATGGTGCTGTGGTCAGCGGCGGGTAACGGAATGGGGTTGCTGCATTCGGCAACAGATCCAGCATTCAATTTGGCGGCTAGGCAGGCGATAGCTAAGGGTGAGGCCCAGTGGCAGTCATGGACGACCATGACACTGACGGCTGAGTTCCTGTCGAGCTTTATTGGTGTTGATGTCGCCGACTCTCTAGGAAACTACCCGGGTAGCTTTTTGAGTATTCGCGGCAGTGACGATTACCTGCCGGCAATGGCGCCGGTATGGCTGCCGTTACTAAAAAATGATGACAGGGCGGTTCATATTATTGGCGGCGCTGACCACATCTTTAACGCGTTAGAACCGCAAATGCCCTACGGCCAGACAGCTATTCGCCTGACGACCGCGTGGTTCAAGCGTACGTTACGCTAACGCCAGTTTGCGGCGAGGATGCAGTGGTGAGCGGTATTTAGGCACACCTGCAGCCTACTCGTTTTCTACTATTTTATTTTTTAGCATCTTATTTTTTAGCGTCTTTTCTTGTGCCACATTTTTTCCCGCATTAGCTGCACTGAGCTTTTCACCGATGAGGCTTTCGTTGGTGTGATACTGCGTCCAGTCTATGTCAGACCACTGGCCTTTGTCGGCAAGCGCTGCAGCGTCTGTTTTGATAGATGCCTGTTGATAGTATAGGGCAGCAATAGCATCTTGGCCTTGGCTGGCGGCTTTCTGAGCTTTGCTAGCGTAGTCCGCGGCAGTGGCACGGAACGCGTCGCCGCCGGCGGCGCCATCGGCAAAACCACCTGCACAGAACAGCGTAGCACCTATGACTAACAGGGCTCGACTCAACAGTTGCTTAATCATTATCTAAATCCTCCTTGCTTGTTATCTGAAAGTATAAAGCGTGAAACTCCAATTAGTTTAGTAGTCGATAATGGCCGGCTGAAAAATAGGCACCAATGGTAAGTCTTAGCTGCAGAATGCCGCATACTATTTTTAGGGCCGCAGCGTATGTATCAATGCCGCAGCGGCGTGATTTAAGACATCATCGCATTGTGTCGCCGAATGTAGTCAACCACTTCCAACAAGCCATCCTTGTCATGGTCGCCACAAATGAACTGGGCGATCGCTTGCAGCTGTGTATTGGCATTACCCATCGCAACACCATGGGCAACGGCTTGGAGCATGGCGTAGTCATTCATTTGATCCCCCGCTGCGCAAATATTGCTCGCCGTAATGGCTTTCTGGTCGGCCAGTAGCTTCAGACCATACCACTTATCAACATGCTTCTGAACCACCTCGCAGTAGTGAAATGGGCTGTCGAGATGGGGAATAATCAGCGTGTTGAATCGGCGTTGTGGGTCTGCATCAACCCGGCGCTGAAATTCCTTCAGCTTGTACTCCTCATCAAAGGTTCCAATGACCAGTGCATTGGTAGCCGCCGTCAGCAGGTCGGCTTGTTCGGCGTAGTCGGCATTCTCATCAAGGTACAGCTGTGCCTGCGTGTTCAGTGGGTGTGCATTATCAAGCAGAAAGTCGGGACCACCATGGTGGTGCGAGTCGCGTTGAGCCGACAGCGTCATGCCGAGCTGACGTGCGATGCTTGTTAAAAACGTAATCTGCTCAAGATCGAATTCGGTCGATTGTAAGGTCAGTTGCTGCTTGCTTTTTACTAAGGCGCCGCCGTTGCACACAATCGCAACATCAAAGCCTAGGTTCTCCGCCACGTAGCGTGTTGTGCGATAGCGGCGTCCGGTGGCAATGACTACTTCAACATTTTCGTGGGTATGTAGTTGCTCTAGCGCTGCGCGTGTGGCGGGCGAAATTTTGTGGTCATCTAGGGCGAGCGTGCCATCAAGGTCGAGAGCGAGCAAACAAATAGCGTGATGCATTGGGTTGGATCCTTATAGCGTTCACACCACTAGCAGATGCGTGGGTGTGACTTTAATAAAACTGAAAGTAACAGCAAAAAGCAGAGCTTACCTAGGGCGAGATGATGTGGCCAGGCATGTGCTTCAGTAACAGGTTTACTTGGGTGGCGCGGCCGGGAAATGAAGATCAACCCTAGTGCCCTGGTCAGGACTACTAGTGATCAACATATGGCCACCCGATTGAATGACGAAGCCATGCACCATGCTGAGTCCGAGCCCAGCACCCTGACCGATCTTGCGGGTCGTAAAGAAGGGTTCGACTGCATGGTCGTGAACTTCTTGCGACATCCCGCTGCCCGTGTCGGATATTGATAGTTTTACATAGGCGACATCTAACGCGCTATTTGATGTGGCAGCAGCGGGTAATATTTCAAGGCTAGATTGCAATGTTAGGGTGCCGCCACTAAGCATCGCTAGCCGGGCATTCTTACTCAGATTTAGCAGACAATTTTCCAGCTGTTCGCGATCAAGATAGATAGTAGGTAATTCTGTGGCAGGTAAGATCTTTAGATCAATTGTGGCATCCAGACCTAGCCTTAGTTCGTTACCAAAGGCCAGTAAAATTTCATTCAGGTCGATGTTGCTAGGTTCCAATAATTGTTGTTTCGAGAATGCCCGCAATTGCTGGGTCAACTTCGAAGCACGGGTGATTGCCCGCAGTGCGGCTGCTCTGTAGATGTTTTGCTCGGCTTGATTGGTTTCAAACATTTCAACATTCAACTGCATAACTTGCAGCATATTGTTGAATTCGTGGGCAACACCACCGGTCAGTTGTGCCACAGACCGCAAGTTTTCAACTTTTATAAGACTGGCCTCCGCACTGCGGCGCTCGGTAAGATCCTGAACATGAGCAAAGAGCACCGATGACTGTCCCGAGGCGATACGCTGTAGGGTTAACTCAACCGGATACTCGCTACCGTCTTTGCGGCGATGGGTTGACTCGTAGGTAAACGCGTTCTGGATACCATCAAACAGTTGTGACTTTTTGATATTGTAGGTCGTCTCGTCCAGGGCGGGTACAAGGTCGAAGGGTGTAAGATTGCGTAATTCTGTCATGCTGAAACCTAGATTTTTCCGCGCTGCTTTATTGGCAGAAATGAACTTGTTTGTGTCTGCGTCACAGATGTAGATTTCCGTAAAAGACTCTTCGACTACGTGGCCAAGTATCGCGTTCATACGTTCTGCCTCTATGCGCGCGGAAGTGTCACGGAAGATCCCTTGGATGCCGACGATCTTGCCACCCATGGTTCTGCGGAAATTAGCATTGATCTCAATGGGCAAGTTAACGCCATCATTGCCTTGTATGCTCGCCTGATACCCTAGAACTGAGCCGCCACCTACATGCATAGCCGTAAGAAAGTAATTATGATTGTTAGTGCCCTTGGGATCTTGCGCGTAAAGGTTGGCGATGTGCGTACCAATGATTTCTTCAACAGCAGAGCCCAGCATTTGAGCGGCCGAGGGCGACAGGTATTCGATGATGCCATTCACATCGGTCGTGAAATAGACGTCACGAATATTGTTGAACATCTGCTCGTAAGTCCGACGCCAGTGAATGTTGTCGAGCAAAGCTCGGCGTAAACCCACGAGACCGATAGCTGTTACTAAACTGATAGCAAGTAGTACAAATATCGCCCATATGCTCTGTGTGGCATATTCATTGGTCAAACTGAGTAATGGCAGGGCAACGTATGCGGCGAACAGAAGCGGCACTAATGCAAGAATGCTTGTGGCTCGTTTGCCACCTAAGAGACTGCCGAGGCGGTAGAGGAGTACCATCGCGGCTAGACTGAATACGATGGTCGTCAGTGAGAGTAGTAGTAAAAACATGGCAGTAATATAGATGTAATGGTGTCGTCGTCAATCAACCTTTAGGCATATCGTCGACGTTTTTTAGACGTTTTTGACGCTCGCTTTACCAGAACCCCATTTCTGATAATTTTCCCTGCAGCATTTGTACATGAATCATACATTTATGTTTTGTTGCATCGATTGACCCATATCCTTAATTTGCCTTGGCGTGCATCCCCCATCAAGCCTCACCATTCTGAACAATAGGTGTGTTAGTCTGCAATCTGAAGCTGGTTTGCACTACCGGCAACTTCACTAAATCAGAGCCTAACCGTCATGCTTAAAGCCGTACAACTAGGTAGCAATACAGGTCTTCGAGTTTCAGAGTTGTGTCTTGGCACCATGAATTTTGGTGAGCCAGGTCGTGGGCACCAAGGAGACTGGACCCTCGGCCTCGATGAGGCGCGGGACATCTTCAAAGCCAGTATTGATCATGGGCTGTTTTATTTTGACTGCGCCGATATTTATGGAATCGGTGCCAGCGAAGAAGTCGTGGGCTCACTTTTGAATGAACTATTACCGCGCGACGAGTACGTGCTGACCACCAAGGTGTCTATGCCTATGGGACGTGGCGCTAATCAGGGCGGTCTGACACGCAAACACATAATGGAAGGTGTGGACCGCTCATTGAAACGGCTAGGGCATGATTATGTCGACCAACTGATCATTCATCGTCATCCGCATGGTGTGCCGGGCCAAGTGAATGCGCCTATTGAGGAGACACTCGAGGCGTTGCACGACGTGGTGAAGGCGGGCAAGGCATTGTACCTAGGCGCTTCATCTATGTTTGCTTGGCAATTCGCCGAATTGCAGATGACGGCGAGTCAGCATGGCTGGACGCGCTTTGTGTCGATGCAGAATCATTACAACCTGATTTACCGTGAAGAAGAGCGAGAGATGATCCCTTATTGCATCGACTCAGGCGTGGCGGTCACGCCCTGGTCACCGCTGGCTCGGGGAATTTTAGCGGGCGCCTATCAGGGTGGTTTTGCTGGTGGATCTACAAAACGTTCCACAGGTCAGGACCGAGCGCGAACTGAGAGTCTCTATCGTGGTGCGAACGATTTTGCCATTGCTGACCGCGTGTTTGAAATAGCGGGTAAGTATGGCAAGACACCGGCGCAGATCGCGGTGGCTTGGTTGCTGAATAAGCCGGGTGTTGTTTGCCCCGTTGTCGGTGTCTCAAAGGTCTCGCAGCTTAATGACCTGATTGATGCCGCTAGCATCACGTTAGAAGCAGCCGATGTTGTTTATCTGGAAGCGCTATATCAGCCCGTGGATAATTTGTTGTCGCTAGGGACGTCTTGAAACTGATGTTGGCTATTCGGATTTCTGCATTTTTTTGATGCGCGAGTAAGCGTTAAGTGTCGTTGATGTATTGATTGGATCTTAGTGCAGCAGCAGCAACAACGTGATGATGATTACCAGTAGAATGGCAGAAATTCCCTGCCAAAAGGCTATGGGGTTGCGCTCGATCAATGGCGGGCGGGCTTTACTCAGAAACGCCTTGGTTGGCTGGCGAAGATGAAACAAGAATTCTGATAGTTCACCGTAGCGTTTATCGGGATTGGGGTGCAGAGCTTTCTCAAGAGTTTCGTCAATCCAAGCTGGGATTTCTCGTTCGTCATGAAGCGCAGATTTGTAGCGCAACCGGTTCTGTGCCGCACGTGTCTTCGCTCGCGCTACCCGGGCGCCATAGGGCAGTCGACCGGTCAGCATCTGATAGGTAATCACCGCCAGTGAGAACAAGTCAGACTTTATTGTACCGGCTTCGCCGAGTAAGTACTCTGGAGCGGAATACTGCATGGTACCTAACATTTCTTGTTGAGGCAGGTTACTCTCGATCTCGCGCAAGCCTGCAACCCGTGTAGCGCCGAAGTCGATAATTTTCACCACGCCGTTCTTATCGATCATGATATTCGCCGGTCTTAGGTCTTGATGCAGCATTTCTAAGCGATGGAAAGCTTGCAGCCCGCGACCTATTTGCTCGACGATGCCGCGCACAGACTCCAGACTAGGCTTTGGATTGTCTATCATCCATTGGGTCAGGGTCTGGCCATCGATAAACTCAAAAGCTGTGTACAGGTAACGACGCTGTTGCTCGGGTGCGCAAGGCTTTAGAACATGGGCACTGTTGATGCGTTTGGCAATCCATTCTTCCAGTAAAAAACGTTCTAGATAGGCCGCGTCATCTCGCAGGTCTATGGAAGGGGTCTTAAGGATAAGGGTTTGTTGAGTATTGTTAGAAACCGCCAGATAGACATGGCTGCGGCTGCTGGCGTGGACTTCTTTGATGACAGTGAACTGATCGAAGATCATTCTTGCTTGCAGAATGGGCGGAAAGGAGAGTTCGGCGACTTCTTGAGTAATCTCATTGGCCGCCGCCATAGGTAGGGCGTCGATGCGCAGTATCTGGACGCTCAGGTTGTCGGTGCTGCCCCGTGCATAGGCAAAATCGCTAAGCTGCCTAGCCGCCTGGTTCAGGTCATCGGGCGACGTTGTTATGGTGTCGACGATCGAGTCGCCGTCGAGAATCTCATAGATGCCGTCTGTCATCAAAATGAAAATATCGTTTTGCAATACAACGTGGGAGTCATAGTCGATTTCTAGTTGCGGATCAAGACCCATGGCGCGACTCAGGTAGCTTTTTTCGGATGACTCCCAAAGTCGGTGGTCCACGGTTAACTGTTCTAGTCTCTGGCCCCTCAACCGATAGATGCGTGTATCACCTAGGCTAAATAGATGGACTGTGGTTGACTTGATAATCAGCGCGCTGAAAGTGCAAACATAGCCTTTGTCCTTGTCGAACCGATAGTCACTTTTCTGAGTCTGGGCGTGAAGCCAAGAGTTCACCGCGGTGAGCACCTGATGAGCAGACTTTTTAACCGACCAGGTTTCTGAGGTGCGATAATAGTCATCGAGAAAACCTTGCACTGTTGCCTTGCTCGCAACCTGACTGACATCGCTGCTGCTGATGCCATCAGCCATGGCTATGGCAACTCCCTTCAATGTCAGCATGGGCCCCTGCGGAATAGTGGCGCCATGATAATCCTGATTAATAGCTTTGCGTCCCTTGTCGGAATATTGGCCGAGCGATACGGTTAAATAATTTGCCATATATTTACTGCTGATTCATCGGGCCGGCTAATAGCGTTTATAAGGCAGGAACTTTCCGCTCATGACGATTTTGACGCGGTCCCCCTTGGGGTCTGCCTGACGGGCCAGTTCCATATCAAAATCGATGGCGCTCATAATGCCATCGCCAAATTCTTCATGAATCAGTGCCTTGAAGGTAGTGCCGTAGACGTTGATCAATTCATAGAATCGGTAGATCAATGGATCAGTAGGTACTGCAGTAGGCAGTGAGCCCTTGTAGGGCACAACCTGCAATTGTTGCACGGCTTCTTCTGGCAGTGATAGCAACTCGCCGATAGTTTTCGCCTCGTCGGCTGTCAGTGTCATCTGCCCCAACAAAGCTGCGGTAGTCCATTCTTTGCTCTGCTCAATGGCGCTGGCCAGTTGCTCCCAACGCAGTTCTTTTTTGAGCTTCTGGAGCACTACCAGTTCTGTCACTTCGTCTCTCTTCATAACGTTCTCCAATTGATTAGTTGTTACCTAGTCTGTCCTCTAGGTAGGTCTATAGAAACCTCGAGCGGGCCGCTAAGAAATTATGTCGAGCGTTTTGCGCCGGTTTTGATGTGGGTGGTATAAAGTGTCAACCCCGTGAAAGCCAGACCGCCCACTAGGTTGCCCAGCACCGTTGGAATTTCATTCCAGATGAAGTAATCCATAACGGAAAAATCGCCGCCGAGAATGATCCCAGAAGGGAAAAGAAACATGTTGACCACTGAATGTTCGAAGCCCATGAAGAAAAACAGCATGATGGGCATCCACATGGCGATAACTTTACCGCTCACAGAGGTAGAGATCATGGCGCCGACAACACCCATAGAGACCATCCAGTTGCAAAGCATGCCGCGGATGAAAATCGTTACCCAGCCAGCGACACCATACTGTGCATAACCCAGAGTTCTGGCCTCGCCGATGCCGGCGATCTTGGCGCCGATAGCCCCAGGGTCTGCGGAGAAACCAAAAGTGAATACAAAGGCCATCATGAAAGCGACGGAGAGAGCACCGGCGAAGTTGCCAATAAATACTAAACCCCAGTTTCGCAGCACGCCGCCGATGGTGACTCCCGGTCTTCTATCCAGCAGTGCAAGCGGTACGAGAACAAAAACTCCTGTCAGAAGATCGAAACCCATGAGGTAGAGCATACAAAAACCGACGGGGAATAAAATGGCTCCCACCAGCGCCGAGCCGCTGGCAACCGTAACGCTAATAGCAAATACAGCGGCGAGCGCAAGAATCGCACCCGCCATATAGGCGCGAATCAATGTGTCTCGGGTAGCCATGAAAACTTTCGACTCACCGGCATCTACCATCTTGGAGACGAACTCTGAAGGAACTAAATACGACATGCTGTTACCTCGTTCTTAAGAAGGATTGTGGTTAATGTATGAGGAAAGTGCAGTTTAATAATTGTCATAAACGCAAACGGCGCCCATCACTTAGACTGATAACTCAGTCGAGTGATGGACGCCGTTGTCCACGTACTGTTTATGTTAGCTCAGGTCGTCATGACCTGTTATTTCAATTTGCACAATTTCATTTACGCATCTATGACTACGCAAATACCGAGCCAGAACTGCCCAGGCTGAACTATTCGCAGACCAAAATCGCAAATCTTTGGTTATAGCCACACTGATAGCGAAATCATCCTGACATTAGTACTAACTATTTGTAAGAGTGGTGTGAAAAGCGCGCATGAATTTGCCCCAAATAGGCACTGTTGATCATAAAGCGCACCAAATAATCTCAGTTTACGTTGGTTCTAAATCAATGCGTAATTGATGAGTCTTGATAAATCAATGTTTGGCACCTTTGGCATGAATATTGATACTAAAAAAATATCAAGAGAAAGTTAGCAGGGCAATGTAGCCCACGCATGTCGGTATTCGGCGCGCGTGGGTTTTTTTTTGGAAAAATTAAACAATGGGATTAACTATGAAACAGTTACGCAGCAAGTTGGTGATAGCCATGATATCAGTTGGCATAGTGTCAGTAGCCACTGCCGCCGATGACGCGAGCAACGTCAGTGACATGCTTAAAGATGGCGATGTCTCTTTGATGTTTCGCTACCGATATGAATTCGTTGACCAAGAGGGTATCAGCAAGGCCGCTAATGCATCGACTCTACGATCGCGGATCACCTATAAATCAGCTAACTATGAAGGCTTTACTGTATTAGCCGAGTTGGACAATGTGACCGTCATTGGTAGCGAAAACTATCGCACACCGACGAACGGCAATACACAATATCCCATTGTAGCGGACCCGCATGGGACTGACTTCAACCAAGCATCGCTGACTTATAAAGCAGGCGGTTTTAGAACAGTGATGGGTCGACAGCGTATCATTGACAGCGGTCAGCGATTTATGGGCGGCGTGGCTTGGCGTCAGAATGAGCAAACCTATGATGCGCTGCGCGTGTCCTTTGCCAACTTGGGCCCTGTGGCGCTTGACTATGGTTATGTTTGGAACGTCAATCGCATCTTCGGCCCAAAGGACTCTGCTGTCCAGCCAGCGCATTGGGAGTCCAACTCACATCGCCTTATTGCTACGGTAACGCCAGCGGAGGGGCACAGAGTTCAAGCTTTTGCCTATCTGCTCGATCTTGAGAACTCCGCGGCTAACTCCTCAAGCACTTATGGTGCCGAGTATGCGGGTTATGTCGGCATTGTCTCATTGGCCGCCTCTCTTGCCAGTCAGACTGACTATGCAGATAATCCGACCGACTATTCGGCGAGCTATTATATGTTGGAGGCGGGAGTGCCCATTGACCCGGTAAAGATCAGTCTCGGCTACGAGGTGCTTGGAAGTGATAACGGTGTCGCCGCTTTCAGAACGCCGCTGGCAACTTTGTTTAAGTTTCAGGGTTGGGCCGACAAATTTCTCAACACGCCTAATGTCGGACTTAAGGATCTCTACTTAAAAGTGACCGGCAAGATCGGCGAAGCGGGTTACGCCCTTATCTACCATGATTTCAATGCCGACCAAGGTGGTGCCGATCTTGGTTCAGAGGTGGATCTTTCTGTCAGCTATCCATTGGTTAAGGGTGTGTCTGTTGAGCTGAGGTATGCGGCCTACCAGGCTGATACATTTGCCACAGACACGAATAAATTCTGGCTGACCCTCAATGCCAAGTTTTAGTGGTCGTTAGTTAAGCGATGGCTCAATAGTTGCCTCGCATAGTGTCAGCAGTTTTCCAGCCACCGGTTTTACCAAATGCTGTGCCCTGGTTAGTTGGTGAATTATTTTCTGTACCCGACAAGACAGTTCTTTGTTTTGCGTGGCCGGGCAAGCTATCCATCCATGTGTTTTTATCATGAGTCAAACACCCGGTAGTAATGTCGTTCGTGTGATGCTGGTCGATGAGTCGTCAGTCCGGGCCGCCACGGTCAAGATCAACCTTATCGAGGCAGGCTTCGATGTCGTGGTCTGCATGGTAACGACTGCTGGCTTGCTCCACCAGATAGAACAGCACAGGCCCGACGTGATTCTTATCGATCTAGAATCTCCTGGCCGAGACGTGCTTGAGAGTCTGTCGATTATTAACATGCATAAGCCAACGCCGGTGGTGATGTTCTCTGGGGAAGACGACCCGGGCTTTATCAAGGCGGCGGTAGATGCTGGTGTTTCTGCCTACACGGTGGGTAGCTATGATACCTCAAAAGTTAAGCCTGTCATCGATGTGGCCATGGCTCAGTTCAAGTCGTTTCAAGCCCTGCGCCTTGCCCTAGACTCGACCCGGGCGCAATTGGACAGTCTCTCTGTGGTCAGCCAGGCCAAGTCGATGCTGATAAAGCTGCACGGTATAACTGAAGACGCGGCGCATCGACAACTGCGAGACTTAGCCATGGACACCAACCAGACGTTGCCACAGGCGGCATTGGCTGCCATCACTCTGTTGGGCGGTAGTCGTCCAAATGAAGCCTGAATAAGGAGTAGTAGATGTTGGAGCCCGCTATGCTTGAGAAGTTGCCGATGGCCGAGCAAACGGACGTTAATCTAGGTTATATGCGTCTGTCTGATAGTGCACCCGTCATTATGGCGAAAGCGCTGGGACTCTATGAAAAATACGGTTTAGACGTCAGCCTGCACCGAGAGGTCTCTTGGGCTAACTTGAGGGACAAGATGATCGCCGGAGCATTTCAGGCTTGCGAGGTCTTGGCGCCTATGCCGCTGGTGACAACCCTTGGCGTGGCGGGTATTCGTGCGCCCATGGTAACGGGTTTGGTGTTGTCTTTGAACGGTAATGGCATTACGTTAGCCGCGCCTTTGTGGCAGGCTCTAATGCCGTATCGAGCCTCTCTGCCCGAGGCTGCATCGACTCTGCCGGTCTATCATCAGACCGCGATTGCGCTCAAGGCATTCGTGTCACAGAACCCGAAGCGTCCATTGACGCTGGCCTCAGTGCATCATTTTTCTACCCATACTCTGTTGTTGCACCGCTGGCTAGCGCTGGGGGGTATCGACTCGGACCGAGAGGTGCGCATTATTGTTCTGCCGCCAGAGCAGATGGTAGATAGTCTTACCGAAGGTGTGATTGACGGCTATTGTGTGGGGGAACCATGGAACACTATTGCCGTCGCTAACGGGACGGGTGAGCTGGCTGCCAGTAGCATGCAGGTTTGGCCAGATGCACCGGAAAAAGCCTTGGCAGTTATGGAGTCTTGGCACGACACCCACGCATCGACCCATCTGCGATTGCGACTAGCACTGATGGAGGCTGGTCAATGGCTGGTAGATCCAACCAACAGGCCGCAGACAATTGAAACACTAGCGCGCAGTCACTATTTGGATCTGCTGCCAGAAGACTTGAGTCCATCGCTACAGAGTCCCGGGGACTGTAGCCCAGCGAACTTCCATTTGTTCGAACAATCTCATCTGGGTTTCCCTTGGCACTGTGAGGCTCGAGCTCAGATTGAGCAGATCATGCCGCTCATTGGTAAGGCAGTGGGTAGTGACCGAGTGCAAGATCTTGTTAAGCAGTGCTATCGGACTGATTTATATCGTCAGGCCGCCATACTGGCAGGTGTCGACTATCCATTTTACGACGAGCGAACGCCGCTTTAAGGGTAATTGCCGGCCGCGATGTATCGATGCATTCCGCCCCACCTCGGGGCTGTCTTGCAATTTTCGCACTATATAAGTGCCTTATCTGGAGCGGTTGAGCTGACGAGTCTATGAGTTGATGGCAGCCAAGTGCAGGCTGCCAAAGCGTCCTTGGCGCATTTCTTACTCATTGTTCAATGCTGGCACACATCTTGTATAACCTTACCTGTAATAAGTGTTTGCTTGACCCAAAATATTTCAAATCTGTGCCATGGCACAAGGGTAATGATGCCCGCCTCTGATTCGGTTTTTTGTAGCCGATGCAGAGGCGGGTTTTTTTTGGCTTTAATAAAGGTTTTGATGCGATGTCTATGACGAATTCAGATATGTCATTCCGTAGGTTTGGAAATCTATCGATCTTGGTCGGTCTTAGAAAAGTGTTGGCCGTTGCAACGTTGCTAGCGATGGCGGCGGTTGTTCAAGCAGACGTCGGTCCCGCTGAAAAAGATGAATTGAAGTTTGGTTTTATCAAACTGACAGATATGGCTCCCATCGCCATAGCCTATGAAAAGGGCTATTTCGAAGACGAAGGTTTGTACGTCACCGTGGAGGCTCAGGCTAACTGGAAGGTTCTTTTAGACGGTGTCATCGACGGCAAGTTAGATGGTGCACATATGCTGGCCGGCCAGCCACTGGCTGCGACCATTGGCTACGGCACCGAAGCACATATCGTCACGCCTTTCAGTATGGATCTCAACGGTAATGGCATTACGGTTTCTAATGAGGTGTGGGCCCAAATGAAAGCCAATATGCCGATGGAGAATGGCAAGCCACTCCATCCTATCAAGGCTGACTATCTTAAGCCCGTGGTAGAAAAACTGCGCGGTGAGGGTAAGCCTTTTAAAATGGGTATGGTCTTTCCTGTCTCAACGCACAATTATGAACTGCGTTACTGGCTGGCTGCTGGCAATATTCATCCTGGCTTTTACGCACCACACAAAGGTGACAACAGCGGTTCTATTAATGCTGAGGCGTTGCTGTCGGTCACCCCGCCGCCACAAATGCCCTCGACTCTTGAGGCCGGTACCATTCATGGTTACTGCGTAGGCGAACCCTGGAATCAGCAGGCCGTCTTCAAGGGCATTGGTGTACCGGTAATCACCGACTATGAAATCTGGAAGAACAATCCGGAGAAAGTCTTTGGCATGAGCAAGGAGTTTACCGAGAAATATCCGAACACCACCGTCAGAATTGTTAAGGCGCTGCTCAGAGCGGCCAAATGGCTGGACGAAAACGATAATGCGAATCGACCGGCGGCGGTGAAAATTCTGGCCCAGAGCAACTACGTGGGTGCCGACTATGAAGTCATCGCCAACAGCATGACGGGCACGTTTGAATATGAGAAAGGCGATAAGCGTGAAGTGCCGGACTTTAACGTTTTCTTTCGGCATTTCGCTACCTATCCCTACTTTTCTGACGCAGTCTGGTATTTAACGCAGATGCGACGGTGGGGACAAATTTCAGAGCCCAAGTCAGATGAATGGTACTTCGATATTGCCCGCAAAGTGTATCGACCAGACATCTACGCGCTAGCCGCAAAGGAATTGATAGCAGCAGGCGTGATGGAAAAGATGGATTTCCCACGGTTTGATACTGAGACAGGTTTTCGACCTGTGCAGGATGAGTTTATCGACAACGTCGCTTACGACGGTAGTCAACCTAATGCTTATCTGCAGAAGTTCGCCATAGGACTGAAAGCCGAAGTGCTCTAAGACTTTTTGAACGGAGCACAGCGGGCACTAATCAGCCTAAATCTGGCTGGTAACGACTAAAGAGCAGAGCACTTTGAGGAAACACGTGATGAATGAGGTGACACAGGTTGCTAGCCGTACTCCGGTGTTCAACTGGCGTGAATGGATATCGCCGCGACAGCTGCGCAAATCCTTGGCGAAAGCGCTCAACCTGTTGCTGCTACCGAGCCTTGGGATAGGTCTTTTCCTAGCTTTTTGGCAAGTAGGTGCTAACAGTATTGAAACGTCGCTTGGTCAGTTTCCCGGACCAGTGCAGGTCTGGGAGCAATCCAAGGGGTTGCTGGCAGAGCATCGACAGGAACGAAAGAAAGAAGTGCGCTTCTATCAACGGCAGGTCGATCGTAACGATAAATTGCTGTTAGCTAATCCGGACGCCATAACCAAAATAAGGGCTTACACGGGCAAAGCGACCATTCTGGATCAAATTGTGACAAGCCTTTATACGGTGGGTTTTGGCTTTTTGATTGCGTCAATTATCGCCATTCCCCTAGGCATTGCCTGCGGTCTCAGTGAGAAGGTGTACCAGAGTGTCAATCCCATCATTCAGACTTTTAAACCTGTGTCGCCATTGGCATGGTTACCCCTGGTGACCATGGTGGTATCGGCGTCTTATGTCAGTGACGATCCCATGTTTGAGAAGGCTTTTTTAACGTCTGCCGTCACTGTTGCGCTGTGCTGTCTGTGGCCAACGGTTGTTAATACTATTGTTGGCGTCGCCAGCATTGACCGCGACCTGATTAATGTCAGTCGCGTGCTGCGCCTGTCGCCCCTCGTCTACATCCGAAAAATCGTTATCCCATCCGCTTTGCCGTTGATCTTCACAGGACTGCGTTTGTCACTGGCTACCGGCTGGATGGTGCTGATTGCCGCCGAGATGCTGGCCCAAAATCCAGGCCTTGGAAAGTTTATCTGGGATGAGTTTCAGAACGGCTCTTCAGACTCGCTGGGTCGCATCATGGTGGCGGTGGTAATTATCGGCGTTATTGGATTCTTTCTCGATCGCGTAATGCTGATGGTGCAGCGCCGAGTTTCCTGGGATAAGCAGGCGATTCTGCGCTAAAGACACGGCTGAAGTTTTACATTGGAGTGAATGATGAAAAATTCTTACCTTGAGCTCAGTCAAATCGGTATCGATTTCCCGACGGCTGATGGCCCTTTTCGGGCGTTGCAGAATGTTAGTTTGGGTATTGAGAAAGGTGAGTTCATCTCGCTTATCGGTCATTCAGGGTGTGGTAAGTCGACGGTACTCAATATCGTTGCCGGTCTGCTCCCGGCCACCACGGGCGGCGTGATTCTACAAGGACGGGAAGTCACAGATCCGGGGCCTGATCGCGCTGTGGTGTTCCAGAATCATGCACTTTTGCCTTGGATGTCGGTCTACCAAAACATTGAGCTGGCGGTGAAGTGCGTGTTCAAGCGGAGCAAGAGCAAGGTCGAAGTGCGTCAATGGGTCGAACACAATCTTGCGCTGGTGCAGATGGATCATGCGCGACACAAGTTACCGGGTGAGCTGTCCGGTGGCATGAAGCAACGAGTCGGTATCGCACGTTGTTTGGCTATGCAGCCAAAAGTGCTGTTGATGGATGAGCCCTTTGGCGCTCTGGACGCGTTGACTCGGGCGCACTTACAGGACGCCTTGATGGAGATTCAGCAAAAGCTCAACAACACCGTCATCATGATTACCCACGATGTGGATGAAGCCGTTTTGTTGTCTGATCGCATTGTGATGATGACCAATGGCCCAGAGGCAACTATTGGTGAGGTACTTAAAATTGACTTGCCTCGACCCAGAGAGCGAGTAGCGCTAGCGGATGACCCTGCATTCAACCGATATCGTCAGCAAGTGTTGCGCTTTCTCTACGAAAAACAAGGTAATCCAGTGAAATTGCGTGAGCAGGCAGCTACGAAAATGCTTCCTGCGATAAAAATTAAAGCCGCATGATTTGATCAGCCGGCGGACCATAAGAGGATCTTTGCAATGTTAAAAGTGGTAGTTGTTGGTAACGGGATGGTCGGGCATCACTATGTCGACAAACTGGTGAGCTCGCAGACTCAGGCAGAAATTACAGTTATCGGTGGAGAAACTCGGCCGGCCTATGATCGCGTTCACCTGTCAGAGTACTTTTCGGGTCGCACGGCGCAAGACTTGGCCCTGACGACGGTCGAGAAGTACGAGGAGATGGGCGTGACTGCCCACTTCGGTGATCCTGTCAGAAGTATTGATCGGGCTGCAAAGACTGTGCAGACGTCTAGCGGCGAGGTACATGCTTACGACAAGCTGGTACTGGCGACAGGCTCTTATCCGTTTGTACCGCCCATACCCGGTTCAGAGCTTGATGCCTGTATGGTCTATCGCACGTTGGATGATCTGGGCAATATCGAACGACAATCCAAGGGCGCGAAAGTGGGTGTTGTGGTGGGCGGCGGTCTGTTGGGTCTGGAGGCCGCTAATGCGGTGATGAACTTGGGTATGGAGACTCATGTCGTTGAGTTCGCGCCAGGCTTAATGGGCGTGCAACTAGATATCGGCGGCAGTGCGATGTTGCGGCGCAAGATTGAGGCGCTAGGGGTCATAGTTCACACCAGTAAGGCTACCCAGCTTATCGAAGAGACGTGTAGCGAGGAAGCAACAAAAGACGAATTGCCGAGACTGTTGATGAAATTCGCCGACGGTTCTACCCTAGCAACAGACGTGATTGTATTCTCCGCGGGTATCCGTCCCTATGACCAGCTGGGTAAGGCTGCTGAGTTGACTGTAGGTGAGCGCGGGGGTATTGAAACTAATGAATACTGTCAGACCAGCGACCCGGATATTTATGCTATCGGCGAATGCGCGCTTTATGCAGGCAGGATCTACGGCCTAGTGGCCCCCGGCTATAGGATGGCGGAAGTAGCAGTGAGCCAATTGGGCGACGCGGCATCAACTTTTCAAGGTGCAGATATGAGCACCAAGCTGAAATTGCTGGGTGTTGATGTTGGCTCCATTGGTGATGCTCATGCCCTGCAAGCCGGTGCTATCGCCTATACCTTTAGTGATGAGCGCATCGATGTCTATAAACGCATTATCGTTAGTGAGGATGGCAAGCAGTTGTTGGGCGCCGTGCTGGTGGGTGATTGCTCCGCCTATGACACCCTGCTGCAGTATTTTCTCAACGGCATAGTCCTGCCAGCCGATCCCGAAGTCCTGATCCTACCCTACAATGCCGGAGAAGCACCTACCTTAGGGTCGGGTGCTTTGCCAAGTTCAGCGACGATCTGTTCCTGCCACAATGTCAGTAAGGGTGAAATTGTCAGCATCATCGATGCCGGTTTTTATTCGCTCGGCGATGTTAAATCACAGACGGCGGCCAGTACGGGTTGCGGTGGCTGTTCTGCATTGCTTAAGTCGCTGGTAGACGACGAACTGGCGGCGCGAGGCTTAGAGGTGAATACTGCCATCTGTGAGCACTTCAATCATACCCGTCAAGAATTATTTCATATCGTCAAAATCGAGGCTATCACCAGCTTTAACGCACTGATAGCTGGCCATGGTACGGGTCGTGGTTGCGATATCTGCAAGCCGACGGTGGGTTCTATTCTCGCTTCCCTGTGGAACGAGCATGTTCTGGGTGACCAGAATGTCGGCTTGCAAGACACCAACGATACCTTCTTGGCGAATATGCAGAAGAACGGTACCTATTCCGTGGTGCCGCGTATTGCTGGTGGCGAGATCACACCTGACAGATTGATCGCATTGGGACAGGTGGCGAAAAAGTACAACCTTTACACCAAAATCACCGGCGGCCAGCGCATTGACCTATTTGGTGCCAGAGTTCAGCAGTTACCGGACATCTGGCAGGAATTAGTGGACGCTGGTTTTGAGACGGGTCACGCCTATGGCAAGGCATTGCGAACAGTGAAGTCTTGCGTTGGAAGTACGTGGTGTCGTTATGGCGTGCAAGACAGCGTCGGCATGGCACTGTATGTCGAGAATCGCTACAAAGGTTTGCGTTCTCCCCACAAGCTTAAGGGTGGTGTGTCAGGTTGTGCACGTGAATGCGCCGAAGCTCAGTCCAAAGATTTCGGCATCATCGCTACCGAGAAAGGCTGGAATCTATATGTGGGAGGTAATGGTGGTATGAAACCGCGGCACGCAGACCTGTTTGCCACAGATCTTGATGACGAAACATTAATCCGCTACATAGATCGCTTTTTGATGTTTTACGTGCAGACCGCAGACCGACTGCAGCGTACCTCTGTCTGGCTGAGCAATCTGGATGGAGGGCTGGCCTACTTGCAGCAGGTCGTGATCGAGGATTCGCTAGGAATAGGCGCTGAACTTGAGAAGCAGATGAGTCATATCGTTGGTACTTATCAATGCGAGTGGAAGTCCACCATTGAAGACCCGGAGAAACTTAAGCGCTTTCGTCAGTTTGTGAATTCAGATGATGAAGACGAACAGATCGTCTTCGTCCAAGAACGAGGTCAGCCTCGCCCAGCGACCGAAGCTGAGAAGATTCAATTGCAGAAAATCAGCGCCTAAGGAGTCAGGTATGAGTGCCGCGATAGAAGAGCAGAGTTCCCAGCCTATAAATCTGTGTCGCAAGTCGGACCTAATTCCCTATTCCGGTATCTGTGCCCAATTTGAAGGTCAACAGATTGCGGTGTTCTATTTGCCAGATGAGACGCCGCAAATTCACGCTCTGGGTAACTGGGACCCCATCGGTAAAGCCAATGTGCTATCCCGAGGAATGTTAGGTGATATTAACGGTCGCCTAGTGGTGGCCTCACCTCTCTATAAGCAGCATTTTGATCTGCTGACGGGTGAATGCCTGGAAGACCAGGAAATAGCTGTGCCCGTATTCACGGTGGAGTTGTTGGCCGACTATGTCTTGCTAGACTTGGCCGTTGGGCAGGTTTGCAACGAGCCAGTTAGTGATCATGCTAGCGAGTAGTATCGTCAAAACCACTTGCCCGTATTGTGGGGTTGGTTGTGGCGTTGATGCAAGGCTGGGTGCAGAGCGACTGATAGCTGTGAGTGGTGACGAGCAGCATCCGGCAAATTTTGGCAGTTTATGTGTGAAAGGCTCAGCGTTGGCGGAAACCATGGGTCGGACAGGACGCTTGTTGGCGCCGCGCATCAATAATCAAACGGTTGATTGGCCGACTGCTATTGATGCGGTTGCCAGTCGACTCAGTGTGATTCGTGAAGCCTATGGGCCAAATGCCATTGCTTTTTACTTGTCCGGTCAGCTTCTGACAGAAGATTATTATGTTGCTAACAAATTAGCGAAGGGCTTTGTCGGTACCGGTCATGTCGATACCAACTCGCGATTGTGCATGTCATCCGCCGTCGCTGGTTATAAGCGGGCGTTCGGCAGTGATGCTGTGCCGTGCAGCTATGAAGACCTAGAAACCTGTGATCTGCTGGTGATGACAGGCTCAAACGCCGCATGGACTCATCCCATTTTGTATCGGCGGATAGAGGTTGCCAAGCAGCGCAATCCAGCCATGCGTGTGGTGGTCATAGACCCACGCAAAACCGCCACATGTCAGATTGCTGACATGCATTTAGCTATCAAACCTGGCGCAGACAACGGGCTTTTCATCGGACTTTTGGCTTACTTGGTAGCCAACAACCGCGTGGACGAGGAATACGTGGCAGCGCATACAGAGGGCTTCGAGGCAGTGGCTGATCATGCCAAGGTCTTTACCATTGAGGCTGTAGCGCAACAAGTCGGGTTAGATCAAGCGTCACTGGCCACTTTCTATGAATGGTTCTCGAACACACCCAAAACGGTGACTTTCTATTCCCAGGGTATCAATCAGTCTGCCACTGGCACCGATAAATGCAACGCGATTATTAACTGTCACCTAGCCACTGGCCGTATCGGTTTACCGGGTGCGGGACCCTTCTCCATCACGGGTCAGCCGAATGCCATGGGTGGTCGTGAAGTGGGGGGGCTGTCGAATGTGCTGGCAGCCCATATGGACTACTCAAACGAGAATATTCAGCGTGTCGGTGAATTCTGGGGTGCCGACAATGTCAGTCGTGCGCCGGGCTTGAAGGCCGTCGATCTGTTTGACGCTGTGGCTAGTGGCGAGATCAAGGCGATCTGGATTATTGGCACTAATCCGGTGGTAAGTATGCCGAATGCTGACGCCGTGATTGCCGCGCTAACGAAATGTGAGACGGTCATTGTCTCCGACTGTGTAGCGCAAACAGACACGACCCGGCTGGCAGATATCCTGTTACCCGCTTGTGGTTGGGGTGAAAAGTCAGGCACCGTGACTAACTCTGAGCGACGTATTTCCCGCCAAAGAAATCTATTACCCTCCCAAGGGGAGGCTCAACCCGATTGGTGGATCCTCACTCAGGTGGCCAGCGCCATGGGCTATGGCGATGCCTTTAATTATGTATCGCCCAGAGATATATTTGTTGAACATGCCGCCTTGAGTGGTTACGAAAACAATGGCCAGCGTCTTTTTAATATCAGCGCCTTGAGTCAATTGTCGGAACGAGAGTACGATCAGCTGCAGCCATTACAATGGCCGGTAACAGCCATAGCACCCGCAGGTACCGCACGACTGTTTGAGGATGGACTTTTTTGCACCACGACAGGCCGCGCACAGTTTATTGATACCCGGCCGGTGATGACGCTCAGATCGCTGTGTGCGGACTATCCTCTAGCGTTAAACACCGGTCGCATTCGCGATCAATGGCACACCATGACTCGCACCGGTAATACCCATCGGTTGCTTGAACATACTAGTCAGCCCTTTGTCGCCATCAACCCTGCAACGGCAAACGACTTGGGAATGCAGCCAGGTGACCTCGCCCGTATCAATACCGCGCAAGGTAGTATGCAGGCGATTGCCATGATCGATGTTGGCATGCAACCCACTGACATCTTCGTACCCATTCACTGGAATGATCAATTTGCCAGTCGCGCCCGGGTCGGCGCGCTGGTGGCGGCTATTACTGATCCGGTTTCTGGCCAACCGGAGTTCAAGTTCACGCCTGCAAATTTAGTTAAAATTGAGGTGCAGTGCTGGGCCATTATCGCCAGTCGTACGCGTCTGGATTGCGGTGACTTTCTACACTGGAGTCTCGTGCCCCTAAATAATGAACGAGGCTATCTCTATCAAGTGGCACTCGACGACGCGTTTATCTGGGGTGAATTTATCGTCAACAAACGCCTGCGAGAGTCTGGGCCAGCTTTGGCGTGTGCACAGTATTCCTATGCCGCCCAGCAGGATGAGCGGATTATGTGCCATACAGACCAACGGCTGGAGCTGGTGATTTTTAGCCATCAGGATAAATCGCGACTGCCTGACCTCGCCTGGCTGCAGACCATGTTTGATGAAACTGTTGAAGCTAACTATTGGCGCTTACTGACCGCTCGCGATGTGCTTCGTCAAGCTAAGGGGCGCTTGGTTTGCGTCTGTCTGAGAGTTGGAGAGAAGCAAATCATTGATGCAATCGATGTCGGCGCCGACACGATTGATGAACTAGGCGAGCGCTTAAAATGCGGCACTAACTGCGGTTCCTGCTTGCCTGACCTCAGTATGCTCTTAGATGAGCGCCGCCAGCTGCGTAGTAGACGAATCAAGACCCCTAATGTAACGGCCGTCTGAAGCGCGCCAGGGAAAATATAATGAACAACAAAGTAGTCTCTCTAATCAGAAGCCCGGTACCCATGGGTCGGGTAGACTTGGTGGGCGCGGGCCCTTTTGATCCCGAGTTAATCACAGTCAAGGCGATGCGCCTGTTGCAGCGGGCCGATGCTGTTGTCTACGACCGTCTCGCAAATCCGGTATTGCTGGACTATGCCCCAAAGGAATGCGAGCTGATCTATGTGGGCAAGCGTAAAGACCAGCACAGTCTACCTCAGGATGAGATTAATGCTCTACTGGTGGATCTGGCGGTGGCGGGCAAGCAAGTCGTGCGCCTCAAAGGCGGCGATCCTTTTATCTTCGGTCGTGGCGGTGAAGAGTTAGCGGCACTGGCAGAGCATGGCGTGCCCGCTTCCGTTATCCCGGGCATCACTGCAGCCGCTGGTTGCGCGGCCGCCATGCAGATCTCCTTGACCCATCGAGACCATGCCCATGCGGTAACCTTTATCACTGGTCATCGGCAGGCGGGTAAACTTGAGGTAAACTGGGACTTGGCGCTGCAAAAAAATACCACTGTGGTGTTTTATATGGGGCTGTCGAGCCTGCCGGAGATTGCTGCGCAGCTACTGCAGCGCGGCTGTCGGCCAGATATGCCCTTTGCCGTTATTTCTCAGGGAACGTCAAGGCAACAGCGGGCAATTGTTGGCACCCTCAGTGATATCAATGCACGCCTGCTGAGTCAGCCCCTACCTTCGCCCGCCTTGCTGATTATGGGCGAAGTGGTCGCCGCGCGCACGATCAAGGAGCTTGGAGCATTCAGCCCGCCCAGTGACGCCGCCAAACTTTCGTAAAGTCTGTTCCGTCTCTAGTTTGCGACTGTCCTATTTCGAGCTATTCACGCTAGTACACGAATTTCGCTGCGCTAACACTACCAATGAGTGATGACGTATTTCGCACGGTACCGTCAGGCCTTGGTGAAAAGGTCGGCATCGCCATACTACCGATGGGCGTGCAAGTTCTTTGGCCCGCAAAAGCGTTGTTAGATATGACAAGCAAGCGTATTGCTGTAGCTATTTTCCATAAATAAATTGCATTCCTTTTGTTAACCAGCCAAAGGAAGATTAATAGTACTGGCAGGTTCGCTGAAAGAATTGCCTGCATTGCAGCCGCAATCGAATATATTTAGGTATGAGGAATCTGGCTGCAGGCAGGCTTGCATGCTAAGGACTTGAGCGGGTTTTCCAAATAAGGAGGGAAATTCATATCTCGTGTTAATTTGTGCTTGATGCTAACGCACCCGCATCCTAACGGCAGCACGCTAGCATCTCGTACATATTATTTAGTAATTCATATTTGCGCGCTCGCAAGCTTCCTTTCGAAATTTTTTGGCAGCGGCTGTCTTTGATTTCTCATAGTCACTCTTCCAAAAATTACATATTTCTATGTTAGTTGCTCGAGCGCTAGCAGACAATGTGATCTCAGCTTTCTGTGGTGGCTTTACGGCAATGATCGGCTCCATGATTGCTCTCGTATCGGTTCGCATGATGGGTGGGGCAACCGCTCCAGAAAGCTTAGACGGTTTGGTTGGGGTTGGGGTTGCTGCTGCCTGCTGGCCCGCGCTGGGTTGTTGTGCTGTTTGTGGTGCAATTGAAAGTGTTGATGGTGCTTTCGATGTTTGTTCAGCGGCAAAGCTCGCGATTGAATTCAAGGATGCTAAGCCAATGAGGGCCGTTAAGAACGCCGCGATCAGCAAAGACAGCACAATAGTCAGGCCTAGTTTGAAGTAGCTAATCTGGTTCATTTAACTGTCTCTACGTGACGATACTTGGCGTCTGAAATTTGGCTTCAAATTTGAAGGAAGTTGCTGAATGGAGCTGAAACTCAAGGTGTCTTTACATTTGATGGGCTTCAACTCGTTTGTTTATTAGCGCCCCTCATTGCTATACTTTTTGGGTAAAAATCGCTTAAAGAAACGAAAGAATCACATTATCGTCGTCCGAGCCAGAAACTGAACGGTAAATTATTCTAGGTGGTTTGCTTAACTTGCATGTTGCCCCAGGTGGTGAAAGACATTGGCCTGTGGTGACATCGAAGGTATAGCCATGCCAAGGGCAGGTCGTGCTACTGTTGGAGATACCACCTGTCAGTGGGCCTAAATTATGTGGGCAAATGGCGGAGTGTACGCCAAGTTCACCGTTCTCCTCATATACGCGAAAAAGCCCTTGCTTCAGTCTAAAGCAGCTAGGTAAGTTGTCGACAAAAGAAGATTTTGATCCGAGGTTTAGTTCGAGCGCGGACGTTTCTGCTAGCGAATCTAATTGAGTTTGGCGCCCCATCATCATGATTTCATCTTCAGTCCAGAGTGTGGTGTAAAGATTAAGAAATAGCGCGCCAACCCGCTCAACCTTATCAGCTGGGACGTCAGGTAGTAAAAATCGAACAGTGACATCGCTTAAATTCTGATCGACTGATGCATTCTTAACGACTCGCGTCCAAATTTCAGATACTTGCATGTCACGTTGATAACTTCTTGCAACATACTGGCTGTTTGTCTCGTCATAACAGACTTCGACATGAGACAGATGATCTTTGTCAGTCCATATTCGCCAGCCCCACGTGTCAACTTCGTCTAGCTCAGCGTAATTAAAGTTATCAGCATGAAGATAGGGTAAGTGTTCCCAGTCCTTTACATTTTCCCAAACGCGTTCCAGAGACGCATTGATTGTCCGCTCGTAAGTGGCGACCTCCACCAAGTTTTGTAGGTTTGGATTCTCGATAATTGAATTTAATTGTTTTGCAGGCATCCAGTGAGTCTAAGGTTTAAATGGCAAGGCTTCTATTGGTTATTTGTCTATTGCTTACGTGGTTTCAAACCCGAAGGGGTTACAGCACCATCGAAAGGAATATAGATCGCCGATAAGGCAGGGTCTGATGTGCGATGACCAAGGGTGATGCTGCGACGGGCTGTTATTGAATCTTGCGCAGAATCGCAATCGATATTTTGACATCGGTTGCTGAATAAACCGAGTCTACAGCCCGCGAAATACCTTATAAGTATACTTTTGGAATCTAGACAGATACGCTCTATCCTCATGATCTTCAGAATTAAAAGGGTCTTAAGTCTCGTTTTTCGACACTGGCAGCTCTTACGATGGAAAATAATGTCCATAAAGTCACCCTCTGTGTTTTTCAGCTGGCGCTGTTTGCATGTTGAAGTGGAAAGGTAGAAGCGCCGAAGAGCATATCATTCTGATAGCGTCTTGCATTTGTTTGGGTGGACAAATTCCTTTTGGTCTGATGCGTTTATTCCGTGGCGATTTGTCTATTGCTATAGTCGATCTGCTTGGCGCCGTTCTTTGTGCCACCGCTCTCTATCAAGTTTACCGCTACCATCGGGTGTGGATATTCGGTTCGCTGATGAGTGTCGCGGCGATGCTAGGTGTGCTGACAATTGTTAGCTTGAGAGGCGTCGAAGACGTGCATTTCATTTATCCCGTGGTCATAGTCAGCCACTTCTTAATGCCGCCACGTCAGGCGCTGCCGTTAAGCATCTTCGCGGCTCTGGGTATTGTTGCACTTTTATCGGCAGTGGTAGCGCCGTTCTATCTAGCAAAAATCGCCATTTCAATTTTAGCGTGTTCAAGCTTTGCTTTTGCCTTTGCATCGCTGCGAAACCGACAAAACCAGAGCTTATTAAAACTTTCTACGCGGGACGGATTGACGAATGTTCTCAATCGTCGTTCTTTGGACATGAAGCTGCACGACTTTGTCCTACAGGTAAAGCGTCAGCCTGCAGAGGCCGCGCTTGTGCTGCTAGACCTCGATAATTTCAAAAAAATAAATGATGAAGAAGGCCATGCGGCAGGCGATGAAGTGCTCCAGCGCATTGCCAATACACTCCAGCAGCGAATTCGGGTGACGGACAGCTTGTACCGCTACGGCGGCGATGAGTTTGTTGTTTTCGCTGCGGACACTAATATCAAGCAGGTGTTAGGTCTTGCTGAAGATTTGAGGTCTAGGGTGGAGGCGACAGAAACAACAAAAGGCTCGCATTTAACGATATCTCTTGGTGTTGCCTCGTATAAAGCTGGCAGTTCAGTCACCGATTGGCTGTTCGCTGCCGACAGGGCCTTATTGGATGCCAAACGCGGTGGCCGCAATCAGGTTGCTGCCCCAGTGATGCAGTCCTTAGCAGTTCGGTCGAAAGAAATGGGGTCGCAGTAAAGAGAAAGGGTGCGGGTGATTGGCTAATCACTTACGAGGTTACGGCTGTCTGCCGTCATCACAAATATCAGCTGTGTTTATAGGCAGCGCTGAGGCTCTGCTTCGTGGGACTTCGTCCAGAGGTCAAAATATCGACGTGATCACGGCGTTATTCTGTCCCTTTACGCTGCCTCTAATTCTGTTCTAATCGCGGCCGCGATAACAGACAGTCCCGATTTGATTCTCGTGCTGATGTCCCGACTTAACGTCGTTGCGTACGACTATTAATACCCTGCTTCTGCGGCCTGTATCTTTTGGTAGAAGTCAGAATCTAGCTCGGTGTACGTATCCTCGCCCGGTCTCAATACGTAGACCGTATCAGGGCACTGATCTGGGTGGTAAGCGGCTTCTCGTAAATCATTTTTTTGTAACTTAAAAGTACCCGTTAAGGGTAGCTCTGGCAGTAGTCGAATGAACACGGGCTGTGCATAGGTGGCGAGATCGCGTTTGATGAGTGCTGATATGCTGTCTGTGTCAAACTCATGGTCTTGCTTGAGCACTATCGCGGCCATGCCTGCGCGGCCGTCGGTGCCCGGGATCTCAACACCGTATATATTGCAAATCTCAATGCTGGCATGATCATTGATAATCTCACCAACTTCATTGGTCGAACAATTTTCTCCTTTCCACCGAAACGTATCTCCGACTCGGTCGACGAATTGATAATGCTTAAAGCCAAATGAAAATCTGGTGTCCATTGTGCGTAACAGGTCGCCGCTGTTGAAATAAGTGTCACCAGGTTTGAAAGCGTCGTGCAAAATTTTCTTTTGGGTCGCCTCTTTATCGGTATAGCCAATGAACTCTGCATCCTTTGTAATCTCTCCAATGAGCAAGCCTGGTTGGCCGGCTTCAACGGGGATGCAAAAACCAGCCTCATCACGAACGATGGTGTCACTAGCGACGTCATACTGAATCAAAAGCAGTGGATTCAGTGCAGCACCAATTGTGCAATCGCGATTGAAAAAATTCATAATAAAAGCGTTGCTTTCAGACGCACCATAGAATTCGACTATCCTATCTATTTTAAAGCGATCCTTGAATTCCAGCCAAATGTCGGGCCGAAGGCCATTGCCTATCATTTTTTCAAGAGGGTTCTCACCATCATTAGGCATCTGAGGTTGCGCTAATAGGTATCGGCAAAGTTCTCCAATATACAAAAAAGTGTTGCAGTTGTTGGCGCGTACATCTTGCAAAAACCGACTCGCTGAAAATTTGCGCCTCAGAAAGACAGTAGCGCCGGCACCCATAGCGCTGTTGAAGCCAATGGTGAGCCCGGTGGCGTGATATAGAGGTAAACAAAGATACATGCAGTCAGAGCTTTGCAGCTTTAGTCCGGCCTTTGAAGACAGCTTGGGAGAGGCTAACTGTTTGCCATGTTTTTGAAAGGTCGCTTTAGGCAGCCCGGTTGTACCAGACGTGAAAATAAAGAGCGCAGCATTACCACTGAATATTTCAGGCCGCGCATCGATTGGCATGGGGCTCGTTTCGTCGATAATCCGCACATAGTCTATCGCCCAATTTGGTGCATCGTCGCTGTTTGGATGACCAACAAAGAGGAAGTCTTCTCCCTCAACAAGTTCGCAGTCTGCTTTAATTTCAGCAACAGCATCTGTCAGCTCTGTGCCGAAAATTAGCGCCTTAGCTTTAGTTTCAGAGATGCAATGAATCAATTGCGGACCGCGCAAATTGGTATTAATCAATGATGCGACGGCGCCTGCTCTCATAATGCCAAATAGACTCTCAATGTATTCAATGCGGTTGTCCATTAGTAAGCTCACGGTGTCGCCGGGTTTGATCCCCCTGTCCTGAAGTGATTGCGCAACTCTGCTGGCTCTCTCATCTAATTGTCCCCAGGTAATTTCACATCCTTCAAAAATGATCGCGGTTTTTGTCGGAAATTTAGTTGCCGTTCTTGCGAGACAAAGCGGTAGGTTGTCGAGGGTCTCATCTTTAATGGGATTCTTCGCAAAATCAAACATGAGCGGGACAATTTCGGTGAGCAGTACTTTCGTAGTAGTGAAGAAGTGACTTATGGTCGACATCTAAGGCTCCAATATTCTGATGAAAAATAAGATCAGCGGTCGACAAAAGATATTTTAAGATCGATCACATTGTGGCTTAGCATCAATTCATGTAACAGTGCATGCCTTGAATCTCCAGGGTTACTCTTGTTAGTCGCCAAACAGATGAAAGAGTTCAGTGGTGAAGTCACTAGAACGGTAAGTTTAAACGAGAGGATTAAACGAGCGGCGTAAGCTGTTCCTAAGGCCCGAGTAGCGCTTACAGATAGGCAGTTTACAGAACGCTCGTCTGCTGTGAGCGTCTCACGCGTTAGTCGCACGACCTGCTGGATTCAATAGGCATGTTTTTAGCAAAAAATTGCAGCCTACCCGACACGGATTGCAGAATCTTGCCAAGCTAACAGATTGTGTTGCGCTCTGCGCGGCAAAGACCTCCTCTTTGCGCTCAAACTAGCGATGCGCCATTATAAGATTGCAGCGCAATACCCAGGCTATTCCATGCATCGTTACTGCAGCGTGATCCTCCTGCAAATAGATTGCACAGTCAGCTTCAAAAAAGCGAATATGAAATCCTTTAATGTCAATTAGATTGAGGCAGGTTTGGGAATTTTTAAATCTCACGCGTCCCAAATATCACTGACGCCACACAGGCTAACGTGCGTTGTAAATGAACAAATTCTGCCCTCCCCTGCGACTCATTGCATAGTCAATAAAGAAAGGGCGTCAATGCGCAGGGGATACACGCTAGCACCTTGCAAAGGGCGTTACAGGTAATAATGGTAAATCGCCATGAGATTTCTAGGCGCGAGTGATTGACTGATTGGTCTTTATGGTGCCACAAAGTGGCATCATCAAAAATGCTCGGTGTGCCGCTAAAGTAGTGTGAGGCTGGTGCTGTGAGAGGCTTTGGACAGCGTAAAGCGCTGATTGTGTAGTGACGTCATTCTGTGTGGTTGATCTGACCCGATTTTGTGGTAATTTAAAATACGCCCCAAACTAGGGAGGTCGCACTAAACCTGTGCGAATATAGGATGCTTGACATTACTTGCGCCGCACCTGATGCTCTGGGGTGTACAGAAAGTTGAAGCATTAGCCTATAGCCTGAGTACCAACCCACCAGCATAGCACCCGGAACCCACTGAATGTCTCACGAAGACACACTTACCAGTCTCTTTATCAGTCTCCGCAGTAGCCTTGCTCTGACTGTTCGAGGTATCGTTCCGCCAAAAGAGGTCGAAGACATAGTCCAAGAGACCTATGTGCGGGCTTTTCAGAACACAAAGAAGGATGCCGTACAGGAACCCCGCGCATTTTTGTTCACGATAGCCAAGAACTTAGCCCTCGATTATGCCAAAAAAGCTGAAACTCGATTATCGTCTAACATAGATCCTGCGGAGGCGTTAGAAAATGAATCGCTACGCGTAAACCCCACATTAGACGATGCTGTTTCAAGTGAAGAGTTCTCGATATTCTGTGAAGCTGTTCGCCGGTTGCCCGTTCAGCGCCGTCGAGTCTTTGTGTTAAAGCGCGTTTATGGCTACACCCAAAAAGAAATTGCGACGCAAATGCAACTCAGTGAAAAAACAGTTGAAAGACATCTGTCGCTGGCGATGCAAGATTGCATGGAATACATTCAACCGGCCCATCAGATGAGCAAGAACGATAAGCGTTCTTCCTTGGAGGAGGCGGGGCAGTGAGCAACGTTGTTGACATTCATTCATCTAGCGCTCGTCAAAAACTTGCAGCCGAATGGCTTGTAAAATTCGAACGCGGCTTGACCACAGAAGACCAAAGCGCGTTGTACCAATGGTTCGATGAAAATCGAAAGAACCTCGATTCATTTCTCGAAGTCGCAGAACTCTGGGACAAGATGGGCACGCTGTCGCGTCTATCCGAGGTGTTTCCATTACCGAGCAAAGAAAGTAGCCGAAAGCCAGGTGCGTGGCAATTGGGCATCGCGGCGGCTGTCGCCTTCGTTAGTTTGACGCTCACTTCTCTTTACTTCACGCAATATGATGCGACAACCTTTCTAGGCGCAGATACAACACTTGCCCAAGTTCAGGGCAGACAACAGGTATTGACGACAATTTATGAAACAGCGATCGGCGAGCAGTCTCATGTAACCCTCGCGGATGGCTCATCCATTATTCTAAACACAAACAGCTTGTTGAGCGTTCGCTTAGATCTAAAACAACGCATACTTAGGCTGGAGCGCGGTGAGGTTCACGTCGACGTTGCTCATGACATGACGCGACCGCTCAGTGTCATAGCTGGCAACAGTATCGTGCAAGCTGTCGGAACAACCTTTGCTGTAGAGCTAAACGACAATAAAAACGTCGATGTCATTGTGACACAAGGCAAGGTGCTTGTAGGTGCGCGGTCTCTTCCAAGTAGCGCCAGCGCTGACACAACAACGCCGCTGCTGTCCGCTTCTGCTTTAATGCTGGTGAAAGGGGAATCGATTCGGTTGAGTGATATTGGGGCAGAAGTGCATGCTGTTTCTGCTGAAGACATTGACGACCAGCTATCTTGGCGTGACGGTAACCTCATTTTCCGAGACGAGACATTAGAAAGTGCGATGGCAGAAATTGGCCGGTATACGACCATCGAGTTCGTATTTGTTGACGAGTCTCTAAAACAAGAAGTCATCGCAGGCCGTTTCAAAGCGGGTGATGTAGAAGGCTTGTTAGCAGTGCTTCGAGAAAATATTGGTATCGCCTATGAGCGAACCGAGGATGGCCGAGTGCTTCTCAGCCAGATGTAGAATGCCGAGCTTACCGAAAACTAGTCAATCTAGCTCAACCCACCAAGTACATCTCAAAATAATGTTTGCATGCAGTTGGGGGAATATCCTGAGTCGTTCGTCTTTATATATCAGGCGCAATTTTGGCGCGTGGGTGAAAAGACGAAGAACGCTTGTAGCCATTGTATTGATGTTCATGCATGTGTTGGTCCCGTCGACAGCCATTGCCAACAATAATGACAATGTGCAGCGGGTTTACTTCGATATTAAATCCCAACGCGCTGATATTGCGCTGACGGAGTTTGCTGAGCAAGCAGACCTCACACTGATATTTCGAATGGCAGATGTTCGCAATAAATATTCGAATAATTTAGTCGGTGAGTACACTTTGGAACAAAGCCTTAACATTCTTCTTGATGGCACAGGGCTCGTACCTTCGCTCAGAGACCAGTTAGTTCTTAATATATCGGTGGAGGCTCTTACTGAGTCTCAGGAGACCAAATTGAAAAATACCAGAAGAATGGGGTTGCTAGCAGCAATCGGCGCGCTCTTCGTCGTGAATACGACGAGCGCCCAAGACTCAAATTTAACAATGGCGGATAAAAGCCTAGAAGAGGTCGTTGTGACAGGCGTTCGTGGTAAGCCACGCACCCTCTCCGAAAGTCCAATTCCGATAGATGTATTTAGTTCAGAGCAGCTAGATAGCATGCCTCAAGTAGGCCTGTTCGAGTCTTTGAGATACTTGGTGCCTTCGTTGAGAATGCCACAACGCTCTGGTGGCGGTACGGCTACATTCATTGCTTCAGCAGGCTTACGCGGGCTAAATCCAGACCAAACCCTCGTGTTAGTGAATGGCAAGCGTCGACATAGAACAGCCCTCATCAATACCAGCACGGGTCAATTCAGTGGTTCTGCCGGTGTCGATTTGAATATGATTCCGCAGTCAGCCATAAAACGGATTGAAGTCTTGCGTGATGGCGCAGCGGCGCAATATGGCTCTGACGCGATTGCCGGCGTCGTTAATATTATTCTGAATGACGCCGCTGAAGGTGGGCAAGTCACGCTCAATCGCGGTGCAAACTTTGATATGAATGATGGTCAAACCGTCAACGCAGGTATCAATACAGGCGTGGCGCTAGGAGACAGTGGTTTCCTAAACCTTTCCTTCGATTTTATGGATCGAGAAGCCTCTAATCGAGCTGTTCCGCAGCGTTTGCCTACCGGTCCTACCGATGGTGCTCGCTTGTTTAATACGGTGGACGGTAATCTAGATCCTCGAGAATTTACAATCGATCGATTGGTCACATCAAACTTCGGTAACTTTCCAGCGCGAACGTATTCTTTCGCTGTTAATGCGGGTTACGACTTCGATAATTTCTCTTTGTACAATTTCACAACTTACGCAGAACGCGATTCATTCCTCGATTTTACCTTCCGTACCCCGCGGAATGGTTCTCGTAATGATCCAGCGGTCTATCCGCTGGGCTATCGCCCAACGGAGCAGATCAGTGAAGTTGACTATGAGTTCGTCACCGGGGTGAAAGGCATTTACAATGAGTTCGAATGGGACGCATCTATAAGCCACGGCGAAGACGAAAGTACTTGGAATAATCCAGTGGGCCTCAACGCAAGCCTTGGCGCGCTCAGCCCAACGTCATTCTACCTTGGTCAGTTTATTAACACCGAATCGACAGCTCAGATAGACGTGACGAAGTCTTTCGCGCTCGAATCCGGCGGTGCGTTACAGGTGTCTTTTGGTACACAACTTCGACGCGAGCAGTTTCAGATCACTGCCGGTGAAGAGTTGAGTTATATTGATGGTGGAAACGGTAGAGCCGCAGGTGCTTCAGGCTTTCCGGGTTTTCCGCCTGAGGCTGTGAATGATTTATCACGCAACAATTTTAGCGCATATGCAGAGCTGGGTTGGGATGCATCCGAAAAACTCTTTCTAGCGGTGGCGGGTCGTTACGAGGATTTCAGTGACTCAGCAGGTGAAGAGTTTATTGGTAAAGTCAACGGCCGCTATGAGCTTACTGACGCGATCGGGCTGAGAGCTTCTATCAATACGGGATTTAGAGCGCCCAGCGTTCAGCAGTTAGGCTTTAGAGGCAGTCGTGGCCAGTTCTCCGACCTCGACGGAGATGGCATTGCCGAGACTTTAGTTCTACGTCAAACGCTACCTTCTACTGATGCCGCGGCGCAGGCCATCGGCGCGGAGCCGTTAGTCGCAGAAACCTCGACCAATTTCAGTGTTGGCATGACGTTCAATACCGACTACGGGCTGAGTATTACTGTGGATGCGTTTCGACTTGATGTTGACGACCGGGTAGCGCTGTCTTCTTTGTTTAACCGATCCGATCAGCGACCTGCTGCGTCAGGCGGCACAATTGGTGGAGAGATTTCTCAGCTCCTAGACGCTGCCGGATTCGATGCTAGCTTAGGCGCTGCCAACTATTTCACCAACGCTATCGATACGCGTAGTCAAGGCATAGACATTGTTGCAACCTATGCGGTCGATGCCGACTTTGGGTCCTTTCAATTCAGCACTGCGTACAACTACACTGATCTGTCGATCGAGTCTGTTGACGCTAATCCTGCGGAACTTGCTGGCCTGATTCTGGCTGACGGATCGCCCGTTGAACAATTCGATAGAGTGCGACTGGGTACCTACACTGATGAATTTCCGGACTCTACTTGGACGTTCAATAGTATTTACACAAAGAATGGTTATACCGTGAATCTTCGTGGCACGCAGTTTGGTAGCTGGGAGAGTCTTAATCTTAACCCAGCGAGTGACGAGACCGATGATGCCGAGTTGATCGTTGACCTTGAGGTTGGCTATGAATTTGATGGCGGACTTCAGGTGTTTGCAGGGGCAAACAATCTGTTGAATACTTATCCCCAAGAGAGGCCACTGGCCACTAATGGCGGCGGTCTCTACAATACGAACTCGCCTTACGGTTTCACAGGTGGAAGCTACTATTTGCGAACAAGCTTTGACTGGTAAGTAGTTGCACCAGCACTTTTAAACTCAACCAGGAGTAGATATTTTTGATGCGGAACCTTGTTAGGCTTGTATGTTTGTTAGTCTGTTTACCGCTCTACGTTAACAATGCGAGCGCGGTACGACTTTCGGGCTTTGACGGTGATTTTCCGGATGGTGTTAAAACCATCTATCACCACAAAGTTCTAATGCGCGATGGTATCGCGCTTGCGACAGACATTTATCTGCCTTCAGGAAAGGGTCAGTTCCCGACGTTGTTAGTCAGAGATATCTATACCAATGGTTCACCGGCAAATCGACAGAAGTATGCCAAGTTCGCCACCACACATGGTTATGCGTTTGTCTTTCAATCGACTCGAGGTCGATATGACTCCGATGGCCAGTGGTATCCCTATTTCCAAGAGATTGGCGATGGCGACGACACTATATCGTGGATAGCAAAGCAGGATTGGTCCGACGGTAAAGTTGGTATGTTTGGCACATCTTACTTGGCTTCTGTTCAATGGTTAGCCGCATTAGGTGGTAATCCCGCGCTCAAAGCCATCGCGCCAGCGATGAGTCCGGGTGATTATTACCGTGATGTGGCTTACCCTGGGGGCGCATTCTCTTTACTCTCGCGCGCGCGTTGGGGTATTGGTTTAGTGGGTGGTCGAACTACTGCAGGCTTCCCTGTGGATTGGGTTGGTGGCATCGACCATCTGCCTATCGATACGCTTGCTGAGAGTGTTGGATTTAACGTTCGTCATTTTCAAGATTGGCTCGACCATCCCACTTACGATGCTTATTGGAAGCCGCTAAACCTTGAAGCGCGGGCTAACGAAATGTCAGTGCCAGCGCTAAACATTGGCGGTTGGTATGACGTCTTTCTTCGCAGCACTATTGGTAGCTATAAAACTATGACTGAGCAAGCCGCAAGCCAAGTCGCACGGGACGGACAGCAACTCGTTATTGGGCCGTGGCCACATGGCTGGAATGTCTCACAAACGGTAGGCGATGTAGACTTTGGCCCTGACGCCATTATTGCTGTAGAGCCCTTGTTGCTCGAGTGGTTCGACCATTATTTGAAGGATGGGCCTGAGCCAAGCTCTGCGCCAATTCGTATTTTTATAATGGGCGAAAATGTCTGGCGTGATGAGCAAGAATGGCCTTTAGCGCGTACCGAGTACAAAAAGTACTATCTTCATAATGACGGAGAGCTATCATCAACAGCGCCCGCTGCTGATGAGTCGTCGCTAAAATATAAGTACGATCCTCGAGACCCTGTGCCGACGTTAGGCGGCAACATTATGGAGGCATCACTTCGTGGTCCCTATGACCAGGCGCCGCTTGATGGTCGAAAAGATGTCTTGAGGTTTGTGACAGGTGCCGTTACTCAGGCAACTGAGATTACTGGCCCTATAAGCGCTGAACTTTTTGCTAAAACGAATGTGACTGACACAGACTTTATGGCGAAGCTTATTGTTGTGAAGCCGGATGGAACAGCCATCAACCTCGTTGATGGCGTTATCCGTGCTCGGTTTAGAGAAGGTTTTGAAGAAGAAAAGCTGATCGAGCCTGGCGTCGTTTATAAATACACAATTGATATGTGGGCAACAAGCTATATGTTATCGCCTGGGGATAAACTCCGTGTTGATATTACTAGCAGTAATTTCCCGCGCTTGGCAAGAAACCTAAACACGGGTGCTGAGTTTGCACGTACGTCGAAAATGAAAGTAGCTAAACAGACGATCCAGATGAACACACTCCAAGCTTCTCATATCGTATTGCCCTTTATCCCAAGGTAATTAGGTAAAGAGTCACAATAAAAATCATTAGCCGGTGTTTCGATGTCATTCGAACCCCGGCTTTTTTTTGCTCGTATTGTAATCGACTTACAACTAAAGAATGATTTATGGGGGCGGCTGCTAGCGACCCCCCATAAACTTCCTAGCCTTAAAGTATATGCTCACAAGTTTGTTGAGTACCGGTCTTCTCAACTACTAATTCTGTACCATTGTTGTGTTGTTGGTTTTGCGCAAGACTGTCAGCGCTTTACCGCGGTAGTCTTGCGCACTAACATTTTCTATGCGTTGGACTGTGCCACCAAGGGGCCCCATGAATCTGACTTCAACTGTTACGGGGCCACTTTGATTGACAGCAAAGTAAACAGGTGCCGCATCTTGAGCGTTATAGCCACCACCTGTTGACACTATTCTGGCGCCCAGCGTTTCACCCTGCTTGTCGTACAGCCTGACCTCTGCTCCTGCTTGCGTGAAATTCCCCTCGCTATCTAAAACAAGAATTTGCAGTTGACGATTGCGTTGCGCCTCGGTTAGTTCGTTACGGAACAGGTGGTGCCCGCCGACAGGGCCGTAGCCATCTGTGATGGAGAGATCTAGGTCGCCATCATTATCAAAATCAACCCAGGTTACGCCATGATCTCCAGCATCCAACAAACTACCCGCCTCGAGGACATTCGTGAAACCATCGCCGTTGTTTAAGTACAACTTATTGCTCGGTATCTGGCCCTCAGCATTACGGTAGTAGCCGACAACACTCAAATCCAGCAGGCCGTCATTATTAAAATCTCCCCAAGCCGCGCCGACAGTGTGGTCTGGATCGATGACTCCCATTTCCTCGCCAACTTCCTTAAACTGACCATTGCCTTCGTTCATATACAGTAAGTTATGCGCGTACGTACCTACGTAGAGATCAAAGTCACCATCGTTATCGTAGTCGCCAACGGCGCAGCCAACACCGCCAGCTGACAAGTCTCTCATTGTTTCATCCATTCCAAGCTCAGGCGCAACATCAACAAAACCGGTAATATCGTTTCGCCACATCGCATCACTATCGCCTGATTGGTTCGTAAGAAAAATATCTAGATCTCCATCATGATCCATATCGAACCAGCATGCGCCTACCGTGCGACGAGGATCTGAAGCACCTTCTCGGTAGGACATTGCTTTAAACATGCCGTCATTATTGACATACAATCTATTGGAGCCCGTGCGATTCGCCGCGTACAAATCAAGATCTCCATCGTTGTCAAAATCAACCCAATTTGACTGTCTCGCCCAGCGTCCGTCTATGCTCAGACCAATTTCGTTAGCTACCTCGTCGAAGTTTTGCCCATCTTTATTACGGAAGACATAAGTTCGACTCGGCGTCGGAGACACATTTGAGCCGCCTAACAAATCAATGTAGCCATCACCATCGTAGTCGCCCCAAGAAATTCCTCGTATTTCGTCCCCTTGGGTAGGCAAGCCCATTTTCGCTCCAATACTTACAAACTTGCCTGAGTCGTTCCGATACAATCTAACTTCGCCGCCTTTTATTGAAACAGCAAAGTCCAGATCTCCGTCATTATCAAAATCTGCCCAAGCATTAGACAAAGAGCCAGCTACTGCGAAGTCTTCTGCCTGAACTGCTGTGAAATTTAATTCGCCTGCTGCAAGAGCATGGCTTGATACTGCAACTGATAACATTGCCAAAGATTTAGCATACTTCGCTGGAATTTTTGGTTTGTACATAGTGACCTCAAATGTCGTGGGCTAGTTAGTTGATATTTATTAAGTCAGAGTTCTGCAGAGTTTTTTGGATTTCGCGAAAAAACAGCTAATTCCCTGCCTATTTATGACTTAGTCGATATCGTCTCTCCTAGATTTTGGACTGGTTTCGTGCGTATTTCCAGTGAATATCTGACTATTGTTTCAGGGTGTTGCGGTATTTGAAAAGCAAAGATATGACGAATAATTCACCGCGCAATAGCAAGTGAAATTCGCTGTTGGAGGATGTTATTAAAGTCGGATCTTTTAAGGTTTTTGGGTCAGAGGTTTTGCTTTTAATGGTGCCAAAAACTCAAAATCACCGAGGCGATCAGATTCACCGGTACTGACCTCAGGTGCCCCTTAGCACTTCAGGCCCAGAGTGGTCTATAACGGCGCAGGAGCAGAAGTTGCGACTTAGAGGCGAAAAATATACCCAGAACTAATCTGTTCATGAGCAGCAACATTTATTTGCCCATGGTGGTGTCAGTAATCAAAAGTGCTGTTCTACAGCTGCTTTTAACTTCTTGGTGAGATGGGCTATTTTTTTTGATGGGTACCCTACGCTATTTTGACGCACGCTCGACTAACGCCGAACGATAGGCTGGAGAAGAAAGGCGGCTTCTGTCGGTTCTACTATTGCTATAAGCTTTCGCGCTTGTTCAATGGCGAGTACTAAGTCACCGTCTTTACAGGCTTGATCAATGCCTCTAGCATGCCGTGCGACTACCTGCGCTCCGTAGCTTGCTGCACTGCTCTTCAGGGCATGAGCTTCACTCGCTATAACCTTTATATCGCATGTTTCGATAGCGTCTGACATACGCTGGGCTCTGGTGTGAAGTTCCGAAATAAATAGGCGAACTATCTTTGGCACTAAGTCTGCGGAGGTGTCATTGGCTAAATCTGACAGTACCTCTGCGGAAACGAGTGGGTCTTCGGGGTCGGCGTTAGGTCGGCTTATCTCTACTTGTTTGAGGAATTCTCTACTCGCTAATATTGTGTGGTTAGCCTCATTTGGTAGGTGGCGTGCAGCGCTATTTAATTGGGGACGATCAACAGGCTTTGAAAGGCAGGCGTCTAGTCTTTGATCGAACAATGCCTTGCGCGAACCTTTTAAACTACTCTCTTCGTATCTGACAGGAGGCAGCTGTGTTACTCCGGCATAAAACGCCGAGATCGACAAGGTGTCTTTCCCTATACCTTGTAAACTAGGTTCGATCCTAGCGAGATCGAGAACGATACTATTTACGCTATGCCGTGCTTCGCACAAAGTCTGGGGGTGATGCTCGATACTGAGATAACTTTGATCTCGTCGGGCAGTTTCCGTTGCTTGATGAGCGTGGTTGGATATAGCTTCATTTTTCGTCAGATTGACGATGTTCCGATTCAAAACCCAATTAAAGATGTCTGGCCGCGGACGTTTATTCGACGTGATAACACTGTTATGAACAGTTTCAACGTCTGAAAGATTAAGCAGTTCAGCGATGCCGGTTTGTTTTCCCGCCGATGTTCGAGCCTTACATACGCGTTGCGCAACAATTATGTGAGAGACAGCATAAATAGGGCTTTCGATGTCAGTAATCAGCGTCTGGTCATAGCCTACAACGCTACCAGACATGCCAGTCATAGCAACGAAAATTCCTCTAAACTTGCCTGGCAAATTATGTAACGCCTTAAGCGAGATATCGTCAAGTGGTAGGCTTGCATGGGCTGAGCGTGTGTCTGGCGTGGTCGAGGTGAGTGGCTTGTGGGCAGAATAAACTTGGCTAAAGAAGGTGTTCAGATTGTAAAACTCGAGCCCATAGTCATTGAACGTCTCGTAATGTCCTAGGGTCGCCGTATCCCATTCAATATTAGTAATGACATAGGCTTTTAGGTCCGGGATATGCTTGCCGCAACGACGTTTTTCATCGATGAAGCCATATTCGCTAGCGGTCAACACGAGTAGACCATCGAGCAATAATTCGAATCTACGGCTTGTTTCTTTGTGTGAGATTAAGCCCAGCTGTAGCAGAGCACCAGTTTTCAGCAGGCGATGGACCCTATTGTTTGATAAATGTTTCCTCATCTGACTCCAACCTCCTATTGACGCCTACCCAATAACTTACTGTCTCCAACAAGCTAGACTTTGCTAGAGGTTTTGAAAGGAAAGCGTCCATTTTAATGCCGCGACTAAGGGCTTCACGTTCTGCCATAACGTCCGCAGTAAAAGCAATGATGGGAATTTTGGCCGTTGGTTCTGCTAGGTTACGGATAGCAACCGTCGCCTCATAGCCGTCCATCACCGGCATTTGCAGGTCCATTAGGATGACATTTGGGCTCACTAATTTGACTTTCTGTAGTGCCTCAACACCGTTCTCGGCAGCTTCAACGGTATATCCGGCCTTTTCAAGAACGATGGTAGCAAACAGGCGGTTTGCCTCACTGTCTTCTACCAATAGTACGAGACCGGTACTATTACAATTGCCATTTTCTACCGGTACCCTGCGAACGTGCGAGTTGACGCCGCAAACTGCTTTTAGAAAGGGTAATGGTTTTAATGCATAACTAAACTGCATATCGAAACGATTATTCTCGTTCGTAGCTTTCTTCGAGTCTCGGGTATAAGGAGTAATAGCCATCAAAATAGTGTTTTTAGACTCTTGCAGTGAACCCAACAGGAAGTTAGACCAGACCGGTGCCTCAGGTAAGCAGCAAACTACGATCGTTGTGTTGATAGCAACTTGTTGAGTCATTAGTTGCAGGCTGTCAGCGTCACTGATCACTCTCACTGACGCAACCCATCCCTGCAACATACGCGTCAGCGTTTGGGCAAGATCTAGATCATCTCCAACAACAACAATCTGTCGTTCTCCCAAACGTTGTTTGAGTGCGATGTGCTCCTGCCGATCTACGTCGTCGACGCCAACTCTTTCGTTGGACTGACCGCTTGGGGAAATGGGTAATTCGAACCAAAACTCGCTACCAATACCCTGTGCACTGACTATTCCGATAGAGCCGCCCATGAGTTCAACTAATCGCCTTGAGATTGACAGGCCCAGACCCGCACCCCCAGAGCGTCGTGCATTGGATTTGTCCACTTGAACAAACTCATTGAAAACGTTCGTCTGGGCTTTAGCCGCTATACCCTCGCCAGTATCGGATACGACAAAACGTATAAAGTTTTGTTGCTCGCTTTGGGGTGCTTCAATTGCCTCCTCAATACGTAGGTGGACATGTCCGGTTTGCGTAAACTTACACGCATTGCCGATCAGATTATTAAGCACTTGACGGGTTCTCACAGAATCTCCGACAATCGAATGTGGTACGTCAGGTGATAAAATGCCGGCGAGTAGAATACCTTTCTCGCAAAATTGTGGATGGAACAAACTTAAGACCTGATCAACCGTGTCTATAAGGCTAAATGTGGATGTTTCTACGTCCAAATGACCGGCCTCGATCTTTGACATGTCGAGTACATTGTTAAGCAACGACATGAGAACGGCACTGGATTCTTCTGCGGTTTCAGCTAGAACGCGCTGCTCGTCTATCAGCTTTGTGTCGCGTAGTAACGTCAGAGTTCCTAAAATGGCATGCATGGGTGTGCGTAACTCATGACTCATCACGGACAAAAATTCAGTCTTGGCCCTGCTCGCCTGTTCTGCCGTTACTTTAGCAATCTTTAGTTCTTGCTCGGTGATTTTTCGAATTTCGATTTCGGCGGCAAGCTCATCAGTTTGCTGGCGAAGTTCTTCTGTTCGCTCAGCAACCCTTTCTTCGAGTTGACCGATAAAACGAGAAATCGTGCCGCTTAGCAATCTAAGTTCCATTGGACCGCGGTCGACGGGCCGGAATAAATGCCCTAGCGCTATTGCATCTTCGGCATCGATGGTCAGTTTTCGGACAGGTCTGGCGATCTGGTGAAGTAGAGCTCCCAGTAGCAAGATCATCAGGATGGTATATCCAACATAGAACCCCAGGTCGAAAATCTCCCGCGATACTGTTTCTGTGCGTACTGCCTCGCTAGCGATTACTACTTGATACTCTACATCTTCGTCAAGTTGTAGAATCAGATTGTGGAGTTTTGCCGCAGTCTTATCATATTGTATAAGAGATGACTGGTCTAACGGCTTTGATCCGCTATCTACGATATGCCCAATCTCTGCGATAAATGAATCGATCAGATCCATGGTCTCGCGTTCCCGCTGTAGCAATGGAAATTTACGCAGCTCTGTAAGTGCTTCATGGAGTCCTTGTACCTGCTTGCGAGCGCCTGGTACGAGATAACTGATCTCGCTGCCAATGACCAGGTCGGCGGTCACCAACATATGCCCTGAGGCGTCACGGAAGCGATGCACCCACGCTTTAGTAATCGAATATTGCCCGGCATTTTGTTCTAGTTCGCGAAGCTGATTGTGACGATAGTTGACGCTGGTCGATACCATCAAGCCACCGATACTTGAAATTGTCAGGCCAATGATGAGGTAAGATGCAATACGCATTCCTATCTAGCCAACTTTGTAATGCCATTGCTAACAAGTACGTCCTTCCAGATGAGCTGAGTGACGCTGATAGTTTTCATGGCTGATCGGATCACAGAGAGCGCTAGTTCAAGCCCTTGCTGTGATATGCCAAGATCACTGGTGTCACCTGAATTCAATCTATCAAGAAGCTCTTTTAGCTCGTCCATCCCAAGTCCCTGCAGCAGTGTCTGAAACTTCTCGGTAGTAAGCTCATTGCTCGCAGAATTCCGGGTTCGTTGAAAGACAAATCCGCTAACTTGTAGGCGTAAATCGAGCGCCCAGACGATCTCATCAATACCCCATTCACCGAGTTCCGAACGGGCCTGAACAAATCCTGTTGGTTGCTTATTCTCAAAAATGACGTATAGCGAATGGCGCCCGAATTCGTCAGCGTGAATTTCGAAGGGTAGCTTCGCCGCCAACGCTAAATCAAGTTCTTTATTGAAGGTCCCAACATAGGTTCTGAATGTCACTGGCCCGGGATAGAGTTGGTGAATGGCCGCAACAGGATCTCGCAACGCACAGTAAGTAACAGCTACCGCGCTTGGTACATGCATACCAACCAATAGTAAAACAATCGAAAAGGCTTTCTTAGTATCGCAGAACTGGTTCAAGAGTCTGCCAACATCGATACTGCGCTTTTGTTTACCTTCTACGTCGAATTTGCAGGTCAAATACACCGTCTGTCTCCTGATTATTGGCAGGGTTCAACTTACGTTTGTACTGTGCGCTTAACGTCCATTTTGACGTCGGTTGATATCGAAGCCCAACTGCCAACGACGTCGACTCTTGACTAACACTCAGTCGATATTTCTTCTCCCAGCGGCTTTGCAAGTAGGTCGTTACTGAACCATTTCGCGACAGCGCGTTAAGTTCTATCAATCCGTTTGTAATATCGGAACCGTCATCTGTTCCTACTGAAATTTCGGACATCATTCCAAACCACCCGTGGTACCACTGCCCATCTATGCCGACTCTGGTTCTTTCAACAAAACCCCCAGTCGGCTGCTGTACTTTGCCCGTGAATGCCGACGCTCCAATTCCATTAACACCAAAAAACGCTTGTGAACCCTGTCTACTGCCGAAACGCGCAGTGATAGCCCAGGGATCACCGTCAACGGCGTAATCAAGGCCTGAGCCGCGAGTGACACTAATTGCATAAGTTAATTTAGTAAGGTCGCCGTTTAAACTGAGGCCCCAGTCAGTTTTTAAGCCTAAATTAGAACCATTAGTAAATTGTCTAAGCGTGCCGTTGGTATCTATCGACGATTCAAGTCCGTAATTGAGCTCGGGGTGCCCAATGAGGAAGTTTAGACGACCGTCACCTGTCAGATGGAAGTTAATGGTGTTTACCCTTGCCATCAATTTCCAGTCATTCTCTGATGTCAGAAAAGCCGGACGTTGACCCAAGCTATAGGCCTTGACCAGATATAGTTGAACCACGGTTGTTGCGACATTTCTGTCACCTTCAGTGATGGTGCTATGAATATCAATTCCTGCTGTGCTAACGCCCCCGAAATTGCTACTGCCTTTAGTGATGTTTTTCGCTGATCCTGACAAATCGGCGGTTATACGGAGGTTGCGTATCCAGTCATCACCATTTGCCGCTGGCAGCCAGAGGCAGGCTGTAATCAAGCTTATGATCCAGTTTTGGTAGTGCGCACCTCGCGCAAATCGACCATTAAGGGCTCGCTTGTTCATCCGTGGTGCCAACTTATTTAGCAATGGTTCATATTGACTATGTGATGCAATCAATATGCCAAACACTCACCCCGGACATTTTGGCCTTCGGTTTTGCTTTTTCCCTCGATTCGCAACTTCCAATCGCGTATTGCGAGGCAGGATGCGTCTCAAATCGGATTTACATTGTAAAAATCAATCATGCACCTGCATAAGGGACATGACAATTTTCTCCGACACCGCATGGTCGGATCGTTAATGTTTGCTCACCCGAAGCTGTATCGGGTATTGATCGGAATATCGCAGTACTTTTAGGCAAATTTGTTGCTTAGTATTATGAACCGCCAACTTAGTGGTGGACTACTACGACGACAGTTCGTTATGGAAAGTTGTTTTATCGCTGCGAAAAACGTCGGACAAGCAGTCACTAACTAACGTTACGTCAGTCCAGAACCCGTCGACCAGCTGCTAATTAAGAAGTTTGGCGGTAGCACTACTGTGTGAAATATACCCATGTTGTAGCTGACCGTGAGCGGCATAGACAAAAGTGCGTGCCGTTTTGTTATTCGGATAATATTCCCTATTGGCTGCGTCTCTTTATATTTTGCTATCAGCCGGCAATATCATCGCATATCTCAGGACTTCAAAAACAGAGGCTATAAATCTGCCTAGCTTTCTTTATGGCCCAGCGCTTTGTCGAGTCATCAGGTTCCCAATAAGTTGTTTTACCTCAGGAAATGAATTGTATATGGAGAAACACAACATGAAAAACAGGACCAAGGCCGAGACGGTAGCGAGCAACCCATCAGTGATCTTATCGTCGAATAGTACACTTTGGGATAATGCCAAGGTTGTAACGATGAAAATGACGAATAGCAGGGAGGGTTTAACCGATTTTACGGCTAGATGTCGTCCATTGAACGGAATATCTAAAAATAGATACGCGGCTGTAAGCGCGCAGAATTCGCCTATAAATGCCATCGCTGCAATCGCATGTATCGGCCAGTGCAGATAAGCCGCGAGCAAACAAAGGGGTATTGCTATTAAGCGTGCAAGATTGGCAAACAATTCACACTTTGGTTTGGCCATCGCTAACGTAATTACTGAAGGAGCGATTCGGAGTATCCGTACGCACACCATCAACGCGATCCACGGAAGTATAGGCAAGCTTGCGCTGAACTTTTCGCCAAAGATAAAGATCAGTAAATGCGGCCCGACCGAAATAAAACCTGCAAACGCAATTGCACTCAGAAGAATTGCAGAGGTAACCAAGTAAGAACAAGTAGCCTCAAAACTTCGCTTATCGTGAAATGACCGAGCTACTATTGGCAGCGCTATCGAATTACACAAACGATGTAGCATCATTGCAGGCAAAATTAGCAACGTAAAAACGACACTATAAAGACCCAGCATAGTCATATCATAATATGTTCCTATTATGATTTTTTCCCCCTGAAATACAAAAAATAACAATAATCCACTAATCATCAGCGGCCACGCAAATCGAAACATCTTGATAATCACTGTGATTTGCCCAAATAGCTGATAGCGACGTCGAGCAGTAATATGAGAAATGACTACATTGAATAATGGTATTACCATGATGATGATAAGGACAGCTCGATAGTCGGGAAAAAGGTAAACGAGCGGGAAAACCAGCAGTGTGGCGAGCGCCTGAGGTAAGCTAGCGTTGATCGCCGCAGGGAACAAGTCCATATTTCTTTGCATGACGACATAATCGAGATGTTTGAAACTGGTAATGACCGGTATTAATGCTAGCAATTGAAACGCCCACAGAGAGTCATGCAATCGAAACAGCGAGGTTATTGGCCATGCTAAAAGGTAGAGCAGCGCGCCTATGATTAGACCTCGGAGAATGCTCATAAAATGGGCGGCTCCGAGCATTAGATCACTTTCACCATCAGGGTCCTGAAGCAGGATCTTGTCAACTGATATGGCACTCGCCATCTCAACAAAAGCCAATGTTGCTGCTAGCGCTGCCGCAATACCGAAGTCAGCAACTGATATTTCTCGTGCTACGACAACGTTACGAAGAAATGAACAGGCCAAAGAAATTAGCTGCGCACTTACTAATAGCGAACTAGCGTAAACTAGATTTTTTAGTCTCAATGTTCTTAACTCTTTAAATTGGTGTCATACTTTGGCGGCCGCATTTTCAAACAAACAACCCGCCGGAAAAGCTCGCTCTTCTTAATAATAGAGCCTATTGGGTCGCGAATGATTAATCTCAAGAATCTATTCGCCTCGCATCGACTTAACTTTGATGGCCAAAAAATAGTTGAGATTGCGTGACTCAGTGAAAATGTAGCGCCTGAATAACGGGTTAAACCTTGACAGACAATATTTTGGTGCAGATCAGTAGGCATCGATAAAAGGTCGATGCCTATGTAAGTGCTGAGTTCTACCGAAGCCCAAAACCTGGCATTGAACTCAATTAGATACAATTTTCCAGATGCGTCGATTCGTGCATCGATATGTGCTGGCCCAGTGTAAGACGCATTAGTCACAATTTTCTTTGCGAGACCCACTAGGTCTGCACCGTGGGGAAATCGATCTCCGCCAGAGGTTCGCTGTTGAACGTAAGCAACGTGAACCTGCCCTGCTCTGCACAAAAGACTCACCCCAATATCGTCACCGTCAATATATTGCTGAACCACAAGTGGATGATAGTTATAGTCGGTATCGTCAATTATTGCCTGCAGCTGTTTTGGCGTCTTTGCTACGCGTATACCAATTCCACCACTCATGGCTATTGGCTTTACTATTAAGGGAAAAGAGATTTCAGCGTTAGCACATAAGAAGGATGTCAAACCGTATCGGTCTTCGACAACAGCGGTCAACGGAATCGGCAGGTTGAGAAGGTTGCACAATTCGCTGAATTTGTCTTTTCTGTACAGATTGTCGAACGACGATAACGAGGGCAACGGGAATGTCTTCAGCGGGTTTTCACTAGCAGTAATAATCAAAGCACGGGTACTAATATCACCCGCGGCGATGAACAAATTGTCCGTCTTATCCAAAGCCAGATCTGAAATTAATCGCATTAATTGATGTTGAATGATTTCCTCTTCGACTTCGTAAAATGTTTCGCAGGCTGCGGCAAACCGAAGATAACTGCACCCATATCTGGAGAGCACCACACATTTCCGGCCCCAGAAGCTAGCGACGCGCAGTAGGGCCGTAGCCACTAAAGGATCATTTGCAATAATTACGATATTATTGATAGCGTTCTCCTTGTAGAATTTTACCGAGGACAGCTCCAACCGGTATTGGGTTGGGGTTTTTACAGTGAAGACGCGTGCATTGATTAACGCGGCAACCGTATCGCTTGTAATTTTGTATCGGTGGAAATTTAAGCATCATAGGCAATAACCCTTTGCTCAACGGACGACGCATTATCGATATCTAATCCTGAGCTCCTGCCAATGCCGATATAGTTAAGCCCATAGTCGGCACATCGCTCAGGATCGTATATATTGCGACCATCAAATATTAGCTTGTTCTTGATTTCCTTTGCTAACATCCTGAAATCGGGTTGCTTAAATTCACGCCATTCTGTGGCTACAAGTAAAGCGTCTGCACCCTGAACGGCATCATAAGGACTATCGGCGAAAGCCACGGGAAAATCTTTGAGCGCAATGCGGGCGTTGTCCATGGCCTGGGGGTCGTAGGCATGAACCGTCGCGCCAAGTTTGCAAAGCTCCGCAGCGATAGTGATAGCTGGCGCGCATCTTATGTCGTCGGTATCAGGCTTGAATGCGAGTCCCCATAATGCGAAGACTCTTCCCGTTAAATCATTACCAAAGATCCGTGTGACCTTCTCTACTAGGATCTTTTGCTGCATATTGTTACGGTTTTCTACAGCTGAGAAAATGTTGTGTTTGAGGCCAGCGGTCTCCGCCATGTTGATCATCGCTCGGACATCTTTAGGGAAGCATGAACCACCGTAGCCACAGCCAGGATAGTTAAATGAGATACCGATTCTAGGGTCAGAGCCAATTCCTCGACGTACGTTCTCTACATCGATATCCATGCCATCACACATCAGTGCAATTTCATTCATAAATGATATCTTTGTCGCTAGCATTGCATTTGCGGCGTACTTGATCATCTCAGCATCTCGAACGCCCACAAACTGAATACGTTCCTGTTTCTTAGAAAATGATCCGTAGAGTTCATTCATAGTCCGTTGGCTTTTTGGATTACTAGAGCCAACCACGATCCTATCGGGAAACATAAAATCAGTAATAGCACTGCCTTCTTTAAGAAACTCAGGATTGCTGACGACATCAAAATCGATATTCTTTTTTCTTAATTCTAGTTCTCTGCTGATAGTTTGTTTGACCTTATCGGCTGTACCAACGGGCACGGTGGATTTGTCCACAACAACAATAGGCTGCGTCAAATGCTCTCCGATTTCCGACGCAGCATTTAGAACATAGGCCAGGTCAGCACTGCCATCTTCGTTAGCTGGGGTGCCCACCGCAATGAAGACTACTTCTGCGTCCTGCAAGGAATGCCTAAGATCGCTGCTGAAGTTTAGTCGGCGCGCCGCGACATTACTGGCTACCATTGTTTCGAGACCAGGTTCATGAATTGGAATAATTCCTAACCGTAGTTCATCTAACTTTACGTGATCGATATCGACACAGACGACGTGATTGCCCATTTCTGCGAAACAAGTGCCTGTCACTAAACCTACGTATCCAGTACCAATTATAACAAGTTTCATTAATTCACCTTTTAGCTAAATGTTTGCGGAGACGCACGAGTTAGAGATTCAAAGAAAGCCTTTTTGTCGTATGCTTCATGTAAAGTTTGCTAATAGGCTCCCTTACAACTTATTACTGCTGGGACTGTCAAAATTAGTAATTTGAGGTCAAGCCAGATAGATTGCTTGCTGATGTAGGTAAGATCCATGCGTACCTGTTCGCTAAAAGGTATCTCTGATCTGCCCGAGACCTGCCAGATACAGGTAATGCCAGGTACAACATCCAGCCTACGCATCTCATAATCGCTATACTGCATGACTTCCTCTGGTACTGGGGGTCTAGGCCCTACCAAAGACATATCTCCCTGTAAGACGTTCCATAGTTGTGGCAATTCGTCGATAGACAGTGCTCTGAGCACCCGACCTAACTTACTAACTCGGGGGTCGTTGCGCATCTTGAACAGAACTCCGCCCTCCATTTCATTCTGAGCGATAAGCGCTGATTTTTCAGTGTCCGCATCGATACGCATCGAGCGAAATTTCCAGCACTTGAATTTCTTGCCTAACAAACCGACTCGAGAGTGTGAGAAAAAAACAGGCCCAGAAGACTCAAATTTGATAGCTAAACCAAGTAAGAATGCAAACGGGGCGAGACAAAACAGTCCAATAGTCGCTATAACGATATCGAGCGTTCGTTTGATGGTTTTGTATGATAATTGTGTGCCGGGACCCCGCACCTCATTATTGAAAATAGGGTTGCTTGCAATCGTTCCTTCATTAATTCCCATAATCTCACTTCCTTGATTGATTTAATTACAAGGTCGCAATTTTAATGCCAAGGTAATAAAGCACTGTTTTTACAGGGATATAACTATATTACGAAAAATAAACACGTTTATGGCCGGTTAAAAATCGCACTTTGCAATGCGTAATATCATTATGAGAATCTATAGCAAAAAAGGTCAGCTAGAAACCAGCAAAGTGCTTTGACTCAGTTTTGAAGTATGGGACTACGTAAGGCCGTTAGAATCAATAAGCATCAGTTAAGAACGCTTCAAGAATACCGGTCAGTAACCCGTTCGTATGCAAATACAATATGTCAGAAGCGTGCGAAATCGCCGCGACTAATTGATGCTGGTCACTGGAATTGTTCAGATAAGTGAGTCGGTCGAGTGTTCTAAAATTCAGTGATTGTAGATGGCTATAAGCGGAGAGCTAAGCCTTGGCTGTGAATATTCGCGTTAATGTGTAAGGAAACGTTTTTAGCGCATTGAATGTGCCTTTCGTTCTGATAAAGGCATGCTGCATATTTTTGGTTGGCAAAAAGCCGAATTTTGGCAGAGTTTTCCGTCGACATATTGATTGAGCGGTATTCGACAAAAAATATGCAGACACTGATGGATCACGATTTATTTTTAGTCTCTCGAAACGGCACGTAGCCTAACACCCGATTCCTATCATTAGTATTTTGCTTTCCGAGGATCGCAATTTTTGATGGACCGTTGATGGGGACAATTCTAACAGGCTCGCTGCCTTGGCAACGTTGCCTTCACATTCCTGTATCGCGTTCTGGATAGTCTTCATCTCAACCATCCACAGGGGTTCAATTGTTTTTTTTGAAGACACCGGACCGTTCTGATAGGCGGGTTCCGTTAAGTTGTTCGTGTGTCTTGTTAGGACATTGAGGAAGCCGTTCTTTAAGGAAAGCTCACCGAGTCTAAGGACAACGCCTTGATTCAGTTCGATTGCGCGTTTAATGACGTTTTGAAGCTCACGCACGTTGCCCGGCCATTTGTACGTCAGAATTTGTTTTTTGGCATCCTCACTAAATTTTGTAAAATCTTTTTGCTCTTTTCGCGCGTAACTATTCAATAGATGTACTGCGATGGCTAGAATGTCAGCTCCACGTTCCCTTAATGGCGGTATAGCAATGGGAACACGATAAAGTCTTTCGTACAAAAGTTCTCTAAATCTACCAGACTGCACCTCTTCGAATGGGATCTTGCGAGTTGCACATATAAATCGAACATCAGCTCTTTCGACGACATCGCTGCCGATCTTCTGGAATTCACCAGTTTGCACGAAACGAAGCAGTTTCTTTTGTAGACCTAGGTCCATCTCACAAATTTCGTCAAGAAAAAGAGTGCCTCCATCCGCCGCAGAAGCCATACCCTGCTTGCTGCAGACTGCACCCAAAAATGCACCTCTGATGTGTCCAAACAGCTCGCTTTCCATAATTTCACTCGGGATGGCATCACAGTCGAAAGCAAGAAATAATTTGTTTCGTCGGTTGCTCTTTTGGTGGATCGCCAGTGCTGCCAACTCTTTTCCTGTACCGCTCTCACCAACAACGAAGGCTGTCGCGTCACCGGCTGCGACCGCATTAAGGGTTTTATAGACAGACTGCATGGGTAGGGAGTCACCAACAAATCCGCAATACCTATGATGGGTTAATTCTGCGACATCATTTTTCTGGCTTTGGAGTAATCTCCGATTCAACGCATTCTCCAACGTAACATGCAGTCGGTCTGCGTCGAATGGCTTGGACAGATAGTCGAAGGCGCCCAGTCCTATTGCGTCAACCGCTGATTCAGTGAATCCAAAGGGGGTCATGACTAGGATGACGGGTGAGCGCTCGGTCTCTGGCATGTTTCTAATCAGGTCGAGTCCGTGACCGTCTGCCATCTCTACATCGAGTAAAACAATATCGGGTTTAATACGTATCCATTCATTGCGCGCTACGGCGAGTGAGTCGACGATATGTAACTCGACGTTTTCTCTCGCGAAATATGCGGCATACATAGCCGCAAGCGATTGACTGTCTTCTACCATCAATACTCGAGGTTTCTTTTTCATGTGCTCCAACTTTTGAAAACTGTTTAAATCGATGTGCCTGGGGTGCTTGGCCAGGCAGAACGGAAGTCAGCGACGATAGACCTGAAATGTCTAGCTCGTTGCTTTACGCATTGCCGTTGCGACCACAAGGATCGGGTACTCCAAAAAATTGCTCGACTAAGATTGAACATAAATAAAATGACCCAGCACATGAGAGCAGCCAGCAACCCGCCGTGTTTCTTGTGAAGCCGTACATGGCCGTTGGATAGCATCAGGTCTCGTCGGTAACTTAAATTCTGACTGGAACCTCCCCCGTGATGTGTAATTTTACCCACCGGTGCGTACCAGACTTGCCAGCCCAATGACTTGAGTCTTTTGCACCAGTCCGTTTCTTCTGCGAAAAAAAAGAAACTTTCGTCAAGTAACCCAACTTGGTTCAGGGCTGACCTTCGAATAAACATATAACAACCCGAAATCACATCAACTTGTTGGGTATTCGTCCTATTCCAATAGCGCATTTGGTATTGATCTATACGCTTCAGCCACGAGAAATGTGTCGTTCCTATCGTCAAAAGAAATAAGTTAGTCAAGCTTGGATAATTGCTGCAAGAAATCTGTGGGGAACCGTCAGTATTGAGAACCCGACAACCCATAGCGCCGGCCTTTGCTGTTAATTGCATAAATTCATGACAGGCATCTAGTACATTTTCATGGATAAGCGTGTCTGAGTTGAGCAACAGGACAAATTCGCCAGTGCAGACTCTTAACGCACGATTGTTACCTGCCGCGAAGCCGTCGTTCGTTTCATTTTCAATTACTTGGACCTGCGGAAATTCGTCCTTCACCATATACTGTGAGCCGTCTTCGGAGGCATTATCGACAACGAAAATTTCTAGCTGAATATTATTCGGAGCCTCTACAACACTGGCAAGGCAATCTCGCAGCATGTCGACTGTGTTCCAACTAACAATAACGATTGATAAATCCATGAAGAATTGCCTACGTTTACTATTTCTATTTAGACAGCAACTAGTGTGCCAAATTACTAAAACAAGGTGCTTCTATGGGCTTTTTGAGAAATCGAAACCTTTTTGGGCCTCACCTGGCTCGCGCCTGATCTTTGCTCCGTTAGCCACACGCCGCTACCCATAATGTAAAAGAACAAGACGAATAACGAATTCCAAAACGAGACTGTACAGCCGGCCAGGACCATACCTGCTAGGGTAAAACCCCATGCTCTGCGTGATGCAACCATGTCTTGATCATGTTTTTTTTGTCCTGATATCATGAACACTAAATTCAACATGGCAATTAGAAGGAAAAGTACCGACGGCACGCCAAATCGCATCGCTGTCAAAAGCCAGAAGTTGTCAACTGAATCAGGCATCCATGAAGGCCGTGTCCATTCGGCGTATCCGATACCAAAAAATGCGTGTCGTTCGACCTCTGCTATGCCGTATTCGAAAATACGAACCCTGGCGTAGCCGCTATTTTTCGAAAAGCTGAGGTAACTAACAAAGACAAGAATAGGCGATCTATTGGATAACAGTTCAAGCGCCATCCAAAGAATCGAAACAATCACTACGGGCCCAAACCATCGGTACCGAATGTTCTTAGTGATTTTTTCCCAGAAAATGAGGGACATCTGCAAGAACAGCGCAATATAGGGTCCGCCAGAAAGCGAAAAGAAGGTGGCCAAAACGACTGCGAGGGCCGGCAAGATTGTCGGTAGGGATTTTCTGCCATACCCGCCAACGATATAGAAAGCCATTGAGAAAGCTGATGCACAAAAGACACCATAGAGTATCGGGTGATCGAACGGCCCATAGGCTCTGTCGATGCCCAGTCGGGGTTCGGGATTAGGCAGCACAGTCGATGGAAATATGGACTTAAATGCCTCTCGGATGAAATGGTTTCCCGTTAACGACTCCGGTATTGCAAAGATCATTAGTACAGAAACAGTCACAACGATGGTTAGTGATAGACGCTGAAAATCTTCGAAGCTGCGAATGTAGACTCTCGCAATAAGATACGCACCTAGCGATTCGATGACATAGATGCCGCCGGATTCCGCTGCCGTGGCAAGCCCTTCATTGGCCGTGAGCGCCACTAAAACCCAAGCCGCATGTCCAATCATCATTAAGTCGGCGAGTACCACTTTTCCACAGCTACCGGCAAGTAGACGATACAAGCAGGGTAAAAATGCTATGAGTAGAATCAGTCGATACAATGTGATTCGAAAGCTACCTAGCTTCAACGATAGCTCGGGTGGGAAAATCAGACACAGTATGAGTAATAGCGCTGGCGCTAATAGTATTTTGGTTAAATTCATGAAAGGAAAGCCAGTCTTACAGTCCATATTACAACCCATCCTAGAAGCACTCGTATCGAGGCTATGTTGATACAGACCAAATGAATTGACTGGTCAACACTAAGAGCCTGAAATACAAAAACGAAGAGTTTCATCTGCGCCAAAAAGAATGTGGTGTGAAGACTAACACTGCAATCAATGTGCCAACCGATTCTGTCAGGATCACCTGAGGCGAGCTGATTTTTGCGATGTGTTTCTCGAAATGAATCGCAAATTGCGGCCGTGGTTGCGAATCGGGATACGATCGTTGGAACATGACGCTACCTCAAGGCGTTCTTCGATTGGGCATTTGGCATGTGCATTGCTTGATAACATGTAATTAGTCGTTGAAGTGATCCAACCTACATGTGAGTCATTAATATGATGCTGAAATTCTCAACCTGCAGATATAAACGAAGCAAAGCAATAATAGCCAGTAATACGCTCGTTTTCGCTGCCTCTGTAATCCTTACGAGTGTTGTTGTGGGGTGTAGTTCTATGCAACCTGTGTTAGATGAAAGTCTCACGACTTCGCGCGCGATTCCATCGAGGTTAGGTTATATAAAGACAGGCGCGATACTAGATAAGATATCGATTAACCAAGGAAACATCGCTCCCAACGGGCCTGTTGAGGCTCACTACCGAATTGGGTATGGCGACCGTTTAAAGATCAACATTTATGGCGAGTCTGGTCTTGAGGCCATAGAATCTCGCGTAGACGCCGATGGGATAATACAACTCCCCATTATGGAATCTATGGTTGTCATTGGGAAAACCCCAGTTGAAGTTCAATCTGACTTGAAGCGTATGTTTCTCAGGGTTTTCAAAGACCCGTGGATAGTCGTTGAAGTGTCAGAATATCGCAGTCGGCCGGTCTATTTGCTGGGAGAGTTTAATACACCGGGCGTTATTTATATGGACCAACCTACAAGCATATTGCAGGCGCTTGGGCTCGGACAGGGCTTGTCTGCAGATGCCTACTTGCCCGGTGCCAGATTGCTTCGAGATAATCATATTGTAGCGGTGGACATTGACGGCCTTTTGAGTCACGGCTTTTTCAAGCAAAATGTCTGGATGAAAAAAGGTGATACCCTTTATGTACCAAATAAGCAGGACTTGAAGGTCTACGTTTTAGGCGCGGTTAACAAGCCTGGGATGCAACAATTCGGCAATGGCACCACTTTACTGCAGGCCTTGTCCCAAGCTGCTGGCCCTAAATCGGGATCTGCGCGTTTGAAAGAAACGAGGCTTATAAGAACTCACTCTCCAACAAAGGGTGATCTGCTAACCGTAAATGTTAGAAGTATACTCGATGGGTCTTCGCCTGATCTGGCCTTGCAGTCCGGCGATATAATCTACATTCCAAACACAATGCTGGGATCTTGGAACGCCGTGATCGAACGTATTGTACCAACGCTATCGCTTATAAGCGGCACGCTGGAGCCGTTTATTCAGTTAAAATACCTGGACTCAGATTCAAACTAGCGTTGGTTAATGCGTAGGCGAGTCGTTAAGACGCTAGCAAAGGCATGACGATCATCCCTACAAAACGACTAATCGGTTTTCGCGCACGATCTGCAGCAGTGGTCGTGCATCATTGCGCTGCAACATAACAATTAACGCTGAGGCCTACGTCTGGGGTACAGCCTGCATGCGTAGAAGAGACATAGGGGAGCAAAAGACCTTAGAGTTATACTCCATTGGCCCTCACCAGATCGTTCTTTGCGGGTGGGCGGTATCGTCGATAGGGACAACACGATACCGGGCTATGGCAAGGCTGTGAGCGAGTGGCTTGCACAATCTCTTTCTTTCATCAGCTAGTCGCGAGTGCCGTTTACGCTGTTAAAGCACAGCAATCCTTTCAAGTCAGTGCAGGGTCGTCTTCAGGCGCATAGTTAAAGATTATGTTGAGCCCATTGGGAGCAACCCTTTCAAGACCACTAATCGTTTTCCTTAGAGGACCTGACGTACAATAAGCCTTGACCATGAGCGCCACCACATCGCATTGTGAGACGATTAGATGCGAAGTGAGTCTTGATTGAACGTCACCGATATCGAGCAGTATTAGATCATAATTCTGCGTAAACCCTTCGATTGCGGCTCGAACTTTCGGCAATGATACGCTTCGGTCTGATACAGAATCCAAAAGTCCTGAAGGTAAAAAATCAATGTTGTTGACGCGCTGCGGAGTAACTGCGGTAGCGCCCGCTAAAGTTTCACGCCAACCGACTTGCGATAAATGCCCAAGTCGATCTGTCAAATCACTGGTCAAAAGGTCGGCATCAATTATCAGTGTTTGTAGCCCACATTCAGCAAAACTTTCACCAAGCGCCATTGTCAGGGCTGTCGTACCAGTATTATCTGAAGCACCACCGAGCGCTATGACACGCCCACGCTGATCTGGATTTACCCTTGGTTTGTCTAGTAGTTGGATCTTATTCCTAAGGTAACTAACCTTGTCTAAATAGATTGCCTCATCGGTCTTTTCAACTCGTGGCATTACAGCCAACATTGGCGCGCTGCGAGAAAATCTATCAAGGTCATCGCTATATCTGACTCTGGGTTGAACAAAACTAAAGGCAAAAACACTCGCTATAACCAAAAATAAGCCAGCTCCACCACCAAGTATTGCGAGAGCCATGCGTTTATCTTCAGACGCTCGATCGGCTAGCCTGCCTTTAGAAACTAGCTCAATGACTCCCGGCAGCGCATCACGGCTTTCAACTCTAACTTCGTCCAGAATTCGTCTCGTTTCGTCCAAAAGAACTCTCAGTGCCGTTCTCTCTTTTTCGAGAAACTGGAGCTCTACCAGTTTTTCGTTGAGCGTTTTGGCTTGCGTCTCTAGTTCCGATTGTCTATTTGTTAAACGTCTATGTAGCGCTTTACGTTCATCCAGTGACTCTACACTCCCAGCGTCACTTCCCATACTCTTGCTAGAAATCCCTAAATTAATGATCTGTTTGCTTCTTTCTTTAATTGCAGTGCGTAGAATTTCCAACTGTGCCAAAGCACCTTTAACCTGCAATGAAGATGGCTGATACCGTTGGTTCAAGCTAACCAACTCAGTCCGGCGTTTCGTCTGATCGAAAATCATTTCAGCCAACGCATTGTCTAGTACAAGTGCCCGCATCATCTCAGTTTCTACTGTACTAACATCGGATAGAATGCCAATAGTCTCCAATTCGGCGATTATATTCGTCAGTTCAGAAAGTTTTTGATCCACCTTCGCTAGTTGTGAAATTTTTGCTAGATGGGCCTTCAGCAACGTTTGTAAACCGAACTCACCACCAACAGCGAGCAATCTACCATTCGTTTTCTCAATCTGGCGCAGTAATTCGCTTTCCCTATTGCTTAACTCGGATTCACGAATATTTTGCCGTTTGCTTATTTTCTCTGCGTTCTCCGCGAAGTATGCGTCAATAAGGGCCTGTAGAGCTGCAAGTGCAAATTTAGGATCCTCATGACTTGAGGACAAAGTAATTAAACTCTTTTTTCTTTTAATCGAAATCAGTGTGTCGAAATCCTGGTGGGTTACGTCAGCATACTCAGGCGTTGTTGTCGCGAGCAGCATAATTGCCCTATCTCTCACTGGACGATTTGAGAGATAGGTTACTTCAGCCTCAACGAAAGCATCATAGTGCTTAGAATTTGTCGAACTTTGGCCGCCGTAAAGAATTGATGGTTTATTTGCTGCTACTCTTATCAGGCCTTCGCTTTGATAAACGGGCGTTTTCATCAGAAATCCTGCTACACCAAATATGACAGCGGCTATAAGCGACAGTAGCGCAACTAATTTGAGGCGTCCTCGGAATATTCGAATGACGAACTTGACTGGATCAGGAGGGCTTTGCGACTCTGCTTCGATAAATTCTCGAACTCTAAGAAGATTCTGATCTCCTACAAAAGGTGCTGCGGCGCCCGCTGCTTCGTTCGATTGAGAGTAAGTGCTGGTCACACGCCTAGCCTGCTGCCTTCAATCGGCTTGAGTTGTCACGTTCCCAACGCTCCGAAATACCAGATCCCGGCGTTGCTATTTTTATTCGAACCCAGAAATTGATGGCGGTGTATAAAATGAAACTTAGCCAAAGACGCGGATGGGCAACAACCCTGTTCGCTATGGTTAACAGGCCAAAACTATTCGCCTTCTCCGAAATGTGCCCTAGTTTTTCTAGTTCTCTGTTACCCCGAATGACACGCGATCTAATCTTAACTAGGTCTTGCAGATTTCGAGGCGCAAATAGTTGAAATATGCACTCATTAACATGCGCATACTCACCCCGGTTGAACAATCTGCGAACGAACTCATCGTCGTTGATGACGTGTGGAAATTCACCCAGACGTTTATGGCCGGCCTTTGAAAGTGCAAACACGCCACCAAATTTACCCTCGTCATGATAAGGACTCAATGGCCAAATGTTGTAAAAAGCCCGCACCCAGAAACTGGACGCATTGGCGTTGACGGCCATATGACCACAGGCTGCGATCTTTTTGTGGTGCGTTAGTGCCTGGATGAGTAGAAGGATATCGATGCCAGAAACCACTAAGTCGGCGTCAAGATAAACACGTGGAAAACACGTAGCAACTTTATCGGCCATATTCAGGGCTAACGGCTTTGAAGCGATTTCTGTTTCAAGCACTTTGACATGCCGAGGAAATGCTCTTGCGACGTCAGCTGTATTATCATCACAACCATTGCAAGAAACGATAACTTCGAATTGGCTTGGGCCTTTTCCGCTAAATATAGCACTTAGACACCGATTGATAACGGTAGCTTCGTTGTATGCGGGAATGATGATCGAAGCAAGATATGTCATTGGTAGTTTCCTATGGCCGCACTCTGTTTAACAAAATCACGTACTGCAGATAGCAGTTCAGGGGAGGCTGACTGAGCGAAATCATTAAATTTTTCAACTGGTTTTCGCTGTGCTAGCGCAATTTTGGCCGGCAAATCGGTTTCGTCAGCCGCAACGTAAATCTGCGGAAAGTCGCTAAACATTCTCGCAGTCGCCAATTGATGGTCGTTCCGATGTTCTTCTAAGTCAGCTCGTCTCGCTAGCACAACAATGGGTATTCCAAGTTCCAATGCCGTTAAAATCCCGCCCATACCTGCATGAGAAACAATCAAATCAGCGTCTGCAACAATGCGTTGATACTCCATAGGCGAAAAAGTCCGTTGACTCTTCATGTGATTTGGCAGGTAGCTGCCCTCACCAATTTGCGCGATAACATTCCGTGCCCGTGTATAACCTGTCCACTGGTCAACTGATTTTATTAGGCGGTCGAAAGGCAACTGCGTCCCCACTGTGATAAAAATCATGTTGGATCTCCAAACTTTGTCGTATGGATGACACTGCCACGATATTTAACATGCCTTGTTCGACTAAGCGCCGGCCATTGTGTCAACATAAGATCTGCATGATGACTGGCTAGTTCGCCGGATAACGAGAGTTTTTCTGCATTAGCGATTGAGTCAATAAATAGACCTTTAGCACCAACGAGCTGTCCTATTCGAATCGCTAGGTAACCTGGTGCCGCGCCCGCAGAAACTATCGCTGTTGGCCTGACTTTCAAGATGATGAAAGTGAGTTTTAGGCATAGCAACAGCAACATGATCTTTGTATCTCGATTAGCTTCCGGTATTAGGTAAAATTTGTCAGGATCAACATCCCTCGATTGATCTTGATTAACAGAGGCATAAATACATTCAATACCACCAAATGCAGGACGTAAGCGGAGTAGTTGTAGCCAGTGCCCGCCGCCTGAGGCTACTGCAAGAATTTTTGGTTGTTTAGTCCGAAACATTAAGCAGCCCCTTTCGACAGTTGTTTTTGGAGTACCGCGTCGTAGGCATTGAGCATAAGTTGTGCCTTGTTTTTCCACAGCCCATCTTTGCCGACTTTGTTACGAGCACCAATACGCATGGGTATAAGCCAAAAAACATGCTGATAAATCTCGCGTAGTGAATTCGAGAGATCGGTAGAGAGTTGATCGGGATTATCTGCGGCGACTTTAAACCCGCAGGTTGAATCGACAATGGCGCCAGGACCCCCCACTTTTGTTGTTAAAATCGGTAAGCCCCACCTTAATGCTTCCGATATCACTCTTCCGCTTGGTTCACGAAAACTTGGAAAAACAAAAAGATCGCTAGCAGCATACAACTGCTCTATTTCCTCGCGGGACAGATGGCCATGAAATGTAATCCGATCAGACACACCAAGTAACTTTGCCTCCTTCCGGCAAATCTCAATCTCCGCACCAGCCCCAGCACTATCAAGGGTAATCCCTTTAAGATCTTTCAGTGCCGCCATGGCTCGTACAATGTCGCGCAATCCCTTAGTGCGTACTCCTCTGCCAACATGTAGTAACTTTAGCCGGCCAATGGCAATAGATCGCTGTATTGGTAACGGTGCAAGATCATCAATACCGAGCTCACCGTGAATCACAAAATTATCGGCGTTGATACCCGAAAGAAGATCGCCGACATAGGGTGCAACGCCAATTACCATAGCGGCCTCACGG
>JBLHVI010000002.1:0-172457 GCA_047630175.1 Candidatus Azotimanducaceae bacterium
CGAGCGTCTCACCCGTCAAAAATGTGTAAGCAGGTGCTTGATAAGACACCAACGCTTGATTCTGCGTGGTCAGCGGCATAGCAGATTGACCGCCTGATATTTGCACCCATTGGAAGCTAACGATATCATTCTGGTCGTCGGTCGAGCCCGAGCCATCCAGCTGAAAAGTCCCGGGCGCCTGCAATGACTTGATGTTGCTCGCGACTGCCACCGGCGGCACAATGGGCACGGTGACAGCAATAGTAACCGCGGTGTCAGCGGACAATCCTTGGGTATCAGTGACCTGCAGAATGAAGGTGAGCGTTCCCGAGGTTGCTGGCGCAGTAAAGGTCGGCGACGCTGCCGTGGCATCACCCAAGACGACGGGTTCTCCAGCTGATTGTGTCCACAAAAAGCTGGCAATACCGGTATTATCAACTGACCCAGCACTGCTGAGTGTGGCAATGCCTAAAGTATTCACAAAAGCAATCGTACTGCTGGCAACAGCCGTGGGCGGGTCGATCTGAAATCCCACCCGTGCAATATTTGACGGGTTTTGCTCCAGATCATCAATTTGATAAAAGAACGCATCTCGGGGACCAACGCCCGTTGGCGTGTAGGTTATTACACCGCTCAAGGGGTCTACCACCGCAGTCCCGAAGGCAGGCTGCCCAATGATTCGCACGGAGGTGGGGTCGACGCTACCGTCAAAATCTAACGTGTTCGCCACCACGTCAAAGGTGACTGGCACGCCACTCACCACCAAGAATTCGCTATTGCTTGCCAGAGGCGGATTACCGTTGAATACGAACCCACGCTCCAACAGACGCGGAAAGAATTCTCTTACCTCAATACCACAACCTGGCGCAGGCGCAGGCGCGTTAGGGTCACAAGTATTTTCTGACTGGCGCACCACCGTGCCCAGTTTACCCGCATCAAGACCATACAAGATCGACTCGCGACGCACGATCACGTCGCTCGCAAGAAGACTCCCACAGAATGAGGGGTCTGGTTGTCGGCTACCGGGAAACAGGCTGTCCTGTGCATTAACGCGGTTAATGACTAATTCGCCCGTAGCGCTAACCGTCCAACAAATGCCTAAACCGCGATTCTCAGGGAAAATTTCACCCGTCGCGGCATTAATAACGACCCCCTGCACTAAGCCCGTGCCATCGGGTGACAAGCGCACAACGACATCGTCGTTCACCAAGGTGCCATCATCCAACATATCGCTGCCACGGCCGGTGTACAAGCCACCCAGCGTCGCTGCGTCCCAGACCACTGCGGGATCATCCACAAAGGATACTTCGGCTGAAACTCTGACAACCCCATCAGCATATCTGTAGTCCGCAAGCACCACATCTCCGGAGGGGCGGCGAGTCAGCAGGTAGTAATTGGCGATCTCGCCGTCACTAAAAGTCACAATCAAATGGCCGTCTGCAGCCAGCACCCAGGTAAAACTCACATTCTTTTCAAACGCGGTACCCGTCCCGTTTGCTTGAAACGTGAGTCCATCAAGCGCAATGTTTGGTATGTCCTGTAATGAGACAAAACGACTCGAAATATTCGTCAGCAACGAGCGCTTTTGCCCACCAGGACTTGCAAAAGGCCTTATGGCGGTGAAGTCATAGACAACAACAGGCAACGATTCAGTAACAATCTCATTCGGTAGCACAGTATTTTGCGTGACATTAAACTTAGCAACCTGCCCGGTTAGCTGAATATTAAATAAATCTCGCCCCGGGCCGTTCTGAAGAAGCGTTAGCACGAAACTATCAATAGTCTCAGTCACCCGTATGTCGTCTCTATTACCACTGGTGTTGAAGGCATCATCTGGCTCAATCGTGACTTCTACAAAACCGCCCACGGCGCTGAAATCAATCGTTAGCGTTGGCCCAGTCGTGGCATAGGTAAACGCGGCCTGAGACATTTCATTTGTCGCTAAACCCGTCGCATCAGGATTAAATACAAACTGAAAACCACCGTCGATATCCTGACCGAACTCAAGGGGTGTTGCGACTTCGTTTAACACATAAATTTTGTTGTTGTTAATAGCAGGCATAACATTAACGAGTACGGTGTCTGTCGCCGCAGCGCCACTATCGTCGGACACGGTTAACTGAAACGACAGCGTCAATGGGCCAATAACGTTGGGTGGCACGGTAAAGGTTGGTGCAACAACAGTGGCGCTGCTCAGACTAACGGTAGGACCGGATTGCTGCAGCCATGCAAAAGTCGCAATAGTGCCATCGCTATCAACACTTCCTGCGCCACTGAGCGTCGCGGTGGTGCCCTGGGCTAGCGTAAGGTCCGGCCCGGCATTAGCGGTTGGCGCATTGTTCAAGACCGGAATGGTCGGAATGATCGGAATGATCGGAATGATCGGAATGATCGGAATGATCGGAATGATCGGAATGATCGCGGGGACCGTTATCACCGCAGGTGTAACCATCGAGAAGTTCGCGAAATTGTTACTTTGGAAGCGACCCATCTCGGCGGTAAAATCAATGTTGGTTGGCAGTGTTGCGCCGTTGCTGGCCAGCGTGACCGGGAAAGTGAATCTACTGCCGTCGATCGACCCATCAGCCAAATCACTAATGACCGCGGTTATAATTTCAAAAGTAGGTGTCGCCGAGTTGAGCTGAATAGACACGTTATTAATCACGTTCGCGATGCCACCCAGCAACAACGCATATTGTGCAGAAGTCGGCGAACTATTGGTCGCTGACAGCAAAGGGTTAGCCGGAATCGTTGTGAGTACATCAAAGCCAAAGATTGTGTTGAACTCGGCCGCACTGGTTGAAAATCGTGTGTCAAAACCACCTGTTTGAGATTCAAGGCGAACTTTCTCTACCAGCGCTTGACTAAAAGGCGTAATTGCAACTGTCGTCGCGCCGGGGGGCAATATCGACACGAAACCTTGCGTTGAAGACAAACTGAGCTGCCGCTTCAGCGCAAGATCTGGCTCTTGGTCAGACTCGTCAATAAATGAGCCACCGCGGGTTTCAACTAATACCAGCGAAGTGGTGCCAGATATGCTTGCCGTGAAATTACCGGTGGCGTCTGTGATGGCCGTCGCCAGCGCCGGCCCGTCAGCAAACCCAAACTCATCCAGCGCATAAAACGTCACATTAGCACCGCGAATCGGACCCTTCGTCGCGCCACCGGTAATGACAACGGTGCCGTTATCAGAACCGTTCAGTGAAGAGGCCGCTTGCTGCTGCGCGGGTGGCGTTAATGAGACCGTAGGAGGCTCTGCACCACCACCGCAAGATGCTAGCGCAACGGCGCACACGATAGACCCAAGCCCTGCGCGTATCACGCTATGCTTGAGTGATAGTACAACCTCAAATCCGAACTTCTGATTATCCACGTATATTTGCCCTCGGACTAATAACTCTGCTCATTCGCGCACGCATGAAATCATACCCTTTAGCTGCTAGGCGGTCGCTTGAACGAACAGCCGGCAGATGGATGCCTATTAGCTCCCATAACGTGCAGAACACGTTGATACCGCTATTTGTACATTCGCTATTGTTGCCTAAAGATCGCCACACCTGCCACGTTGCTCGCGCCGTTCACCAGCTGATACGTCAGTCCCGCGCCTTGTGCAGTGCCATTGACCACATTAGTGAAAGCACCACCGAACGTGCCATTGCCGCCAGCGACACCGTTGATGGTCACTGTGTTATACAGACCGTTAAACAAATTGGCGTTGATCGCTCCGGTGCCAGTGGCTTTCCAAACCTCGTTCGCGATCCCTAGCTGCACATTCGATGCAACGGTGCCATTCGTGAAATCAGCCGCAAAAGTCGCGGACCCTAAAATACCTACCTGTCCCGTGCTATTGGTTGGATCAGTATTACCCGCCAGCGTGTAACTTGCTGTACCCGTGATCACCTGGGCCGGCGCATTAACCGGCCCTACAAGCCAATGCAAACTACGTTCTGTCAAATCAACGGGGGTTGCTGTTGTCGCATTGGTGCCCTGGGTTGTAGCGATACCCTGCGCCCAGCGGCCCCATTTAAGTCCATTGTCACTATCAACACCTAAATTCAAATTCCGCGCGGTGCCCAGGCTAACAGCCTGATTTACTGATGCACGATTGTCAGTAAATCCTGTTAGATTACCTTCTGAGTCAAATAACATGGTCTCATTTGCGGTATTGATGCCAACAGCTGTCGGGCTCAGCGCAAAAGCCAGTCCTCGCGGAGTAAAAACAGGTTGTCCGTCTGTGATATCTACCGGATCACCCGTTGGGCTGGTAACTACAACCACCTGCGGCGGCTCGACGACAGAGGTTTGCTCTGGCACGCTGACAGGTGCGGCATTTACCGTTGCGGTGGGTGCACTAACCACGCTATTGGTTGCAATTGATATTGTCGATGTTGAGCCAAACTCGGAATCCAAGTTACCTAAGCTGTTACCACCTTCGACGCTTCCCATGTTGCCTGCCTCACCACCACCATCGTCTGTAGTGACAGAGCCCAATTGGCTAGCCTCACCTTCAGTATTTGCTGCAATAGATGTACCCGCTGTTACACCCTCTTCGCCGCCACTGTCTTCTCCTGCAGTGGTTTCTCCTGAAGTGGTTTCTTCGGCAACTTCTCCAGCGGCAACGCTTTCTTCAACAGCAACTTCTTCTTCTGACTCAGCCTTTGCTTCGCCGCCACCTTCTTCAGCAATTTCTTCTACATCAGCCTCTTCTTCGTCACCACCTTCGTCAGCAACTTCGTCAGCAACTTCTTCTCCAGCTTCAGCCTCCTCATCGTCACCGCTTTCTTCAGCGACTTCTTCTGTCGCTTCTTCATCGTCACCGCTTTCTTCAGCAACCTCTTCTTCGGCATCGGCTTCTTCTTCATCACCCTCAGCCTCTTCTTCGCTGGCTGCAGTTTCTTCTTCCTCTTCTTCCTCTTCCTCTTCTTCCAATCCATCAAGACCGACATCGTTCAACGATTCCGGCGGTGCCATCAGTCGCGTGGGCGAGGTCTCAAAATCTGCAGCGAAGCCATATTCATTTTTACCGAGTTCCAGTTCACCACCGTTGTTGGTGATAGATCCTGCGCCTTCAGAGACGCCTATAAACAGGCCATCAGCAGCGCTGCCGCCACAGTCTCCGTCACAGAAGCGCGCAGAGTAATTAGTACCACGCACACCGATAACGGCAGACGGCGTTGCCACCCGATAAGCTTTCGGGTTGCGCTTGGAGACCAAGCCTGTTTTTGTTCTAAATCCACCTTTCTGCAAGGCGAAATTTGCTTGTAGTATTTTACCGGCACCAATCGCAGGCCTACCACGCGGGTTTTCGGCACTGGGCGGTTCCGCCGGCATCTCCAAAGACTCGACCACAAATCGCGAACTGGGGCGCAGATCGATTTTGGTACCATCGTCGAGCAACAATTGAAGGTACGCCTTCGGGCCCGTCACGATGACATGACCTGCTTCAATACGATCGCCTCGCTTGATCTTGACAGTCGCGGGCGTTTCTACGGACACTTTGCCGAAGGAATAAAGCACCTTGCCGACACTGGCAAGCGACGACGCACTGTGCATTAACATCAGGATCAGTACGCTTGAGGCGGCCAACAGACGATTTTTACTCAATAACATAAACAGCACCTAATCCATTACACGGCGAAATGACACGCCGGCCTCGAGACGGTCAAATTCAAACAGGCCAACCGTTGAATCTCTGACGCTATAATTGACGTGAGCGGAGGTCGACCAGCCCTTTGCCGGAAAATCTGGCCACATACTGCTGGCACTCAGGCTCAGAATCTCGTCCTCGCGGTCCAATTCAAAAAAAGTATCTTCAAAAGTGGTCCTTGCAAAGCTCGCCGCCACGGTGTGTTGACTGCCACCGGGTCTAAACCAAATATTGGTAAGGCTTGCACTGTAACCGTCGGTTGAAAATGGCGATGCGGCATCGATGGTTTCGTCCGTGTTAGCCGACATCGAGAAGCTCAACTGCGACGCACTAAAGCCTTTGCTAACACTCAACCCGTACATAACTTGGTCAACATCGCGCACACTCAACGCTACATCAGTGAACCGGCTCTGACCGCCGCGGATAAATGTCGACAACTGCACACTGTCACTGGCTTGGCGCATGTAACTGGCTGTTACACCGACGTCTTGGCGATTGTACTCACGGTCCAATGCCGCAAACAGCGTATTAGCCCCCAGCGAAAACCCGTTGCTACCCTCTTGCCAGTTCCAAGCTGCACCCAAATTCAAGTTAGACGCATCGACGAAATGCGCCTGCGCGTTAACGCGATGATCAAATTGACCCGTAAATAAAATCTGCGAGCTTGTCGACAAAGGCCGGTTAACAAAAGCACCAACCGCAAGATCAGAAAAACTGGAGGGCTGCTCAAGGTTGTTGTCAGCCAACAAAAAACCTAAAAATAGCTGCTGATCAGTTGCCGCCGGTGCATTTGTGTCGTAACCACCGCCGAGATCAAAATAAAATTGTGTCGTCGTTTCATAGGCGCTAGCCTTCGAGGCGATGGCTTTTTGGTACTGCGCCACAGCAGCAGCAACGTTAGCCGGAGGGTTCTCCTCCATCACGCGACCGAACTCGACCTTCGCGAGTTCATTGTCGCCGATATCGAAGTAAGCCCGCGCCAGCTCAAGGCGTGCGCCGGCAAAATCAGGGCTACGCGCCACCAGCCTTTGTAGACTAAAGATGGCATCACCGGGGTTGCGGCTATCAAGGGAGGCAACACCGTACAAGTAATCAAAAGCATCCACACCCGCCAGATCGCCTTCACTCGCCGAAAGCAACTCGTAGGCAAGTTGCGCTTCACCTAACCGCAGATGCTTTTTTGCCTGCTCATAGAGCTGTTCCTGGTTTATCTGAGGTGCCCCAAACAACAATGGCGACGACCCCAGTGCTAACATCAATAGCGCGCCTTGCAACAATGCCGGTATTGATCGAGCTTCGATCTTATTCATCATATAACTGGATACTCGGGAAATTGTTCTATGTCGCCAGGAGACAACCAGTGAGGCGCAAAACCGACAATCTTTTCGATGTCACAATGCCGCACTACCCAGCACGGGAATTTATGTACTTGTTATTGCTACCTCGATTCCAACGGTGCAGTCAAAATAATAGCACAGCGCAGCCGTCGCACTCGCCTTGCTTTACCTTAATAAACTGTCTTCGCCTGCAACATCCCCACTGTCTGTACACACTATCAAAACCTACAGATCAGTATACGTTGGCAATGCTAAATACCCAACGATTAATAGGGTTATCTACATTAATCAGCCTACGCAGCCTCTATCACCGCTGTTAAATCGGCGTCGAGCAACACTTTTGCGCGTGCTATTTCCTGCACTTTTTGCGTCTCACTCCAGCCCAGCTCAGCTGCCATCAAGTCTGCAATTGGCTCTATGATCGCCACCGCTTCTGCCGGGAGATACAAGGCTGCTCTGGTTCGACGGTAAAGAATATCTTCCAAATTTTGCGCTGCCTCGTGGCGCAGCGCCCAGACGACTTCGCCACGCAGCACACTACCATCAGCCTTCAGTGGCTCTGGTCCTAAGGCAACAACCTGTACTGCCTCTGTGCCGTAAAGCCTCACTAGACGCTCGGCTTTACTGTCAACCATCGGCGCGTTCTGGGTCAACAACAAGGCTTGGTTCTCAATGGTGCCAGAAAAGTCGCCGCCCGGCAGCGGCGTGTCATCGTACTGATCCGGAATTGCCACATCAATTAATCGACTCGCCGCGTCAACGGTCTCCTCCGCCATCTTCCGGTAACCCGTGAGTTTACCGCCAGCAATGGTGATAAGTCCGCTAGCACTAACCCAGACCTCATCTTTGCGAGAGATCTCTTTCGATGACTTACCCTGCTCAGCGATCAGCGGCCGAAGACCTGCCCAGGTTGTCAAACAGTCGGCCTGAGTCAGGCGCACACCAAAGTACCGAGCAATAGGCTCGAATAAATACAACACTTCCTCCGGCAAGACTTCAGGCCATATTTTTGCGCCATCAGGATAAACTGAATCGGTGGTACCTATGTACACTACATCACCTCGCGGAATCGCGAACACCGGCCGCTGATCACGGGTCACCGTAAAAATCATATGCTGGATCGGCAGCTTCTCCCACGGTATCACCAGGTGTACGCCTTTCGACAGCACCATAGATTTAGGCATAGCGACGCCGTCCATTGAGCACACCTGTTCTACCCAAGGACCTGCGGCATTAATGACGCCGCGCGCTTTAATATTCAGCTCTCGTCCAGTCAGGGCACAGCGAGCCTGCACACCCTTAACCTGCTGTCCCTGTTTTAGCAGCCCAGTCACTGACAGTTTATTCAACGCGATACCACCGGCACTGATACCTGCTCGGATGTTACCCATTACCAGACGCGCATCATCCGTAAGATATTCGCGGTAGACGCATGCACGCGGGAACGCCTTGGTGTCCAATGTTGGCTCAAACGCCTTTAACTCAGCATGGGTCAGATTAAAGTGCTTGTCGTCCCCAGCAACCTGGCCGAGATGCTCGTACACAGAGACACCGACTTGATACTTAAGATACTCAAGGTACCCGGCAGCAGGCACCATCAGCCATTTGGGTTCTGCCAAGTGCGGCGCCAACTGATGCACTCGTTTACGCTCCAACGCTGCCTCACGCACAACATGGATATGGCCCATAGCAAGATACCGTAGACCACCATGAATCAGTTTGGTGGACTTACTCGACGTGCCTGAGGCAAAATCCTCAGCCTCCAACAGCGCGACTGACAAGCCACGCAGTGATGCCTCACGTAGAATTCCCGCGCCGGTTATACCACCACCAATAACAACCAAGTCGTAAGTATCTGACTCAAGGGCATCAAGAGCGGCATCTCTGCCACTCGATTTCATACAATCTATCATTTTCTTAACGTCCAATCCGGGGTCTCAAGCAACATTCCATAGCTAGGCATTGGTACTGCTGGTCGAGCAGCCTTTTAAAAGGCATGTTTAATAAGTTAGCGGGTCAACCCTGCAAGTATTACGGTTATTTTCGTGCGTGGTTGTTACGCACATCTAATCGGTCTAGGGCAAAACAACTTCGATCAGCTGTGGACCATGGGTCAGCATCGCTGCCGCGTAGGTCTCGTTAAATGCCTCAATGGTCTCCACGCGGGTCGCCTTGACCCCCATACCCTCAGAGAGCTGCACGAAATTCAGATCTGGATTACCGATATCGAGCATATCCAGCGTCTTTTTGGTCATCGACTGTGCACCTACCCGCGCGAGTTCGATCTGCAAGATTTGGTACTTTCGGTTAGCGAAAATAATGACACAAACATCAAGGTTCTCACGCGCCATGGTCCACAAAGATTGAATGGTATACATCGCACCGCCGTCACCGTGTATACACACAACTTTACGATCAGGACATGCCACGGCAGCCCCAATGGCGGTTGGCAAGCCAAACCCAATAGAACCACCTGTTAATGCCAGCCAATCGTGCGGCTCGCTTTGGGCAGCGCTTGGGTAACAACCACCACCCGCGGTGGCGCCCTCATCAACCACAATCGCCTGGGTCGGCAAGTAATGCGCAAAACTCATCGCCACCGTACGCGAAGATAACTCATCAGCACCCTTGGCCGACTTATTCAGCGGCGTTTTGATGGGCGTAAGCCCCTCGGCTCCAACCGCCAACGCAAGACGTGACAAGGCGTCCTCAGCGTCCTGACTAACATCCGCCAGCGTATGCAACACGCTACCTGGTCCGTAGTACTCGCTGGGTTTTTCGGGATAGGCAAAAAATGCAACCGGCGCCTTCGTACCGACCATGATCAGTTGGCTAACGTCTTTTATTTGCTCAACACCCTGCTCGGCGAAATACGCTAACCGGTCAATTTCGCAACGCCCTTCACCCCGAGGCATACGCGTGAAAAAAGTATCGCAGTAAACACGGGCACCCGTCTTTTGAGAAATCTGGTTTACCAATTCGAGGCATCGTTCTGTCAGCGCCAAATTGCCGACCAAAAGCATGGTCACAGCGCCGTTCGTTAATAGCGCTGCAGCTTGACCTACCGCTGCTTCAGACACGGAACCAGCAGGTGGTGCAGTTTTGAGCGGCAATGGCGCAACAGACTCATTCCACGCACAATCAGCGGGAACGATGAGCGTTGAAATTCTACCCTGTCCTGTACTGGCTTCTACCACGGCATCAACCGCATCCCCGGGCAAGTTCTCAGCAGACTCTGTGGTCCTCACCCAGTCAGACACAGGCTGCGCCAAACCGATGATGTCTGACGTTAGGGGCGCATCATACTTTTTATGGTAGGTCGCATGGTCACCAATAAGATTCACAACGGGCGAGTTGGCCTTCTTCGCATTGTGCAGGTTGGCCGAACCGTTGGACAACCCAGGTCCCAAATGCAGCAAAGTACAGGCCGGCTTTCCCGCCATGCGCCCGTAACCATCCGCCGCACCGGTACACACGCCTTCAAACAGACCAAGAATAGAGCGCATGCCATTAGTCTTGCCGATGGCCGCTACCATGTGCATCTCGGAAGTCCCTGGGTTGGTAAAACAAACATCAACACCGTTATTGATCAACGTTTCTACTAAGCTCTCAGCTCCATTCATAGGATGTACTCTCCTTGAAAACAAAAACACCGAGTATAGCGCAACGCGCCTCCTTGTTTCATAGATGTGTCATAGATGGCTCATAGATGTCTCGCAGAATCGCAGAGCGCGCGGATCAACTGGTGAAATTCACCATATTTCAGCCTGTTGGCTTACCTAACAATACAGCGCCACTCCGGGGAAACGCCCTGTCAGCTTTATTAAGTGTATATATATCAATGTGATAATAGCTTTTGTCGACGTTGGCACGATTCATGTATTGCCTTACTCCAATCAACAGCACGTTGTCGATGCAACACAGACATTGAACCCAACTGCACGTCATATCGATAAAGAGAAGGTACAAAATGCAGACGAGTCCTCATATCAATCGGTCAACACAGTACTTATTAACTGTCGTCGCCATACTCGCTGTTGGCGTCGTCGCGAGTATCTTGATTGAAATCAGCCCAATCCATCGGCATACCGCCGACACAAAACAACATGGGTTTTGCATGCCGATGATTGACGATTTTTGCCCAGGCCAGCCAGTCGCCCGAAACGTCAAAAAACAACGCACGCTAGCCTTCATGTAAATCGAACCGCTTTTATCCAAAATGGAGATCCACCATGAGCTTGTTAAACCGAATGTCAGACATCGTTAACGCCAACATGAACGCCATGCTGGAAAAAGCTGAAGACCCTGAAAAGATGATTCGCCTCATCACTCAAGAAATGCAGGACACCTTGGTTGAGGTGCGAGCGACCACGGTACGCCATTTGGCCGACAAAAAAGCCATCAACCAACAAATCGACACACTGCGAGCTACGTCTAACGACTGGGAGACTCGGGCCAATCTGGCCATCGAACGTGACCGCGATGACCTAGCCAAAGCAGCGCTCGCAGAACGACGCAGTGCGGAAACAGCGATTGCGCAGCTGGCGGCTGAACTTACCACCCTAGACACCAGTCTCAGCAACCTGACGGACGACACCCAGAGACTGGAAGACAAACTGCAGCAGGCGCGCAGCCGGCAAAAAGCCGTTATCTTGCGTGGCGCAACCGCCAAGTCACGCATGCAAGTCAAGCGTCAACTCCACAGCCCGCGGCACGATGACACGCTGCTTAAGTTCGAGGCCTACGAGCGCCGACTCGATGATATGGAAGGCCAGCTGGAAGCCTGGGAACTCGGAGAAAGCACACAACGCCAAAGCCTACATAACGAGATCAATGGCCTGCACGCTGACGCCCTGCTAGAGGCAGAGCTTGCCGCGTTGAAGGCAAAGCAGCCCGGCGCTGAGTCTGCACGCTCGATCCCATCTAGCACCTAGTGGTAAATTCTTATGCGCAGATACCGTTACACCGATCGATACAGCAACAGTCGTTACAACCACTTACGCCAGCCACAACTGCAGCTAGACCCACGCCATGGCAAGGTCGGCGGCGTCTGTGCAGGAATCGCACGCTATTTAGGCGTCCAGCGCGTGTTTGTTCGCATCGCTGCTGTCGTTGCGTTGTTGTGCATAACCACACCCACGCTCGTAGCCTACACCGTGAGTTACCTACTCCTGGATAAAGACCGCTAAGCGCCAAGTTTCTCTGCCGCCTGCTAGGGTCTGGTGTTGTGTGCGTTCTTACAGGCACAATAGGAGCACTAACGCGGGGCTGACTTATGCATGATCTCATTGTTATTGGCGCAGGCAGCAGTGGCTCGGTCATTGCTGCACGCGCTTCTGAAAACCCGAATCTGCAAGTCCTGCTGGTAGAAGCTGGTCCAGACTACGAACACCTAGAAGATACCCCAGCGGACCTTATTAACAGTCACAACAACTCTTATAAAGCGCATGACTGGGGCCTGAATTACGCGCCAACGAAGCACCGCAAATCACCTTTCCCTCGCGGCCGTGTCGTCGGCGGCTCCAGCGCCGTGAATACCTGCATCGCCCTGCGTGGGCTGCCTGAGGATTACGACGAGTGGGCAGCCATGGGGAATGATCAATGGCGTTGGCAACAGGTGCTACCAGCCTTTAATCGGCTCGAGCGTGATCTGGACTATGGTCACGCCGACCATCATGGTGATGCGGGTCCCATTACCATCCGCCGTTATCCCCATAACGAGCTACTTCCCCAACACCAGGCTTTTTTAGCGTCTGCGGATGCATTGGGCTATCCCCGTTGCGATGATGCTAACGACCCCTATGGTGCCGGTGCCGGGCCCCAGCCGATGAACAAACAAGGACTTCTGCGGGTGTCCACTGCCGTCAGCTATCTGGCTGCCGCGCGACTGCGTTCCAACTTGTCGATTAAGGCCAATACGCATGTACGTCGCTTAATCGTCAAAGGACGGCGCTGCGTAGGTGTCGAGGTTCAGAACGCCGCCGGAAGTATCGAGCAGCTGCTGGCAAAAACCGTCGTACTAAGCGCCGGCGCCATCATGTCACCGGCGATTTTAATGCGTTCGGGCCTTGGCCCCGCCCAGCAACTCAATGCACTAGGCATTGATGTAGTGCAAGACATTGCTGCTGTCGGCCAGAACCTCAGCGACCACCCTGCCCTGTCAGTCGTGGCCAACGTCAAGCAGGGCAGTTTAATCGATACAGACTCACCTATTATCCAAACGATTCTGCGCTATACCTGCGCTGGTTCTGATAAGCGTAACGATCTTCAAATCGAACAACTTAGCTTTGTCGGCGGCCCCAAAGATCCACCCCGATTTGGCATCGCTGGCGTGGTCGAATATCAATACGGTCGAGGTGAAGTGAGACTCGCGTCAGCCGACCCCTTAGTCAACCCTATTATTGACAACCGTTTTTGTGAAGATGACCGCGATGCCCAGCGACTGGTGACCTGCCTGCAGGATATTCTGAGGTTCACCGAAACCGGTCCTCTGGCCAATATGATCGAGGACGTCGTGTTCCCCGATCCAGCGCGGGGCCACGATGCTGCAAGCTTAGATAATCTGGTACGCAAATTTTCTGCCAGCGGTTACCATCCTTGCGGCACCGTAAAGATGGGCCCAAAAGATGATATCAATGCAGTGGTCGACCAATACGGCCGCTGCCATTACCTCGACAACTTGGTAATTGCTGATGCATCGATCATGCCTTTTGTACCACGCGCCAACACCAACCTGACCTGCATTATGATCGGCGAGCGAGTCGGCGAATGGCTACGTCAGTCACCTGCCACCTATGGGATATAAGGAAACGACACTATGACTGATATCAGCATCAGGAACGTCAAAGTGCTAGACGGCACGGGCAACCCCGCCTTTGACGCCGACATAGAAATTAGTGACGGCCGTATCAAAACAGTGGGCAGTGCCGGCGCCGCCACGCTCGAAATTGATGGCCAAGGCGCACATATCGCGCCGGGCTTTATTGACACGCACTCGCACGACGACGGCGCTTTCTTTCGTCACCCAGGCATGGCTTTTAAGCTCGCTCAGGGTGTGACCACCGTTGTCGCCGGTAACTGCGGCTTCAGCGCTATACCCGCAGACCCCAGCATCGACTCGGCCCGCGCGAGTGGTGGGATTTTGGCGGGTATTGAAGCGGGCTTTACTGATCTGGAGGGTTATTTTGCCGCGGTGTTAGACAAAGGACCGGCCATCAACAACATGATGTTGGTGGGCCACAATACCGTACGCGCTATGGTCATGGGCAATGAGAAACGCGCCCCCAATGCAGCTGAACTGCAGCAAATGTATGGCCTCGTTGAGCAAGCCATTACGCAAGGTGCCTGCGGTTTTTCTACCGGACTCATTTATACCCCCGGCAAGTGGAGCCAGACCGAGGAGATTATCACCTTGGCTAAGGCTGCAAAAGCCACTGACGCCCTGTATACCACGCACATGCGCAATGAAAGCAACCGCCTACTTGAAGCGGTGGACGAAACGCTGGCTATTGGCATTGAAAGTGATGTCCACGTGCACATATCTCACCATAAGGCCGCCGGCAAACCCAACTGGGGTCTGGTCACGCAATCACTGCAAAAAATTGATGCGGCGTTGGGTCGCGGGCAGCGGGTCACCCTCGATGTTTACCCGTACACGGCAGGCAGCGGTCGCATGATTGAATATTTCAATCTTGATAATATCAATCGTGATTTTGCCGAGGTCGTGCGCATTGCTGGATGCCCCGCTTTTCGACAATACGAAGGACGCATGCTGATAGATATTGCGCGGGATGAGGCAGTGGATATCACGGACCTTGTGCGAACTATCCTGACAGCGCCGAAGGGCGATCGCACTATTTGTATTCACTTCACGCTGGATGAAGCCGACGTTGCTACTAACCTTCGGCATGCCGATATGATGGTAGGCTCTGACGGCATACCCGATCTGCGCGGCCGGCCTCATCCGCGTTTGTTCGGCACCTTTCCTCGCGTGTTGGGCAAGTACGTAAGGCAAGACAAGGTGCTGTCGTTACCCGAGGCCGTCAGGCGCATGACATCCCTGTCAGCGCAAACTTTCGGACTGGTAGACCGCGGCAAAATTGAACCCGGCTACTGGGCCGACCTTGTGTTGTTCAACCCAGAAACGGTGATTGACACAGCCACGTATGATGAACCTCAGCAGGAACCGCTGGGCATCCATACGGTCATCGTGAATGGCAAGCTGGCTCTGCAAAACGGTCAGCATCACAACGCGGGTAGCGGCAAAATGTTGCGCTATCGGCGGAACGCTTACGGCGAATCCAGCTAACCCTTCACGCTGCTAGCGCACATCTGCGAGCGCACGTCTATTTATGATTCGGTAGCGGCATATACCTGCCGCCCACCCATCCAGGTCTGCAGCACTTTGATCTGGCTAATGGTATCCGGATCTACCTCACGGGGGTCTTCGTCTAACAGAATAAAGTCAGCGAACTTGCCCGCTTCAAGACTACCCACCTCATGGTCTGAATGGCATTGCCACGCCGCATCACGGGTCATGGCTCGCAGCGCCATATCAACGGAGATACATTCCTGCGCCGCCAGCACCGTATCGGGCTCTTTCCACAACTTGCGCGTCACGGCATTTTGTATACAGCGCAACGGGCCCATTTCAGTCACAGGCTCGTCAGAGTGTAAGGTCCAACGAATGCCCGCATCTTCGCAAGCACGCGTTCGGTCCAGCAGATTCACCTTAACCTCACCAAAGATTGTGTCGCGCATAGCCTGGCCCCAGTAGTGCACATGTCCAATAAGAAAGCTTGGCGACAGGTTCATTTTCTTGATGCGGGCTATTTGCTCATCATGCAGGATAGAGCAATGTTCAATGCGGCAAGGCGTATTCGTCATCAACCCCTTATTCCAAGCAGCCTCATACGCATCTAACGTGTTGTCGATAGCCTGGTCACCGTTGGCATGAATCACCAGCGCCCAGCCACGCCGGAGGCGCTCTTCAACCATGTCGATCAAATCCTGCGGCGCGACATACGCGACGCCCTTATGCTCTGAATGCAAATAAGGCTCACGCTGTAAGCCGCTAAACCCCTGATTGGATCCATCAGATACAATCTTCCAACCCACAGCACGCACCATATCGTCACCATCGCCACACTGCAGGCCCAACTCATCAAAGCGCGCCTGCAACATATAACTGGGCGAATAGCGCAGCCGCGCCGTCATCTGCCCCGACGCGGCCAGCGCGTGATACAACGCAACCTCACTAACACCGCGACTCATACCCGTGGCCTGATCGCAGAACGTGGTTACGCCGAGCGTATTCGCCCGGGCACAAACATCGAGGCACGCATCCGCAAGATCATAGCTATTCTGCGCCGGGTTGTGACGCGCAACGGCGCCCATAACCTTGCTGCCCTGCAGCTCACCGTTGAGTTCACCGTCTTCATCACGACCGTAGGCCGAGGTACTATCATCACTTGAGTCACGATCAATACCGGCCACTTCAAACGCCTTGCTGTTGCAGTACGCAAAGTGTAGGGAAGCGTTATAGACATAGATTGGATGGGTCGTAGAGGCACTATCGAGCATGGCACGCGTCAACGTATCGGCGCCCTCCTGTAAAGACGGATCGAACTGGCGCGCCATGACCCATTCGCCAGGTGCCGCAGCGTCAGCCAGTACCTTGAGCCGAGCGATTGCGCCAGCGACTGTTGGATAACGAAACGGCCCGACATCCTCAAACTTGCCCAGGGTCGCGACCGGCAGAAAATGGAAATGTGGCTCAATAAACCCTGGCAACAGTAGCTTATCCTGACAATCAATCACCTGCAGGTCTTCATCTGCACGTGCCAAAATCTCTGCCCGCGAGCCAACCTGCAGAATTTTGCCATCTTTGATGACCATGGCCTCCGCCGTAGACATCGCATCATCCATCGTCAGGATTCTCGCATTGATCAATACCACGGTTTGAGCTGACACCGGCACAGGTTCGGGTCGGCCCTGCTGCCAGTAGTTTGCATCACCCAGCTGTGCATTGGTCACTGCCATGGTCTTTTGCAATGCTGCGAAAACCGGTGAACAGCAGGAGCATGGGGCATGCAGCGGATGTAATGGCTTGGCTGCATTGGCCCAGGTAGAAGTTGTTGCAAAGGACGAGAATTCTTTGAGCATATCGAGACCTGCGGGAAAATTTGAAGGATTCGTTTTTTCAAGGTTAGCGGTAGATGCTTGCCATTGGAAAATTGACGTTGGCTGGTAACTGACGCCAGCTAACGAAACGGCAAATGGATTAGGTTTTTGAAACTTATCAAATTCCTGAAAAAATTACGATACCGAGAAAGCGCTTTTGATTACTTCGTTTGTGCTGTGACACGACAAAGGTGATGTGCATTAGCAGTATTTACCCCTGAAATTTGCTCGCAGGGTTTCGCGACAGCCTCAACGCCACGTCAAGCGGAAGGCCAATATAGCGCAGCTGTTGTGAGCGCAAAAGATGTGACAGGTTCAGCTGTCCAGGAGCGCCCGTAGAGCGAACGGCTTAATCGTCATGTTCGATACCGCCTCATTCCGTTGCAAACTGTTGCCATATAAAGTTGATGACATCATCAACTTGACCCATAGCCACAAGATTAACGCTTGGCCATCGATAACGTGTTTCAGCTTCTGTTGACCGGCCCGTGACGGCCTGAACACGTGGAAAGTTCGCCGCTACTTCGTGGCTTTGTAGCCTCTGCCACACAACAAGCGACGCTGTGTTAAAAGCAACTTCTGCGCTGTTACTCGATGCAATGTTCAAGTGAAAAATCGTCACTTTGCCACGGCACGCATTGGTGAATCGACTGCCCGTCCCGCTTACTAACGCTTGAGGAGAGCTTCCAAAAAGCTCTCCTCATCGAGAAACAGCATCGTCGAAACTGCGTTGTCATGCTCGATAATTCTCCGAAGGCATCTGACGTCGCGCAAATGGGCACGCTGCAGCGTTAACGCGTAACGTCCCCGCGACGCAAGACAGCGAACTGAGCACCTAGTTAGGCGCTGGCAAGCGACACAATGGCTGACGTTTTTGCATAACTGTGATAACACTTACATGTTGGAAATACATCACGCGGTGCTCTTAGGTGAGCCTAGTGAAATATCGGCCTGACGGTTGCGGCGCAACTTTTACGCGCCATCGCTGAGTGAGATAATGGATTGATCGCTGAGCGATTTATGATCGAGGCGCGTTACAATGCTGTGTGGCGCATAGAAGCGAATGGCTAGGAATGAAGACGATAGTGCTGGCTAGGACTACTAAAGAGCCTGACTTGCTGATCCTCAACACCACACTAAGGGGCGGCGTTGAAACGCCCTCGCGTGGAGAGCCGAAGGCGCGGAACGCATTTGAGCATCGTGTTGCATGCGGCCACTATTTCTGTAGTTCTCACTGCGGGAATCCACATGTTATTGTTATCACTATGGATAGTATCCTCTTCTTGGTTATCCGTCGAAGCTGTTCGGTAAGAGCTTCAATCAGTTCGTCATCTGATGATGAAAGTATAGCTTGTTGTGTAATATCGCCATGATATAAGCAACTCACACTCTATTTTGGATACGTTTTGTATTCTCCATCCTCTAACAGATCTGCAAATTTTTATCAGTTTAGCGCGGATTTTGCTTGTAGCAGACACATTACTATTACAGCTGCCCAGACTAAGATCTGCATAGACTTCTACGCTTTGTGTATACGTCTCAATAACTTGATTCACATGTCGCTTGCTCCGCGACTTATCTATGGCGTTAGCCTACTTCACTCGACAACTCGGTCACTGAGCGTCTGATCAAAAGCGGCCAGCCAGTTATTGCGTCGCGGTGATGTACAGCCCGCTTTGTCGAATTATTCATAGGTTGACGCATTCAAATAGAAAGCCAGAAGCGCCCAGAATTAACCAGCATAATGACCTAAAACTCGGGCGCCGCAAGAGACTGTTACACACGTCAATAGGGTCTTATAGTTCGTGCATCCCTGCTATGCGACTGTACGCTCTGAGATCACTGCACTCACCAAAGCTGCCTTCCAGATCAAAAAGCTGTGGTAATATTCGTTCATGAATAAACCACCCTTAACAACCAAATCAGCAGGTCCTCGCATTGGCATTGATCTTGGCGGCACAAAGATTGAAGCCGTCATCCTTGATGTCGAGGGCACAATCGGCACCCGGCTGCGCAAGCCAACACCGGCAGGGGACTATGACGGAACTCTTGAGGTGGTTCATCAGCTCGTCGGGGAGTTGATGGAAGATCTGATTGGACAGCATGGTGTTAGCGCAGCAGATGCAGCCAAGATACCGGTAGGCATTGGTACGCCGGGCACGGTGTCGTTTGCGACGGGATTGATGAAGAACTGCAACAGCACCTGCATCAACGGCCGGGCCCTGCGCGAAGACCTGCAGCAGCGCCTGCAGCGCCCGGTACGTATCGCCAATGATGCGGATTGTTTCGCCCTATCCGAGGCCAGTGATGGAGCAGCCACCGACGCCCACTCGGTGTTTGGCGTTATTCTTGGCACCGGCGTTGGTGGTGGACTCGTTTACCAAGCCCAGCCGCTCTCAGGGGTTAATGGCATCTGCGGCGAGTGGGGTCACAACACGTTGCCCTTGGCCGCGTACCAACCGAATGCACCGGAAACATTGGCGCTACCTATCGCCGGACAACGGCACTGTTTTTGTGGTCGTGATGACTGCGTTGAAAACTGGCTGGCGGGACCTGCTCTGCAGCGAAGCTACCTCGAAATGACAGGTCAGGCTATTAATGCGCGCGCTATCGCCGCAAAGATTGATGCCGGTGATCCGCAAGCGGTCGTGTTGTTCCAGCGCTACTGCAACCTGCTCGCGCTGGCCCTATCAATGGTCATCAATATCGTTGACCCCGCGGTGATTGTACTGGGAGGCGGTCTGTCAAACCTCGCGGGACTTTATGACCAGCTGCCTGAATATCTGCCGCGCTATGTTTTTTCCGATCAAGTCAGCACCCGCATCGTCCAAGCGCAACATGGTGATTCTAGCGGCGTACGCGGTGCAGCGTGGCTCTGGCCCTAGGCATAAGTCGGGTTCGAACTAAAAGAATGCACCATCGCGTTTCATGACCTGTTATTCTCTGTACTTGGTAAGTACCACGCTTAATATTTGATTAGGTGATTGGCTGGATACCCGATCAGCTAACGCAATAACCCCTGTTATTTTTGGAGTGACTATTATCGCTACCCACGTCGTCGAAATGAATCGACAGCCCATAGAGCTATTCAAAATTCTCAAGTTTGAGGGATTGGCCAACAGTGGGGGCCAAGCAAAACTCATGATTGCCGATGGTCTGGTCAAGCTTAACGGCAAGGTTGAGACGCAGAAAAGTAAAAAAATCTTGTCTGGAGATATTATCGAGTTTCAAGCGCATAAACTTGAGATGTTGCTGAAGGCGCCTGAGGAAACAGCGCCTGAATCAGTAGAACCGCCAGCAGACCTGCCGCCAGAGCCACCTGCTGAGGCCTAAAACGTTGCCTTTGACAAGCACGTAACGTTTGGACAAATGACCCACGAACAAACATCTGCTACGAATGGCCTTTGAGCCGTATAGATCCTTGAGGCGCATCACCGCGTTTTAATCTGATATTATGTGGGCCATTCTCAACTTACATGCCAAGGTCTTCAACGTGTTTAAGCCCATCCTGACAGTCCTTATGTGCTTTTTGCTCAGCGTATTAGCCGGCTGCTCGACGCTCATGCCGCGCCTGCTGCCCTTCGATGATTTGCCCGCACCGTCTGGCGCAGCACCGGTTGGCACCCAAATTATGGACTTAACCGACAGCGCGCGGGACGAGTGGTTTACGTTGGATGCCGACGACAAACGCCGGATTATGGTGCAGTTATGGTATCCCGCTGCGAACGTCAGTGGCGCGCCCTACCCCTACATTGACCATCCACAGCAGCGCCTGACGCCGCTGGCCAAACAAATGGGTTTACCTGCATTTCTCATTCAGCACATCGGCGATGTCAGCACTAACGCTGTTTTGGCGGCAAGCCCGGCGGTAAGCAGCAGTAAAGCGCCCGTAATCATCTTTTCACACGGCCTCGGCGGGACTAAGAATCAAAACACTGTGCAGGCAGAAGAACTCGCCAGCCTTGGATATATTGTCGTTGCCGTCGACCACGCCTATGACGCCTACCTCACAATATTCGATGATGGCAGTCTCGCAGATTATCGCTCCAAAGCCGAAGACGGCCTCACGGTCGAGGAATTTTGGGCGGTTCGGACACCCCAGCTCGCAACCAGAACCGCCGACATTCACTTCCTATTAGAGGTAATGACTGCACGCCAGGCGCGTGGTGAATCTCCTTGGGCAAACATGGACCTGACACGTATTGGTATCTTTGGCCATTCCTACGGCGGCGCCACGAGCATCATGGCTGCGAGCACCGACAGCCGTATTAAGGCAACGATCGCGCTTGATGGCTGGATGCTCCCCATCCCCGACGACACTATCGATGCAGGACTCGATACGCCGTTTTTGTATATCGGCCGTAGTAGCTGGGAAGACCCTATTAATTATCAGAAACTCGACAGCCTGCTCGATCATAGCCAGGGTAATGCCACTAGGATATTGTGGGAGGGCACCAAACACATGGACTTTTCAGACGCACCGCAGCTATCCAGCGCCTCCTCAACATTAGGCCTATCTGGAAAACTCAGCCGTGATGAATTGCGCCAGCGTTTGAATCATGAGATCGTCACATTCTTTAATATTCACGTACGCGATAGAAGCCACGACCAACGGAAAAACAATCCATGAAAGACGAAACAAAACTGATCCATTCAGGTTACCAAAGCGACCCCACCACTAAGTCTGTAGCCGTGCCGATCTACCAAACGGTGGCCTATGAATTTGACAGCGCCCAGCATGGCGCTGATTTATTTGACCTGGCAGTGCCGGGTAACATTTACACCCGTATTATGAATCCCACCAACGATGTATTGGAACAGCGAGTGGCTGATCTAGAGGGCGGCGTTGGTGCGCTAGTGGTCAGTGCCGGCAGCGCAGCGATAACCTACGCAATCAGCAACATCACCCAAATGGGTACCAATATTGTCGCCACGCCCCAACTGTACGGCGGCACTTACACGCTGTTTGCCTACATGCTGCCGAGCCAAGGTGTGACAGTAAAATTCGCCGCCAGTGACAGCCCTGCCGATATCGAAAAAGAAATTGATGAAAATACCCGTGCCGTATTTTGCGAGTCCATCGGTAACCCCGCGGGTAATGTCATTGACCTGGCGGGTGTCGCAGATGTTGCCCACAAGCACGGCGTGCCGCTCATTGTTGACAATACCGTGGCCACGCCAGTACTCACGAAACCCTTCGACTATGGTGCCGATATTGTTGTGCACTCCCTGACCAAGTATATGGGCGGCCATGGTAATTCGTTGGGCGGCGTTATCGTCGACTCGGGGAAATTTCCTTGGGCCGAGCATGGCGACAAGTTTCCGATGATGGTCAATCCCGAGCCGTCCTATCATGGGGTTATTTACACCCAAGCTATGGGCCCTGCAGCCTACATAGGGCGCGCGAGAACAGTTGCCCTACGTAATACCGGTGCTGCTCTTTCCCCCTTCAATGCTTTTTTATTGCTGCAAGGACTTGAAACGCTGTCATTACGCATGGAGCGCCATTGCAGCAACGCCATAGCAATTGCCGAGTATCTTGAGGCCCACGAAGACGTTGCGTCGGTTAACTACGCTGGCTTACCCAGTCACCCTCACTACGCGTTAGCACAAAAGTACTGCGGCGGTACCCCAGCATCACTGCTGACCTTCGAGGTTAAGGGCGGGTACGACAACGCCGTGAAGTTCTATGATCAATTACAAATGATTAAACGTCTGGTCAATATCGGCGATACCAAGTCACTGGCTTGTCATCCCGCATCGACGACCCACCGCCAGATGAATGCTGAGGAACAGGCACGTGCAGGGGTAAATCCAGGCATGATTCGCCTGAGCATCGGCATAGAGCATATCGACGATATTAAAGCTGATCTTGACCAAGCACTGGCTACTCGCTAGCCAGCCAGCCGTCTCGCATAAAGTAGCTACCTGCAGTGGCTACCTGACGTGGCTGCCTGAAGTGGCTGCCTGAAGTGTTTAAGTAATGTCGCTAAATGGAGTGGCAATATGGCAGACATATTTCTCAGCTATGCATCTGCAGATCGTGAGCGGCTCAGATCCCTCGTTGAGGTCTTTGAACGCCTTGGTTATGAGGTTTGGTGGGACCGCAAGCTTGAAACTGGCAGCGCCTTCGATAAAGAGATCGAGCTAGAAGTTGAGGCTGCACGATGTGTCGTCGTGGTCTGGTCACAACACTCGGTGTCTTCAACTTGGGTACGCGCTGAGGCTATGGAGGCGCTGGAACGAGACGTTCTGGTGCCTATGCAGATTGACGAGATCAAGCTGCCACTTGTATTCCGTAGCTTGCAAACACCGCAACTGACTGGCTGGCCCACCACCCGGTCAGCCGACGCGCTTAATCAAGTGTTGCAGGCTGTTGAGCAGACCATTAATGGTAAAACTGATCGCGCCAAAGCCCCGGTCGAAGCGCATGACCTGCAGGCAACCAAGTCTATCGCGGTGCTGCCATTTCGTAGCCTATCACCAGATCCGAATGATGCTTTCTTTGCCGAGGGTCTAGCAGATGAGATATTAACTGCGCTGTCGCACATCCCCGACCTACTTGTTGCATCACGTACCTCATCGTTTTTGTTTAAGGAGGGCGTTGGCGGCGACTCCAAATCCATTGGCGCTCAACTGAATGTTAATTACCTGCTGGAAGGCAGTGTCCGTAAAGCGGGTAATCGTCTGCGCGTAGCGGTGCAGCTGACGCAAGCAATTGACGGTTATACCTTATGGTCGAAGGTATACAACGACACACTGGACGACATTTTCGCCGTTCAAGACCAGATAGCCGCACGCGTCGCCAGCGCCCTGAAAAGTACGTTATGGGAAACCACGCTAGAACATCAGGCCCGCAATCGTACGGTAGACACACAAGCCTATCGAGAGTATCTGCTGGCGATGCACTATGATCGTAACATGCACCAAGGAGGCGCTGAGGAACTCGAGAAAGTACGTCAGCATGCCGAACGCGCGGTGGCGCTGGACCCCAATTTCGTGCCTGCTTGGATTCTGCTCGCAGATGTCTATCTCAATCGCATGGGTTACCGCATGCCCCTGCAAGAGGCACATGGTCTGGCCCGCCATGCATTAACCCATGCGGTAGATCTCGACCCTGACAACCCTGCTGTGATCCTGCAATTAGCCGAACTCACTCGCGGCGACCATCAGTACACCGAGGCCCTAGCGCTGTATAAAAAAGTTAAACAGATCGACCCCGAGTCACCTCAGGTCGACTATGCAACGCTACTTTTGACCGTCGGCGATCTCGACCCAGCACTCGCCGAGTTCGAGCGCTGTATAGACAAAGACCCAGAGAACTTCAGTCTCTGGTATTACTATGCCGCAGCTTTGTTGTCACGTGGCAATGTCGCTCAGGCCCTAACCAACTTTCATAAGTCTCTGGCTATTGCCGGGGACGGATTTTTAGCCGATGGCGTCCGCGCGACACTCGCTGGCATTACTTTTCTGTATGAAGATGCCGATCAGGGACTCGAACTACTCAAGCCTTGCCTTGGCTACAACCCCAATCGAATCGACTTCGAGAAAGGCTTAATTGCGGGCATGCAAGGCCTGATGGGCGACAAGGCTGCTGCCACATTAGTTGCAACAGAGCTTGAGACACGCGCCACACACGAACACATTGACCCGCAAGCGCTGTTTTGGGTTTACTATGGTTTGGATGAACCCGCCGCAGAGCGACTGTTCTACTGGTTGGAGCGAATGATCGACGAAGATGCTTTTCCGTCCATGTATTTTCTCAAAACCTGGCCGCAACTCGCCGAACTCAGGAAAGACGAACGTTACCAAGGGCTCTTACAAAAAGCCGGCATCGCGTCTGTAGCGAGTTAGCGACTTTCTTTAATAGCGCCTTTTAAAAGATGGCGATACGGGCAGCCCCATAGACCACCTGTAACACCGGTTAACGTCATGGTGATGGCAATGGCGATAGAGACTCGCCTGAGCATATCGATGAATATCGCTGGTTTTTTTGTCTCCAAGACTGGCTACTTTTACCCATTTATCGTTTTGATATTACGTGTTTCACCCGCAGATCTGTAAACGGCCGGAATGTTTAACAGACATTGCTAAGTGAAGCCGACCACCACGGATAAATCGAGCTAGTGCAAACACCAAACAGGATGGTCACTGCTGATCGTCTGACGACGCTCTAAATAAACGCCACAGCGGCAGAACGATTTAGCCGCAAGCCCAAAATTATTAGTGACCTGCACAAAGCTGCCACCCTCTTCAACTGCCAGCTTTTCAAGCTCCGTAACGTCTATCCCCGGCCCAATCGCTGAACAAATACGCGTTGCCCCTGCGCGAACTTTATAGAGGCTGGTCTGGGTATAGTTCCAGCGGATAGTCCCAGCAACAAGTACCAAAAACGCCATCACCAGCAGGCATCTGATTACAAATTTCATCTACGTGCCAGTTAGTCATAAAATCTAAGTATAGTCCAACAGCCGAAACACCGACGGCTCTGGCCCCTTAATGATGCTTTTTTTCGCTACGTCGATGTAACAATTGCTCCCCATGGGCGTCAAAATTATAATAGGCTTGTATCTTGGTCATCTAGGATTCCTCTAGCAGGAACCATGGCGATATTTAAGACAACAATTATGACTGCGGCAACTCTTAAGACTCCTACGACAACGGCTATGGCTATGGCAATAAACAAGACAAATACGACGACAGAAATATCAACGTGGAAGCGAGCAGGCTCTGCTCTGCTACTGACGCTCTGGATTCCACTGTTGGTCGCGCTGTTTTTTGTCGGTAAAGCATTACGATTGCCTAAAACTGACAAACTTATATTAGTTTTTCATCGCGGGGTTGCCGGTTTATTCAACCTTGATATCACTCAAACTGGCACCTTGCGACAGGACCGTCCCACGCTTTATGTCTCCAATCATGCGTCCTACCTAGATATTTTCGTGCTCGGCTCGCACTTACCCGGTGCGTTTATCGCCAAGTCTGAGGTTGCCGGCTGGCCCGTCTTCGGCAAGCTCGCTCGGCTGCAGAACACCCTGTTTTTTGAGCGCCAGACACGCCGTGCTGGTCAACAGGTGGCGATCATGAAAGCGCATCTGACGCATCACAGTAACCTCATATTCTTCCCGGAGGGCACCAGCACGCCGGGCACCCACGTCGCCACTTTTCGGAGCAGTTTGTTTGCCGCAGCGACTGACAGCGACACTTACATACAACCCATTACAATTGCCTATAGCCATTACAAAAACCATCGAATGGAGCAGGCTGAGCGGGACAATTACGCGTGGTACATCCCGATGCCTTTCTTGTCACACTTTCTCAACGGTTTGGGCCTAGGTCGCGCTAAGGTCGCGCTCGTCTGCCACGAGCCGGTAAAAATAGCCGACTTCAGCAGCCGCAAAGCCTGCGCAGTATATTGTGAAAATGTTGTTCGGCAAGGGCTGCTCGACGCGCTTAATACCCAAGAGGAAGTCGTACCGGCCCACTATCTTGAATCGGTCAAACGGCAAGCGAGCGTTACCGCACAATGAGCGCAATGATCGCACGCCTGGCCAGGTCCAAATTTTTGCGTAGCGGCCTCACCGGCGTCGTGGGATTTGTGGCCTACGGTGGCTGGGCCTACTACGTCAATTTAAGCTTTGGCGCCGAAACCGCGCTTCGTGCTGGCCTAGTGCAAGGTGCCTACAGTCTTGCCTTGACCATGGGTTCAAGCTATCTAATAGAACAGTTACTCATACTGTACGCAAAGGCCGGACCACGCAGCACGCTGTTGTTGGCCAGCGCAACATCATCCGCTTTCGCCCTCAGCGTTGCCTATGGCATCCATTGGCTGATCGATACCCCGATGATTTTCACCACCATCATGCCGGGCTTTGTGATCGGCAGCGTGTACGCTCTTATCTACGGCTTATCGGTCCAGAAACTACAAATTGTGAGCATTCAATGATGCACCCTATATCCGCGCCACGGTGCCTAAGTGACAAAGCGGCACACGGACCTGCCACAACAGAACTGCAGGCCTCGATTGATTGCCTTACATCATTGCTCACCGTACTACACTCGCTCACCAGCACCGCCTACAAGCAGCCCTTACCGCTTTGCTTCGACAGTACTATTGGGGCCCATACCCGACACATTCTTGACCATTACAACTGTCTTTTAGAGGGTATCCATGACCAGTCTATCGACTATGAAAATCGACACCGCAATTCACAGCTGGAGCACTGTCCGAAGGTCGCGAGCGCGCTCCTAGCGGCGATCTGCGATAAACTGCTCATGCTCGCAGATTTACGCCACACAGACCCTCCCACAGCCGTACTGAATGCTATCTCAGTAGAGGAAGCAGACAGTAAGGCGGTCGCGCCGACTTTTTCAACATTACGGCGAGAATTACGTTTTTTACATAGCCATACAGTGCATCATCTGGCCATAATTCGTATCATGATGGGCATGCTCGGTCTGCAGGTCGACAACCATACCGGCCTGTCCCCCGCCACCTTGCAGCACAGGCAAACATCATGACCGACGTTCTCGCTGCAGCACAATCAAACATCCAAGCCGATAGAGGGCGCAGTATCAGCTCAATGGCACCTGTCACGGCGGGCCATTATGAGGTGCGACTGGCGCGATCGCCGGAAGAGATTCAGCTCGCTCAGGCACTCCGCTATCGCGTCATGTACGCAGAGAAAGGTGGCAAACCAGATCTACACAAGATGAAGGCAAAGGCCGACATCGACGAATGGGACGCCAGGGCCCATCACATCATCGTTATTGATCGCCGCTCAACGTCAACCCTCGTGGTGGGCACACTGCGCCTGACGAGTAACTTCACGCTTACGCCAGGCCAAACATTTTACACTGAGCAGGCTTTTGATCTCACCGCACTTCGGCAGCACTATTGTTACCTGCTTGAATTGGGCCGGTTTTGTATTGATCCAGCAGGTCGAAATGGTCTCATCTTGATGCTGATATGGAAATTTGCCATGACCTTTATCGTTACACAAGGTGTTGATGTCATGCTGGGATGTGCCAGCTTTCCTGGCACTGACATTACCGTTCACCGGCCTGTTTTATCTTATCTTTACCAGAATAATCTGGCACCTGAAGCCTTGATGCCGAAGCCAATTGTTGAGCATGTATCCATACGCAACATTGCCCTAGATCAAGTCGACTTTGATAACGCCACCCGTAACATTCCGACGTTGCTCAAGGGTTACCTGAAGCTAGGCGCACGGGTCAGTGATAGCGCGATCATTGATGAGGTATTTAATACCAGCTTCTTGTGCATTTACGTCGACGCGGCTGCCATGATGGCCGAGAATACGCCGCTGGTGAGCACGAAAAAGACAGCGCTAAATCAGCGTAAACCTCAAGACTCAGCCGGATCAGGCGCCATCAGCTGTTGATGAGCGTCATTAAGTAATCGATAATTGTGCGCCACTCGCTTCGCGATATTGCGATAACTATCAAGCGTCATCGGCTGACGGCGTTGCTCGGCGGCAATCTTCAGCAGCCAGCGGCCGTGCTCGAAAAATATCTGATAACCGCGCCACACGCTGTGGCTTGGATCAAACATGTGTGTTGGCAAAGATGCTACGCCGTTCACTTCGATGACCAGAAACTCGCCGTTTTTAAAAGCGGCTTCACTGGCACACTTGAGATCCAGTCGACCAAAATTGAATCCCGGCTGATCGACAAAGATTTGCTCGACTGCCGTCAACAGCTCATCTGTTAGCAGTTGAGTATCGTCAGTGAATTTGCAGCCCATAGTATGAGAGCCAATAAACGATAACTGCACGTGCTCATCGCGCAGAGGCACCCGCGCAACATCAAAATATTGTAAAAACGTCTGCCAATTTGCCGTATAGCGGCAGTGGGCACGAGCCAAACACGCAATTGAATCAACACCATTGCCAATAACAGTTGGGAAGTGCTTCTTATTGATACCGGTTATGCGCGCACGCCCCTGGTAGCGCACGAAAAACACCCCATATTCAAGGTTATGAGGCGTATATGCCTGCAGTATGTAGTTGCCACGTAACTGGCCTAGACGGTCACTGACAACGTCGTTCGCTTCTAATTTCAATACGCCTTTGCCAACGCTGCCAATATCTGACTTGAGAATCAGGGGATAGCCATGGGCAGCACCGAAGCGTGTTACCTGCGCTAACTTTGCCGCCAGCGTGGCATCTACGTGGAGTAATTCGGTCGGTAAAAACCGGGCCTGATCAAACGCCATCTGAGTCTTGAATTTCGAACCGATGCCGATCTCCCCATGGTCCAGCGCATAATTGGCTTTCGCCAGGGATTTGATAGACAATCGTCGCGACAACGCTCCAACACACAGATATAGGTAGTAGGGTAATTCGAATAGTCGCGGATGCCAGAATTCAAAATGTTTAATCATCTTGCTTAACCATGAGTAGCCTTATGCGTAAATTTCAGTGTGCCGTGACCTTCCTGATCTGCTCCAGCTTTGCACTTCTGGCCATTGCAGCCGAAGAACTCGACTGGCGTGAGGCACGTCAAGAAGACGAAATTACCATATCCGTCAGCGATGTCACGGGCTCTAAGCACCAGGCAGTGCGTGCCGAGATGACTATTCAGGCTACCCTAAATGCCCTCGTGGGCCTGGTCAGCGACACCAGCGCTTGTCCAGAGCTCGCTGCGTTGTGCAAACGTTCAAACGTGCATGAACGGATCTCCGAAACCGAGCTGTATGTATATTCTTATAATGATATTCCTTGGCCCGTTTCCGACCGTGATGCTCTTGCCCACGTCACTTGGCAGCAGGACCCTACCGAGCTAACCGTTATTATGCTGGCCGTACCTACTGACGGTATTTTAGCCGAGACCAAAAAAGCGGTTAGAATTATTGACGGCGTCACCTCCTGGACGTTCAAGCCTCTCGGTGACGGTCAGGTTAACGTGATATCACAGGCTCATATTGACCCACGCGGCCCAGTACCCGCCTGGCTCACTAACCGGCTGCTTATCGACGCGCCTTTTGAGACCATGCGTAGCCTGCGTACAATTATCCAAACCGGTCGCTATGATGACAAGCGGTTCGCCTTTATCAGTGAGCCACAGCCGTAGCCTGGCGTCCACCCAGCCCCGGTAAAGCCGCTCGGCTAATATAGATTAAAAAAGCACTGCAGAGCCAAACTCCGCAGGCCATGAAAAATAAAACGCCACCGTCTGTGTTGCCTGCCTCGTCAACAACTCGATCAACACCTAACGGCGTAAACAAGTGGAAGAAGATCGCACCACTAATAATGCCTATCGCCATCAGCGCTCCCCAAACACGCGTCACAGAAAATACCAGCAGACCGCTGGCGAGTAGTTCCATACAGCCGATAATAAGCCCACCGTGGGCGCGAAAAGCTTCCGCAATCGGCACCAAAAACGGGAATCCCAGCATCCAGTCAGCGATCGTATTAAAAATAATGACTGTTTCTTTGGAACCCGAAAACTTGAACGCCAACGACTGCAGAAACACAAATACTATGTAGCTGACCAAAGCCCAAGGTAGATACTTACTCAGCGTACTTTTTTTGATCATATCGACTTCCCTATCGCGCTTCACATCGCGTTTTCTAGCGCTCTTTTCAAAAGAGCTGCTGTTGGTTTTTATTGATGCCCTGCAGGCTTTTTACATATACCGCTATGATCACTCATCTTGACCTATTCTGGACGTGCTGCAACCGGCTTTGTTACAGCAGCACCGGCATTTAATATCATTAACGCGTCGTTTGATATTTTGTTGTACAAACATACAGTAGTGGTACCATGCTGCGCATGCAAGGCACCCCTGACCAACCGAACCAACGATCGATGAAAGGACGCGGCGCCTTGTCGAACCCCGCCAATCGATTTGAACCGCTGCAAACCGAGCCCGTGGATGATGGCTGGTGGCAAGATGCGATACCCAAGACCATCCGTACCGAGCTCCTAAAAGAACAAGTACGAACGATAATCTCGACCAATCAATCCCCGGACATTCCTTTCGAGCAATCCATCAACCCCTATCGTGGTTGCGAGCATGGCTGTATCTATTGTTACGCGCGGCCAAGCCATGCCTATTGGGATATGTCACCGGGTCTCGACTTTGAAACTAAGATCGTCACAAAACCCGATGCTGCCTTGCGTCTGCGAGAACAATTATCCCGACCTAGCTATGTCTGCAAGCCGATTGTTATCGGCGCCAACACTGACCCCTATCAGCCTGCGGAGGCGCTGGTGCAGACGACCCGGCAACTATTGAGCGTGTTGCAAGAGTTCTCACATCCCTTTTCTATCATTACCAAGAGCGCCATGGTCCTGCGTGACTTAGATATACTGGCACCCATGGCAGAAAAACAGCTGTGTTCCGTAGCGGTCAGTATCACGACACTTGATAACGAAATTAAGCGCCGCCTTGAACCCAGAACCGCCTCACCAGCTGCGCGCCTACGCGTTGTAGAGCAGTTATCCAGTGCTGGCATTCCCGTGACGGTGATGGTGGCGCCGGTCATACCTCGCATCACCGATCACGAACTAGAAGCCATCTTAAGCGCCAGTAAGTCGGCAGGTGCCCACACGGCTAACTACATTTTTCTGCGTTTGCCACGAGAGGTAGCACCGATGTTTAGAGATTGGCTCGTAGAACACTATCCAGACCGTGCAGCACACGTCATGAATATCGTCCAGCAGAGCCACGGGGGCAAGGACTACCGCAGTGAGTTTGGCAAACGAATGACCGGCGAAGGCGTTTTTGCCGATCTCATCAAACAACGTTTTCGTCTTGCCGTGAAAAAACTTGACCTGCTTCACGCAGAGAGCAGCAGGCTCGATTGCGGACAATTTCACCGCGCGAATGAGCAGCTAAGCTTATTCTAGAAAGACTAACCTTTGGCAAACTCTGACTTTTTCTTAACGACAGACAATGTTGGCTGCCCGATAACTGCGCGATAACTCAGCAATGACGAAGCAATGGCGAAGCGAAATGGCAGGGATCACCGGGCCAGTTGTGTATGATGTCAACAATCACACTTTTCAGACCTCTCAACATGCCACCCATAGGTGACCCACTGAGCGACAAAACAGAACCCACGGCAGCATTGCCTAAATCAGGCCTGCCCCCGACAACGACGGCCGCCGAACCGAAGATTGGTTTCACCGAAGGACCCGTAGGCAAACACCTTCTGCGCCTAGGCTCCTTTATGGCTATGGGTGCCATCACCATCAATATTGCCCAACTAGCCGAGGCCTTCTACTTGGGCATGGTCAGCACCGAGGCTCTGGCTGCCATGGGTTTCGCCTTCCCCATCACCTTCACCCTGTTCGCGTTTGCGGGTGGCATCGGTTCCGGCGCCTCATCCGTCATTGCTCGCGCCATGGGCGCTGGCGACCGAGAGCGGGTCACGGTATTGGTTTTCCATGCCCAATTACTGGCCATCGTTGTAGGCGCTTTGCTGGGCTTACTCGCAGCATTATATGCCGACGACATCGTCAGCAGCCTCGGCGCTGAGGGTGAGGTGCTTGCCATGGCAACGCAGTATCTGCAGGTATATATGCTCGGCGTACCCTTTTTTGTTTTAGCCATGGTGGGCTCAACGCTACTGCGCGCAACCGGCAGTGCCGCTAGCCCAGGTATCATTATGGCCACCGGATCGGTTATCCAAATGCTGTTGGGGCCGGTGCTCATCTTCGGCTGGTTCGGCTTTTCGGCACAGGGAATCGGCGGCGCCGCTTGGGCTTACGTCATCTCCCGAGTCTGGACTATTTTCCTGTATAGCATTTTGCTGCATCGCTCAAAGATGATGCGTTTGTCCATGAAAGGAATCAAAAAATCTTGGCTGGACATTCTTCACGTTGGTGGACCCGCGGTAATGAGCGGCTTGGTGATGCCCGCATCCATGCTAATTATCACGCGCCTGCTTGCCGGTCATGGACATGAAGTCGTTGCCGGTTACAACGTTGCGACCCGCGTGGAGACCATGGCGCACATGATACTTTGGTCAGCCTCATCATCTGTCGAGCCGTTCATCGGGCAAAACTGGGGGGCGGGTAAATTTGACCGAGTCAAACGTGCTCTGCTACTCACCAATTGGTTCAGCTTAGGCTGGGGCGTATTTACGTTCGTGTTGATGATGCTAGTGGGTGACCTGGTTGTGGGAATGATCGACGACAACCCCGTAGTACATGAAGTCGCCAGGGCATTTTTTCTGATAATTCCCTTAAGCATTGGCTTTATGGGCATCATGCAAATAGCCAGCTCCAGCTTCAATTCACGCGGCCTGCCGCTGCCAGCTTTGACGATTTCGCTGGTTCGCACGGTGCTTGTTTATGTACCGCTAGCCATTGTCGCTAACCATTATTTTGGCTACATCGGTATATTCGTTGCGACAGCCACGACGAATGTACTGGTCGGAACAGGCGCTTGGTACTGGAATCTGCGATCGGTGCAACATAAATCTCGGTAGCCAAAGCTCGGCAACAACTAACTAGCCATACTAGGCATGGCGCGTGGACACATTAGCTTAATCAAACAACACACAAAGGCCGCGACAATGACAGTCACTCGCAAGCACACGGTTCCGCATACGCTGAAGCCAAGCGAACATCCTTATTTGACAGGCCCGTGGACGCCCAATTTTGACGAAATTGATGCCGAAGACATGCCTGTTATTGGCACAATACCGTCAGACATTGATGGTATTTATATCCGCAATACAGAAAATCCGGTGCAAGAGCCGCTGGGAAACTATCATCCGTTTGATGGCGACGCGATGCTCCACACCATGACATTTCGCGACGGCAAAGCCTCTTACAAGAACCGCTTTGTCCGAACGCGGGGTTTCGTCGCTGAACAGGAAGCTGGCGAGGCGCTCTGGGCTGGCATCGCTAACGACCCAAGACTCTCAAAACGACCGGGTTGGGGCGCCCAAGGTAGCGTCAAGGATTCCTCGTCAACGGACGTCGTGGTGCATGCCGGCAAAATACTCACTACCTTCTGGCAGTGCGGTGAGGGCTACCGACTGGACCCCTATACGCTTGAGCAACTAGAGATTGAAAGTTGGACACCGTCAGACGGCATTTCGGCCCATCCTAAGGTCGATCAGCGCACCGGCGAATTACTATTTTTTAACTACTCCAAGCATCCGCCTTACCAGCACTATGGCGTGGTCGACAAGCACAACAAACTCGTTCATTACACGCCGGTACCTACGCCTGGTCCGCGACTGCCCCATGACATGGCTTTTACCGAGCATTATTCAATACTCATCGATATGCCCTTGTTCTGGGATCCTGAGTTGTTGCTAAAGGGCCGCCATCACGTCAGATACTACCCCGAGTTACCAACACGCTTTGCCATTATCCCGCGCTATGGAGGTGAAGCAGATATCCGCTGGTTCGAGGCCGACCCGACCTATGTGCTGCACTGGAACAACGCCTATGAGGAAGGCGATGAGATTATCCTCAACGGTTATTTTCAGGAACAGCCAACGCCACCACCGCTCCCTGGCATGCCCCCAATGGTGGGCCAGATGATGGCGAATATAGATGAGCACTCGTTCCAGTCACGCTTGCATCAATGGCGTTTTAACCTCAAAACCGGCACGACGACCGAGCAACATCTGGACGATCGGACACTGGAGTTCGGGTCTTTTAATCAGCAGTATGCAGGCCGCAAGTCACGCTACAGTTATTCAACTTTTACGAAACCGGGCTGGTTTCTATTCTCGGGCGTGGTCAAGCATGACCTTCAAACGGGAGAATCCTGGCAACTGGCATTCGGCGAAGAACGCTATGGCAGCGAGGCGCCTTTTGTGCCGCGCATTAATGCAGTAGACGAGGACGATGGCTATCTTGTGACATTTATTACAGATATGCGCCAGGACCGCTCGGAGTGTCTGCTAGTTGACGCCAAAGATATCGAGGCGGGGCCGGTCTGCAGAATCATTCTTCCCCATCGTATCAGCAGCGGCACTCACGCGACGTGGGCCGATGGACCAAGTCTCAGGCTGGCAACACCTCGTCAAACAGGATGACCTTGGACGCTACCCGGTTATAGCGCATGTTCTTAGTAGCCGCATCCATCAGGCAAACACTGAAGGCCCGGCGAGAGCGGCTGGAATCGTTAATGCCACTGGCATGTAACATCCAAGGATTCATGAGTACCACATCGCCGGGTTTCAGTATCAACTGCTGTCGGCGCGGATCCTGCGCGTACTCGGCCGCCATCGCCGGCGTCAGAAAGCCGCTTGGATGTTGCGTGTTAAGAATTTTGTGCTGGCTGCCCGGAATAATTTCAACACAACCGTTGTCCGCATCCGCCGCGTCCAGCGCGGTGTAAATCGTCAGCCGGGGGTCCTTGTCTAGCACCCGCCAACGATCCTGGTGCAGCGGCAGTGTCGTGCCACGACCTGCTGGCTTGTTCATAAACATCGCTCGAAAAATGGCAACCGCATTATCACCGTAAAAGTGGCGAGCAGCGGCTTCGAACAGCGGTAGCTGCATAAATGACAGAAAGATTGGGTCTTTCTCAAGCTGCTGGATCTTCCGATAATTTAAGGTGCTGCCTTTGTGACCTCGCGACTGCTCGCCGGCGGAGTCATAGGCACCATCATCGGAGTCAAGCTGCATAAGCATACGGTCATAATCAAGACTTGCCTCGCCGAGCATAATCTCGTCAATGCGCTGGCACAGCGCGTCGATAGTTGCCTGAGGCACTGCTTGGCTGAGGATAACAAAGCCGTCTTGGTCAAATTGCGCCCACTGCGCGCTTGTAATGCCACTGATCATGAAAAGCGTCCTGATGACATGGTCGAAGTCCGTACGTGCAGCCGCTCGCGTGCTGCTATAGGTCAGCGACATCCTAAACTAGGCGCGGCCAACAGCCAATCATCCGATTATCCGATTATCCGATTATCCGATTATCCAGAGTCAACTGTGCTGTCGGACGCGTTGCTTGGCAGTGCGTTGATCATAGACTTCAGCGCCTGTAACCCTTGCGTACTTCGGTAGCCGCAAGAGACTCAAGCTCAAATGAAGGACTTGTCCGCATATTTGTCCTACGCGGCCGATCTTGTTATGTTTCATAATTCGTTTGCTGGCGAGTCGCAGCCAGCAGCTTTAGCAAACAGCATTAGTGGGGAATATATAATGTTTTCAATGACTCAGATGATTAAGCGGGCAGCACAGACCCGTGGCAATGGGCTCGCAACTGTCGACGGCGAGCGCCAGCAAACTTGGAACGAGTTCCGCGACAAAATCGCCAGCTTCGCGGGCGGCCTACAGAAGCTGGGTGTGACTGAGAACGATGGTGTCGCCATGTTGGCGCTTAACAGTGATCGCTATTTTGAATTCATGTTTGCCGTGCCTTGGGCAGGTGCTGTGTTTCAACCGATCAATACCCGCCTAGCCGGACCAGAGGTGATTTACTGGCTGAATGATTCTGCCGCCAAGGTGTTACTCATCGACAGCAACTTTGCCGACTTGATCACTCAAATCAAGTCTGAATTGAACCATGTCGAGCACATCATCTTTGTCGATGATGGGGCGGCGCCTGCGGGTTGCCTAACCTACGCCAGCCTAGTAGCTGCCGCGCCTGTAGCCGACGCCAGACGTCGCGATGATGATATCGCCGGCCTGTTTTATACCGGCGGCACAACGGGGCGCTCCAAGGGCGTGATGCTTAGTCATCGTAACCTGGTGATTAACACCCTACAGTCCCAGCAATTACTCGACTGCTGTGAAGGCGACAGAATTCTTCACGTGGCACCCATGTTTCACATCGCTGACGCGATTGTTTGCATGACATCGGCCGCAACCGCGGGGACAAATTATTTTCAACCGGCGTTTGTTCCCACCGCCACCATGCAAGGTATCGCCGACTATAAGATTCAGCGGCTACTGCTGGTACCCACCATGATTAACATGCTGGTGAATGCCCCCAACGTTGCCGACTTTGATTTAACCAGTGTTAGATCTGTTATGTACGGCGCCTCGCCAATGCCAGAGCCCGTGATTCGTAAAGCCATGGAGGTACTACCTACCACCAGTTTCACTCAGGCCTATGGCCAGACTGAAGCCGCGCCTGTCATCACTATCCTCGGCCCAGAGCGACACGTGTTTGATGGCGAAATGGCGGGCAAAATCAAGTCAGCAGGCCAAGCAGTGCCCTTGCTAGACCTGATGATCATAGACGAACAGCATCAGCCTGTTGGGGTTGGCATAGTGGGTGAAATCTGTGTGCGCGGACCGAACGTCATGCTTGGCTATCGCAACATGCATGAACAAACTGACAAGACTATCGTCAACGGGTGGCTGCACACTGGCGATGGCGGTTATCTTGACGACGACGGGTTTCTATTTATTGTCGATCGCGTCAAAGACATGATTATTTCAGGCGGCGAGAACGTCTACTCTGCTGAGGTTGAGAATGCCCTGTACCAACACACCGGCATCAACCAGTGTGCTGTAATTGGCATACCTCATGAAACCTGGGGTGAGCAAGTACACGCCATCGTTGTCTTACATGCAGACGTTGACCTTGATGAAGCGACACTGCTGATGCATTGCAAAAGCCTTATAGCGGGGTTCAAATGCCCGCGTTCAATCACTTTTAGAACCGAGGCCCTGCCGCTGTCGGGTGCGGGTAAAATTTTGAAGACGGAATTACGCCAGCCTTTCTGGGCGGACAGCGATCGCAGCGTCAACTGAGTGCATTATACCCCGGCGTCAGATTAACTGATCGCTGGGATCACGCGTTCTGGCCACGCGTTGCTCGCCTGGTTCGCTCGCTTAATGCGCATAGCGAACACCAAAAGAATCAGCAGGTTGGTCACTCCCATCCCCGAAGCAAAACTAAACGACCAAAGGTCGTCGCCATGACGGTCCAACAGCACACCGCCGAAATACCCTCCTGGCCCATGCCAGCACAACCAAAGCACCTGGTGGCGCTCATGGCACGCGCCGCGAATCGCGGCAAACACCGTGATGCGAGTAAACACAAGAATGCGCGACATCACGCCGGTGTATGTAAATCCCAAAAACAGGGCCAGAATATACAAGCCCCAGGCAGCTTCCACATATGAAAACTAGAACATGAAAACCGTTTGCCCCAACGCCATCATCATATAAGTCGGCAATGGCCCGACGACATCAACGCGTTGGCCGCCAAGGATACGCCCAGCAGTCCGCCCCAGCAGCAACACCAAAAAAACCCGGGTAGCGGCTTCCATTGTTATGCCATTGTCGGTCAACAACGGCATCAGATGGACAACGGACGTAGCCATACAATTGCAGCAAAAAATAACTGGGCTACACCGCCAAGTGACAACTTCCATTTCTGAGAGCGGAAATTCACGCGTCTCAACTATTGTTGTCAACCGAACGCGCAGTCGCCGAGGCGGTTCACGAACGAAACAGGCAATAGGCAGGGTCACCACCAGAGGCAGTGATACCCAATGCCAGACCAGGGTTGTAGATAAACTAACAGCCTACATTAGCAACCAGGGACGAGGACACCATGGCATGGCCCACTGCACTTAATAGAAAATAAAAAACATAGAATCCCGCGAGACAGCTCTGTGAACTCAACAGAAATAACGCCACGGTCATCACCAACGAGCCAACAATACCGAGCCAGCGCTTGCCGAATTTGTCAGCAATGAAGCCCCACAGAATACCCAGTAACGCAGATAAAAAACCGCTCGCCGTGCAGGCCAACGAGATATATCCACGACCTCACCCAAACTCCGCTGCCAGTGACTTTAGAAACACAGAGATAGAACCCACTACACCGAAAGAGAACGCACTCACCATAAAAACGACGAACACTTCTATCAGCCGTAGGCCGAGTCCTTCTCATCAATCAGGTGTTCGGGGGACTCGGAATCGGCTCTGCGTTGGGTACTGTTATTATCGATATGTCTTAATGTAGGTTCGTCAGATTGCGCTGTCGGGCATCAAGTTTCGCATTGAACGCAGACAGCTAGCCGATCAGATGTTGATAAGTAAACGGGGCTGAAGCAGGCTTTTGCATCACTGATGTCGTCGGGTAGATGGCAGCAATAACCATAACCATGGCGACTAGACTTACCCCCATACCCAACAAGATTTGTTGAAACAATTGATCGCTTACCGGCTTGCGCGCAGGCCATCGCGCTTCGGCAAATTTCAACGCCATATCGGGGACTGTCTTCACTAAACTAAGGTGTTCATCATTGGTCGCAATCAAGGGGGCGTGATTGCATGAGTCGCTATTAATTTCGTTGCTATTCGCATCACGACTGATGCATTTTTCTGTACTGCGGGTATTCATTCGGGGGCTCAAGTTGTAAGAGAATGTTAAGCCACACATCGGTGACCGTTTCACGGGTGCGAAGTCTATACGATAAGCGTTGAATGGCAAGCTGAATTTTGCTAAATCGTCAGGTCAAAGGTACTTTTTGTACTATGCATAGGCCTTTCCCTGCTAGCTGTTGATACTTGTACTCCACTGAGCAAACCAACACCTTGATGCCGGCCTGGCGCTTAACGGCACTTTATAGGGACAACAACAGCCACCGCAGACCCTATCATCGCGGCTGTAGAACACGATGGTGCCGGCGCGACTCGCCACGGCGCGTTGCCTGTAAGCTCACAGGCTGCTGAAAATTGATCATCATGGCGACGCTGCCGAGCGCTGCAAAAGCGTTCCTAGCGCCTTTTGCTAAGGCGTGCAATTACATCTTACCCACCTTGTGACGTTGTATCGTTTCCTTCAGCAGGTCCGTGTGAGAACCAACAAACAGATCTGATACAACGCGGTTAACGACCACCTGCTTTTGGTCGATCAGAAACGTCACGCGCCTGACACCCATACCAAACAAGCCATCCACGCCATAAGCCCGGATCACCGATTTTTTGCTATCGCTAAGCAAGGGAAAAGGCAGTTTGAACTGATTCGAAAAACGTCGATGACTACTGACGCTTTGGGGGCTAATACCAATAATCTGCGTACCAATCTCCGCGACACTGTCAAAGTTGTCGCGAAACGAACAAGCCTCGGCAGTACACACAGGGGAGAAATCCACAGGATAGAAATATACGATGGCTTCGCCGTTGGCCAAGATTTGCTCAAGTGATGCGCTTTCGCCATATTGATCGATGAGTTGAAAGTCTGGTGCTGTATCGCCAATAGCGAGCATTATTTGTCTCCATTCGTGATGTGTCAGTGTTGTGAAAAATAAAGCATTCATAAATAGTGATATGCGCCAGCAGAGACTGGCCGTTAATTGCCAGCAACCTTGCCTGCATCGTCTTGCCGGAGCATCAGCTGCAGAATTTTGACGGCATTATCAATGTCTGGTTCGTCACCAGTGATCAGGTCTGCATACAAAAATGACTCGACGATCCGAGTCAATGCAAAAGCCATAACGCCCGGTGCCACCACTAGGCGCATATACCCTGCATCAACTTCTGCATTGAGCAGTTGCTCAAGATGAGCAATGATTCGGCCCTGCACAGGCCCCTGACGCGTCGTCAGCGTTTTCAATCCCTGATAAGGGTTGTTCTGTAGAAATTTCTTCAGAGGCTGAAAACCATGCGTAAAGCGCATGCCTTGCTCAAGCACCTCTAACACCCGATCGCAGCCGACGCTCTGAGTCTTGCCGGCAATGTCCGCAAAGGTCTCATCAACCAGCGAAGCAAGGACTTCTGCCACTAATTGTTCGGCACTGCCTGCCCACCGATAAGCTGTTGCACGAGAGATACCCAACTCGATCGCGAGTTTCTGCAACTCGATGCGCCTCGCGCCCAAAAACCATTGACGCGCCAGACTATGGAGGTCCATCGGTTGGCAATTGTGCCAACGTCGGCGACTTATCACGGAGCAGCAGCCATGGGTGCTAGTCCGACGTTTGCACTGCCTAGGTTAAGATCAGCAGGACCATAGACCAGTGACTTCCAGCCGCTGCGCAGGAATGGCTGCCAATTATCGGCAGGTTGCGCTAGGCGCTCTGCAGTCGCGTATAGCACCGCGGCACTGAACCCCAGTGCTATATGCCCCGCATAAACCTCTATATTGTCGGCGATGGTGCTCGGCGTTTGGATTGCAGTTTGCCAGGGCACCACAGCATCAGTTTTACTGAAAATAGCGCTGCTCGGCACTCCCGGCAGCGGGTCGCCTGCTAACGCACGCAGTTGCTCGGTCGACGCGCCTACTATGGCAGCAACTTCTGAGCGTTGGGCGTCGGCATTAGCGCGCGTTGACCGCACATGACCCGCGAAGGGACTACCTAGGGTAACTACATTGCGAATTTTATCCGGGTGTTCGTGCGCCAAGATGCGCGCATAAACGCCGCCGAGACTCCAACCCACAATGCTTACCGGCTGACCTTTGGATTCTTCATGCACTTGCGACAGACGATCACTCAATCGCCTTGCCAGATCGGGCATTGCCGGGCCTAAATTACGGCCTAAATTCCAGCTGTGTGTACGATACCCCAAATTTCCTAGGTACCCCCGCAACACCCCAGTCGACATGTCACTAGCCCCAAGACCCGGCATAACAAGCACGTGGTGGCTATCACCCCGAGGAGAGCCAAACAAAAATGGCGCTGACGGTATCAGACCGGCCAATTCTGCTAGAGCCCTAGGAACTTCCGCAAACATAAGACTTCGGTGAGGACGAGCAATTCCGCGACTAGCCATGACCTGGACTCCAGCAACTAAAATGAGACAAAAATGTAGCATGTCTCAAATATGAGACATATTCAATACTAATCTCATATATTTTTGTGCAGCGCATCATAGCATGCACGCTAGAGCCAACATAACCAACTGAAAGACTGACCTAGAAACGTTTTTCTCAACGTAACACGGTAAACTCATTGAAATTCTTCGCCGCTAACACGGACAGTGAAATTGTTAGCAACTGATCTTCGTGATGTGGCTTGCTAAATGTTTTACCTCAAAATTACGCCAAAGCTTTCCCATCGACAGATGATTTTACTAAGTCAATTAGGCCTCTCGGGCAGCACCAAAAATCAATAAATACCAGCGAATTATTAGTAAATCCTGATATAAGACGCAACGATAAACGAACTAACGACAGAGATACTCATTGTTAACATACAATAATATTTTGGATATGGCCTGCCGGCGAAAAGGCTCAGAAGCACAGGTTGAAGCACTACTGGCAACACCACGAAGCCCTGAAAATCTCAAACAGATGCCCGACGGCAGATACCTTTCTGCGTTCAGCAAAAAGGTGTTTCAATCGGGATTTGTCTGGCGAGTTGTCGAGGCAAAATGGGAAAATTTCGAGAACCTTTTCTGGGAATTTGATGTCGACAAGTTGCTCTTGATGCCTGACGAAATGCTCGAGCAGCGAGCCCTCGACAAGCGCATCATTCGCAATCAAAAAAAGGTCTGGGCAATTCGTGAAAACGCCATGATGATTGATATCACTCGACGTCACGAACAGAGTAGTTTTGCAGAGTTTATTGCGAACTGGCCGGCGGATAATATTACCGGCTTGTGGCTTTATTTAAAGAAACATGGCTGTCGACTCGGTGGCAATACCGGCCCCTATGCACTACGCACACTTGGCAAAGATACGTTTTTATTTACCCGCGATGTAGAGGGTTATTTACGCGAACACGAGATCGTTGAAACGGGCATCACAACACGCTCGGCGCTGGCTAATGCACAGCGCTTCTTCAACGACTTACAACAATCGTCAGGCCGTAGCCTTACAGAACTCAGTCAGCTAGTTTCCCTCAGTCATGGCGAAAACAGAGCTGGAGTAAGAACGCGAGAACCGGATCGCTAACAATGTGTATCCGCTGCATAAATCATGATCAAAACTCGCTGCATACTCCTCAACAAATTTGTCAAACAGACACCTCCTAACACTATATGAAGTTCAAACCGAGTTACGCTCGAGGTAGCTCGGGAAAATCCTCGGTAGCTAAAACCCATTATTTCTACTCTTGCAAACAATCCCTGTGTCGGTGTAACGTACTTCAATAACAGAACGCTAACGGCAAGTGATATCCTTCGACATTGGGGAAATGATGGCCCGAAATAAAGCGCAACCCAGCATTATCCGACGACGCCATGTCATCGAAATAACGCCAACATCGTTTGCAGCGAGCGATGTCACGTGAGCCCATCCCCTCTATGGCCACTCGTCCTGTATTTCGCCTCAATAGTGATTCTCGTCATAGCCATTCTTATCATCTCGTCATTGCTCGGCGAGCGCTCTGCGCAGCGACGCGCTACCGTCGAACCGTTTGAGTCGGGGGTTGTACATATCGGTTCGGCTCAAAGCCCTACCTCCATCGAATACTTTCTAGTCGCTATGTTCTTTGTCATTTTCGACTTAGAAACCGTCTTCATTTTCGCTTGGGCAGTCGCGTTTGAGCCCCTTGGCCTGTTCGGCTATACCGCGATCAGTGTGTTTATCCTCGTTCTAGTGGTGGCGCTCGTCTATGAATGGCGATCCGGCGCCCTCGATTGGGGGAGAAAAACGCGTCTACAGCCACCTAAGGGCTATGCCCTGCAACCCGCGCAGGAATAAAGATGGAATGGAGCTTAAGCCCGGTCAACGAGCAAATCCCCGTTACTGAGGTTGATGCCATGATGGATACGCATTTGAAGCGTAACTTAGTCATGACCAACCTTGAGTCGATGCTGGCCTGGGGGCGCAAGAATTCAATATGGCCATTCAACTTTGGGCTGTCTTGTTGCTATGTAGAAATGGCCACGGCGCTAACAAGTCGTTATGACGTTTCGCGCTTCGGCTCAGAGGTAATTCGTGGCTCGCCTCGCCAAGCCGACATGATGGTGATATCAGGCACCTGCTTTTTAAAAATGGCACCCGTTGTACAGCGTTTATATGAGCAGTTGCTTGAACCCAAGTGGGTTATTTCGATGGGCTCGTGCGCTAACTCTGGGGGCATGTATGACATTTACAGTGTCGTCCAAGGGGTCGACCGATTTTTACCCGTTGATGTATATGTACCTGGCTGCCCACCCAGACCTGATGCTTTTTTACAGGGTTTAATGTTACTGCAGGACGCAGTCGGCAAAGAACGCCGTCCATTAAGCTGGGTGATTGATGACCAAGGTGTCGTCAAGGCCCAACGCACTAGCCAAAGAGACCAGATGACGCCCTCTCGAATGAAAACAACAGATTTACGGAAACCTGACAGCGTTTAAACTGCAGAGGGCGTAAGCCAAAGAAGGCGTAAGCCAAAGAGGATGTAAACAACACAGCGATTATGCGACCAAAAGCGTCAGTAACAGAATAGGTAAGTCCCAGAATACTCACAAAAATAAACGGCTTGTAGATCAGCGCGGAGCCATAAAGCGCGACCAACAGCCACAGGGATAAGTCATGACAGCAACTGCTACGCCAAGGCTGGACAGTCACGACCCTTTAATGGAAGCGTTTCCAGATCTGGTGTCCGTGTTCCAGTCCACTGTCGATGAGATCCCCACCTACTGGGTCGATCGTTCGCAACTGCAGTCATTACTGGCCTATCTCAAACCGCATTATGAAATGCTATTCGATCTAACGGCCATGGATGAACGTCACCGTGTACATCGTGAGGGTCTGCCTGCCAGCGACTTTACTGTGATCTATCATTTGTTTTGCCTGTCCCGCCGCTCCGATTTACGTATCAAAGTCGCGCTACTCGAACCCGAACTTGCGCTCCCCAGCATTCATGAACTTTATCCGAATGCCAACTGGTATGAGCGCGAAGTCTGGGACATGTTCGGCGTTGTATTTAGCGGGCACCCAAATCTGCTGCGTATTTTGTTGCCACCCACATGGGAAGGCCATGCCCTACGCAAGGATCATCCGGCGCGTGCCACTGAGATGGCACCTTTTAAACTCGATGAGGCGCGCCAAGACCGCGAACAGGAGGCCTTGCGCTTTAAACCCGAGCAATGGGGCATGCAACGCAAGCACGGCAAAACGGAATTCATGTTTCTAAATCTCGGACCTAACCATCCCTCGGTGCATGGCGTTTTTCGCATCGTGCTGCAGCTCGACGGAGAAGTCATTGTCGATGCCGTGCCCGAAATCGGTTATCACCACCGCGGTGCCGAAAAGATGGCAGAGCGCCAGACTTGGCACACCTATATTCCCTATACCGACCGCATCGACTACCTCGGCGGCGTCATGAACAATCTGCCTTATGTGATGGCCGTTGAGCAACTCGCAGGTATCACCGTGCCCGACCGAGCAAAGGTGATTCGCATCATGATGGCCGAGTTGTTCAGGATTTCTAGTCACCTAGTGTTCTACGGCACTTTCGCCCAAGACGTAGGGCAGATGTCACCGGTATTTTATATGTTCTCTGATCGTGAGCGCTTGTTGCGCATCGTTGAGGCTATCACCGGCGGCCGCATGCACCCCGCCTGGTTTCGCATTGGCGGCGTTGCCCATGACCTACCTGACGGCTGGGACACCATGATTAAGGATTTTCTCGACTGGATGCCGGCGCGTCTGGCTGAATATGACAAAATGTCCATGAATAACAGCATACTCAAGCAACGCACCCGCGATATCGGCAGCTATACCCAACAGGAAGCCCTGGATTGGGGTATCACCGGACCGAATCTGCGCGCTACCGGCTATGACTTCGATCTGCGTCGTGATCGCCCCTATGGCGGCTATGACCAGTTTGAATTTGAGGTGCCGGTATTTACCCACGGTGATTGTTACGATCGCGCCCAAGTCAGAGTGGCCGAGATCAGGGAAAGTCTTCGCATCGTCAAGCAGTGCTTTCAAAATATGCCTGCAGGTCCCTACAAGGCTGATCACCCCTTGACCACACCGCCGCCGAAAGCAAAAACCCAACATGACATTGAAACCCTCATTCACCATTTCTTGAGTGTCAGCTGGGGCCCTGTCATTCCAGCCGGCGAGTGCAGCGTCGCTGTTGAGGCAACCAAGGGCATCAACGCCTACTACCTAACGAGCGATGGCGGTACCGGCAGTTACAGAACCCGCATTCGAACCCCGTCTTTTCCCCACTTACAACAGATACCGCTGATCAGCCGGGGACTGATGATTGCAGACCTGATCGCTATCATTGCCAGTATTGATTTTGTGATGGCCGATGTTGATCGCTAAGAAAAACCGGCGCAGCAGCCCGGCGGACACATGTTACGAAACCGTCACCGGGAAACCAACGGTGATGGCTATTAGAGGAAGTCGCTAATAGAAAGAATTTAACAGTAGCTGATAATTGCTAGGCAAGGATAAAGGAGGACATCATGCACGTCGCCACAGACAACATCATAGACAGCTTGTCGATGCATGAGGTGGACGAGATAGAGACACTGGTCTCGCACCTGCCTGATCGTCAATCTGCTGCGATTGATGCGCTCAAGATAGTCCAACAGCACCGAGGCTGGATCTCCGACCAGAGTCTTTCCGCCATAGCGAACTTGTTGGGGATGTCGACGGCAGCACTGGACGCTATTGCCACTTTTTACAACCTCATTTACCGGCGACCCGTGGGTGAACAAGTCATTCTGGTATGTGACAGTGTCAGTTGTTGGATTATGGATGGCGACAGCGTCTGCGAGTCAATTCAGTCGCGCTTGCAGATCGGGCTGGGTGAGACCACCGCCGACGGAAAATATACGCTATTACCCGTTACCTGCCTTGGCGCTTGCGATCACGCACCGACGATGATGGTAGGTGATACGTTGCATGCAGACCTTACCGTCGACAGCATCAACGAGGTGTTCAAATAATGGAAACGCCGCTGACTGCTAACATCAAACCTGACACAGGCCCTACCGACTTGACACGCTATGAAGCGAGCGGCGGCTACCAATCTGTGCGTGATAATGTTGGCCGCACAGATCCGCAAGATTTACTTAGCGTTATTATGGAGTCGGGTCTTCGCGGCCGCGGTGGCGCTGGTTTCCCCACAGGCATGAAGTGGAGCTTCGTCCCCAAAGACGATAAGTCGGGCCATCGCTATCTCGTTGCTAACGCCGACGAGATGGAACCCGGTACTTTCAAAGATCGTCTGTTGATGGAGTATGACCCACACCAGCTGATCGAAGGTATGATTCTTGCTGCCTATACCATCAGCGCCGATGATGCGTATATTTTTATTCGCCACGAATATCACACGGCTATTCAACGCCTGCAAGAAGCCATCGACGCGGCACAGCATCGGGGTTACCTCGGTACTAAAATACTCGGCAGTGACTACCACCTAACAATACATGTGCATGTGAGTGCTGGTCGCTATATTTGCGGCGAAGAGACGGCGCTACTGAATTCTCTCGAGGGGCGACGCGCTATCCCCCGCGCCAAGCCCCCGTTTCCTCAGGTTAGTGGGCTATGGGGACGGCCTACCATCGTCAACAACGTTGAAACTCTATGCAATATTCCACATATCATTCGACGCGGCGCCGACTGGTTTAAGACACTGGGACTGGGCAAAGACGCCGGCACTAAACTCTATGGTGCCTCCGGCCGAGTAAATCGGCCTGGCTGCTGGGAGTTACCTATTGGCACAACCTGCCGAGAAATCATCGAAGAACATGCCGGTGGTATGCGAGCGGGGTATGGACTAAAGGGATTTTTACCAGGCGGCGCATCGACAGACTTTTTGGTTGCTGAGCATCTAGATCTGGCTATGGATTATGACACGATCATGCAGGCAGGCAGTCGCTTGGGCACCGGCACCATGATCATCCTTGACGACAAAACCTGCCCAGTTGGCATGGTTGCCAATCTTGAGAAATTCTTCGCCCGAGAATCTTGCGGCTTTTGTACGCCTTGCCGTGATGGACTGCCGTGGGTACGTGATTTGCTTTACGCGTTTGAAGCAGGCAAAGGCAAAGCCGGAGACATAGAAACACTCGAGCGCCAAGCTGGCTTTATCGGCGCCATGGGCAATACCCATTGTGCACATGCACCGGGCGCCATTGAACCGTTGTCGAGCAGCCTGCGATATTTCCGCGATGAATACGAAGCGCATATCAAGGGCCAGTGCTGTCCTTACCACGGGAGCAAAAAGCCATGACAATTATTCACGTTGATGGCCGGGAGTACACGGTCAAAGCGAATTCGAACCTACTCGATGCGCTGCTTTCTGCAGGCATTGACGTGCCCTACTTTTGCTGGCACCCAGCGTTGGGAAGTGTCGGTGCCTGCCGGCAGTGTGCCGTAACGCAGTATGCTAACGATGATGATCAGCGGGGTCGATTGGTCATGAGTTGCATGACACCAGTTGTTGATCAGGCGCGCTTTTCAGTCACCGCCGCCAACGCAACCGGCTTTAGGCAGTCAGTAATTGAGAACCTAATGATCAACCATCCCCATGATTGCCCCGTCTGTGAAGAGGGGGGCGAATGTCACTTACAGGACATGACTGTCATGGTTGGTCATCACGATCGTCATTATGAAGGATTAAAACGTACGTGGCGCAATCAACAGCTTGGGCCACTGCTGAATCACGAGATGAATCGCTGTATCACTTGTTATCGCTGCGTACGTTTCTATCAAGACTATGCGGGCGGCACAGACTTGGCGGCCTTCGCGTCTCGAGACCGAGTGTATTTTGGTCGCGCCGATGATGGCGTTCTGGAAAACGAATTTGCCGGTAATCTCGCTGAAGTTTGCCCCACTGGCGTCTTCACTGACAAACCGTTTTCCAAACACTACACTCGCAAATGGGATCTGCAGTCAGCACCCACCGTCTGCGTTAGCTGCTCACTGGGGTGCAACACTTATACAGCAGAACGCGACGGCCTGGTGCGGCGCGTTCAGAATCGTTTTCATGCTGAGGTGAACGGCTATTTCCTCTGCGATCGGGGCCGTTTCGGCGCCGACTTTGTGAATTCGCCCAAACGTCTTCGCCATCCCGGACAGCGTCGTGCTGACGGCCTTTATGATGTCCTCTCCCCGGCGCAAGCGCTAGAAAATATTCGGCAAATGCTCGCGGAAAGTCAAAAAGTGATAGGTATCGGTTCACCCCGAGCAAGTCTTGAGGCCAATCAAGCACTGTACGCATTGGTCGGCGATGGCGCGTATTGCAATGGTATGGATGATGTCGATCGGTCTTTGCATGGCATTATTCTGGGCGCATTGCAGAGCGATCTTTTGATGCCTACCTTGGCACAGGTTGAGACTTTTGACGCCGTGCTTATTCTCGGCGAAGACATTACAAATCACGCACCACGTCTGGCGTTGGCGGTACGTCAAGCGGCTCGCAATGAAGCCACTGCCATGGCCGCGGCTATTAATCTAGCACCTTGGCAGGATGCAGCCGTGAGGGGCGTAGCACAGCAACGCTTGAGCCCCGTGATGCTTGCCACTCCCGCACTTGACCGACTCGATGATATTGCTTGCCTGAAAATTCGGTTAGTACCCGAGGACATCGCAAAGTTAGGCCTCGCTGTGGCCCAGCAATTGCTCGATGGGCAGACCCCAGACCTCGCCTCTTACAACGCCAAAGCTAGCGGTAAGCCGAACGATAATACGTCCGAAAAGGATAGTAACGTTGCAGACATTGCGCGGTTATTAGTCACTGCCAAGAAGCCGTTAATTATCAGCGGTACTAGTAGCCGCAACACAGAAATTTTGAAGGCGGCTGTTGCTCTGGCTAGGACGCTGCGGGACAAAGTGCCGACTACCGGTTTGTTTTTATGCGCCAGCGAGTGTAACAGCTTGGGCGTCGCCCAATTAGATAACCAACAGTCTTTGACAGGTTTGTTGGCAGACTCGCCCGATATGGTCATCATTCTTGAGAATGACATGGCCATGCGCTTGGGGCCTGATTTCCAACGTCATTTTGATCGCCACGGCGCACGCCCAGCAGTTGATCAAACACGCAGCATAAAAAATCTTGTCGTTATTGATCATCTCGACAATGCCACCATTTCCGCCAGCGACCTGTTTTTGCCAGCGGCGACGTTCGCTGAGACACAAGGCACCTACGTTAACAGTGAAGGCAGAGCCCAGCGTTCTTTAGCCGTGTTCGATCCCAGCCAACACACGGCTTCGGCAGCGATACGGCCGAGTTATGCTTGGTTGACAGCCATTAGTGAATTGCAGGGAGGCCCACCGCAAAGCAACCCACCGTTGCCCCAAACTGAGGCATTACGCCAGGCGTTAGTGGCCGCAAGACCCTCTTTGGCACCTATACTTGGCGCTGCAGAAGATGCGAACTATCGCCTTCATGGCCGCGCCATGGCGCGACAGCCCGCTCGTTATAGCGGCCGTACAGCAATACACGCAGACACTTCTGTATTTGAACACCCCCCCACTACGGACACTGAGTCAGCACTGGCGTTCAGCATGGAGGGCGAACAACAGCAGGCGCCCGCCAGTTTGCGCAGCTTTGTTTGGTCGCCAGGCTGGAACTCCAATCAAGGTGTTATCAAATTCCAGACCCAGGTTGGCGGCACCGATCGCTTTGGTCAATCAGGCGCATTATTGTTTGATCATCAAACACGTGTCGATCGAAATGAAAACCTTAACAGTTTTGTTCTAAACAAATCCGAGGCGATCCAACGCCAAGAACCTGAGCATACAAACAAGTCCAGACTGCTACCACAGCATCATATCTTCGGTAGCGAGCCCTTGACCAGCTATGCACCTGCAATCGCCGCCTTAATGCCCGCGCCTTATATGCGCCTTACCACTACTGCTGCCAAAGCTCTGGGCGTAAAAGCTGATGACGGGCTTGTACTTTCTTCAGACGCGCCGCCGGCCGCGCAAACGGTAGAACCCGTTTTTCGCGTCATCATTGATGATACGGTTCCCGGAGACTGCCTGATTTACCCTCTTATTCCGTCAACTTGGCATCTGCTGGATCTTACCCACGCGGACCTTGCTCGAGTGGATGGCTGGCAAGCGCCAGGCGCTGCTGACGCGAACTTGATTGCCACGGACAGGGGTACCTGATGGCCGAACTGACGATCTATCTTTTGATCTATGGCACGCTGTTTGGCGCTTTCGGAGGCGCGGCTGTGTTGGTCTGGTTTGAGCGCCGACTGTTGGGGTTCTGGCAAGACCGCGTAGGACCTAATCGCGTCGGTCCGTTTGGTATCGGCCTCGCCTTAGCCGACATTATTAAGCTGTTCGCTAAGGAAGACTGGGTGCCCCCGTTTGCTGACCGTTTCATCTTTATCTTCGCTCCCACCGCTATTGTCATGGCGATGCTATTGGGATTCGCGGTCGTACCCTATTCTTCTGATCTATTCATTATCGACTTGAATATCGGCCTGCTATTTTTCCTTGGTATGACGTCTCTGGCTGTCTACAGCGTGTTGCTAGGTGGCTTGGCATCGAACAACAAATACGCTCTGCTCGGCGGACTACGTTCTGCCGCACAGATGATCAGTTATGAGGTTTTCATGGGTCTATCACTCATGGGTGTGGTTATGATCAGTGGATCTTTTAGTCTTGTTGATATCGTCAATGCGCAGGCTGAGCATGGCTGGTTTGTGGTCTCCCAGTTCTTGGGCTTTATCGTCTTCTTCATTGCCGCTATTGCTGAGAGTCATCGCTTACCATTCGATCTGCCCGAAGCCGAACACGAACTAGTCGCCGGTTTTCACACGGAATATTCTGGCATGAAGTTCGGTATGTTTATGGTAGGTGAGTACCTTGGCTTGATATTGATCTCATCGATGATCACGACCATATTTTTCGGCGGCTGGCTGGGCCCAGACCTACTACCCGGTATCGTTTGGTTCGGGCTAAAAACGTTCTTGTTGATCTGTTTCTTTATTCTTTTGCGGGCCGCCATACCTAGGCCGCGCTATGACCAATTGATGTCCTTCGGCTGGAAGTTGCTGTTACCTCTGACGCTGGTCAATTTGTTAGTTACGGGAGGCTTTTTATTATGGCTGGCATAAGTATGTACACCCAAAGCTTGAGCATGAGTTTGCACATCACTACCGACCAGGCACGCATATGCTAAAAGCAATATGGAGCCAGTTAGTCACCTTGTATCGGGTCTTTGGCCACCTTTTTACGGCTGCTGATACCGTTCAATACCCCGAGGAGATGCCCTACCTTGCCCCGCGCTATCGAGGCCGCATCGTTCTCACACGGGACCCTGACGGTAATGAGCGCTGTGTTGCCTGCAACCTTTGCGCCGCGGTGTGCCCCGTCGATTGCATTGCGCTAGAAAAAACTGAAGATGAATCCGGGCGTTGGTACCCTGAGTTTTTTCGCATTAACTTTTCACGCTGCATTCTTTGCGGCCTATGTGAAGAAGCCTGCCCGACCTATGCCATTCAGCTGACACCAGATTTCGAAATGTGTGAGTACGACCGTCAAAACATGGTGTACGAAAAAGAGCATTTATTGATCGACGGTCAGGGCAAATACCCAGGATATAGCTTCTTTGAAGTAGCCGGCAAGGCCATCAAGGATAAGGACAAAGGCGAGGCTCGAAATGAAGCACCGCCCGTGGATATACGCAGCCTCTTACCCTAACAATTGTCAGGAGTTGTCATGATCGAGTCTGGATTGTTTTATGTTGCTGCAGCGGTCGCGCTGGTGTCATCGATCATGTCAGTGACACGCTTTAACGCAGCCCATGCGCTGGTCTACCTGATTATCTCGTTACTCGCATCGGCGATTATATTCTATGTTCTCGGAGCACCTTTCGCAGCAGTCCTGGAAGTGCTTATTTATGCTGGCGCCATCATGGTGCTATTCGTGTTTGTGATAATGATGCTCAACTTAGGCGCCGCGGGCGTACGCCAGGAACACCAGTGGCTACGTCCGTCCATGTGGGTGCTACCCGCATTATTGTGCGTGGTTTTACTGAGCGAACTCATCTGGGTATTGGCTCACGATGGCCAAAGTTTATCGGGCCTTGTGATATCCCCAAAAGATGTTGGCATCGAATTGTTTGGCCCCTATGTTATCGCCGTCGAAATCACCTCAATGCTGTTAATGGCAGGGCTGGTAGGCGCCTACCATCTCGGTCGTCGCTACCTGCTGGATGCCAGGGAGGATCTGTCATGAACGAGGCAGTCACTATACCCATGGCGCACGGCTTACTACTCGCAACTTTTCTATTCCTCATCGGCCTACTCGGTGTGATGGTGCGGCGAAATATCATCTTTATCCTGATGTCGCTGGAAATCATGCTTAATGCCTGCGGCCTCGCTTTCGTGGTCGTGGGTGCTCGTTGGGGACAGCCCGATGGCCAGATCATGTTTATGTTGATCCTCAGCATCGCTGCAGCCGAGGTGACTGTCGGCCTGGGATTGCTACTGCAAGTACATCGACGCATGCAGACGTTGGATATTGACACCGCTAACAGGATGCGAGGGTAACCATGGCCAACCTGGTAATACTTATTCCCCTAATGCCGCTGCTAGGCTTTCTGATTTTAGTGTGTAGCCTTGGTCGATTGCCAAAATGGCTGGTTGGCTTAGTAGGAACAGGCTCGATTGCTGTATCACTGTTGTTCGTCACGCTCGTAGCTGTGGAATACTTCAGCACCAACACCCCTGTGTTAGTTCCCGTTTACACTTGGTTACAGGTCGCGGGCCTAACTGCCCAGGTTAGCTTTTTAATCGACGGATTGAGCCTGACAATGCTTTTCGTGATTACAGGCATAGGTCTGCTTATTCACATCTACTCGACGTTATTCATGTGGGATGAACGGGACTACAGCCGCTTCTTCAGTTATATGAACCTGTTTGTCTTTGCCATGTTAATACTCGTCATGGCCGACAACTTGCTCCTGTTGTTTGTCGGTTGGGAAGGCGTGGGCCTGTGCAGCTATCTACTGGTGGGTTTTTGGTACAAGGTGCCCGCCAATGGCGCTGCCGCGCGTAAGGCGTTTGTGGTGACCCGTGTCGGCGATACAGCCATGATGTTGGGTATGTTGCTGCTCTTCTTAGAGCTAGGCACACTCGACATTCAACCCCTGGCCGCGCTAGCAGCATTGACTTGGCCAGCCGGTGATACAACGCTAACCATCGCATGCTTGTTGTTGCTTGGCGGCGCAGTAGGTAAATCGGCACAATTACCCCTTCAGACTTGGTTACCCGACGCCATGGCTGGACCAACCCCTGTCAGCGCCCTGATACATGCAGCAACGATGGTCACCGCCGGGGTTTACCTCATTGCCCGCACACACGAGTTGTTTGTGCTCTCGCCTGCAGCACTTTTAGTCGTGGCCCTTGTGGGCGCGATAACACTGCTGATGGCGGCTTTTGCTGCGCTCGTGCAGACGGATATCAAACGCATCCTCGCCTATTCCACCATCAGCCAAATCGGCTATATGTTTCTCGCCCTCGGTGTAGGTGCCTGGTCTAGTGCCATCTTTCATCTCATGACCCATGCCTTCTTCAAAGCATTGCTGTTCCTTGCCGCAGGCGCGGTGGTTTATAGCCTGCATCATGAACATAATATTTTACGCATGGGTGGTCTGCGGCGGCATTTACCCGTTGCATTCTGGAGCTTCGTCATCGGCAGTGCGGCCCTTGCGGCCTTACCGCTAACCGCTGGCTTCTACTCCAAAGACGAGATACTGGCCGCCACTTATCTCCAAAACCCCTATGGGGTATGGCTGCTCGCGGCTGGCTTGCTCGGGGCTTTGATAACCGCAATCTACAGCTTTCGACTCGTCTTTATTGTCTTCTTCGGCCAGCTAAAGACTGTCCCTTCAGCGCCCGCCGGGCCTCTGATGGCAGTACCACTGGTCATTCTCTGCGCTCTAGCGCTGGGGGGTGGCTGGATCGTTCTGCCGCTGGCAAACGTTCTACCTGCCAACCCTGCCAATCATGATGAAGGTTTATTACTCTGGGTAATTTCCTCCGTGCCGATTCTTGGCCTGTTGATTGCCGCACTGACCTACCTACGCCCGGTCATTCCCAGACACCTTTTCACCGAATCTCGCCTTGGCGGATTACTGGTACGTTTCTGGTTTAAACACTGGGCCATGGACTGGATTTTCGATCATCTGTTTGTGCGGCCGTACACCGCCGTGACACAGTGGAATCGAAGTGATTTCATCGATAGCATTTACGACGTACTGGCCGAGACTGTGTGGCTAGTCCACGACTTCTCTACGACCACGCAAAACGGGCAGCTACGAACTTATGTTTTTGTCATGGTCACCGGTCTAGTGATACTCACCGCGGTTGTCTTGGGGAGTGCCTCAACATGACGATTATACTGGTCATGGTCACACTCATGCTTGGCGGCGTCATTGCTTGGCTGGCTCAAGCCTGGCAACCTCACTGGCCAAAGTGGGTTGCGCTAGGGAGCTGTCTACTCGCAGGGCTGATGCTGACGCCTCTGCTCAGCACCACACCCGATGTCGTGATTGCCTTAGGACAGACAAGCTCGACCTGGCACGAACACCTGCAATACGACTGGATTCCGCGTCTCGGCATCAGCTTTATTCTTGGCGTGGACGGCCTAAGTTTGGTGATGGTGGGCCTAACGCTGCTACTGGGTGGCGTGGCAATCTTGTCTTCGTGGAACGAGATAAAAACTAACCAAGGTTTCTTCCACTTTAACTTGATGTGGACATTAACCGGTGTTGTCGGCGTATTCACCAGTCTGGATCTATTTCAATTTTTCTTCTTCTGGGAAGTCATGCTCGTCCCCATGTATTTTCTGATTGCTATATGGGGCCATGAGCAACGTGCCCGTGCCGCCATGAAGTTTTTCCTCTTTACCCAGATTAGCGGCCTGTTGATGCTGGTATCGATCCTCGCCTTGGTAGTGCTAAATATGACCCAAACGGGCACGCTAACGTTTAACTATTTTGACCTGGTAGGTCATGACGTTTCGCCCACCGCAAGTTGGCTGATCATGCTCGGTTTTTTCACCGCCTTCATCGTAAAACTGCCGGCCTTCCCGTTTCATCCTTGGTTGCCTGACGCACACACCCAAGCACCGACTGCAGCCAGCGTGTTACTGGCCGGCATTCTGCTAAAGACCGGCGCTTATGGTCTCATTCGGTTTACGCTGCCATTATTTCCCGAAGCAGCTCATCAACTGGCAACCACCGCCATGCTGCTCGGCGCCATCAGCATCGTCTATGGCGCGCTGTTAGCGTTTGCCCAAACAGACTTCAAGCGACTGGTGGCTTACAGCAGTGTCAGCCACATGGGTTTCGTATTGCTCGGCATCTATGCCTTTAACGAACTCGCTTTGCAGGGCGCGGTTATGCAGATGGTGGCGCATGGCTTATCAACCGCCGCGCTGTTTCTCATCGCCGGCGCGTTGCAACAACGCCTGCACACCCGCGACATGACGGCCATGGGAGGACTATGGGCGTTGGCACCGCGTCTCGGCGCTATGACTTTGTTCTTTATTGTTGCCTCTCTAGGGATGCCAGGACTGGGAAATTTCGTTGGTGAGTTTCTCGTCTTACTTGGCGGATTTCAGGCAAATATCGTGATTACCTGCATTGCCACGCTCGGCTTAGTGACCGGTGCCGCCTATGCTTTGATAGCGATCCAGCGCGTGTTTCATGGCGAGGTATCACCAAAAGTACACCTCACGGATTTGGGCGGTCGGGAATTTATCGCCCTACTCCCTCTACTCTTGGGGCTAGTGTGGCTTGGCGTTGCACCACAGCCCCTGTTTGATCTGGTTGAACCAATGCTGAGCAATGTCCGGCAACTCATAATTGCGTCGGGCAATCAGTGGCTAGGAGGTGTCCAATGACTGATAACCTTGACCTCTGGGCAGTCCTGCCGATGATTGTCTTGGCCGCGTTGATTTTAAGTCTGGCACTCGTTATTGCTTTTTTTCGTCGCTTATCCATATCTTGCGCTGTAGCGGTACTGGGCCTAGCCGTGACCTTCGCCACTATTATCTGGTTAGCGCGACAGACAGGCGGTCCGTGGCAAGTGACGCCACTGCTCATCGTCGACAGCTACAGCTTGTTATTTTCAGGCATTGCGATACTCGCATCGCTGTTGATCGCATTGATGTCATACAGTTACCAAGCAAGTCGAGGCGATCATCAAGACGAGTTTTACCTGCTGTTGCTGCTCGCCACCCTGGGCGGCATGACGCTCGCCATGAGCGCCCACTTCGCATCGCTGATTCTCGGCCTAGAGTTGTTAGGTGTGTCCTTGTACGCGATGATTTCCTTTCCAAGCCGAGGTCTCTTTAGTTTGGAGGCCGGGCTGAAATATCTCATTTTGTCGGGCGTGTCATCAGCCCTAATCCTGTTCGGCATCGCGCTGCTCTATGGCGCTTTTGGTAGCTTAGCTTTCGGTGATCTTAATTTCCAACAGATTGAGCCCGGTAGTGACGAACACTGGATGACGTTAGCAGGCAGTGCACTGTTACTTGCTGGCATGGCGTTCAAACTCTCACTTGTGCCATTTCATATGTGGACGCCGGATGTTTATGAAGGCGCCCCTGCGCCCACCACGGCTTTTTTAGGCACCGTTTCTAAAGCCTGTATTTTTGCTGTATTGCTACGATTGTTCATTAATGTCGATGGATTTAGCGACCACACACTCATGACCGGACTGTATTGGCTGGCAGTGTTCTCCATCCTCATCGGCAATATTCTGGCACTGATGCAGACCAGCATTAAACGCCTACTGGCCTATTCCTCGACTGCTCAACTTGGCTATCTCATGGTCGCTTTTATTGCCGCCAGCGCCCTGCCAGGCCGAGAATTAGCGGTGGAGGCCGCTGTCATGTTTGTCATCGCTTATGTGCTAACCACGCTTGGAGCTTTTGGTGTCGTCACGCTTATGTCAGTGGCGGATGCCGAGCATGACACAGACGAACTGTCAGCCTACGTCGGTCTTTTCTGGCGTCGACCACTGCTCGCGTCTTTTATGACAGCCATGCTACTTTCACTCGCGGGCATACCCCTAACAGCAGGTTTCATCGGCAAGTTCTATATTTTTACCACCGGTGTACAAAACCAGTTGTGGTCCCTGCTCACCATACTCGTCGTGGGGAGCGGCATTGGCCTGTTCTATTACCTTCGGGTTGTCTACGCCATGGCACGACCCGTCGACGGTGATGACGGCACAGCGACATTGAATACGCTGCCCATAACGGGCAGCTGGGCATTACTGTTGGTAACACTCGTTTTGATCGGGTTGGGCGTCTACCCAACACCGCTCGTCAATTGGGTCAGTCAGATGACTCAGGAGTTGCTCTGCTGTTAACGATGAGCATAAAAAATGGAGAAACATATGCTACCGTCACTTGAGTTAAAACAATATATGCAAGCTCATCCGGTTACCATTTCGTCGAACAGAACGGTCTATGAAGCTGCCAAAATTATCACTAGTAATAAAGTATCTGGCATCGTGGTTATCGATGAAAATCGTCAGATCGTCGGCATACTGTCAGAACTCGATTGTCTTCGGGTACTACTAGCAGGCATGTACAACGATGAGGGCTATGGTGCCGCTATAGTCGGTGAAGTCATGACCAGGGACGTTGAAGTACAAAGCCCTGAAGATGACATCGTCAGTGTTGCCAATTCAATGCTTGATCATAAGCATCGACGCCGACCGGTGGTGCAGGATGGACGATTGATCGGTCTGGTCACTTGTCGGCAAATCCTCACGGTTGTCGGCCAGCACGGCCTTAAGCGAGGCTAACGCCGACTTGTTTAGAAGCGATGGGCATAACAAACTAGGCGCTTCATCAGCATCGGTTCTTGGCGATCTTCCGCCGTGAGTGGAAACTGATACCTAATGTCTTCTAATGGAGATTGATGTCATGCTACGAGTCAAACATTTACTAGCAGACAAGGGCGCGATAGTTTGGTCCATCGGGCCTTCCCAATCTGTTTATCAAGCCATCGAAATGATGGCGCTAAAATCAGTAGGCGCATTAACCGTGGTGAATGATAGCGGGATGTTGGTAGGGATTATTTCCGAGCGGGACTACGCCCGCAAGGTGATACTCAAAGGTAAATCATCGAAGGATACCCTCGTCGATGACATTATGACTCGGACCTTGACGACGGTTGAAAAGAACGCGCGCATCGAGGAATGCTTAGCGCTGATGACCCAGAAACGCATTCGTCATCTACCGGTTCTCGAGGCTAACCACCTAATCGGCATGATCTCGGTGGGTGACTTAGTAAAATCAATCATATCTGAACAAGACCACAAGATTGAACAATTGGAGCGCTACGTACGCGGTGAATAAGCCTCCAACCTAGGACTTAGCGTCATGAACGTTGTGGAATTAGCCGAAACAGCAGTCACCATCGGAAATCATGTGGACTTGGCCGCTATTGTCAAACAGATCGACCCTGCTCTTCATTTCGTCAAGGATCTACATGTTGATGCGGCCGCGGGACTCACATTGCTCGTCCGCATGGGTAAGGTTCAATGCGTGCTCAGAGTACGCGCAAATACAGATATTTTGTGGGATGAAAAATATTTCCAGCTCGAGCTTCTAGCGTTACATCGGGTTGCTGAACGCGACCTAAACAATGTAGCTCATCTGGTAAATTACTACCGCTGTGACACATACGAAGCCATACTTAAAACCTTCATCAAAGGTAGCCCGTGCAATCGCCTCGACATAAAAACACTGTTTAAAGACCGCCACTTTATTCATGAGCTGGACTGTCTGTATCTGCAGCTACATCTTGCCGGCATTGCCAAAATTAATTTCGGCCCGCGAAAGATCGTACTCTGCGATAACAACACACTGGCTTTAGTAGATCTTCGCAGTTGCGTAGTCGACGCGCATGTCGGCATTAACCAGTTCTCTTGGGAACAGCGCCAAGATAGCTATTTCATCACTAGGCTTGAGCGTCAGGCGCGCTTTTAGCAAGTCTTCTGTCTAAAAGCTCAAACACCCCTTCTTCATGCAGTACCCGCATACCCAGGCGCTGACTCGAAACGCCAGGGTGCAGCATATAGCTGAAGCGTAGTCGACCTTCAGTCTCATCTGCCTCGAAGTAGCGGCAGTCGATTTGGCTCGTGTCACGCAACTTTTCGCTTAACTCAATTAAGTGCGAGGAGAACATAAACAAACAACCTGGCTGCGCTGAGAAACGCTCAAGTATCGCCAGTGACGCATCAAATGCATCTTTTACATTAGTCCCCTTAAATGGTTCGTCCATAATGGCAACTACCCGATATCCTTCAGCAACAGCCTCGGCTACAGCTTTGACGCGCAGCGCCTCGGCACGAAAATAGCTAACACCACGACGTAAATCATCGCTAAGAGATATGGAGCTGAACAGTCTTTGCGCGGGTGTGAAAGAAAAGCGCTGAGCAGGCACCCCCATACCCAGATGCGCAAGGTATAACGCTGTAGCAAAAGCTCGCAGGTAGGTCGTTTTACCTGCCATGTTAGGCCCCGTCAGGAAAAGCACGCGACAAGCTTGATCAAGCTCAACGGCGTTAGCAACGGCCTTATCGACAAAGGGGTGCACAAGTCCTCTAGCTTGGACGCTGAGTGAACCCGCCTCAATGATTGGCAACACAAAGTCGTATTTCAGGGAGACATCAGCCATAGCGACCAGCGCGTCAATCTCAAATAGTAACTGCAGCAGACGCGCGACTGCCACTTTTTCGTGGATTCGAAAGACTTGATCGAGTCGCAAAATTCTCCAGACTCCAGTGACTAACGTCTGATCAGTAATCAATAAAAGCCGTGGCTGATTGAGTAGCTGTCGGATTTCATCGAGAATCGGTGCCAGATCACCTTGCGGAGCCATTAGTTCAGCCTGATCGGCCAATTGCCGTAAGGTCACAATGAGCCCACAGGCAGCCTGCACTCCACGGACAATACTGCTGTAATAACGGGCATGATTAACCCAAAGCGAATAGGCGCCTAGCGCGAACTCCAAGCGATTTTCATGGGAGACTATGGGTAATATTTCGTGCGCATAGTACGCCACTCGATGCGTCGCATAAGCAGACGGCAGCATCGAGAACACCTGCCGGTGCGCAAGAATAAAGGCTACAGAATCTTGGGTTGCGCGTATACGATCACCACTACTCCAGGGCTGTTGCATGCGACGCCGCAAAACCTTAGCTCCGCCCTCGGTCTGCGCCTCATTGCAAAATTCAAATAGACTTACCCCCCCGGTTTCCGACTCGAAAATCTCCAGATCTTTCAGTGTTTGCAAGTCAAGAACTAGAATATCCGGATCCAGCTCCGAAATGGGCTCGGCTTTCGATACCGATTCGGTTGTTAAAACAGCGACCATGCGCGAAAACTCTCCTGATTATCTTGATACTGTAGATGTTAGGCCGACATTCGGCATTATTTAACTCACCCAACCACCGACGGTCAAAGCATCGAGCATGTGAAATTGCGCATAGAACTGCAAAGCTATGACGGTGAGCAACGCGACGACTAACAAGGAGAGACGACCGCGATGCTGGCTCGGCTTTATCCACAACATTGCCAGCAGCGTCATGAAGGCAACCACAGGTAACATCTGGCGAGCAATATCATAATTTCGCCGATCGAAATTACCTAGCGTGCTGTAAAAGTAATATAGAAAGGCGACAACAATCATGACCGGTATAAATAAGAAATACAGCTGCGGTCGACGACGTATCATTGCCACACAGAGCAGCAGAATAGCAGCCGGCAAAGTCACAATAACGAGATTTGAAATTCGCACAGGAATATGCTGATGCCAAGTAAAATTAGCAAAGACTGACAAAGGGTTGTATCGTAAACCGCTAACCTCACCGCCACCCCAACTCGAACCCACGTAGCGAAAGTAAAGCGCCCAGTCATTGAACGTTAGTTGACAGTAAACAAAAAACAACAATAGACCACCCAGACCGGCCACGCTCGCCAGGTAGACTTTGACCTGATGAGTACTGAACCACTTACCGTGATAGTTAGGATGCAGCAACGCCATAAGTACTGGGATACCGAGCACGACTACACCAGACACCTTGGTTAAACAACTCAGGGCACCTAACAACGCTAACAACCAAAGTAGACCTGCTCGCGGTTGCGTCAAATACGAATAAGCAACGACGGTGACTGACAGCATCAAACAGGTGAGTAGTGACTCTGAGTATGAGACGAAACCGTAAAGCGCACCGGGATAGGAAACTAACAGCAAAATTACGAGAATATGCACGAGTTGCAGTGGCATAACACTGCGTACAAAGAACAGTAACAGCATGATTGTCGACAACCATGCTGTCTGCGAAACCAACGGCATCGCATAGACTAAATCAATCCCCAACTGACTTACTAACGCGCCAAGCATGGGCACTAACGGGAAAAAAGCAACGTTGCAAACGTTGGGGTTATTACCCGCCGGAATTGATGGGCATGAGTAGCCGTTTTGGGCTATGTGAAAATACCACTGGCCGTCCCAGCCATTTAGCCTAGTAAATACACGCTCCAAACTACTAGCCATATCATTGAGTCTTTCGGCAAAGTCAGGAATCGTGATCCACATGCCAGCCAAGTTATACGGCCCTACTGTATCAAGTACTAAAGCAACGAACGAAAACTGCAACATAAAGATGAGTAATCCTAACCCGATGACCGTCGCGGGTTCATTCAGCCGATTTTTTGAAAGGTCTTTCATGTCGCTCATGTGATTGCCAACAATAAACAGGGGTTTACCCATCTTTGTACACTGTACACCAATCTAACTACGCTGTATCAGCGCTGTGTCTAGACGTGCCAATGCCGTGGATGCAGCAGTGTAAAATACAGAAACTCGATTATAGTGAAATGTCGTTAGTGGTTGTCGAAGACATTGGACTTCAGCATTGACAGCCGCCATGCTGCTTGCCGCTTGCGAACCGCAGAGCAGTCATCAAGAAATCCCTCAAAAGGCAACGTCCGTGAAAATATTCGTTTTTATGATCTGCATGCTCGCCTGCACTAGTGTTTTTGGCGACGACACCTACTCTGTTTACCTTATTCGCCATGCAGAAAAAGACCGCTCAAACCCCGAGGATATGAACCCGAAGCTTAACGCCTGCGGTTTTGAACGCGCACAACGTCTCGCAGACATCTTCCAGAGTATTGACCTGCGAGACGTCTACAGCTCCGACTATGAAAGGACTCGAGATACCGCGTCACCAACCGCTGTTGCGAAGAATCTAGCGGTAGAAATCTATGATCCCGCAAATCTCAACGAAATACTTCAACGACTCCGCGCCATCAAACAGAACGCATTGGTGGTTGGACACAGTAATACAACCAACGTGCTGGCCGGACTTCTAGCAGGCGTTGATCTGCCAAGCATCAATGATGCGGAATACGACCAACTCTATCAGGTTGTGATATCTAATGATGATTCGACACTCCAGCTTCTCCACCAGGCGTTTGCATGTTCTTAAGTCATGCCTGAGAAAGTAGCATCCCGCAGAACGGGCAATACATTACCTCGATCATCGTGTGATAGGTGATCTCGTTAACGTAATCAGCTTCACCCATCGCCACCTCCTCCGCGTCTGCATAGTGAATACCGTGCATCTGCCAAGAATCGGCCTGCTCATCGTGGTGCGTCAAACAATGCACAAGCCTGTCAGATTGCGGAAATTTATTCGCTTTGCAGACATGCGCTTTGTCGTACTCGCAGTCAGTCAGCTCACCTAGTTCGGCCAAGTTCATCGTTACTCAATATCCTGATCGCTAATAACTGTAAGGCGTTCTGCTTGGGTGGCGCCTGCGACGGTAGCGTCACCAGACGAGACCCGACCCCAGCAGCGCCATCCTCAGACATTTCTGGCGTCGACACCGTTCAACCCTCACTTCACGCATTGCGGCTGGTGTGGTCGGGCGGACGATCCGAATGACAACAACCAAACACCTAGGCTTATGATAGTCGCGAGCCGCCCGAAACAAAAGTCCCTGCTATTCACAGCGCGCCACCGCTCGCGCATTGTCAGCCCTGCACTCAAAGCGCGTCGCCGATACGGGCTGCACGACCGCCTTTTCGTTATACTGCGACGCTGTACTTTCACTGTGCGAGAATTTCAAGCAGGCGTGCCAGGCAAAATGCCCCAACAGCCGCACAGGGCTCAAGGAGTTTTAGCGAAATGGATAAAACATTATTACTGGCAGATATTCTGACAGCGCTGGCCAGCGCCCAGACGCAAGCAATAAACGCCGCCGCCGAAGCTCACCAAACGGCTACCCACGCGGAGAATGTCGCAGAGAACAAGTATGACACCCTAGGGCTTGAGGCGGCATATCTAGCCCATGGCCAATCACAGCGCGTGCTAGCATGCAGCGCTGAGCTTAAAGCCTTTGAGAACCTACTGCCGACACCTTGGTCGGCTAATGATGGCATCGACTTGGGCGCGCTCATTTGCCTCGAAGCAGCCAATGTGGCACCGCGCTGGCTATATCTTGGTCCTGGCGCTGGCGGGCTAAGGGTGGCGTTCGGCAACACCGAGGTGGTTGTAGTAACCCCCGCCGCGCCCCTTGGAAAGCAGTTACTCGGCCGCTATTTGGGCGATGACATCAGTCTAAACCTAGCAAGTACGCAGCAGAACTACGTCATCGCACAATTGCTGTAACGCAGTAATCCTCGGCCTAAAAAACTACTTTTACCGAACCGGCTATGGTCTACTCAATATCAACCTCATTGCCTAGCCAGAAACTCATTATGCGTAAACTCTTCGTCTCGGTGGCCACGGCTGTCGCGGTTTTTGCGGGCGTCATTCTCATCAGAACCATGTTACATACACCCGCTTCCCAAACTGACGATATCCAAACCATAGAAATCACCGTTGATGACACCCTGATCGCCGAGCATCTTTCACAGGCGATACAGATACCGACTATCTCGTTCCAGTCAAACAACAATGGCGACTTCCAGCCATTCACCGACTTTATTCAGTGGGTCAAGCTAACCTACCCGGAAGTCAACGAGTCCCTAGGACTTGAAGTGTTCGGCTATTCGATGCTGTACCGATGGGAAGGCGTAGATCCCGACCTGCAACCTATTCTGCTCACGGGGCACTATGACGTCGTACCGGTCATCCCCGGCACCGAATCACAATGGCAGCACCCACCCTTCGCAGGCGAGATCAGTGATGGCATCATCTGGGGACGCGGCGCCCTGGATGACAAGAGCGCAGTCATCGCGATGCTAGAGGCAGCAACCCTGCTGCTACAACAAGGCTACGCGCCAACTCGCACAATCTATTTCAGCTTCGGTCATGACGAAGAAAAAGGCGGCAACACAGGGGCAGCAGCAATAACTGAACATCTCGCACAACAGCAGGTCCAGCTGGCGTGGAGCCTAGATGAGGGCTCATTTGTGTTTGATGGCGTGTTGCCGGGTATCAACAAACTCGTGGCACCGATAAACGTTGCAGAAAAAGGCACTGTGACCTTGGTCGTCGCTGCCAAAGGTGCTGGTGGTCACTCGTCTATGCCGCCCAAACAAACCGCCGTTGGCGTGCTCGCCGCCGCCATCACCAAGCTTGAAAACAATCCAATGGCGGGAGGATTAGAAGGCATTAGTCTGGATATGCTCGATACAATCAGTCGAGATATGGCGTTCGTACCGCGGATGCTTTTTGCCAATCGTTGGTTATTCGGCGGTTTGCTTGAGGACCAGCTGTCAAATGTATCTACCACCAATGCAGTACTCCGCACCACCACTGCACCCACCATGCTAACCGGTAGTATCAAGACCAATGTACTGCCCATCGAAGCAACGGCCACCGTAAACTTTCGCATTCATCCACGAGACAGCGTTAAGGACGTCATCGATCACGTGAAATTCGTTGTCGCAGATGAGAATATAGAGGTCAGAGCTCTAGGCGGCGCAGGCTTTAGTGGTTCAACGGTGACTGACATGGAACTTGCTGGCAACGGTGCTTCTGCCGTGTCCGACAAGGATTCTGCCGGATTCAAACTCATAGCAGCATCCATTAAAGAGGTGTACGGCGATGTCGTGGTAACCCCAGGGTTGATGGTGGCCGCGTCAGACAGTCGTCATTACTCGAAGGTGTCTGACAACGCCTTTCGCTTCAATCCCATGGTTGTGACTAGCAAGGATATCAGTGGTTTTCATGGCACTAACGAGAAAATATCCGTCGTCAATATGGCTCAGGGGACACGCACCTACATGCAGATTATTCGCCGTGGATCGGCGGCGGAATGAAAAGTCAGGGCACTGTAAAGTGCCCCTCTCTCACAAACCCAGCGGCAGAAAATCCTCTTTATAACGCACAGAACAATCGGGACAGACAAAATCGTCAGGCAATGCGGCAAACTTGAAGCCCGGTGGGTAACCTTCATGATCATCGCCTTTCGACTCGTCATAGCAGTAGCCGCAACCGGGGCACTGATATTGCTGCACGGCCTCAGACATGAGCTGGCACCGCATTCAAATCATCACACAAACCCTTTCCATAACGTGCATAGATCGCCTCGCGTTCTTCAGGGTCGATATTGATTTTACTCAAATCACCCTGAATGTGGGGCAGCGCTAACAATCGCTCATCCATGATCTTGTACCAGAGCGCTGGAATGTAGGCGACCACATACATTCCATAGTACCCAATGGGCAGACTCGGCAGGTCAGCAAAGTGTCGCAAACTCTGATAGCGACGGGTGGGATTCGCATGATGGTCGGAGTGCCGCTGTAGGTGAAACAGCAATAGGTTGGAGTATTTATGATTGGCATTCCAGCTGTGATGCGGCTGGCAGCGTTCGTACTTGCCATCAGGCTGCTTGTCTCGCAGCAGGCCGTAGTGCTCAATATAGTTAGCGCTGGTCAATACCCACCAAGCAAAGACGTTATGCATCAATAAAAACGGCAGCATGATCCAACCGAAGGCAGCAATAAGCCCTACCTGCAGTACCACAGTAATGATATAGCTTTGCAACACTTCGTTCTGCAAACTCCACACGGGTACACCCTTGCGGCACAGTCGATCATGCTCAAGCATCCAGGCACGATCAAACGCGCCCGGAATCTCCCGTCGGGCAAACCGATATATGCTTTCACCCATGCGCGCGCTTGCTGGGTCATCTGGGGTTGCCACATCTCGATGGTGACCACGGTTGTGTTCAATCCAAAAATGGCCATAGGCTGGCACCGCCAGCACGATCTTCGCTAGCCAAGTTTCAACCTTTGTGCGCTTGTGACCTAATTCATGCCCGGTGTTAATCGCGAAGCCATCAGCAAAACCAGCCGCAATCGTCAAACTAATAAAAGCCCACCAGCTAAGACCTTGGGTGCCCACCCAAATAGCCACGGCGAGAAAAGTGAAATAGTGCAGCGGTACCGTCAAATAAGTAAGCACGCGGTAGTATGCGTCCTGCTCTAGCTGCGGCACGAGCGCCTCCGGCGGGTTGTTTTCATCTTCACCAAACAACCAATCTAGCGCCGGGCCCATAATAAACATCATTGCCAGCGGCACCAGCAACCATAGCTGACTACTCGTCAGCCAATGCCCAACAATTCCCACCAAGGGAATCATGGGATTTGCCAATGACAGCAGCCACCAGCCACGCTTTTTGTCTGTGTAGGTCACACGCCCTTTATCCGGCGTGTCGATTGAATAGGTAGTCATCGGCTTACCTCTTAAAATTACATGTTCAGAATTATCGGTTCAGCACCAGCTGCCTAAATCGACAGATCTTTGAGATTGTAGTCATGGATAATTGTGGCTTTAGTTTCGTCGTTGTAGCCATATAGGCCAGCTAAACCGACGAAAGGTTCATATTCAAAGCGTGACTGCGATGGGTAAAACTGTGCTCTAGCATCAATTGCTACCGGAATTACACTGGCGCGCTCGAAAATTCGCTGCTCGTCATACACCTCACCCGCTGCCTGACTGAGTGCACCACCAGCGCCTAGAACGGCCTGACGGCGATGAAAACCGAAGGTCAGCGAGACACGCAAATTGGGCGAAGTATTGGCAAACGAGCCATGTAGTAACTGTCGATTAACGATCGTCACATCACCCGGTTCACAGGTGAGGGGGATAGCGTCGGGTAGATATTCCGAGCCGTTAGCACGCACCTTTGCCTTGATGTCCAACTTACCCAACTTATGCGTACCAGGCACTACCCAAAGACAATTCGCTGGCGTGCATGCAAACAACTGCACCTGAAAGTTGAAACCATGTATTCCCATATCCCAGTTGGGAGCCTGCCAATGCGTAACGCCATCCTGATGCCAGGCGACGGCGCCACCAAGTCCTGCCGGCTTAACAAAGATCGCATCGTTATAGGGAACAAAATCACTGCCATTGATTGCCTCGGCAATAGACAATAGATCCGGATGGCCATACAGGCGCAAGCCAGAATCCATAATCTGACACATACCCTGCATAATAAAGATCACCTCTTTTGTCGCTGGATTCGCTGGCTCAGGTTGTGTCATCGCCACCGGATGACGCCCACCCAGCAGATCAGTGCCGCCCCAGGGATCAGACAGAGGTTTAACAAAGGTGTATGGATTGCGCTTAAACTGCTGACCAAAGGCGGGCCGTCCCTGAGCGTCGTACTCTGCACCCCGGCCTATGGGCGCATGATCGAACAAATATTGCATATCATCGCGCAGCAAGGCAATCTCCGCCTCGTCGACCAGCTTCTCGAAAATATAAAAGCCCTTGTCCCAGTAAGCCGCAAGAATGTCAGGGTGTACGTTGCCAGATTCATCTCGGCGCAGAGGGCCGCGATTGTCTAACTGACGGCCACGTTCAACCCCCGTGGCGGTATAGGCCGCCAGCGTCGCTGCATGGGCCTGAGCAGTCGGTGGTACGGTGGAATTCAACGACATCATATCCTCCTGCGAATCGGAAGCTACAGCAACGCGCTAGGCGCCATCAACAATAAAAACGCTACAGTCCGCATTATTTTGCCGTATCCGCCCGACCGGTTCATATTCTTTTGAATCAACAAACGCCTGGGCGCTAGCAAAGTCAGGAAACTCAATAATAACGATCCGCGTCGGCGCCCACAGATCTGTTTCCCTGACATCCATCGCACCACCCCGGGCGCGATAGACGCCGCCGTACTGCTCGGCAATTGGCTTGGCTAGCCGTTTGTATTCTTCATAGGCTTCTGGGTTTTTTATTTTGCTATCAACAATCAGGAAAGCGCTCATAGCACGTACTCTTCACTATTATTGGGGCTGAATAATGACACTATATTTTATCAAACGGCTCTTTGGACTCGGTGTCAAAAAAGTTTATGTGGTATCTTCAATGGATCAACGCCTTGCGAGATTCTCGGATACTCAGCAACTCTCAGTCTCGAAAGTATCAGATCAAACAACATCAAGCCAGCCAACAATGAGCAATCGCAATGGATCAGCATTTCAGACTCTGGGGTAGCCTCGCCCTACTCTCTATCGCTTTCATTACAAGCTGCAGCCAGACGCCTGTCGAGATGACGCTGCGAACACCGGCTATTAGGGCAGCGCAAGACATGCAAATTAGGCCTTCGCCACTATCGGACGAAGATCTTGAAAGACTTGAGTCAATCGCAGCTCGAGTAGAAATAATCCGAGATAACTTTGGCGTTCCTCATATTTACGGCAAGACCGACGCAGACGCGGTTTTTGGGCTGCTTTATGCCCAAGCGGAAGACGACTTCAATCGCGTCGAGCGTAACTACCTCTGGGCTACCGGCAGACTCGCCGAGGTCGACGGTGAAGCAGCGTTATTCAGCGATCTACGAGCCCGCTTGTACATGACAACTGACGAGGCCATGACCGCGTACAAAAATTCACCTGAATGGTTGAAATCTCTGTGTGACGCCTATGCTGATGGCCTTAACTACTACCTCGCCACACACCCTGACGTGACACCGAAACTGCTAAACAAATTTGAACCATGGATGCCCATGTTCTTTTCTGAGGGCTCAATAGGCGGCGACATAGAACAAATACCCCTGCAAGGAATTAAAACGTTCTATGGCGCCGAGCAGCTCCCATTAACGAGCCTCACGGCTGATCGCGTATTCCCCAAAGACATTGCACACACCTCTCACGGAGATTCACACTTCGATCTCAGAGAGCCTCGCGGATCCAACGGCTTCGCCATTGCCGGTGAATTGACCGAATCGGGCAACGCCATGTTATTGATCAACCCACACACCTCATTTTATTTTCGTGGCGAAGTGCACGTTGTCAGTGAAGAAGGCTTAAACGCCTATGGTGCAGTCACTTGGGGGCAGTTCTTCGTCTATCAAGGATTCAACGAAAATACTGGCTGGATGCATACATCAACTGGCCTCGACTTTATGGATGAGTTCGTTGAACAGGTAGAAGAGCGGGATGGCAAATTAGTCTATAAATACGGCAATCAATGGCGCCCCGTAAAGGTGACCGAAGTAACGCTTAAGTACCGCGATGGTGCCGGATTGTCTGAGCGAAGCTTCCCTATGTACCATACGCATCACGGCCCCGTAACACACACAGTTGATGGTCAGTGGGTTGCCACAAAAATCAACTGGGACCCCGTCAATGCTTTGCAGCAGGCCTATATCAGAACCAAACAAAGCGACCACAAAGGCTTCCGGGAAATGATGGATATACGCACCAACTCTTCCAACAATACTGTTTACGCTGATTCTCAGGGCAATATTGCCTATTACCACGGTAACTTTGTGCCACGCCGAAGTCTCGACTATGATTTTTCCCAACCTGTCGATGGCAGCAACCCCGACACTGACTGGCAAGGCATACATTTAGTCGATGAAACCATCACGCTTTTGAATCCACCGAATGGCTGGATTCAAAACTGTAATTCAACACCCTTCACCGCGGCGGCGCAGTTCAGTCCGGTGCGACAAGACTACCCCGTTTATATGGCACCAGAGGCGGAGAATTTTCGAGGGATTCATGCAGTCAGCGTGCTGACCGGTCAAAAAGACCTGACATTGAACAAACTTATCAACCTAGCTTACGATCCTTACCTGCCCGGCTTTGAGAAGCTTATAACTGGCTTAATTTCGGCTTATGACAACAGCAAAACGTTGGCACCGGTTAATGACCCGCGTACTGACGCCGCCATTGAGATGCTGCGCAGCTGGGATTACCGCGTATCCGCCGATTCAGTCGCCATGACCCTCGCCCATCACTATGGCCTGCAATATGGCGAAGATGGTGCAAACCCGGAAAAACTGCGCCGCGCAGCACTCATCGATTATTTCGGTAGCCGATCACCCGAGCCAGAACGCTTGAGTGTCTTTGCCACAACGCTAACAAACCTAGACAAAGACTTTGGTGGTTGGGAACAGCCCTGGGGCAATATCAACCGTTTCCAGCGTCTTACCGGCGATATACAGCAACCGCACGATGACGCCGCACCTAGCACGGCTGTAGGCCTGGCATCTGGCCGATGGGGAGCCCTCGCCTCTTTTGGCGCCAAACGCTACCCAGGAACAAAAAAGATATACGGCAGTGCAGGCAATAGTTTTGTTGCTGTGGTTGAGTTCGGCGAGAAGGTTAAAGCCAAAACAATACTCGCCGGAGGACAAAGCGGCGACCCGTCATCACCCCACTTTTCCGACCAAGTCCAACGCTACGTTGATGCCGACTTTAAGGACGTCGCCTATTACGCGGAAGATGTCAAAAAAATCGCCAAGGAAACTTATGCACCAGGAAAGCGCTAGGGACTGTTAAACAAAGCGGCGTTAAAGAACAGAAAAAAGACCTCGGAGGTCACCGCCTAGCGCAACCTCAAGAATTGTAGGCATCATCGCGACATCGAGCGTCAGGCGCTGTTGCCTGTCGTCAGAACAGTACAGCGTATTTACCAGCGCTGTCCGCAAAGCAGTGCTCCGTTGCTCGCAACTTGACATATTTATACATCCTGGCCGCGCAGCAACAACCTCCGAGACAGCAAACCGTGTCTTCAACTAACCGTTAACGCGTATCGAAAACCGCTGTCACATCGTCTCAATGACCCTTACAAAGCGTTAAAATAAGCTTCACAGCGCATATTTTTCCTTGATAGCAAAGGTATCCCAGCGGGGCTGTCGAGTGCTATTCTTCAAGGATCTGTCATGACCCGATGCCATCGATGCAAAATCTGTCACTTGTTACCCACTACAATCTGCTACTAAAGTCTCTTATTTTAGTTGGCTTAGTGCTATTTGGGTTCTTTATAGTTGGCGAACGAGGCTGGCTCAGTACCGCCCTCGCCAGCGACCGCAGCTACATCTCATACGTCATTTTGATGTTGTACGCGGCGCTCAGTCTGCACTGGCTGCTGTTGGTGAAACAGCTAGCGACAGACACGCGGGTGATCGATGAACTGAACACCCGCCTTAGCGACCTTGCTACTGGGGACGTCACTTTAGACGCCGGCAGCGTCAGCATTCAGGGCCAGCCAATAGAGCCCGGCATCTGTGCAGATTACCTGCAGGAACTCGTCCGAAAATCACAACGGCAGGCAGAGGGTGGGCTTGACCACAAGCTGCTGCTCGAGGTATTAACTGAACGCCTGATGACCCGTTATACGTTCGGCCACTGGGCTGCCGACATGCTTCTGAAACTAGGCCTGCTGGGTACTATACTCGGCTTTATTATGATGCTGAGCCCCGTCGGTGAGCTCACCGACTTTGACCCAAACGTACTGCAGAAACTGTTAGGGCAGATGAGTGGCGGCATGGCAGTGGCACTCTACACCACCATCGCGGGCCTAGTAACGAGCACGTTATTAGGCCTGCAATATGAGATGTTAGACACTGCCGCGTCAAGGCTCGTTGACAAGGTCGCTATCGCTGTTGATGTCTATATTCTACCGACCTTACATCGACCCGCTGCGTAGATGCTACAGCGGAGATTCACACGCCAGGTAAAGAGTAACGACGCGTTTACAGACCTGCTGTTCAACACGCTGTTGGGCTTCGCCTTCATGTTTCTGATCGCATTTATTCTCATCGCCGAGCCTAACAAACAAGGTAACGTGACGGTCAAGGCAGAATTTTTGATTACCGTTGCTTGGCCAGACGGCCATCCTGATGATATCGATGTACTGGTGGAAGACCCCAACGGCCAAGTGCTGTGGTTCGACAACAAAGACACCGGCACAATGCACTTAGACCGTGATGACCGCGGCGCCGTGCAAGACCAGCTGATGATCAACGGCAAAATGGTTATAAATCCTATTAATCAGGAATCCGTGTCCGTGCGATCCTGGATTCCTGGCGAGTATGTGGTAAATGTACTCCACTACAAGGCCAACTATAGCGAGGCCTTACCCGTAAGCGTCAAGGTCGAGAAGTTGAATCCGGTGGTGACCTTAGTATATTACGGCACACACCCGCTGAACCGCGCAGGAATGGAGGTGACGGCAACCCGTTTCGTGCTTGATAGCAGCGGTGCCGTTGTCAGCACCAGCGGCCTACAGAAACCCCTACTGACCAAAATTACACCCGGAAAAGGCCTATGATTTCCGTTCAGGTATTGGCAATCGCCTATGCTGTGATGGGCGCCCTGCTGCTTTATTTACTGGTGGCAACCCGCCGCAGCCTCAGCTTTAAAATCTTCACTGTGGTACTGATATCGGGTTTGTATGTGGGGACTTATATGGGTCTGAAAGAACTAAGGGGCTGGCCGGTCAATGAAGCGTTGCCAGAGCGGTTTCGTCTGCATTGGGCAATGATCAACGAACCGGATAAAGCGCAGGATGCCCAAGGGACTATTTATCTCTGGATTCAAACCAGCGCGCCGAATGGCGAATTAATCGACGAACCCCGCGCATACCATTTGCCCTTTAATCGGAAAATGGCCGAGAGGGTTGAGAATGCTTTGCGCCAGATTGGCGAGGGCGAGACTGTCGAGGGCCAATTTGCTCGCGCGCAACCGGCTTTGCAAGTCAAAGAAACGGACAAGCAAAGCAAGCTTAACCTTGAACTGGACCCCGCCAAGGCCGCAGCAAGTCGGCAAGAAGCAGGGTTGCAATTTGCACCCCTGCCACGCACTGGTTTACCGCCCAAAGGCGCTTAACAAACAACCTACACGGTAACGAAAACCTACTCGCCTCCGGCTGAAGCTGCTGCTGTCGCCCGATCATCATTGGCGCGTTTGATAACATACGCTTGAAGCTTCTCCACGTCGGCTGCATCAACGAGGTCAGCGAAACTGGCCATACCGGTACCGGAAAGCATGCCGCCCAAAACGATTTCCTTATAAAGCCCATGCCGGGTGGCATTGGTCATTCGCAGGTCAGGCACTACACCACTAGAGCGCGCCATAAAGCCATGGCAGACCGCGCAGTTGGCGTGATAGACGTGGTCACCACGAGCAATATCCTCTGCAGAAGCATCACTGGCAGGCTGTTCTGGAATACTGCGATCCAGCGCAGTGGGCACAGGCAATTCAGCCTTGCCGTCCAGTTTGAAGACTAACAACTTACCGAAGTTACCATAGGTCATAGACGCTAGGTTATTCGACTCACCACCAAACAAATCTCCGCCGCCAGTACCGGCCAGAATGGCGACGTATTGAATGCCATCGATCTGGTAGGTAATAGGCGGAGCAAGAAATGAGGTGTACGCGTTATAGGACCACAGTACATCGCCAGTGTCCGAGTCATAGGCTTTCACCTCACCCAACGAATTACCCTGAAAAACCAAGCCACCTTCTGTCGCCAGCGTGCCGCCATTCCAGTGATGAACCTGCTCGACAGCCCACTTTTCCTCGCCAGTAATAGGATCGAAGGCTTTGAGATAGCCACGCGCCTTGGGCGGCACACCATCTTCACCCATCACCTCAACTAGACGTCCAAACTCAAGGCCCGTGTTCCAACCACCAACAACATGTTTGTAAACCCCAGTGTTTTTCCATTCATCATTCATGGAGTAAGCCAGCGGATTCTCCATCGCCGGGATAAACGCTAAACGACGCGTCGGATCAAAAGCCATCGCCTGCCAGTTATGGCCGCCCAACGGACCCGGCAGCACCCACTTAGTTTTCTCTAAATAGTCGTAGTCGGGATCTTCTACTGGCCGACCGGTGTCCATGTCGACATGCGTGGCCCAAGTGGCTGTAACATACTTATTGGCCCGCAAAAGCTCGCCATTGGAACGATCCAGCACATAGAAGAATCCGTTTTTAGGCGCCTGCATCAGCACCTTACGGTCGACGCCATCAACCTCAAGATCGGCTAGCACCATATCTTGCACGGCGGTGTAGTCCCAGTTATCTTCTGGCGTTGTTTGGTAGTGCCATTTATACGCACCGGTATCGGCATCCAAAGCAACGATCGAGGACAAAAACAGGTTGTCACCACCGCCCGGTGAACGAATGGCGCGCGCCCAAGGCGTGCCGTTGCCGACACCCAGATAAAGCTGATTGAATTCAGGGTCATAAACGATGGAATTCCAGACAGTGCCACCACCGCCGATCTTCCACCATTCGGCACCCTTCCACGTTTTCGCCGCCATTTCCATTTCTGGCGTTTCAAAGGGTAAAGAGGGGTCACCCGGCACGGTAAAGAAACGCCAAGCCTCCTCACCAGTTTCCGCGTCATAGGCAGTCATGTAACCGCGCACGCCATACTCAGCACCACCATTACCGATATATACCTTGCCATTAGCAACCCGTGGCGCACCGGTGATCGTGTAGTCGCGACTACGGTCTGTCAGCGTATTAACCTGCCAAACTTCTTTACCCGTCGCAGCATCTAGTGCAATCAGGCGGCCATCAAGACTTGCGACATAAACACGGCCCTTGTATACCGCCACGCCGCGGTTAACGACGTCACAGCAAGCTTTGCGTGCCCACGGACCAGGAACCTCAGGATCGTAGGACCAAATTTCTTCGCCCGTAACCGCATTTAACGCATACACCCGGCTCCAAGACGTTGTCAAAAACATCATGTTATCGACAACGATGGGGGTTGCTTCCAGCGCCCGATTGCTTTGCATATCCTGAAAAAAAGCTAGCCCGAGTCGTGAAACACTGTCCTTATCGATTTGCGCCAATGGCGAAAAACGTTGCTCTTCGTAGGTACCACCGTAAGCGAGCCAATTTCCCGGCTCACTCGCAGCGTTTATAATCCGCTCGTCATCGATCATGCCCAGTGTTGGCGCTGGGGCTTGATCTTCGCCCGTCTGTAGAGCGTCGGTCAGGCTTGGCGCAGGTTGATCCTGCATCACCGTGTAGAGTCCAAATCCAGCCGCGATAATCACGACTGCAATTACTAGGTTTTTTATCATTCTTATTGCCTCTTAGTTTCTTCAGACAATATAGCTGAACCGACTGCACACGCCTAGCCCATAGGGCCATTAACATCAGCCCCCGGCCCTTATTTGCCGCTCATTAGCGCTGTTTATTACACGTTATTCAAGCTGCCGAAGCGCATGTCTTAAAGGCGGCTACCAGAACAACGTCTAACGATGCACAACGCCAGCTTGACTACACGAATAAGGCGACGAAGCGGACTGGCGCTAAACCATATTTCCGCTTCGAGTAGGATCTTTTCCGCAGCTACCATGCTATTTCAGGGGCTGGCCATTCGCATCTATATCGACAACCTCGTAACCCAGAGCCGCAAGGCTATCAAAAATTACCGCCTTGTCTCCCACCACAACAATAGCGAGACTATTTAGATCGACGTTCCTTGACATCAGCTGGCTCAGGTAATTCGCCGAGATGCCCGACAAAATAGTTTGCTGTCGTTCGATAAAATCATCATCAAGGTCATAGGTCAGCACACGTGACAGCAATCCAAGTTTCTGACCGGGCGTCTCAAATCGCAACGCGTCGCGCTGGCCAAAAGCATTTTTAACGAACTTGAGCTCTTCTGCCGTCATCCCATCGCTCGAAAAGTCCTTGAGCTCACGAGCAAACTCTTCGACCGAAGCTGCAGTGCTATCGGTACGCACACTGGCTCTGGCCGTGAACAAGCCATAGTCCTTCTCACCCGAAAACCCAGAGCTTGCGCCGTAGGTATAGCCCTTGTCTTCGCGCAGATTCATGTTGATGCGGGAATTGAAGGCCCCCCCCAACGGATAGTTAGCCAGCCCTAAACGATAAAAATCACCAGTGGCGTCATAGGGTATCGCTGGCTGGCCAATTCTAATCTCAGACTGCGTGGCGCCAGGATTGTCCAACAGATAGATTCTGGTTTCTGCTGCTTTTGGGAAGGCTAACAACGGCGCAACTGCTGTTCTATCACCATGCCAACGATCTAGCACATTCAACTTCTGCTCAATGTCTGCCTGGGCAAGGTCGCTGACAATCACCAACTTGGCAATTGATGGCGCGTAGTAGGTTCGATAAAATGTTTGCACGTCTTCTAGCGTTAGATTGGCGACGGTGATCGCGGTGCCTATATTTAAATAAGCCACTGGATTTTTATCACCCATGAGCAGCAACTGATAGGCTACATCGGCTGAAGCTGCAGGCTGCTTTTTAGTTTGCTCGATGGACTGTAACGTCTGATTTTTCAAACGCTCAAATTCTTCTGGATCAAATCGAGGCTCAAGTAACCGCTCGGCCATAATGGCCAGAGTCTCATCTAGATTTTGGCTTAAGCTGCGCACCGTGATCTGGGTGTAGTTATTGTCGACGCCAAAACTCAAGCTTGAGCCCAACAACTGCAGCCGGCTACTCAGCTCTTCATTGCTGGATTTCAGCGTTGACTCATTCAGCATTGCCGCCGTCATTGAGGCCAAGCCTAGCTTATCAAGGCTTTCATTGCGTTGGCCCACGGACAGTCGCAACCGCAAAGCAGTCGTTGGCGTCTCCTTGTTTTCGGCGCCCAATATCGCAATACCTGTGGCCGTAGTCGCACGCCAAATAGTCGGTAATACCGGACTGGGGTTAGCGCCAGCAGGCGGCATAATGCTACGATCAAAGGTATCAACCACGACGCTAGCCGGCGCCGCCGCACTTGGCGCATTGTTCAACAGCTCGCGAGGCAGCCGCTGCCAGTTATCGGGCGCTGCCGCGATGACTGTCTGCTCTCGGGGCAGGATGCTCATGATGACCGCTGATTTGCCAACAATGTATTGATTATAAACACGCATTACATCGTCTACCGTAACATTTTCGTAACGCGCAATATCAGCTTCGGTGTAGTCCGGTTGTCCTGTAAAAGTTTCATAGGACGCAAGACTGGAAACCTTACCCGCAACACTTTCTAGGCCATAGATCATGCTCGAAGATATGCTCATCTTGACGCGGTCAAGATCCTCCTGCAGCACACCACGCTCACCAAACTCTACCAATGATTGTCTGATAATCTGCTCTAATTCTGCCAGGCTCTTGCCGCTGGCAGGATTCGGTAACGCCACGACCGTAAAAGAGCAGGCTAATTCTTGGCATCCATGCGAGGCACTCGCCTGCACTGCTACCTGATTCTTGACCATGTTTTTATACAACAGCGATGTCTCTCCAACGCCTAGCACATACATCAACACATCAAGCGGCGCCTCGTCAGGATGGAATCGATACACGGTGGGGTATGCCATATACAACAGCGGCAGCGCAACGTTGTCGTCCATAGAGATATAGCGGTCGGCTTCGAGCGTCACGGCAGGCTTGCTTGGCATAACCACTTCAGGCCCCCGCGGAATAGCCCCAAAGTACTTCTCAACCCAGACGAGTACCTCGGCCTCGTCAAACTTGCCGCCAATGGTCAAAACCGCATTGTTCGGTCCGTACCAACGCATAAAAAACTGCTTCAGGTCGTTTACATCAACCCGGTCAAGATCCGCTATGTAACCAATGGTGGCCCAAGAGTACGGGTGGCCAATGGGATATAGTGCCTCCCCGACTCGCTCCGAGAGCAACCCATAAGGGCGGTTGTCATAATTTTGACCACGCTCGTTTTTGACCGTTTCGCGCTGGTTCTCGAACGCTTTTTGAGTCACCGCATCCAGCAAAAATCCCATCCTGTCGGCTTCTAACCAGAGGATCTTTTCAAGCTGGTTAGACGGCACCGTTTGGTAGTAGTTGGTTCGGTCCGAGTTGGTGGTGCCATTCATGGTACCGCCCGCCTCGGCGACGAGCTTAAAGTGCTCATCGTCATCGACGTTGGTAGATCCTTGAAACATCATATGCTCGAAGAAATGAGCAAAACCAGATTTGCCAACTTGCTCACGGGCAGAGCCCACGTGATAGGTAACATCGACGTGCACTAAGGGGTCGGAGTTATCCTCGTGTAAAACCAGGGTAAGTCCATTGGTCAGTTCGAATTTGCGATAAGGAATCGCGACCTCATCACCCGGCAATCTAGCTCTGGCGTCAACAAATCGAGCGCCTGAGGCGACATCAACAGACCCAGTTTGGGGCTCGCTAACCGTCTGACAACCCACTAATGTCAGCAGCCATACCGCGCCACAGAGTTGTTTCACATTCATACCTGACCTCTTTTTTGAATATACTAACGCGACGGACGCGCTCGTTTGGCTAAGATGCGATAGTGCCATATTCAGATACCGTTCCCAAACACTTCTCGTCGAGTAGCGCGGTATTAACGAGCATCTTACATAAGCCCCCGACTCGGCGGCCTACAATGGCTTGTCATCTGTGTCACCGGCGCCTGTGGTATCATCTAGAACGACTGCTACCGAGGTAGTCTTGTACGCGTCTATCGACGATATGGGCCTGCTATAATCTTGAATGCAACTGTTTCTCGCGAGGATCTATGCTCCACTTCCTGACAATCGCTACTCTATTTTTTACACTACTTGTCACGCTAGTCGGCTGCTCGCCACCCGCCGAAGAGCAAACCGAATTAAGCGCCTCAGGTGCAAACCAGATTGATGCAACTGTCCGGCTCAACGCTTGGCTGGATGACGAATTCGCCGAATATCTGGACTTCAGTCCTTTAGCAAAGACCCGCCTGGGAGATAAAAGCGATTATGGTGATCTAGACGACGTCTCCATGGTCGCCTCCAATAAGATTTTAGACTGGCGCAGAGCCAGTGTGGCTGAGATGACATCGCGCTTTCAGCGCGACCAACTCGACGCCGAAGGCCAGTTATCTTGGGATCTTTGGGTTTATCTTCTTGCGCGCGATGAAGCCGCTGAGCCCTACAAATGGCACCATTTTATTTTTGGCCGACGCGGTCCACACACAGGACTACCCAACAGCTTAATCAATTACCACAAGGTCGACTCTGCTGCCGATATGGACGCCTATATCTCACGCTTGAACCAGAGCGGCCGTTATCTGGCACAGTACCTAGAGCGCGCAATGACTTCGGCGGCTAAAGACATCCGGGCACCCTATTTCGATTACGAAATTGCTGCAAGCCATATTGACCGAGTACTAACTGGCGCACCATTCTCTGACGACGGTACCTCTGCAATCTGGCAAGACATTACTGGCAAAATAACGGTACTTGAATCCCAGGGCAAGATTGAAGCCGAACAGGCGTCTGCTTACAGAGTCGCCGCCGAACAGGCATTACTTAACGTTACCAAACCCGCTTACAAGGCCATCCAAAAATGGCTTGAAGCCGACCTTGCCAACGTCCCTGCGAACGCCACTGGCGCTTCAGCGCTACCTGATGGCAAGGCCTATTATGATCAAGCGCTGGTAAAAATGACCACTTTGCCCCTATCCAGTGACGAGATACACCAGACTGGGCTTGCTGAGGTTGCCCGACTTCAGGCCGAGATGATAACCATTAAAAACAAGGTAGGATTTGAAGGATCGTTACAGGAATTTTTTGTCTTCATGCGCGAAGATCCACAGTTTTATTTCCCGAACACAGACGACGGTCGAGAGGCCTACTTGGCCATGGCTCGTAATTATCTTGGCAAGATGCAAACGCAGCTACCAACGTACTTTGGCTTGTTACCCAAGTCAGACTTGGAAGTTCGGCAGGTAGAGGAATTCCGCGCAGAGGCTGGCGGCGCTGCGCACTACATGCGCGGCACGGCAGACGGCGCAAGACCCGGCGTTTTCTATGTTCACCTAGCAGATATGAACGCTATCTCAAAGTATCGGTTAGAAAACCTTGCCTTTCATGAAGGGCTGCCGGGACACCACATGCAAATATCTATACAGCAAGAGCTGGATAACGTTCCGCGGTTTCGTACCTATCACGGTTATACCGCTTATAGTGAAGGCTGGGGGCTTTATTCAGAATTTCTCGGCAAGGAAATGGGCTTTTACGTAGAGCCGTACAATGACTTCGGTCGACTAACAGGAGAGATATGGCGCGCTATTCGACTGGTAGTCGATACTGGCATTCATGCCAAGGCATGGACCGAAGATGAAGCTATTCAATACGCGCTAGTCAATTCGCCGCGACCAGAAGCTGCAGTCAGGTCAGAGGTTAGGCGCTATTTCAACAACCCCGCTCAAGCCACGGCCTACAAAATTGGCATGCTAAAGATCCTTGAGCTCCGTCAACGCGCAAAGGACGAGCTGGGCGATGCTTTCGACTACCGTCAGTTTCATGATGCCGTATTAGGTAGCGGACCTCTGCCACTCGCCATTCTGGAGCAAAAGATTGTTGCGTGGATTGCCACGGTGAAGCAGAGGACATAATGAGAAAGGAAATCAACCCATGAGTCGGCTCCCGCTGCACTACCAAACACTTGCTGAGGTCGCTGCACAGATTGCCGACGGCGAGTTGAGCGCGACAGAAGTTACCGAGACAATGCTGGCACGCATCAGCGCACTCGAGCCGACACTGCACGCTTACTACGCCGTGATGGGCGAACAGGCACTGCGAGCTGCTGTTACTGCGGATACTGCTCGAAATGAAGGTCGACCACTCGGGCCCTTACATGGCGTGCCGATTGCTGTGAAGGATCTTTGTCATAAACGCGGCGCACCGACAACCGCTGGACATCATTTTCGCCGTCAACAGACATCAATCGAGAACGCTACTGTCGTCACTCGACTTGAGGCTGCTGGTGCTGTGGTCATCGGTAAACTGGCCACAACCGAGGGCGCTATGGTGGGCTATCATCGTGACTTCGAGGTGCCAAGAAATCCATGGGGAGAGCTTGATCGATGGCCCGGCGTTTCTTCCGGAGGCTCAGGCGTCGCGACAGCAGCGGGCTTGTGTTTTGCATCCCTGGGCACCGACACTGGCGGCTCCATTCGATTTCCCTCTGCGGCAAACGGTATTGTCGGGCTGAAACCGACCTGGGGTCGCGTCAGCCGCCACGGCGTTTTAGATCTTGGCCCTACCCTAGATCATATAGGGCCTATGACCCGCAGTGTTCGAGACGCTGCCCGCATGTTGGGGGTCATTGCCGGGCGCGATCTGCAAGATGTGACATCACTCTCAGCGCCGATTGATGACTACGAAGCGGCGCTAGCTCGCGGGGTAAGAGGTCTAAAAATTGGTTGGGACGAAGCTTATGCGACAAGCAATGTCGAGCCTTACGTCGCTGCGGCAATGCGCAATGCCATTTCCCAACTTGCCAGTGCGGGTGCACAGATAGTCGATATTAAGGTACCGGGATTTGAAGCCGACGAGTTAGCCGCTTGGAATACTCTGGCTGCAACTGAAGCGGCCGCGGTGCATGCAACCACCTATCCAGCCAAGCAGCATGAGTACGGCGTATATTTCCGTGAATTTCTTGAGGCTGGTCGCCAGACATCAGCAATTGAACTGACCAACGCAATTTTTGCACGCAAACGTGCTTGCGGCCGAATCGCCCCCGTGTTCGATACTATAGATTGCTTGTTGTCGCCAACACTGGCAAGTGAGTCATTCCGATACAACGTTGAAGATGCATACGGCGGCATCGATATGGCCAAGGGCACACTCGCAGGCGTGCCGCTTGATTTTCTAGCCCGCAATACGCCTTTTATTGTGATCTGGGATTTCAATGGCTATCCGACACTGTCATTGCCCTGCGGATTTTCGCCGGACGGCATCCCCTTAAGTATGCAGTTAGTCGCGGCACCGTTGAACGAGTCTATGTTGTGTCGTGTTGGGCATGCATTCGAGCAGAGTAATGACTTTCACCTGCAGCATCCAGCACTGAGCTAGCGCCGCACTAACCTCGTGCGGCGCTAGCTTGTCGCGCAGATGCAACTTGTTACCTCTTCCTGCGGCTACGCCACCTTCGCTGTGCTATCCGGATTGCTGTATTCGAGCACACCATCATCAAGCGAGGCTGTGGGCAAAATATCCTTTTCAGTGTAGTAGTCCTGACTATTCACCCAGGGGCCTGCATCACTCTGACGAGGCAGACGACCCACGCCCCGACGAATATAGCCTGGCGCAAAATCTTCTGGGTCGAAATAGGCTTTGCCATTCATACCTTCGTCTTCGGCACGCAAACGCGGCGTTACCTGACGAACGTTGTTGGCATCCATATGATTCAACAGCCGACAGATGTAGTGACCAATCATGTCTGAACGCATTGTCCAGGAAGTCCGGATATAACCAAAAATCCATGCCAGATTAGGCACGTTAGAAACCATAACTCCACGGTAAGTCCATTGATCCGGCAAACTAACCGGCTCGCCATCTACGTCAAATGCAATGTTACCAAGGCCACACAATTCGATGCCGGTGGCACTGACAATAATGTCAGCTTCAAGCAATTCTCCAGACCTCAGCAATATGCCATTTTCCACAAAACGCTCCACATGATCAGTGACAACAGAGGCTTTGCCAGATTTGATTGCGGCGAACATATCGCCGTCAGGCAACAAGCACAGGCGTTCTTTCCAGGGATCGTAGCTAGGCGTGAAGTGAGCGCCAACATCAAAATCTTCGGGTAATTGCTCAGCCACTGCAGCGATAAGCTCAGCTTTTGTAGCAACGGGATCAGCCATAGATCGATTAGTAAGATCAGCACCGAAAGCCAACGCCTGACGCTTCTTTATTCCGTGGATCCATTCTAAGGGCACATCGAGTTCACGAAGTTCCTCTATCATCGGCTCTTCAGTGCTATTGTCGACAGATGCATAGTAGCTCGGTGAACGTTGCAGTTGCGTTACATGCGAGGCCTTGTCAGCGACAGCCGGGATAATAGTCGCCGCCGTTGCGCCGGAACCGATAACAACCATGCGCTTGCCAGTGTAGTCGAGGTTCTCTGGCCATTGTTGCGGATGAATCACGGTGCCTTTAAACGTCTCTTCACCTGGGAAGTCGGGCTTGTATCCACCGGCATAGTCATAGTAGCCCTGGCACATAAACAGAAAATTACCGGTGACACGGACGGTCTCACCATCGCTGTCGGTAGAATCTACTTGCCAGCAAGCCTTCTCAGTTGACCATGAAGCCGTGTTAACCCAGTGATTAAACCGGATCTTTGACCGTACATCATTTTCATCAACGACCTCATTGAGGTAGCGCAGAATCTCCTCTGCCGTGGCAATGGGCTGGCCGTGCCAGGGCTTAAAATCGTAGCCAAAAGTATACAAGTCGCTGTCAGATCGAATTCCTGGATACTTGAACAGATCCCAAGTACCACCGATCTTTGCTCGCCCCTCAAGAATGACAAAGTCTTTCTGAGCACTTTCTCGCTGCAAGTGACAGGCTGCGCCGATGCCGGATATACCCGCGCCAACAATGATGACATCATGGTGTTCAGTTTTCATAGGTCGTGGTCCCTGCTAATAATTGTCTCTTTGCGCTGGCACTCTGCGGCACCAGTCGGGCAGGATCTTGACCCCGCCGTATTATTCCGTCGTTGGCTCACTAAAGCACGTTTAATCGTGGACTGCAATCGGGAGATACATCGGCTATGGACCAGCAAAAGATACAGCAGATACGCCGTCACTAAGGCACCGCGTTATATACCCTGTACGCGATACTGTTAGACGACTAGCAGCGAGGCCCAGAGGCGTTATCGATCTGCACGAAATCGGCGCGCACACGTCTTACAACCTAACGCCTGCGGCTCAGCCAGGCAATCCCCGCCTAACTGACAGCACTCACCAACATGGCACTCTTTGGCCTCGATCAGGATTTCCGCCCCGACCGATTTAGTTTTGAGTATTCTGTCCGAGAGGTTTATGCCGGTTTCTATCCATGCTATGACGACTACTGACTTTTAGCGCCGAGCGCAGTAGTCGCAAGTACAAGCACTTTAACAGTCCGTAAACTAATACTCTTACTGTCTTTACCAAGTTTCTTTTGTGCCAGAGCGCTTCGTGACCGCCAGGTCGTTGCTCTTAAACGGTAATTTGTTTGACGCAGGCAAGTGGCGACATATTTCGCGAACAGTGGGTATGCGCGACGTCGTCACCTACCTCATACCAGTGATCTGACTATTGAATCTGACGAGTTCCAGAACCTCATTTATGTTAGCTTAAATATGACGAAAACTGTTACCCACAGTCTTGGACGACTGATACGCACCCTAAGAATTCTGTTTCATGCCCAGGCTTACCAGCAAATTAATTGCATGCTGGAACATAAAAACATGAATGTATGGCTCATACAAACTCACCTAATAAACATGACCCGCGAGCGCGCTTTGTATGAACTCGTTATTTCATCATTTGAAGTGGCCAACGCTCGGCGTATTGTTCTGCAGTATTGCACACGACTTGTACAAGCCTCTGGCGCCCATTCTGGGGAATGCTGAAATAAACACTGAACAAGCGCTAACCGTTTCTGTTGTATGTTAGCGATCGCGCCGACGCCCACCAACCGTTCTGCTTTTCAGATGAAGTCTGTCTGCCGCTGGCTGAAGAGCCGCAAGCCCATATACAATTCCCCACTGGCGCAGAGATAGCGGCTACTTGCTGCGTGTTATTAGATGATGAACCCGACGTTCGTCGGGTTGCTGAGACAGTATTCGTAAAGATTGGTTTTGACGTCATCAGTGCCAGTCACTGCGCTGAGGCTATCGCGATATCCAATAAAGACTGCAGAATATTTAACACCATTACGCTTACTGCCGGCACTTAATGCCTTTGAAGCTCTAGCATTGATGCGCCAATCGATCCGTTCACACCCACGTTTATGAGCACGCGTTTCGAGCTACAAATTGAAGAAAATGGCGACTGAACGTGCGCGCACATTACAAAAACCCCACTCAAGCAGCGTCCCCACCGTAGCCGTTGTTTCATTAGCCGGGACCCGCACAGTGAATCATTGCAAGCACCAGTAAACGTAAACAAGGCTAGTTCCAAACGTAGCGGCGTCGAAAATTTAACCTGAAATAGCGACATAGCTCTTACCGCAGTCGCGCCGGTGTCTTTAGGTGTTCAACAAAGTACTGCGACATCATGCTGTGCAAGTGCAGCGACGTGCCCTCGCCCTCAACAAGACCGTGGCGCCGGTTGGGGTACGGCATAAAATCAAATTGGCGATTGTGTTTTATCAATTCATTAATCAATCGCTCACTCCCTTGATAATGCACGTTGTCGTCGCCCGTGCCGTGCACCAACAACAACTTGCCCTCAAGCTTGGCCGCGTGCGTGATCGATGACGCTTCCGCGTAAGCCTCTTCATATTGGCTTAACAAGCCAGAATAACGCTCTTGGTAGATCGAATCGTAGAGCCGCTTATCGGGTACTGGGGCCAGAGCAATCCCCACGTGATACTGATGAGCGTAGCGAAATAACAGGCTCAGCGTTGTTGAGCCACCCCCAGAATGACCCCATATACCCACTCGGGTGCAGTCTACATACGACCAGCGCTTGCAAATAGCTGCCAACGCGTCTGATTGATCACGATAGCCGATACTGCCGCCGTCGCCATAGATAGAGCGACGCCAGTCATGCCCCCGTGGCGCACTGGTACCACGATTATCGACAGATGAAATAATAAAACCTTGCTGCGACATAAGCAGATGCCATAGCGTCCGATGTCCAGACCAGATGTCACGCACAGTCTGGCCAGCGGGCTCGCCATAGGCATAATTAATAACAGGGTATTGTCGGTCGGGGTCAAAATTCGGCGGCCGGAGCATATAACCGTCGAGCCGCAGCCCATCGCTTGCGTCCACTGAATAGAACTCAAGTTCGCCGATTTGCAGCTGCGCCAGCTTTTCAATGAGTTTCGCATTGTCTTCAAACACATGATGCGACACATGATCAGGCAGCGAAACAAGGCTATAAACGGGCGGGCTCAAAAAACTCGAATGGGTATGGATAGCCCAGCGGGAATCTGCTGAAAGTTTATAATCGTTAGTGCCCTTCAATTGCTCTGGAGTCACCTGCTGCATTCCACCGCTGCCGTCTAAGCGAGTTCGCTGCAAATAGCGCTGGGAGACATCGTCAGGCGAGGCGATAAAATACAGCCAACCATTCTCTTCATCCATCGACAGTAGCTCGGTCACATCAAAATCACCCGGCGTCAGATCGGTGAAGGTCTTGCCGTCACGGGACACCAAATATAAATGCTTCCAGCCATCGCGCTCACTCTGCCACAAGAAGGCATCGGAACTCGCTAACCACTTTGGCTCCTCAAGCAGCTCGATAAAAGTGTCTTCGCGCTCAACAAAAACCTGACTCAACTCACCGTTTTGCGCATCCGCGTAAAATACCGTATTTGTATCCTGCTTGCGGTTCAGCTGCTGTATCAGCACCTGCTCGCTGTTGTCAGCCCAGTTCATACGTGGCACATACATCTGCGCCGGTTCGCCCGGCAGTGTCACCCAAACCGTATTAGCTGTCTTTAGCGAGACAATACCAATACGCGCCGCAGCATTCTCCTCGCCTACCTTAGGGTAAGGAATGGCGTTAACGGTGGGGTACAGGGCGTCTGTATTGTTAATGATTAAAAAGTCTTTCGCTGCGTGTGTATCAAGTTGCCAATATGCGATGCGCGCACTGTCTGGGCTCCAGTGATAACCTTTTTTTAAGCTGAACTCCTCTTCATAGGCCCAATCGAACAACCCGTTAATAGTGGTCGGCGAGGCATCACTCGTCATGGCCTTCACCTGCCGAGTGTCCAAGTCTTGCACGTAAATGTTATTTTGCCAGACATACGCAAACTGCAAACCATCTGACGAAAACTCTCCATACATCATCTCGCTGGGGCTCGACTGATTAGCCCCCAACTGCCAGAGGTCACCATCAACAAGATTAAGTATCCAATAATCGCCTCGGCTTTTTTCTCGCCATACATACTGCGCATTAGTCTTCACTAGCAGTTTCGATCTGTCGTCAGACCACTTGTAGTCATCAACGACCAGCGCTGCGCCAGCACCGATAGGCGTTAGCTGTTCGAGGGAAACAAGTACGGTGCGCGCGAGCGTCGCCGGATCGTATTGCACAATCTCCTCATAGACTTTGATATCGTCACCGTACCGATCTTTCTCGAGTTCAGCATCTTCATATCCCTTCGCCGTCTCCAGCGCGGTAAACGTGGCGCCTTTCTCCACCCAGCGCACAGCACCAGGGCGCTGGGCGTTGTAGTCGAAGTCTTTAAAAATGGCTTCGTTGGTCAAGATCATACCGCTACCCTCCGGGGCTGTTACCAAAAATTCATCCGTCACTGAGCACGCTAGCAGGCTCGATACCAACAGGGCAATGCACCCGCGCGTTACCGCGCCCCTTACAACGCTACTCACAACGCTCCTTAACGAGGTGGGGCGCGTGGCAGCATTATAAACAACAATTCCAAAACCTTGCATATTCATGTTCTTCTCACGGTGCATGCAAAAACAAGCCCTGCCGCTTCAGTCATTGCCTTTGTGTCCGCGACTGAAGCTTGAGACAAAATAAGCCCGCCAAGGCACTGCGATCGCCTCGTTCTTATTGTGTAGGGGCTATTCCTGCACAGCGTACCATTAACAGATTCCCCAAACCGCCCTGGCCTGCGCAAAGCGGCATCAAATGCGATGAAATCGACGCTTACACCTTGATTATCTGCTCATATTGGAATACCTTGCGCTCCCAGTCAGGTGCACTTTTTTACAGGAGCTTCGTGCGTTGGATCGGTTGAGGACAGTGAACGTAAGAGCCGCACTCATTGCATGGGTGCTGATTTTTATTTGTGGCCAATCCCTCGCCTCCAGCCATATCCACCTTGACTTCGTTAGTTATGAAGAATGTCTACTCTGCGTTCAGGGGCACAACACACCAACGGCCATTGATTCAAGCTCCACAATATTTCCGATTCCTCGGGGCACCCACCTCGGTACGCCACAAACTGATATCTGGGTAGTTCTCGCCCCACTTTCTGCTTACCAAACCCGAGCACCACCTCACGCCTAAGCATTAGCCATTTTTAATTGTTCGCTGTTGTTGATTTGAACACTTCGGGAATCTTTTATTAATCGACTATTTGTTGTGACCAATTGGCTCTAGCAAGACAATTACAGCTTGCCTGCCTGCGGCCGATTCGCCCGCCGAGCTATCCCAGTCACGGCGAAAATAGTATTTTATAAGATATTCCTTAGCTATTGCCTTAAGGAAAGATCATGAACACTTTGAAATTCAGACCGCTTTGCTGTCTGTCAGTCGCACTTTGCAGTACCCAAATAAACGCTCAAGAAATAGACACGCAAGCACCGCAGAAAAGAATGGAACAGATTGTCGTCGTTGCACACCCTTTGTCCGCTGAGGGGCTGTCACAAGCGGTTGATGTACTCGAAGGCGCTGAACTCGATCGCAAACGCGCAACGAATATCGGCGCGACGTTAGCTAAGCAGCCCGGAATACATTCTGCGATCTTCGGCAACGCCGTTGGCAGGCCCATTATCCACGGCCTTAGCGGCCCGCGGGTGCGTATTATGGAAGACCGTATTGATACCCTGGACGTGTCTGTCAGCAGCGGCGACCATGCTGTGAGTATCGAACCCTTCGTTGCAGAACGCATTGAGGTACTCAAAGGCCCGAGCACACTGCTTTACGGCACAGGCGCTATCGGCGGCGTAGTCGACGTACATACTAACCGCATACCACACAGCGTGCCGCTTGATGGCATCAACGGTGGCATTGAAACCCGATTCGATAACAACACCAACGGCAACACCACTGCACTGAAGCTTAATGGGGGTGTAGATCGGTTTGCGTGGCACATAGACGGCACCCGCAAAGACGGCGATAACTACGAGATTCCTGGCTTTACTGAATCCGCCCGCTTTCGTGCGGCCGAAGCGCTAGAAGAAGAAAGCCATGATGACGACCATGATGATGATAATCATGATGATGATGACCATGAGGGTGAAGAAGAGACGCAAGGCTTTTTGCCCGGCAGCTTCTTCACCTCAACATCAACAGCAGTAGGCGCATCCTATCTGCCAGATTGGGGCATTATTGGCATGTCTGTCAGCCAACTTGATGCGAATTATGGGTTACCTGGTGGCCATAGCCACGGCGGTCACAGTGATGAGGAACACGGCGACGAAGCCGAAGAGACAAATTCCGGCGCGCCAGCGACCCCAGTGCTCGACATGAATCAAACTCGCGCAGACTTCGAGATGGCTGTTAAAAACCCGTTTGGATCCTTCACCAGCCTAAACGTACGGGCAGGCTACAACAACTACGAACACCAAGAAATAGAACCTGACGGCGAGGTTGCCACCACTTTTACTAATAAGGCCTGGGAAGCCCGCGCTGAACTGGTCCATGAATCCGAAAATTGGCTCAACGTGGTTGGCTTTCAGCAGACAACCCGCCAGTTCTCAGCGATTGGTGAAGAAGCCTTCATACCACCGGTGGACACTTCAGCCAGCGGCTTGTTTTGGGTCGGTGAGCGATCCTTTGAGTCTTTTGATTTTGAAACAGGTTTACGCATCGGTAGCACAAGCCACGACCCTGCTATGGGCCCCGAACAGGACTTCACAACGTATGCTGCTTCCATTGGTGCGGTCATTCCCACAAATAGCGGCTGGCAAGTTGGTCTGACCGCCGACCACTCTTCTCGTGCACCCGTTGCCGAAGAACTGTACTCCAACGGACCACACCTGACCACCAGCACCTTTGAACGAGGCGATGTTAACTTAGACAATGAGGATGCGTTTAATCTCTCAGCTTCGGCGCAATATGTTGACGACATTTGGTCTGCTAACATCACGACTTATTACACACAGTTTTACGACTTTATCTATCAGCGCACTACGGGTGAAATCGCACTCGACCTGCCCGTTGTGGTCTATCAACAATCCGACGCCGTGTTTTATGGTATCGACGTTGATGTGAGTACGCAGATAGTTGACGGTGAGCTCTTTGGACAACAGAGCAAGGCCCGCGTCAATGTCATGTTTGACTATGTTAATGCAGAGTTGGATGTCACCGGGAATAGCAATATTCCGCGTCTGCCGCCCATGCGTTTTGGCGTAGGTGTCGAGGGCAGTTGGGGACGAATGAGCGGATCAATCGATTATTTGCGTGTAAGTGAGCAGGATGACGTGGCTGATCTGGAATTAGTCACTGATGCCTACAACGATCTGACCGCGAATATCCAGTACGCGCTGCCTATTACCAATTCAGCTACCGTTAGCGGCTTTCTTCAAGGTAGAAACCTGACGAACGAAGAGCAGCGGATTCATACCTCGTTTATAAACCAGCTTGCACCGGCCCCAGGACGCACTATAGAAGTTGGCCTGCGGCTAGAATTTTAAACCATGCCCGCATACTGACAAGTAAAGGTATCCTCGGGCTTAGGCCCTAGGATACCTCTACCGTTTTAGCCTTCGACCTTTCTATCATCTTCACTATGGCAGATTGGATGACCTCGTCCTCCCTCGCATCTGTTTTGCTTCGAAATCGTTCCACCATTGCCTCCGCCTCTGCCTCAGCGACGAAGGTCACAATCACTTCATCTGCAACACCTCCGCTTTCGGGAGAGTAAGCAATAGCGATGACAGGGTATCCTTGAAACCCCATTTTTACTTTCTTAGCGATTCTCTTCTTGGATTTGTCTAAGTTCATGGCGATATCTCGGCAGAGAAATGGGAGCGGCATAGACAGCAAGTGTATATGAGGTTTAGTTGATACGCGCCCTACATTTGCGCACCGAGTGGCTAGGTGTAAGGGTCGTAACGACGTTTTATCACTAAAAATATCATCGCAAGAACTGACTATGATACGACAGAAGCACGACTCATCTCATGGGGTTAACCGCGTCGAGCAATGCTTAGATAGCACCAACGACGGCTACATGAAAAAAATCTTAGTTGGCCGAACCTCAAATATGCGATGTTTGAGGTTTTGAGTAAGGAGCAGTCCTTATCCATCAAAGACTGAGGCATGCAGGTTACTCAGGTACGTGGTTTCTATGACGAACGACCCATAACGGTCTCGGCCACGCTAACGGTTAGCCACCGTCTCGTGCATATCGCGAGGGGAAAATAAAGCGGTAGATTGCGACCGCAGCTGACAGCCGCAACCTATTTCTGCTTAACTATTTTTGCGCGTAACTTTGACCGGCAAATTCGTATAACCATTTACAAATGAAGAGAAAGTACGCTCAGGCTCAGCTTGAACTTCAATCTTTTCAAATCGAGCGAGAATCTCCTCCCACAGTATGCGCAATTGCAACTCAGCCAAACGATTACCCATACAACGATGGATACCGAAGCCAAAAGATAAATGCTGTCTGGCGTTGGGACGTTCAATATCCAGCGCATCTGCGTTTTCGAACACATCAGGATCACGATTGCCCGACGCATACCACATCAAAATTTGATCACCCTGTTTGATCTGCTTTCCACCGATATCACAGTCACTGTTCGCCGTTCTTCGCATGTAGGCAAGCGGGGTCTGCCAACGAATAACTTCAGCCACCATTTTCGGAATCAGTTCAGGCTTGGCGACAAGCTTTTCGTACTGCTCGGGGAATTTGTTGAGCGCATAAATACTCGCGGACATGGTATTTCGCGTGGTGTCGTTCCCACCGACGATGAGCAATAGCAGATTACCCAAATAGTTCATTGGTGACATGTCTTTGGTGTCTTCGCCGTGTGCCAACATAGAGACAAGATCGCTGCCTGGGTTCTTCAGGCGCTCTTCTTTGAGGCGGGTGAAGTATTCCAAGCATTCAAGCAGCTCTCTGCGTCGATCGTCTTCTGACTCAATAATGCCGCCGGGCTGGGGAATGGCAAACGTCACGTCCGACCAATGGGTTAATTTACTGCGATCTTCAAACGGGAAGTCGAACAGCGTGGCCAACATCATCGTCGTCAATTCGATCGACACCGTTTCTACCCAATCAAACGTCTCACCTTCGGGCAAAGCATCTAGTATCGTACAAGTACGTTCTCGGATAAGCGATTCCATATCAACCAGACTACGAGGTGCCACAATTCCCGTGACTGTTTTACGCTGGACATCGTGCGTGGGTGGGTCTTGGGCGATAAAGGTGGAGATGCCTAGGGCGCCTTCTGGCAACTCAGCATCAACCGGCAGGCCTAGCGTGATGCCATTAGCGGAGCTGAAATTCTGCCAATCCGAGTCCACCGCCTTAATATCTTTGTATTTTGTCAGAGACCAGAATCGGCCCGCCATTTCAGTCTCATTGAAGTGCACGGGGTCTTCCGCTCTGAGCCGCTCAAAATACTCTATCCAGCGATGCTCACTCCATAACCTAGCGTTTACCGGCACGATATCCTCAATAGGAATGTCATAAGCAGACGGTATCGGGGTTCGATCGCCTGCGCCAACGGCACTTGGCATGGTTTGTTCAACATTCGGTTGAGAATCACTCATGTTCGCTATCTCTCTTTTAAATTGACAGGTTTTGGCCATATGCTCATTAGCCGCCTATTGTAAGCTTTTTCTTCGCCAAGTCGAAACATCTGGATTCGCGCGGTTTTGGTTGCCTGCAAGCGATTTCTCATGGGACTTAAGGCTGCAACGAACGCAGTGAGGGTGGCCAACGCACGAATGTCGACGCCTCTACGTGCGGATAATCGAGCCGCTCCAAGCATATTGCCTTAACATTTCTGATTGCAAGCTGATTACATGTTGATTGTCGCTGCACACGTGTGCAGCATCTCAAACGTACAATATCCGGCTCGCCACGCGCACCACTGCCAGCTGAGGCCAAGTTCTTGGATGACCCAAGTGATGTTTGCCGTTGGTTGGGTCGATAGCCGAGGCAAAGAACGCCCGAAGCAAAATAACCTTAGTGAAAAATCAAAATAACCGTGCAGCGCAAGTGCTAGCGTTGCCCTTGGTCCTAGTATCTTGTCGCAGGGTCAAGACGTTGCCAAATCGAATCTCATTGAACGGCGAAGCAATCATCAGAACACCAACAAAAATTGTGCATTCGACTCCCTGCGCCATTGATGCCGTGACATCACCAAATGGATTAAATGGGCCCCGGCATTGGCAGCGCACACAATACTCACCATAGCTGCACCAACAAGTTTTGATGACGTGTTATCGTCGTGAGCAACCAAACAGACTCAACCTGACGGCCATTCTCGAAAAAGTGAGTAAGCGGATTGATAATAACGGTGTATACCTTGTTTCAATATCATTACTGATTGCTCCTAAAGACAAGGTTATTACATGACTCACCTCAGCGACGAACTAACGGCGCACGAGCGCATAGAACTCGCAAATAAACTTCAGCAAGTGGAGCGGAAGGCGCGCAAAGCAGCTGTTATGAGCCAAAACCCGATAGCAGACCTACAGGACGAGCCGCCGGCCTCTGTGGTTAATGACGGCGTTCATCAAGAACCGGGGAACACCAACTGGGCAGGTTACGGTTTTGATTTCCACCCCACAGTTACGCTAGCCTCTGTCGCCGTTCTGTTTATGTTTATCCTGCTGACGCTAACGTTCAACAATGATGCTAGTGCAGTGTTCAAGCTGGTGCTGGCCGAGATCACCGGCAAAGCAGGCTGGTTTCTGATTCTTGTTACCAACATATTTATCATCGCAGCGCTATACTTCGCATTAGGTAAATTCGGCAAAATACGCATCGGTGGCAAAGACGCCGTGCCTGAATTCAGCACTGTCGGCTGGTACTCCATGCTGCTGAGTGCCGGCATGGGTATTGGCCTAATGTTCTGGAGCGTTGGCGAACCGATGTTCCACTACAGCGAACCGTCGCCGATGTTCGGCGATATTGCACCGCTGACCCCTGAAGCGGCGCAGGCGGCCATGGGTGTCACCTATTTCCATTGGGGCCTGCACCCCTGGTCTGTTTATGCTGTTGTTGGGCTCGGTCTCGCTTTTTTCGCTTACAACCGCGGCTTGCCATTAACCATACGCTCTATTTTCTATCCGCTGCTGGGCGACAAAATATATGGCTTCTGGGGTAATCTAATCGACATATTATCGGTACTTGCGACACTCGTGGGTCTCGCAACGTCACTCGGTCTTGGTGTTCAACAAATAAACGCTGGGCTATTTCATCTTTTTGGCATGGTAATCAGCACCACCACGCAGGTGGTACTGATCGCGTTGATCACCAGCATCGCGACGCTGTCTGTTATCGCGGGGCTGGACAGTGGCGTCAAGTTCCTCAGTCAACTCAATATGATTCTGGCGGCGTTGTTCATGTTTTTCCTACTACTTGTGGGCCCGACGATTTTCATATTAGACGGGTTTACTCAGAATTTGGGGTTCTATCTCACCATCCTGCCTGAGCTTACCCTGTGGACAGAGACATTCCGTAGTACCAACTGGCAAGCATCGTGGACACTATTTTACTGGGCTTGGTGGATATCCTGGTCGCCGTTTGTAGGTATGTTTATCGCCCGCATCTCTAAAGGGCGTACGGTGCGAGAATTCCTATTCGGCGTCATTCTCATCCCGACACTACTGTCCTTTATCTGGATGTCGGTGCTAGGTTCCACAGCGCTGTATTTACAGACTACCGGCGCGATTGATCTTGTCTCCGCGGTCAACAACGATGTTGCGACTGCCATGTTCGTCATGCTCGAAGGCCTGCCAATGTCAGGAATTCTCTCTTTTGTAGCAATCATACTAGTCACCGTTTTTTTTGTGACGTCCTCGGACTCAGGCTCCCTTGTTGTAGACCACCTAACATCCGGCGGGAAATTAGCGTCCCCAGTTCAGCAGCGCATATTTTGGGCAATAATGGAAGGCGCTATCGCCTCAGTATTGTTGGTAGGCGGCGGCCTTGACACGCTTAGGGCAGCATCAGTCAGCACCGGTCTGCTGTTCGCGGGTGTTATACTGGTGGGTGTTTACTCGCTGTACATGGGGCTGTCACGAGAACTCTATGTTGAGACCGCAGTACAGAGGGCGATAGACACCGCGCGAGACGACTACCATCTAAAGCGAACAGTAGCCCTGGTGGATCGATAATTGGCCAATGACTAACCAAGCACTAGCTGGGGAAACTCAGCCCACGTAACCTTGTGCTTGGTAAGAAAAGCTGCGGCGCATCATGTGATTCCTCCAAGCCTTTGTCGGCGTGTCGGGGAATCCACTATGACACGCCTTACCACATCACAATATAAGGGGTAGCATGCAGAAGTTGACGAGTCTCTACACAGGGAGCCAACCACGGTCGCTTGGAGAATGAAACATTCGGCGCTATTAAACAACGCAATAGATGTAATCGTTTGTAGCACACCAACCAGCGATCGATTCTATATTCACCAAGAGCAGTAGAATAGGACCTAGGCGAAATGCCGCTGAGCAGATAATATTATTTTTCATATACTCATGTTTGCTCACTTCAAAAAATAAATCAGCGGTCCGTATATATAGAAAGTCAACAGCTGCCAAAAGATGGTGCACTTAAGATTAGAATCCCAGCTATATTAACCACCGAGGCAGTTCACTTTGCTGTTGTATTAGCGCTTGCCGCAGTGCGTGTAGCCTCAATATCGGCAGCAGCTAATGCCATTAAGTAATATGCTCGTAGATAGTTGCGACGTGCCGCTGTCTGCTAAGTTCTCAGGCTTAGCCGCGACATATCCAAATTTTGGCGCCCAACTGTTATTCCGCTCTTAGCCAGGTTTTTTGCATTATGTTGTTATCCCCCACATTTGGGGTCAAAACCCCAATAACTTGGGTGCGCAGCTGAATACGGGCCGCTATCATACATCGTCGGTTTCGCGTCGCTCTTTAGCCGAGAGGCAACGCGTCGACAGAAAGCCCTTATAGTATTGGTTTGACGATGCTGATGGGAATTAGCTACCAAGCACTGAACCGTCACCCAGACTAATCGATTAACAATAGTAGGTAAAAAATGTCTCTCGAAAAGCTGTTAATAATAATGGCAGACGGCGAATTCCACTCAGGCGATGCGTTAGGTCTCGCACTTGGGGTGACCCGGGCCGCGATCTGGAAGCAGTTGAAGAAAGTCAGTGCCTTGGGTATTGAACTGACCTCTATTAAAGGTAAGGGCTATCGTGTCGACGGCGGTTTGGACTTGTTATCAGAAGCAGTCATTAGAGACTATCTTAAACCGCAGACCGCGGCGTTACTGCGCCAAGTCGAATTGTTAGGAGTAGTTGACTCAACTAATACGGTTGGGATGGGTGCAGCGCTTAATGGGCTCAGTGGCTATGTTTGCAGCGCAGAAAAACAGACCGCGGGCCGTGGGCGCAGAGGACGCAGCTGGGCAAGCCCCTTTGCGCGCAATATATACCTGTCGGTAGTATGGGAGTTCAAGACTGGCGCTGCTGCCCTTGAGGGGCTTAGCTTAGCCCTCGGCGTCGCTGTTGTTGAAGCGCTGACGAGCGCAGGCGTTGAAGAGCTGCGGTTAAAGTGGCCCAACGACGTTGTGTATCGTCAACAAAAACTAGCAGGGATTTTAGTAGAGGTGACCGGCGATGCCGCTGGACCCTGCTCAGCCGTTGTCGGCATCGGACTTAATGTGAGTATGCCTGAAGCATCTGCCAAGGACATAGACCAGCGCTTTATAGATGTCGATTCACTTCTGGGTGTTCACATCAGTCGCAGCCAATTACTGGCGCTGCTCCTCAACAACATTGTACCACTGCTGGATAGTTTCGAGCGGCACGGCTTCAGTTCTTACCGCCAGCGCTGGCAGCAACTCGATAGTCTTTTCGGGCAGTCAGTGCTGGCGGAATGGGGTGATCAGCGGCTTGTCGGGAGTGCTCAGGGAGTCGATGACAGCGGCGCTTACTGCGTGCTGACCCAGCAGGGGCAGCAACGCTTTAGTGGTGGCGAAGTCAGTTTGCGAACCGTAGGCGAAAGGCAGTAGCTTGAATAACGGCTTAATTAGTAAACCTAATTAATATTAATGGTTGACTGATAAGGCTATCTGGCTATGATGCTGCAGGCACGAACCCGTGCAGGATTGCCATAGACCGGAACTAGACCATGAACGAAATCGCAAGCTCCTTCGACGACGCCCTAACAACTACGGCTCGATGGACTACTGCAGCGGTGCAGGCGCTGTTTGCACAGCCTTTTAACGATCTATTGTTTCAGGCACAGACCGTTCACCGACAGCATTTTGACGCAAATAGTATGCAAATCAGTACACTGCTGTCGATTAAAACGGGGGCATGTCCGGAGGATTGTAAATACTGTCCGCAAAGTACGCGCTATGACACAGGGCTGAAAGTAGAGCCTTTAATGGCCTTAGCACCAGTTTTAGACGCTGCTGCTAGGGCAAAGGCTGCCGGCGCTACTCGCTTTTGTATGGGCGCCGCTTGGCGTTCACCGAAGAACCGTGATATGCCGCAAGTGGTTGCTATGGTCGAGGGTGTAAAAGCGCTGGGACTAGAAACCTGTTTAACATTAGGCATGTTGAGTGAGTCGCAGAGCGCCACCTTGGCGACAGCGGGGCTAGATTATTACAACCACAACCTCGATACCTCGCCGGAATACTACGGTACCATTATAAGCACCCGCACTTACGACGATCGTTTAGCCACGCTCGCAGCCGTCGCTGAAGCAGGCATCAAGGTATGTAGCGGCGGCATTGTCGGTATGGGCGAAGACCAGCGCGACCGAGCTGCACTGCTAGCTCAGCTAGCGAATCTGCCACAGCAGCCAGAGAGTGTGCCGATTAATAAGTTAGTACGAGTGAAGGGAACACCTATGGCAAACATAGATGAAATCGATCATTTCGACTTTATTCGTACCATTGCGGTGGCCCGTATTTTAATGCCTAAATCGTCAGTACGGTTGTCCGCCGGGCGCGACTCTATGAGCGAGGAGATGCATGCACTGGCCTATCTTGCCGGCGCCAATTCTATCTTCTGCGGTGAAAAATTATTGACTACGGCGCTACCTGAAAGCGACCGTGATATGCAGCTGTTGCAGCGTTTAGGTATTAAAACGCAAACGCTTGAGCCCGTTGCAAACGCGCACAAAGATGATTGAAAACCACACAACGCAGCGGATGCTGCCGCTGGGTTCGTAAACGCGATAGCGCGATAGTCGTGGTTTTTGACCAAGACACTTGGGCCGTTACGTGCCTAAATATAGGCGTTCTATTGGAACTCGTCTATTCTGCTGCAGTGCGCGCAATCAATAGCTTGGTTGCTGCATGCTAGGACCCTTTAGACGTCCGCTACCCTTGAGGTGCGAGCGCTCCGCTAAGCATCACATTGACCTAGGTATCAACAGACTTTGGGCCAACCGTGCTACGCGATCTTTTGACCCATAAAACCTCAACAACAGCACGGCACTCAGCGCTAGCGCCACAACTAAGCTCCATCGGCATTGCTGTCCGCGGTTTAATCGCTTCTCAACTCTGCTCCCGATCCGGGTCAAGCGCAAACCAGTCTGCTGCTCGCGCTAGTCTTGCTGCCGCCCGAGCTTACTGTCTAGCAGATGCAACAGCTTCAGTGCAGCGCCATGCACGGCTTGCTTTGGCGTTGTGGCGTGCTCTGTTACGACCAGTGGCTGCAAGCCTTCGAGACGAGCCTCCAGCATGCAGCGCAGGTCCTGCTGGCTACGCTTGCCACCGTTTTCATTGCTCAGATGTACTTCGACACGCGTCACATGTTCGCCAAAGCGCTCCAGCGCCTGCTCGAGAATAGCGCTTACTTCAGCGGCAAGCATCTTGGTGCCATCGACATGATCATCAGTGTTGAGTTGGATCTTCATGGGCTTCTCCTATGGGGTTCAAGACAGCGGTGGTGTGCGAGCCGAGACGGATCAGTGACGAAAGCTCGCCGCCAAGCCGGTAAGGCAAGGCATGCGCTCGGCTGGCAGAATATGGACTTCACCACCCATGCGTTCAACCAGCGCACTAAGGTCGTCGAGCACATCATCCGCGCGAGGGTTGCCAAGATCGGTAGAATCGACGCGCCCGGTCGACCTGTCGAGCCGCCCAGCCATCTGGCGCTCTGCCTCGATCAGCAGCGTCGACACACGACCCGCCACTGCCGCGTGTGCAACCTGCGATAGATCCTCGCTGCCCATCCCATGCGCTGCGTCGCCTGCGTAGGCATCGCTCCATGCTGCTTGCTGCGCTTCCTGCTGAGGTGCTGCCACCTCCCAGGTCCGTTGCAGAAAGTCTTCATGCGTTAGACCTTGAGGGTCTGCCATCAAACCATCAGCCATCAGGAACGGGTTGTGGCTGACTGCGCGGAACAAGGAGTGGTGTTCTGGCAACGCCGCCAGCATCAACGGCAGACCTGAGGGACGTGAGTGGTGTTCAAGCATGACACGATCCACAGCACGGAAGAAGCGCTCGGCATCATCCTCAGTCTCGTCTTGTTCTGCGCTTTGGCCATGACGCGTGACAGTGTCGCCGTCGCCTATGTCGCCAGACGAAGACAGGGTGGTGCGCGACTCGGTCTGCCCTCCGTCAAGTGCCACGGTCATAGTCTGCGGTAAGCCGGACGCCAGCACCACGCCATCGAGCGCGCTGCGATCGCCTTCGAAGAGCTGCGCTTTATGCTGGCTAAGCGCCAGCACCTGGTAGCGCACCGGCGACTGCAGTTGTTGACGCAGCGGCTTCGTGTGGAAGTGGTCAGACACAGCGGCCAACTCGGCCACAGGCCGCTGCAGAAGGAACACGCGGAACAAACCGGGCGCGCTCAACACAGCCATACCATCCTGCACGTGATTCCAAAAATCGTTATCTTGTTCGAGGGCCTCGAAAGGTTCGAGCAGCGCTTTGACAACGTCTTTCGCATGGCGCCGTCGCAACGATTTAGCAAGCGCCTTCACCAAATGTCGGAAACGAATCGGGTCCTGCTGGTTGTCAGGATGTTGGCGATGAGTCGTTTGGTAAAGCGACAGGCACGGTCTCCCCTCGAATGACGTCATCGCAGCAAGGCTCGCTTGGGCAAGTATATCGGGCGTGTATGTGGAGCTCATGTAAATTCCTTGGTTAGTGCTGTGCAACAGCGCACTGAGTCTTTACGCAACGTCCAGTAACGCTAGCGCGCGTTGTTAGCATTGTGTATCTCGTTGAATTTGGACGCCGCTATTTTAAGTGCATCGCCAAAAGAACCCTTGGCAACCTAAATTCGTGCTTTGAGCTCTTCCTAAGCCTTATCGCCAGCATCCATAATTAGGCTAAGTTTATGGCTAGCCGTGTCCTGCTTAGACCGTAAGTTTTTAATCTGCTTGTCGTCTTCATACTGAGCGTCAGCTTCCGCCATACCCGCTTTTGCCTTGAGCTTTTCACGTTGTACAACCCACTGGTTTAATCGAGCCGGTTGTTTCTATTCGTACGCCTATTTCATACTCATTCATACTTTATCCTTAGGTCGGTTTAAGACTTCTAACGTCAGTCAAGACTTTTGCCTCCAGTCAGGACTTTTGCAGCCAGTCAGGACTTTTGCCTCCAGTCAGGACTTTTGCAGCCAGTCAGGACTAGGGCTCGCACCTCTCTAATTTTTCACGTGCCGCTTAACATTACTTTTACCGTTACGTCTGTGATCGAAACACTCAATTGAGCGTTATCCGACAGAGGACCCCATGACTTCACGATTAACGCCAACCACGACCGGTAACGGTTGGTAACGTCATAGCACTTGTTGCCCCGCAGTGCCTTTGTATCTCCGAGATTCAAATAGAATTTGTAGTCGTAGAAATTTGGCAACAACGCACTAGCAGCAAGCCAGGGCCTACCCAAAACCATAGCTCGAAAGCTATTTGGCGTTTGATAGTTCGTATGGCGACATTGTAGGACTCTTCGGACCTGGGCTCTGTGCGGTACCGTACCCTATGAAAATTCTGCCATTAGAAGGTCAAGGACCTTACTCGATTTCTGTAACCACCCAACTAAACGAGATGTTGGCCTCAAACATATAAGGCTTATGGGGGGACCGTACCGAGCGCTCGTTCGTTATCGCTCAGGACTCGTCGCCATAGCGCTTTCGCGTTAACAACAGCTGATGATGCAAACTGCGTAACCTCTACGCCTCACCAAACCTACTAATTTGAAGAGACCGAAGTGGGAATATTGGCGGCGCGCTTTGCAAATGGAGATCTCTATCAAGACGACTTAATCCGCGTAAACATAGAAATAGCGAACAGCTAGTGCTAGATACTTGCTGACATTTTCTCAATACTAGATGTCACGATGTGTTGAGGCATGCATCAATGGTTAGTGAATACGGCAACAATCGGTCGCACTCCTGAGCTTGCCCCAAGGCATGTGCGACCGACTGCCGGGTTCCTTATTATTGCTGATGCAGATCGCAACGTGGCGCAGCGTTAAGACGTTCTCCTTCCAACTAAAAGCAGCACTGCAGAAGTGCACTGCATTTTAATCACAGATCCGCACAAAAATATCCGCCTGATGATGTCCCGCAGTGATCACTCCCTGTGTTGAAATCCTTGCAGGCATCGACATCCTAAGTAAATTGGCTTCTAGATAAAGTCAATACACCTTGTATTGGCATACGCTCTAAATCAAATTCTCTGGTGCCAGCAGTTTAGCGAGATAATCTGAGTCCAGAACCGTCATCTCTATCGCGACCTCCAAAATAGACCGATTTTGATCGTAAGCGCATTGAGCGATTTCAGCTGCTTTCGTATAACCAATGTCAGGATTCAATGCGGTAACCAAAATGGGATTGCGTGCCAAATTTTTTTCCAACGTTTGAGAGTTGACACTAAACCCATCGATAGTTTCGCCGAGTGCCCGACAACTGCCGCTGAGCAACTCAATGCTTTGCAACAGATTGTAAGCGATGATGGGTAACATCACGTTAAGCTGAAAATTACCCGAGCCCCCCGCCATAGTAATCGTTGCATCATTACCGATAACTTGCGCTGCGGCCATTGCCACTGCTTCGGGCAAAACTGGATTGATCTTGCCGGGCATAATGCTGCTGCCAGGCTGCAGCGGCTTGAGGTTTATTTCATCCAGGCCCGCAAGTGGCCCACTGTTCATCCAGCGTAAATCGTTGGCTATCTTAAGCAGCGTAACCGCTAATGTTTTCAGCTGACCTGACATTTCAACCGCTGTATCCATACTACTTACCGCCGCAAATAAATTGTCAGCAGTACTAAATGACTGACCAGTAAGACTAGACAACTGTTCCGCAAACATCGCCGCAAATTCTTTAGGTGCATTGATTCCAGTACCCACCGCTGTTCCACCTTGCGCAATCTGACACAGTCGCTGTTGACTATCACTAATGCGCGTTGTCGCGAGAGCCAGCTGCGCTCGCCAGCCAGACAATTCTTGTCCAAAGCTAAGCGGCATCGCGTCCATTAAATGCGTGCGACCCGTTTTGAGTTGATGCGCGAGTGCTTTTTCCTTTGTAAAAATTCTACTCTTTAAACACTCTAACGCCGGCAACAAATGCTCTTCGAGTTCCAACTGCGCACTGAGATGGATCGCTGTAGGAATGACATCGTTGCTACTTTGGCTGCAATTAACCATATCATTAGGGTGGACATCTTTCTTCAGCTGAACGCTTGCTAGCGCTGCGATAACCTCATTGACATTCATGTTGGTGCTCGTTCCCGAACCTGTTTGAAACACGTTAACAGGGAACTGATCAACATATTTTCCGTCTGCGATTTCCATGCCAGCGTCATAGATAGCCTTAGCAACGTCTCTGTCGAGCAGTCCCAGTTCTGCATTTACGTTGGCTGCAGCGGCCTTAATCAAACCGAGACTTTGTATGAAACCTTTCGGCACTAGCAGACTGCCAATGTTGAAGTTATTGACGGCTCGTTGGGTTTGAGCACCGTACAATGCGTCACGAGGAACTTCAATTTTTCCTAAACTGTCTTTTTCGGTTCGGTATTGTAGATTCACCAAGGTCTCCTTGCACTTTAACGTTGTCGCATCAGACTAAGGGCTCAACGTCATTTAGCGTTCATTCTGCCTCAAAGCTATAAACCGTATGCACAACATACGCGCCACAAGAAACGACAAGCCGTACACAGTAATTTCATACAGAGTATCTGCGAAACCTCTGAACAAACTGCTTGTTAGATTAACGTAAAGACGCATCTAACTGATTCACTATGGCAACCCAATCCGCATCGTCAAGTACCACCTCTTTTAAAAATGATGCTTGTGACGCGTTCCAAAAAGGCGCTTCGTGCAACTCAATACTACCCGCCAAATGACGCTTAGTTTCTATGAACTTATTGATACATTCTTCTGTACTCTCTAGTCCGAGTTGATTAAACAATGAAACCATAGAATGTGTAGGCGCTTCCATAACCTTCTCCCAAGTTTAAACTGGTGTAAATATCTAATATGTCTGTTTTTGACAAACAATGTTGTGATAACAGGCACTAACGATGAGTTTGCAAGAAATTCCTGTTTAACGTTCGACTCACAAGTCGAGACCGCGTATTGATGATGAACCTTCTCCTCGTACTCACGATCTACCTATTCACGAAACCCAAATCCGGGAACAACCTTTACTGATTGGCGCGTCAGGAAGATCGATACGGTACGATCGTCCCAACACGCCTCATCAATCTACGCGGAAAAATTTCCTATTTCATGGCCTCCCCACCAGATGCAGGTGGCCATCACAAAATAGCGCAAGGTCCTCGTGCTATCCTTTACAATGAACTCCAACGCATGCCCAAGACCGCCGTCGCTACGCTGGCGATGATAGCCAACAACAGCTTGGCAACCTCGCAGATTCGGGTCCGGCTCTTGGATATACTCAGCCAAGTCATGCGCGCGATTGGCAGCGAGTGAGCCTTTCAGCTCAAGCCTCGAACTGGCAAAACCGGAATAGCAGGCATATGGATATATGCCGCCAGCCCGAAACCCAGCGCCTCCCCAATCGTAGCTGTCAGCGTAATAACGGTGATAGTCCATTTCATGCTGTCGACAGGCCGGTTTATCAGTCTCGCGTTCAGGGCTTTGTCTAATTTGTTCCGTAGAGGTCAAAACGAGAAGGTTCTTCTCCTCCGAGTTAGCCTTCTGAATCGCTATTAGCGAAATAAGTACCCTACTGCTCGGAACCCACGCTACGACTTCAACCGCAAAATATCGGATCACCCAAACGACGTCGTCGAAGCGAAAATCTTTGACTTCGCCTACCACCCCGTCAATCGCTTTCATTGAATAATGTTTTAGATTATTCATACAGCGTAACATAGTAATTCTCTTTCTAGATGGACTACATCTCTGTCACAAAGGGCTTTATTGCCTGCCTAACAACGGTCTCTTCGGCGTAGCTGAGGTTACGCAGGAACAACCCCGCAGTCCGTTCGCTATCGCACAGAGCAGGCACTTGCGATGAAGTAGTCTAACGCACTGGCTGTAATGAATTTTAGCCAACCTTCAAGGCTTACTAGCTAACCACACTGAGGGTTTAAACAGATAAATAAGACATCAATCAATGACGCTATCCGTGAAACAAATTCATTCAAGCTCGCTGTAGAAGACCCCCTCTATTTTGCCGGACTAATTAGATGAGCAAGACAACCGACGACCCTAAGAATAGATTGCAGCGTGGCCTAGAAAACATACAGAACCCGTTTTCAAATTTCATTCGTGCCCAAACAACCTCCAGCCTATTGCTGCTAATCGCTACCGTCGCTGCGCTATGCTGGGCTAACTCATCTTATTCCTCCACTTACGTCAACCTAGTAAATACACCAATTGGTGTATTTTTGGGTAATTTTGAATTACGCGCCTCACTTAAACACATTATTAATGACGGCCTAATGGTAATATTTTTTTTGTTGCTTGGCCTTGAAATCAAACGAGAAGTGCTTGCCGGCGACCTGGCCCAACCTGAGAACCGTCGGATGCTGATTTTTTGTGCCATAGGCGGAATGATTTGCCCGGCAGTGATCTATTCGCTATTCAACTGGGGCAATAATTCACAGATTGGTTGGGGTATCCCTATGGCGACCGACACCGCATTTGCGCTGGGAGTTCTAACGATCGTGCGAAAACACATACCGGCGAGTCTTCTGGCCTTCATTGTTGGCATCGCGATCGTTGACGACATTGGAGCGATACTTGTTATCGCAATATTCTACACTCAAGAAATATCAGCAATGCATCTTGCGGGCGCATTAGCACTCCTTGGCTTATTAGCAGTGGCTAACTACGCAAGCGTACGTCAGCCTCTATTCTATATTATCATCGGTTTACTCACATGGTGGATGATGCTTAAGTCCGGCGTTCACGCCACGGTCGCTGGCGTCGCAATCGCATTAACAGTGCCTGCACGACCCAAATTGCCGTCCAAAAAATTACTCGCCAAAGCGAAATCGACAATCAACAAATTGCGACAGAAACCGCAAGAGGTAGATGTTCTTGGTAACAAGCAGGATCATGAGAAAATGTTGGCGGTACGTGAATTTGCAGAACACTCCAGCACACCCCTACGTCGTTGGGAAGACGCCCTAGACTTGCCAGTCGCATTATTTATCTTACCCCTTTTTGCGTTGGTCAACGCCGGCATAATCTTTAGCTATGGCTCATTTACCGACAGCATCCAACATCCGGTTGGCTTGGGCATTATTACTGGACTGGTAGTCGGCAAATTCGTCGGCATTTCCGGTGCGTGCTGGCTGGGTTTGCACTACAAAATAGGTAATTTACCCCGTGGGGTTAATCTTCAACATGTTATTGGGGCTTCTTTCATAGCAGGTATTGGCTTTACGATGTCTACGTTCATTGCCACATTGGGATTTGAAGGGCAAGCCGATCATCTGCATATCGCAAAAACATCGATCTTGATCGCCTCTGTCGTTTCAGCCCTATTTGGCGTGATATATATAACGATGATCGCTTCAAAACATCAATCCAACGTGACTATAGAGGTGGAAAAAAACGTCGCATAGTCTGCAGGTGCCATCTAATGGCTTTGGTTAGTCGCGTCCGACCGTCAATCCAGTCGCTAGTCTACTATCATACGAAAAAAGTGGTCGCTAACTAATCTCGTTAGGCGATCGCAAACGGCACCGGTATCGTTGCAGCGCAATCGATTGTACTGAGCCGCATCAGGTTTGAATTATCAAACGCATCTTTTTAGCCCGAACGTTTTAGATGCAGTCCCTGCGAGACGGTACCTGGCTTGCAATGTCACATCGAAAACTTTTGCGCATACAAGCATCCGGGTGAGACGGCAACTGTGATCGAGCTGCTTTTGCGCAGCCTGCTTGTTAATCTACACACATTTAAATTCAACTAAAGTGAAGTAACGCCAAAACTGCAGAATTTAAGCTTCTAGAGTAAGACTTATTCGCACCTTAGCCTGATATTGAATCAAGGCACGCGCGTTAGTGCATCCGTATATCTTGTCGATCTAGACCTAACGCAGTCTTTGCACAGACTCTACTGCACGCGGGAAATCTGTGCGAACAACGTCTTCGACCAGTTTTCGATGACTCGGTGACAGACAGGGTTTTGTACACGCGGTCACTTTGTCGTTGACATGCGAGTCATGAACTTGAACATGTCACTGTCTGTAGTCAAAACAAGCGTGGTCTGCTTGTCGATAATTGAGTGATAAGCGTCCATCGTGCGAGTGAACTCGTAGAATTTGATAGATTGCTCATTTTTGTTGTAAGCGCTGGCGTAGATCCGGGTGGCTTGTGCATCTGCAACGCCACGAATCTCTTCAACCTGTTGGTACGCTTCGGATTGAATCTTGTTAAGATCACGCAACCGGGTGCCTCTGATCCGCGCTGCCTCACCGTTTCCTTCTGACAGAAATCTCTCAGCAATTTGCCGTCGTTCACTGATCATCCGATCGTAAATCTTCGGCCTTACACTTTCGTTGTAATTGATCCGTTTAAATCGAATATCTAACAGTTCAATGCCAAATACCTGGACTTTTTCAGCTGCGGCTTGGAAAATTTCTTGCTCCACCAGTATTCGACCTTTCTGAATAGGTACCAGTGAGCCCATTTTAAGCTTCCTCTCTTCAACGGTTAGCAAATCGTCTTGCTTGGGCACCCGATCCTTGGTCGTTCGAATAATTTCAATGAGTTCATGCTTCGCGACAGCATTCCTAGTTTCGCTGCCGAGGATATCATCCAAGCGAGATTGCGCGCTGCGCTCGTCTCGTAGACGCAGAAAATATTGCAATGGGTCCGTGATTCGCCAGCGAGCGAAAATGTCGACTGAGATATACAATTTATCCTTGGTTGGCAAGTCAAACGGTTGGCCATCCCACTCTAGGATACGCTTGTCGATAGGGTTGATTTCCTGCACGAACGGTATCTTCAGCTTGAGCCCCGCGTCAACCACTGGGTCGCCAACCGGCTTACCAAACTGTGTAATAATGACCTGCTCAACCTCGGTAACGGTATAGAGTGAATTAGCGGCAATAACGAGTAAGATCAGTGCGATAACGGGTACTAACAGCTTGCGTAAGCTCATGGTTTTGTCTCCACTAATTTATCGAGATTCAACAGGGGTAGAATGCCACTGGCCGCCTTATCGATGACAATTCTGGACTGACTCTTCGGCAGAATTTCTTCCATGGTTTCGATATAGATACGCCTCCTCGTGACCTCTGGTGCCTGCGTGTACTGCGCTAGCAACGCATTGAAGCGGGATGCATCGCCTTCAGCTTCATTGATACGTTTGATCCGGTAGCCGTCAGCTTCGCGGATTCGCTGGTCTTTTTCGCCTTCAGCCAGCGGAATAACCTTGTTATAATCCCGTCTCGCTTGGTTGATGAGCTTCTCTTTTTCTTGCTGCGCCTGATTAACTTCATTGAAGCTTTCTTGAACAGGACGCGGCGGGTTAATATTTTTTAGTTGCACTTGGTCGATACTGATGCCCATGGTGTACTTGGTCGCCAGCGCTTGCATTTTAGCAAGGGCGTCAATTTCAATATCTTGGCGGCCGATAGTAATGACCTCGTCTACCGTACGGTCGCCCACGACCTCGCGCATAACCGACTCTGATACGTACCTGAGTGTTTCCTTCGGTTCGCGCACCTCAAACAAGAAACGCACAGGATCATAAATGCGGTACTGAACAACCCACTCGACCAACGCTGCATTTAAGTCGCCAGTCACCATCTGTGTTTCAAGAACAGCATTGCGCGGCCGAATGGCCTGTTTGGCGTCTTGGGCACCGGCAGTTGCAAAGCCGAACTCCTGCTTTAATTGTCGCTTAACCGGAACTAACGTTGCCGTATCAATACCCATGGGTAATTTGAAATGCAGGCCAGGAGGAACTTCTTTCAGGTACTTACCAAATCGTTGGACAATCGCTACTGAATCGCTCGGCACCGTGTAATAGGTGGTCCACAATCCAAACGCGGTAAGTACTACCAGCGCAATGCTAATAATAGAGCCCAAGCCACCGCCGTTAGAAAAAGGATTAATTTTGCTGAAAGCCCCCTCCAATAGCTTTTCAAGGTTAGGTGGTTGTCTCGATTCATCTTGTCTTTGCGGGGATCTGTTGTCGCCAGCAGCCATTACATTACCTCTTCAAGCCGAAAGCATTTGCAGCCCTACTCACGGTGATTCATTTGGTCGCCCATGTTTGCAACCTAGTCTGGGCGTGTCTGTGCGCTGTCAAACAAAGCCCGGACAAAGACTACAGCCAGCGGTTGTGTGCTCTTGCGCACTGAAATAAATTGTAATGGCGGATAAGGTCATTCAAAAATTGCGCTTTGGTTTGCAATAGGCGCGGACAATGACTAACAACAATCTAAAGCGAGAGAGGCGCATGTACGGTGGGTATGCTGCGTTGTAATAAGTCAGCGTGCTATGACGGGTCACCGCCGGCGGCTCCGCTTGACCATACTCTGACGGTACTTACAAGCAAACGTTGTCACTAAGCGGCAAGGTCACACAGCGCACTGACACCCGTGGATGTTTGAATCGCGGACTGATAGAAGATTAATCGCAACGAGGGAAGGAAATGTCAATCAAGAAAATCAGTGACGTCGTCCATTGGGCCCGAGCGTATCACCAGCTGCTGGCCGAATCTATGCGACAGAAAAAAGACCACACGCTGTTGGGTAGAGGGCAACTTTTGCTCCATTATCTATCAGCGCATGAAATCCGCTTGTCGGAGACGCTTCACCGATTTGAACACGCCGCTGATGCAGACAGCCTCAAAGCGCTGCATACGTGGTGTTATGACTATCTTCAACAGTACCCCGTTAAATCTACGCTACAGTGCGACAGGCCTTTTGCTGAGCTTTCTACGTTGGAAATAATGCAGCGGTTAGAACATGAGCATGGACAGATCATTACCCTTTACAAACACCTGCGGAGCCGCGTCGAAACCCCGGCAGCGCAAGACTACATGGATCAACTGATTTCTTTAGAGGAACACGAAGGCATGCGGATGTTGCAAAGCGCCAATCGGTTAGATGACCTGTGACTAAACACGGATTGATGATCACCATGCTAATCAACAACGCAAAATCACCCCGCTACGGAGTGTCGTCCCCCACACGCTGTTTGGTTCCTCAGTGCACCGACAGACCGGCTGCAGCGCGCAATACGCAACACAAAGGAAAACTAAGCACATGTTTTTGACCACGAATGATATACAACGTCTCATCATGCTTTTGTGGCTGACCGCAAAGACTTATGCAGGCTTTTCCTAGTGCACAGGAGAGAACAACGAAGAATAGTCGGCGGCTATAATCTCGTAGCAGGCGCAAGACGTCGCTTCAAGACCGGCTCGATTGACGATGCTTATCTGACCGCGCTTGTAGCTTATGAAGGCAAGCGCCTGCAGATTGCCCGCCGCAATCGTGACCGCACTTCTCAGTACGCCGAGCATGTCTGCTAAAGATTGATGCGTCATAACAAATTGGTCCAGAGGCACGAGGTCATGAGCTGCTAGCAAAGCACGGGCAAGGCGCTGTTCAATTCCATGAAAGTGTGTGCACGAAGCTATATGCGATGACTGGACCATCGACACATACAGGTAACGTCCAAGCAGCTCGCGCAGTGCAGCGCTGTCGCCGAGCAATTGACGAAAAGATGCCGTATCCATTCGTAACGCACTTCCCGGTCCCTGCACCACGCCTCTTATGGGCGACTGGCGTTGGCCGAGAATAAGGCTTGCACCCAGCATCCCTTCTTGGCCGACTAAGTTTAGCGCCAACGGCGGGTGACCAATAATTGAAGAAACCAGTGAAACAAAACCATCACACGGAAAATAGACAAACTCGATGGGTTCACCGAACTCGCACAGTACCGCATGGTAGTCGAGTTCAACTAGTTCACACTGGCGAGTGAAGCGGGATGCTTCCGCTCGCGGCAGCTGGAGTATTAGCTGATTTGTTGCTGTCGTCGCTGACATACATGCCCTGCCAAGGATCTTATGTGGTCGGCAGTATGCTGCAGCAGACTAACTTCATCTGTGCGCCGTCCAACACTGGCGATTGGAATCAATGTGTCCTCGGCGGCACATAATCAAGCAGCCGGTCGGTTTCGCTCTTGACCACTGCGTAACACTCGCAAGTCAGTTGCTCGAGTTTAGGGCGATCGAGCACCGTAATTCGACCACGGTGATACTTTATCACCCGTGCTTTCTGCAGCTTACCCGCTGCCTGCGTCACCCCTTCCCGACGGACACCAAGCATATTCGCAATCAGCTCTTGGGTCATGGTCAGCTGACGCTTAGGCAACCTATCCAGCGACAACAAAATCCATCGACACAGTTGCTGGTCGATAGTGTGATGCCGATTGCAAACCGCTGTTTGGGACATTTGGGTGATCAGCGCCTGCGTGTAGCGCAGCATGAGGTTTTGCAACTCTGAGTGATGGTTGAACTCTTTCATCAGCTTCGATGCCGACCAACGGTATGCGATGCCTGCACTCTGGACGATCGCACGGCTGGGAGTGCTGTCGCCACCCATAAACAAAGAAATACCCACTAAGCCCTCATTACCGACGACTGAAATTTCTGCAGAACTACCATTTTCCATCACATAAAGCAGCGACACGATGGAATCTGTTGGGAAGTAGGCGTGACGCATGGTGTCGCCCGGCTCGTACAACACGTCGCCTAGCGTCATCTGCATTTTCTCAAGCTCAGGTTCAATCCGTGCCTGTATATCAGGAGGTAAGGCAGCCAGTAGATGATTCTGCAAAAACGATGTTTCTGGCACTTTAATTGTTCTCTACGTCAAAAACATGGTGTCAGCGTGCACTGCTACTCACCCAATGTATACATCTATGTTCGATTACACACATAACTAACTGAAAAACCGAATACTAATAGCGCACACCGCGCAGCGACGCGTATGCATGGTCGTAACTGTGTCTGACAGCACGCAGACAGGCAGTGCGTTCACACGATATCCGCAGGCCCTTATTCGTGGGGTATCGATCATAGAGTGTCGACGCGTACTGAATTGCTATTCGATAAAAGCCGGTGCTAGATTTTGGCATTCGCTCGTCTCCCTGATGTCCCTCGATAAACAAACAAGGGGCTCGTAAGCCCTTTAGCGCAAGACGCTTCAATTCTAAGATGACATCAAAAAATGAGGTTCTTGACAGCATATACAATCTGAACGGCGAACCCGGTAAGTGCGTCAGTGCCTATAAAGACTGGGCGGTAACTTACGACGCGGACACGCTAGAAGGTATGAACTATGTCGGCCCTCGCGTTGCCGGCGCTGGACCCAGGCTGCGGCACGGGGGTCGGCGGCGTTGATCTCGCCAACCTCGGCGTCACGACGATCGATGGCCTCGACATCTCCGCTGCGATGCTTGCGCACGCCAACCAGAAGGGACGTGACCACAACCTGCCGATAGAAGCCATAACTCAGACACTCAGCTATCCAACGGCAGCCTATGATGCTGTGATTTGCGTAGTCACTTTCACCCATACTCATGTTGGCCCGAGGTGCTTCAAACAACTGATACGAGCCATTAATCAGGCGGTCCACTCGTTGCCACGGTACATGAAGAGGTCTGTTCGGGCGGCTATGAAAAGCACCCCTACAAGCTTCAACCAGCAGACATCGCGTCACTCAACTCAATTTTCGAGGAGGATTCTCACATTAACCGCTGCAAGCAGGTGATGCTGGAAGTGGCCTAACCTTCACTTCTCGATAACCAGGCTTGGCGTAGCAAAAAACCTGAACGCCGTATTGACTAGACGCTTGTTATTGGGGCCGACCTGTAAAACAGCTTTAGCGAGTCATAGACAGCGGAATAAACGTCTGCAACTTGTGTGGCGCTTTAAAAAACTCCTCGGTCACCACTGCAAAAGATTGCCAGTGCTTGTTGCGCCGTAAGGATCTACTTGTGTGCGATGATAATGCGCCAGCCGCTCGCTAAGATGTTCATAAGCGCCAAAAAATCCCGGCGTCTATCCTGCTACACGCATAGCTTGATGCGGCAAAGTTAATTCGTTAGCAGGACCATTGAGCATATCGAGCTTGCGAGCCTACTCGTGCAGTACGACGTTTGATCCCTTATCTTGGGCAAAAACCACGGAAGGGATACCCCTCCAAGATAAAACTACAGGACCTGGAGACTAGAATTTTCCAGCTAGGTTTTGGCCTACCTCATGACCAACGCCGCTGCTGTCTCGTTTTGATCGACGTACGTTAAAGGCATCGGGGTAGACGATTACTTCGTGCCAGCCATCGAAATATCCTAAGCAAGCGTCGATAATGAGGATAAGTAGGCAAACTTGGGCGGCGACAAAGACTCGTATTCATTCCGCAAGACTAAAGTCGCCAGCACTGGCAGTGGTCTTATCACGTACAAGGGACTCGTTAACGTGCGCGGTTTTCGCGCTTCAATATGATCAAGCAATTGCAGCACAGGCGCACCGCAGACGCGTAAACAGATACCTCACCCCCTAAAGATTTCAGCGGGCAAGGTATTCATGCAGCTTTTGCGCCACTTTATCATCACGAAGACACACCAAAGCCCCGATAAAATCAACAGGTGCACCTTGCAATTTCATTGTTTCTACCAGGCTACCAAGGGCACTTTTACGCTGAAAATTGTTGAGCTGCAGCAATGTCATCAAGATTTCGCGAACGCTCGGATCATCTTCAGCAACGCGTACCAATTGAACAAACGACTCGTCAGCCGCATGCGGTATCGTCACTAATTTAGTTAACAGCTTCGTCAATAAGTTGCGCATCTATGTTCACCCGTGAAAATTTGCTAATGCCAACCGCTATCGAAAAATAAAATACCCTATTCATGATATTACAATTTAAATCACCCCCTGTATTTTTGTTTGTATCAAATCTTTGGGGTGCGCCAGCATCTACGTTTGCGCAGGGGAACCACCTACTCCTTTACCGTTACGAGCTGATAAATTGTCTCCAATTTACGGGCTGGCAACGCGCAATCGCGTTAGCATTTTTGATGACTGTGACGAACATTCTTGATTGCTGGATTCTCGTGCGCAAATGTGCTTTATTCTTCAGTAATTTTTGCATTTATGTGTAGCGTATTTATCAAGACGACAACTAACTTATCAAGACGACAACTAGCTTATCAAGACGACAACTAGACCACAGCCAATGACAGGGACACCGGCCGATGACTGAATTTCTTCGAACACCCGACGCCAACTTCGAGCAACTCGCTGATTTTCCTTTCGCGCCCCACTACCATGTTTGGCAAGACCTGCGGATGCATTATTTAGATGAAGGGCCCAAGGACGGGCCCGTGATGTTGTTGATGCACGGGATGCCCACCTGGAGCTACCTTTATCGTGACATGATTCCGCTTTTGGTGGGCGCTGGATATCGTTGTATTGCGCCAGATCATCTCGGCTTCGGTCGGTCTGACAAACCTACAGATATTCACTGGTACACCATCGCCCGACATACTGAGGTGTTAACAAGCCTCGTTACCGCTTTGGACCTTAAAGACATCACGCTGGTGTGCCAAGACTGGGGTGGACCTATCGGTCTGGCTCAGGCGGCTACCATGCCTGCGCGCTTCTCCCGGCTGGTGATTATGAATACCTGGCTGCATCATCCTGGCTATGCCTACAGTGAAGGCGCCAAAAACTGGATCAAGAACTGGCATGAAGGCGGTATTTTTCGTCGACAGAAGCCCAATATTGCCCTGCTGATGATACTCAGTGCAGGACTCGCTACGCGCGAAGCTATTTTCCCAGCCATTCTTAATAGCACCGATTTAGCACTTGAAGGTAGCGCACTCGACATGTACAACGGCTTTTTTGCGCCGCTCAAGGGCCTACCCGATGAAGCCTACAATGGCTACCGCATGTTTCCCCTGTCGATTCCCGTAGACAACGGCGATAACGGCAATGGCGCGGCCCAATCCCATCACTACCAGCAACTGTTGACCTGGACTAAGCCCGTGAATTTTATTTGGGGATGCAGCGACGATGTTTTCACAGAGGCTTGGGGACGGGAGTGGGCGTCCCAGATGGGTGGCACCTCTAACGCCACCTTCGATGCGATAGACGATGCAGGCCACTTCCTGCAAAACACGCATGGTGAGCAGGTAGCTCAGTTAATTCTCGATCGACGACGCTAAATGAGAAGTATACCCACGGCGCCCCCAACGATCAGCACCATACCGAGCAACTCCATTTTCGAAGGTCGCTCATTGAATAGGTAAACGGCGATGAGCAAACTTATCAAAAACTCAATCTGGCCGAGAGTCTTTACATAAGCTGCTAACTCAAGCGTCATAGCAGTGAACCAACCAATAGAGCCAGCAACCGCTGTCGCACCGACAAAGACACAAGGGCGCCATTTAGCCGCGATGACATTGAACTCCTGCGGCTGTCGCACCCCTACCCAGGTCACCGTGATCGCGGTTTGCAGCATCACCATGTATACCAATGTAATGGCCGCGCTGAACATGGCATCATCGATGGACAATGACAAACTCGCCCTGCGCAAAAGCAGGGATGTCAGTGCAAAGCACAAGCCAGCACCTAGACCATAAACGGCCGCACGATTCCATAGGCTGCTGATCAGGCCGGTTTTCGCCATACTAATCATTACTAACCCGACAACGCATACGAGGATCGAGAACCAACCGAACAACGAGACTTGCTCAGCGAACAAGCCGACGCCTATTAGGGCCGTCAGGACAATCTCAGTCCGCACAAACGTACTGCCGACCGCAAATTCGCGCAGCGTAAATAGTTGAATAAGCAGTACTGTCGCAACAATTTGTAGAATACCGGCTAATAGTCCACAGATCAGAAAATCAAAATTGACAGGGGGTGTTTGCCAGTTCCGCTGGCTCAGAAGCCAGAAAAAATAAAGTAGCGCGAACGGCAATCCGAAAAGGTACCGCACCAACGTTGCAGACACTGCCGAAATATCAGCCACCAAGACTTTCTGACCGGCTGTCCGAATCGACTGCATCACCGCTGCAAGTAAGGTCCAAAGAACCCAAGGCTCAATTAGGAAGTCCAAATGAATGCCTACCAATAATTGCAACCTCGATATCCTAACTGTTGCTAGCAACTAACGGCCAATGACATTTAAGCATTCTGACCATGTCGAAAAAGCATACGTCGACGCTCAATGCGGTATAGATTGCGGCATCTAGTAACGCCGTAGGGGTCGATAAGAAGATTGGTAGTTCAGCCTCAAACTGGAACGCTGATTGGTGACGATAGATGGATCCCCTAATATCCTGCTAAACTCCCTCTGAGATTGGCAATTGTCGATTAACTATGGGCTTAGCCGATGCTTTACTCATAAATCCGCAACGGATAAGACGTGGGTTTTTATGCTTACCAAGGACTTTGAAATCGTTCATATCAATGGAGTCACTGCCACATGCTTCCTGCATCCGCCTGACCGCAAGGTCTTTGGGGCCGCGGCAGCTGAGGTTCGCGCGCACTTCCCACGCAAGATAAAACTCTGGGATTGCAGCTGCGGAATATCCCTGACGCCGGCTGAATTACGCATAATGGCGGAAGATTCGAAAACCGTAGATGCCGAAACTCTCAGGGTGGCATTTGTTGCACCATCAGATGCCGTTTATGGTCTAGCTCGCTTGTTTGCTATACATCGCGCTCAAGCGCATTTACAGCTGCAGGTGTTTCGGGACCGAGACAACGCTTTTGAGTGGCTGGAATCAATGGCTAAAATCGATGGATAACGCCAATATATCCGGCGGCGACTCTGCTCCAGCCGCTTCGGTTTCAGTCGCGAACAATAAGCGCTAAACGCTCGGCCTTGAATTAATGCCTGTAATTGAGCCTATCAAAACTGCACGGTATCGCGCGCAGCGGCCCCATGTTTAGCAAGCGAGCGGAGCGCTGAAAAGAACATCGTTGTGTTCCTCATCTTCAGGTCTCTAAATACCCCTTCTAGCAACGCGCCAAATTGTGAATACGGCTCACCTCCCTCTTCAATGAGCATACGCGCGAACTATTCAAGATAGCGCCCAGTGCAATGATTCCGCGTCGACTAAATCAATGACGCGTTTATCGGAAAATGATATTGCCGGCTGCCACGCGTCACGCCTGCGGCTGCAGCAACCCGATGCAGCGTAAAATTGTGATTGCCTGCGTCGATCGTCAATGTTTTGCAGCGTTGACTATCGACAACAAGGCTTGTTTGGCGTTATTGGACTGCATGCGAGAACGCAAGGCATTCATTTGCGAGCACTCAGTCAAATCGAGAATGGTGAATGGTGAATGGTAAGTCTCTTAGCCAATCAATTTGCACCAAACAATTCGACCGACCTAAACTTGAGATTAAAAACGACAACGCGGCCATGCCAATGAGCGAAAAATCGTTCGCGAAGCGACCCAAGTGAGCTGCACCGAAGGTCAGATCGACAAAGTTGCAGACTAATCCGCTGCAGACTTTGGTGCCAATTGCTCAATGAGTAACTTGGCTACGGGCCCTGAGAGGGTGCGTAACCTAGCCCAAAAGTTCGCACAGAGATGCAGGACAATCGAGAACAGATAAAACAACTCATCAATGGCGGCGCATACATTGTCGTCAAGCTACTGGTCCATGGCGTTTATACTTATACTTGTACTTATACTTACATCGACCCGATGCCTGACCTACACATCACTGTAAAAACCATTTCGCTCAGGGGCGGCAGCATCATTAAATAGCAGGGTAGCGAGATTATCGAACAACGCGCCCTAAGTGATCACCTGTCATTGTTGCAGCAACTGGAGGTGGCGCACCGTCCTGCAAAGAAACCTTCTGTCGTATGACTGATTTTGGCCTAACTGCGTCATTCAGACCCACAAAACGAAAATGCGCGTTACCTTGCGGCAAAGGGATAACAGTTCCAACAACAAACAGCATACTTCATCACAGGTGGTGCTGAAGCGCAGTGGCCTGTAAGACTTAGCCTATGACGGCACTGCCATTAAGTACCTGTTGCAAAAATTGTCAGGTGCTCATCAGGGCAATCACCCTAGTGATCAAAATTACCGTTAACCGCCGCGATCTGGTGATGTCTGGTCCGCGAAACTTAAACGATGTTGCCGCGGACATTTAGCCAAACACCACCCCGAGCGGGCTTTGCCGTTGGTTACGGTTATCAACATTACGTCCCGCCGACTCGCAGATGAATTCTCAGCCATCGATGGCCACAGCCCATAATTGGTCCTGACCCCTCGAATCGAGCCGCGGAAGTCACGCCGTCAACAAACCCGCCTGTAGGGCTTCAAAAAATAAAAATGCGAACAAGGGCAAACAAATCATGACCCTGCTACCCCATTGTCAGCGCGCAGGTCCGCCGTGCCAGCAGACTGCTCCAGCCGCTAAGATCATCAGCCAATACTGGCTCTCGCTCGCTTGGAAAAGTCTGTTGGAAAGCCACAACAGACGGCTCGGCAGCACCATCTGCACTGAATCCAGGCCTATAGCGGCTTCGTTCCGCGACTGTCCGGACATACTGTATCAACTCTTTCGGCGCATTTCCCTGCACGCTCACCTGCTGGGCGCGCCCACTCACATCGACATGGATCTCCACGTCAAGCGCATAGTCGGCGAAGGCGTGTTTGTCATACGTCGTCGCAAACTCGGAAGCACAGAGCGATACGGGCGAGCCTATCGTTGCAGGCAACCAAGGCTTCGTGTCGCCGATTCGAGTTGCGCCACCGAAAGGCTGCCGTATAACCTCTCTTAATGGGTCATAACGCGTGCTAGACATTTCTCGGGCCGCATCAATTTCCCGAGCGCTACCTAACCCCAGCATAACCGCCGCTGAGGCGCCAGCCACTTGGCTGTAGACAGCAAGGGCTGCCTGAGTGTTTTTTTCCAACATGAGTGCGTCAGCATAGTCCAGATGCAATCTACGTCGGCTTTCAGCGTCTATGACCGGTGTAACGTGTTCTATTGCCTGCTCAAGGGCTTCGGACGCGCAGCAGCGGCCGCTCAAATAAAGCGTCTCAGCTTCGGCTAGAAATAACCTCGTTTTGGCTAAGGTCTTGTCATCCAACAGGCTTAAGTATCGCTGTGACTCTGTGTACAACTTTAACGCCTCACTATAACGGTAAGTGTCTCTGTACCAGTCAGCCAGTCGTTGCCGCGCTTCGAACATTTTGGGGTCAGTGACATCATGCTCTCGGGACATAACCTGGTAGAGAAACTTCTGTTGCTTGTCGGCAGCGAAATAATCTCGTTGGGCGATGTGCGAGCGGATTACATGTTCAATGCTCTGCGCCTGCAGAGGCGCATACACGCCTAGCGCTTGGTGCACCAAAGCCTGCATATGTCTGAAGGTATCAATTGCTTCAACGTGCAGACCATCGCGTTGCAAAGCTAATCCTCGCTGTTCCAGATGAGCGTAGTGTTCAGGCAGGTCATCATCTGCATGCGCGGTCACGTAATCTATCGTCTCTGGGCTGCTTACAGGAAAATCACCTTCAGCGTCGACGGCGATAAAAAAAGTGGTCAACAGTAAGACAAGTGTCATTCGACTAGGCAGCAGCATACTTAGAATCTCGTTAAAACGAAGGTGCAAATCGATTCGCGTGGACGCGACGGAAGGTAGACTCGCCCCAGTACCCACTTTCTCTTCATGGGCATTAGCTTTCGGTGCCTACCATGTCGGCTACACTACGATTAACGCCCCTTATACGTCTTGGTTTGCACCAAGGTTCACTTAATTCCGGGCGAATAGGGAGCGCCTGCCATTGCCTGCACATTTATCATCGAGTGGCTTTTCGAAAATAGGATCGCTATGCTCATTCTTTCAAACCGTTCAATTTTGGAGTTGCTTATGCCAGCCGTGTTTGTTCATGGAAATCCAGAAACTTCAGCGATATGGGATTTACTCATCCCAGCCTTGGATCGCCGGGATGTAGTTACCTTGTCTCCGCCAGGGTTTGGCAGCATCCCACCAAGCGGTTTTGGTGCGACGCGACTAGACTATGTCGACTGGCTTGTAGCCGAGCTGGAAGCCATTGGAGAACCCGTGGACCTAGTCGGTCACGATTGGGGTGGCGGCCATGTTACTGGCGTCGCGTTGACACGACCTGACCTGCTTCGAAGCTGGACGATTGATGTTGCAGGTATTTTTCATGCTGACTATAAATGGCATGACATGGCGCAGGAATGGCAAAAACCAGATGTTGGCGAGGCAACAGTAGCAGGCATGATTGATTCGCCATTGGCTGACCTCGTCGCTATGTTAGTTGACGGTGGAATGACGACAGATATTGCCACCAAGGTCGCCGCGGCGTTCAATCAAGACATGGCGCGTTGCATTTTGGCGCTGTATCGCAACGCTGCACAGCCGGTCTTGAGTGACCTGGGTGCCGATGTCGCTGTGATGCGACAACGACCGGGACTCGTAATTATCGCCGAGTTGGATACCTACGTAGGTGCGGCTCCCATGCACAGAGAAGTCGCGAGCAGAGCTGGGGCTGAAGTCAGCGTACTTAAGGGTGTAGGTCACTGGTGGATGATTCAAGATCCAGTAGCCAGCGCCGCCGTTCTCAATCAGTTTTGGGCATCGATTAAGACCTAACTGGGTGCATATTTGGCCATGCGTTTGGTGACTTTTTTAAGGTAATTCATGGTTTCTAAGCGCGTATGCCGGTTTGTCAAAAACCAGTAAAACTCCTCAACGGTCATCGCATTAACGCGATCTATTGCCGCTTGACGCCCCCCGGATGGCACTAGACTCTTGAACAGGTTGCCAGTACCGCCGTTAAAACTGGCAATAATCGCATATTCCAGCTTTTGCGGATGATAGATACCGGCAAGGTAACGATCAGCTAAAATACTCAAGTAACCGGTCCCAACTTCAACGTTGTTGGCTGGGTTGTAGAGATAAGCTGATGTCGGGGTATGGCTATAGCCCTTTACGATGGAAAAATAGTCGCGACCCGCCGTCTCCGCCTTGATCTGCATGAGCCCAAGCGCATTGGAACGCGAGCGAGCCAACGGATTAAACGAGCTCTCCGTTTCAATAATAGCCATAATGAGAGTAACTGGAATCATGTGCTTGACACTTGCCGCTTGCGCAAAAGCAAGGTATTTGTTGCCAGCGATCGTTTTGTGCTGGCCGATCATGGGCATCACCAAGCGTGTCGTATTGCCTGCTCCTTGCCGAGCCATCAGGTAGTCGACAAATCGTCCTGCACGCCAGACCGAGCCTATGGGCAGATTATCTTGATCGACAACCTGCGCGTACAAAAAGGGCTGCTTAGTCTTCGGGTTTACTAACCCGAGATCATGCGACGTACCCGCATCAATCACGGCTGGATCGATTTGGGTTAGCAGGATTTCAATAGCAGCCTGTTTGACAGCGTTGGCGTTACTCGCGCTTATCGTGATGAGACCGCGTTCAAAATCTATGAGTGTTTCCGCATCACCATTGTCTTGGTAAGCAAAAATAGAGGGCAACAGGCTCCCACGGTCGTCCGACTCAGAGTGATATTCAGCAAGCAACACAGCAACCTCGGGGCTGTAGCCATCAAAATTTGGGAGACTCTGACCTAGTAATACCGTCGACCATAAAAACGCGCCAAAAAAAACCAACCGCGTTAGTGCTCTGCGTATTTTTGTAGACGTCAATCCACGAAGGAAATGCAGCAAAGCCGCGCAAACAGAGAATTTTTGACTTTTTAGCATCGTCGTATTCTACATTGCTGCAGGTCTCTTAAAGAACATAAAAGCGCTCATTGTCGATTTGATCGCAAACTGATTCGGACGCGTTATATGGCGGCAACCTACGAGTTTGCGGGTTCAACACCAAATTTCAAAAAACTTCGGAGGGCTCACTTGGCATTATCTTTTTACCGAAGTATTGCCTTTCATTTTCAGGTGTGTTCACATTCATACATATAGATATTCGCATATATAAAGACTTGTATATCTGAATGCATTCACCGCACATCAAGAAGAATTTCGATCAAGCGCACCGCGAGCTTCCGGCGAATACACCGCCGAGACAAACTTCTGCCAAACAGCCAGCGGAGAGTTTGTAGCCTACTGCTCACGCTGTCCGCATGAACATTATTAATGAGCGCGGAAATGGAAAAGAAGCCCTAACGGCTCTTGTAGAAACTTACACGCAAAGGCCAGGTGCAAAATACCTACCTAGGAAGCGACATCACTACTATCAGATTATTCAGCTAGGCATTGATAACGGCACCATGCAGAAGGCCCGAATTAAGGTCTTACAAAGACAACAAGGCTGGCGAGCGCTGAATATGAGCAGATAGTGCAACCACCAAATAATATCAAAACGCCAAACGAAAAGATCCGTTGCTCGCATCTATGCCTTTGAGGAGAAGAAACATGCCAAATTTTGCCGCAGGCGTCATCCGCTTTCAGAACGAAGTCTACCCAGAGAAAAAAGCGCTTTTCGAGAAATTGAGCCAAGGCCAATCACCTGAGGCGCTCTTCATCACTTGTTCTGACTCGCGCATCGAGACAGCAATGATTACCCAAACTGATCCTGGCGAGTTATTTGTTTGTCGTAACGCTGGGAACATTGTGCCACCTCACACAACCAACACCGGCGGCATGACAGCCTCCATTGAGTTTGCCGTCGCGGCACTTAACGTGCCACATATCGTGATTTGCGGACATACGGAATGTGGTGCCATGAACGGGGCAATGAATATGGACGGCCTAAATAGTTTACCGCACGTTAAGGAGTGGCTGTCTTACGCCAAAGCCGCGGTCGCCGTTGTTGAGGAGCTTGCACCTGATGAGACTGATGCCGAGCGCATGAAGCTACTACTCGAGCAGAACGTCATCTTGCAATTACAACACTTGCAAACCCACCCCAGTGTTGCTGCCAGGCTCGCAAAGGGTGATCTCAAATTGCATGGCTGGGTGTACGACATAAAAACCGGAGATGTCAACGCTTACAATGAAGCATCAAAAACTTTCGAGCCGGTCGATAAGTTTTACGCCAAAGAAGTGGCCGCCCTGGTTGGTCCCTCGAACTGCGCGGGCTAGATCGCATAGCCCTATTGACAAGGTGGTTGCTTGACGACCGCGATATTATTGCTCTTAATGCTGGTGTAAAAAATTATGGACATGTTTAAATATTTGAAAAACGACTTACCCTCGAGCGTGGTGGTATTTTTCGTCGCCTTACCCCTCTGTCTTGGTATCGCGTTGGCTAGCGGTGCGCCGCTGTTCTCGGGTTTAATCGCCGGTATCGTCGGCGGCATTGTCGTAGGTGCTTTGAGCGGCTCTCAAACAGGCGTTAGCGGCCCAGCGGCAGGCCTCGCCGCCATCGTCCTAGCGGGTATTGCAACATTGGGCAGCTATCAGGACTTTCTGCTTGCCGTCGTGCTTGCCGGCGTCATACAAATTGTATTCGGCATACTCAAGGCCGGTGTTATTGCCTACTACTTTCCTTCATCTGTGATTAAGGGAATGCTGACGGGTATTGGCTTCATCATCATCCTGAAGCAGATACCACACTTGTTTGGTTATGACTCTGATCCTGGAGGCGACATGGCTTTTATTCAGGCCGATGGCGGCAACACATTTTCAGCGCTTCTAGACACGTTCAGCCACATTAGTCCGGGTGCTACGCTAATCGGCGTCATTAGCCTTGCGATCGTGCTGCTTTGGGACATCGTGTTGACCAAGAAAGCAAAGATATTTCAGCTAGTTCAGGGCCCGCTTGTGGCTGTGGTCATCGGCATCATCTACTACATAAGCACCAAGGATAGCACCAGCATCGCTGTATCGGCAGAGCATCTCGTGAGTGTACCCACGCCTGATAGCTTTTCAGCCTTTCTAGGTCAGTTCAGCTTGCCTAATTTTGGCGCAATCACGAATACAAACGTGTGGGTATTGGCTTTCACCATAGCCTTGGTCGCCAGCCTAGAGACGCTGTTATGTGTAGAAGCCAGCGACAAAATGGATACGCAGAAGCGGGTAACGCCAACAAATCGAGAACTACTGGCACAGGGCACCGGTAATATCTTGAGTGGTATGGTGGGTGGACTCCCGGTGACGCAAGTCATTGTCCGAAGTTCCGCCAACATTCAGTCCGGTGCGCGCACCAAGTTGTCAGCCATTTTACATGGTGTATTTCTGCTGATCTTCGTGGTTTCAATTCCCGGTGTTTTGAACATGATTCCGCTGGCGGTTCTGGCCGCAATTCTGTTGCAGGTCGGTTACAAGCTGGCAAAACCAGCACTGTTTAAAAGCATGTATGACTTGGGCTGGAAACAGTTTGTGCCGTTTGTAGTAACGGTTGCAGGCATCGTCTTTACCGATCTATTGTTTGGTCTTGCCCTCGGCATGTGTGTAGGCATCGTGGTGATACTGATCAAAAGCTATCAGAACTCGCATTTCCTGCATATACAAGACACCGACGGTAATGCCAATAAGGTCAAGATGACCCTCGCAGAGGAAGTGACCTTCTTCAACAAGGGTGCCATCTTACGAGAGCTGGACAACCTGCCAGAAGGCACGTACCTGGAACTTGATGTTACAAAGACACGTTATTTGGATCATGACATCGTTGAAATTTTGGAGGAGTTTGCATTCAAAGCGAAACTCCGCAACATTACGATAAATGTTGTTTCGGCAGACGGCGAAGTCGAGAACCCTCCAAGCTATATTGAATACTTCAAATTGCGGCCAAAGGTCGCCTGATAACCGCTAGCCGCCATCACTGTGGCACCAGACTGGCGTTGAGACGTCTAGAAATACACCTGAGCTAGGATCTGCTAGGATAGCGCCTTCAATTTTGCGCGGGCATTGATCAAACGATGAGTTGTTTGACTCATGCCTGCGCCGAAAACCACTGATAGCGCTTAGCTCAGGATGTATAAAATGAACTTCTTCGATCTGTCTAATGCACGAGGCGACGTGTTTGGCGGCCTTACTGCTGGAATTATTGCCTTACCGCTAGCACTAGCATTTGGCGAGGCTTCTGGGGCAGGGCCAATTGCCGGTATGTGGGGCGCGATCTTTGTTGGTTTCTTTGCGTCGTTATTTGGCGGTACTGGCACCAATGTATCGGGCCCGACCGGACCTATGGTAGTCGTATTTGCAGCTGCTTTTGCCTCGCTTTCAGGCAGTGTCACGTTGATATTTGCGGCGGTAGTGCTGGCCGGGATACTGCAGATCTTAATGGGTATTTTCAAGATGGGCCAATACGTACGCTTAGTGCCGTACCCTGTGGTCTCCGGCTTCATGAGCGGTATTGGTTGCATCATTATCGCGTTGCAATTGGCGCGTTTATTTGGCGGTGAGCCTGACAGTCCCGGCACTCTTCCAGCCCTGCAAGCAGTACCAGATGCCATTGCTAATCTGAATATCGCAGCACTTACGATTGGTGTGCTCACACTCTTAATCGTTTTTTTATGGCCAACCAAGTTGGCAACTTACGTGCCGGGGCCCCTGGCAGCATTGCTCATAGGTACCGTTGTCAGCTTGTTTCTGACCGGCGCCCCGGTGCTGGGTGACATCCCTACCGGCTTTCCATCCCTTGTCGTGCCGGAATTCACTGCGGACACTTTCACAATTGTGCTGCAGGCAGCTATTCTGCTTGCGGTACTGGGTGCTATAGATAGTCTGCTTACATCTTTGGTCGCCGATAATATGACGCGAACCAGACATGATTCTAACCGCGAGTTAATCGGACAAGGCATTGGTAACACCATCGCTGGCCTATTCGGTGCTGTCCCGGGTGCTGGTGCCACGATGCGTACCGTTGTCAATATTCAAGCCGGTGGAAGGACTAAAATATCAGGCATGTTTCATTCATTATTGCTGATTGCCGTTGTCATCAGCCTTGCGCCTTTGGCAGAAAAGATTCCACATGCCGTCTTGGCGGGCATTCTAATTAAGGTTGGCTATGACATTATCGACTTCGCTTATTTGAAACGTTCCCATAAGGGACCTCGTCTCGATCTCGCCCTGATGGCGATGGTGCTTTTGATGACGGTGTTTGTTGACCTAATCACAGCCGTAGCAGCAGGTGTTGTGCTCGCCGCGCTTGGTTTTATTAAGCAGCTCGCAGACCAACAGCTGAAACAGTTTAGCGGCGAAGACACAAGTGCTCTCGTCACAACCGAAGAAGAAGATACGTTACTCGCAAGAGTACCGGACGAGGTTACGATTTTTGATTTCGGCGGTCCATTGAGCTTTGGTGCCGCAGCTGATTTGGGACATCACGTTCGAGAGCGCGTCAAGGGTAGAACCAAGGCAATAATCTTAGATTTCTCCAGAGTTCCATTTGTTGATGTTTCTGCTGCACGAGCAATCGAAACGATTATTCATGACGCCCATGACACGCACATCATTGTGTACGAAACCGGCATGAACGATGGGGTTCGAAGAACGCTAGTGAACTTGAACTCGCTACGGCAATTACCGGTGGATGTAACCTACACAACCCGCGTAGAAGCCCTACGCAAAGCCGTTGACCTTATTGAATCGATGCCAGTGTTAACTAGCGAGCAGACACCCTCTCCGGCTCCGCTTAGCACCAAACATTAGCCTCATTGATGTAGCTTGATCTGCGGTAAGCCTTTCATGTAGGTTACTTTTTTTAATCTGATAAGAGTAATGCCATATGGAAGCTGTTGCGCTGGACACACTGGTCAAAGAACGACGCAGTATCCGCGGCTATACGAAAATGCCGGTATCTCGAGAACTCATTGCAGAAATCATTGCTGTGGCCAAGGGCGCACCTTCATCAATGAACACCCAGCCGTGGTTCTTCCATGTGGTCACCGGAGAGCCGCTGGAGCGTATTCGAGAAGGCAACACCGAAAAAATGATGTCTGGCGCCAATGTCGACCGTGAAATCAAGATGAACCATGGCTATGAAGGCGCTTACCGTGGGCGTCAGGTCGATATCGCAAAACAGCTTTTTGCGGTTATGGGTATTGACCGTGAAGACAAAGAAAAACGTCAAGACTGGGTTATGCGCGGCTTTCGTCAATTCGACGCACCGGTATCCATAGTCATGACGTGCGAGAAAAGTATGGAACACGACACCATTTGCCACTTTGACTTAGGTGCGGCGGTATATGGTCTAGTTCTCGCAGCGTGGACACGTGGTTTAGGCACTGTGATCAACGGTCAAGGTATCATGCAATCATCCGTTGTACGCGAGCACGCGAAAATTCCTGACAATCAAACCATTATGACCTGCGTCGCCATGGGCTGGCCAGACTTAGACTTTCCCGCCAACGGTGTTAAATCTGTGCGCGAAGAAAATCAAAACTTCGTCACCTACACAGGATTCGAATAAACTCAGAAGCTTCCGCTTCTAGGTGTTTTCTTGGCGCCGGAGATTCTGCGCCACAATAAACCGCCCTCGTAAATAAACCATCGCAAAAAGACTAAACACCATTAGCTTAATGCGCTTTTCACGGATGCAAAACACGATGAACGACGATCAAACGACAGCAGAACTCCGATTTGATGGACAAGTCGCACTTGTTACAGGCGCAGGTCGTGGGCTCGGGCGGGAACATGCGCTATTACTGGCCTCACGAGGCTGCAAGGTAGTGGTAAATGATCTGGGCATCGCCTACGACGGCACGGGTACCGGTGAGCATCGAGTAGCTGACGAGGTGGTGGATTTAATTCGAGCCGCTGGTGGTGAAGCCATCGCCAATTTTGATTCGGTTGAACAAGGCGAGCTGATCGTTGCTGCCGCACTCGCGGCCTATGGACGGCTCGACATTGTGGTCAACAACGCGGGCATCTTGACCCCAGAAACGTGGTCAGAACTGACACTGGCGTCCTGGCAGCGAACCATTAACATTAATCTGACCGGCGTATTCACGGTAATGAAAGCCGCATGGCCTGTGTTCGTCGAACAAGGATATGGGCGCTGCGTGATGACATCCTCTCCCGCTATATTTGGTGCCGGCGTGGCCGCATATGCAGCGAGTAAGGCTGGCCTACTCGGTTTAGCTAACTCGCTACAGTTTGAGGCGCGTAAGCTCAGGCTAGACATCAAATGCAACCTACTGGTGCCTCAGGCAGACACGCGCATGGTCCGTGACTTTGCCTCTGCTATTGATGACCGGCGAGCACAACAGGGTCGATCGAAAGCGCGTACTGCGCCCCCTGAGATGTTGGCCAGACTCACGCCTAACAAAGTCTCCGCGATGGTTGTATGGCTGGCGCACGCCTCCTGCAGCGCCGAAGCCTCAATCCACGAGGCTGGCGCGGGATACTTCGCTAGATTGAACTGGGCAAGATCCGCACCCCTATTTGCGACAGAAAAACAGGGCTTGGATGGCGCCCCGCTACCAGAGAACGTTCGCGACGGCCAAGCCACGCTTGCCGACTTCCAAAACGGTGATATGCCAATTTCAGGCGACGGCACCATGGGCGGGCCTACTGCCCTCGAGCAGGTTTTGCGGCATCTGAAACCCAATGAATAGCTCGGCCGCAAAGTAACAAAGCGCCCGCTAGATCATATGATATTGGCATAATATCATTATGGGTGGAGCCCGGCCGACTTTTCTGACTAGCGTCATGCTTGCGCCTCTATGTCTTCAAAAAATGCGGAGTATCCACCCCCCATCGCAAGCTCAAACACGGCAATTTGAAAACTTCGCGGCAAATTAATATTGATCTATATCAATTTTTAACCACCCTGCCTGAACCCTAGCCATCAGTGCCGACTTTTCCCGTTCGCATTCCAGCCTACGAATTTTCTATATCATACTGATATTGTTACATATTTTTATGATTACTGAATTTAAAACGCATATTTTATCGATGAATTTCGACATTATCCGCGTACCAAAATCTTCCATCCCCTCGACAATACAGTTAGTTTCGGCTGATTGCTTAGCGCGTTATCCAGAATGTGTTACCAATGTACTCAATTAATGAGTACAAACGACTCAGTGAGCCCCGGTTTTTTATAACCAAAATATTATTTTGATGTCATTTATTGATGAAATTATTTCAACATCAATAAACTATTGATGTAAGCAACAAAGACGAATACTGTCGAACTTGCTTGGCGGATAAGCGTATAACATGCCTACTGCTCGCGTGGGCAATCACTGATTTCGCAGTGCGATACCTATCTCGAGGAAACTGGAAGTTCACAAGCTAAAGACAATAACAATAATAAAATTTATGGGGACTACTATGGGAAATCGATATACCCAGTTTGGGTGGACACTCGCCACGGCAGCGTCGATTGCAGTACCGGGCGTTCTGTACGCCGCTGACTCAGGTCGTAAAATTGAAGAGGTCATTGTTACCGCAGAACGTAAAGAGGCGTCCATTCAGGATACCTCTATCTCAATTACTGCCTTTACTGACCAATTTATTGATGATTTTGGTATTCGTAACCAAGAGGACCTGCAGAATTTTGTGCCTGCTACGACGATTCAGCCTTATGACGCGACCATACGCGGTGTTGGCCGAAACTTCCGCGCCTTAGGTGGTGACCCAGGTGTTGCAACCTACATGAATGGTGTTTACTCCGAGGATCTGTTGACGGCAACCGCAGCAACTTTCTGGGACGTGGCGCGCATCGAAGTGCTACGTGGCCCGCAGGGCACGTTGTATGGTCGCAACGCCGTTGGTGGTGCCATCAACATTCTCTACAAAGAACCTACCTATGAGCCTGAACAGGCGTTTCGCGCTATTGTCGGCAATTTCGGTACCCAAGAATACTACGGCATGGTTTCTGGCGCGCTGTACGAGGACAAACTCGCTGGCCGTCTGAACTTCAGTTTGCGTGACCGCGATGGCGTCATCGAGGAAATCGGTCCGGGTCAAGATGATATTGATGGACTGGGCACCGATAACATCGCCGTGCAGTTAAAGTGGAACCCGACAGATACTTTCCAAGTCGATCTACGCCAGAACATCATGGAAATTGATCGTTCATTCGGCGGCGCCAACGGCGGTGGTCTCGTGGTGCTAAATGAGGAGTCTGAGGCGAATCGTAACACAACCTCGCTGGTGCCCGGTTATCGTCGCGTTGACGCAGCACAGACCAACCCGCTAGCGTCTGATTTCATAGTCCCTGGGGCGCAGATGTTTTCTTTCACTGATCCTGCTTCCGGTGCAGCGGTAGCGGCACAACCTAACCGCGCCGGCATGGAGTATTTTGACGGCAATGGTTTCCAGAATGCTGCCGCATCGCTAGATGGGTTTAATAATACGTCGGCAGCCAGCGCGGCAGAATATAACCGATGTGTTTTTCCGGGTGATATTAAGGGTGATGAGATCTGTGCAGCCACTAATGGTTTGAACCAAGAAGAGTTCGACCAACAGGGCACCCAAATGACGATGGCTTGGCAAGCGACAGAAAACCTGACGCTCAAATATATATACGGTTATAACAAGCTATCCTATCGTCGCACCACGGATGATGACAACACTGCTAGCCAGTTCTCGGACCGGCAGTTTTACGTCAACCATGAAGCTGATTATTCATCGCATGAGCTTCAGGCTTTTTATGATTTCTCGGACAGTTTCTCCATTACGTCTGGAATATTCTTCTACGACGCGACCATCGATCAGCGAGGTGACTTTTACTCTAGCGTAGGTGAAGACCGTTTCGAGGAAGCTTATGTCGATAACTCTTCGCTGTCCGCGGCTGCCTCGGCCCTTACAGGCATACCTGCAGGTCTGTCAATGTCTCAGCTCATTGGTGGCGCCGCTGCGCCTGCAGCAACGCTGTACTCAGCAAAAAATAGCTGTCTCGTCCCCAATCCATCGCAAACCTGTGAGCAGAATTACTCTGTGACAAACTCTAATGCAGGCCTGAGCGTTCTTAACGGTGGCGACGGTACGCGTAGTGACAATCTCGTTATTGTGCCGTGGACGGGCGACAATGGCACTAACCCTGACCTAGACGTTCTACACGGACCTAACACCCGAGGCAGTGACTTATTGTATGCCACACAAACTGTCAGAGAAGCCTTCGCTGCTTACACGCAAGCGGTGTGGGATATCAATGATTCCTTTACGCTCACAGCGGGTATCCGTTACGCCTCAGATGAGGTGACGGCTGAGGAAAATTTGTTCCGCTACACAGAGTCAGATCTGGCCGGTGCACTGGGGCTTTATACGAGCGCCTTCACGGCTACCCCCTCAGGTGGTAGTGCCCTTTACGACCTAAACGTTGCCAATGGCGGCTTTGATACAGACGCTGCTGGTGATGTTGTCTTTGACGTAAACGGTCAACCAACACCCAACGCTAAAGCGACAAATGGCGGCATCCCAGTAGCTGTTAGTGTCTACCGACCCTTCTATCGTAAAGACACTAAGACAACCGGTCGCATCAACCTTGACTGGAACATCAACGACAGCGCTTTGATGTACTTTTCAGCAACGTCCGGCTACCGATCCGGTGGTTACAACTTAGTGTTCTTCAGCAGCACCGCTGCCTACGATCCTGAGAATTTGATTGCCTATGAAATCGGCTACAAAACTCAGTTCCTAAACGACACGCTACAGCTCAACGGGTCTTTCTACTTCTACGACTACGACACCATTCATACGGTCGCAACGGAAGTATCTAGTATTGGCGGGCTATCAACCTCAGTACTAGAGGCACCAGGTGCGAAGATCTCTGGTATTGAGGCTGAAGCCTTATGGTTAGCGACAGATAACCTAACACTGGGCGGTAATTTCAGTTTCACGCCGAGCGAATATACAGAGGATTTGTTTATCAAAGATACCGCAGGTTTTGATAAGCCAGATTCACTCTTTCCCGGTTCCAACCAAAATGTGAATATCAACGGCAATCAGCTGCTGCAAGTGCCAGAGTGGAAGTACACGGCATTTGGCTCTTATCGAGTGCCGATGCCGAACGGATCAAATCTCGACATTTCAAGCACTTACAGCTGGGTAGATGAAGTTTATTACTCACCTTTCCAGAATGAACAGGAAAAGGCGCCGTCATATGCTCGAACTGACTTACGCGTTAACTGGACTTCTGCTGATAACCAATGGGTAGTGTCTGGCTTCGTCAACAACGTATTCGATGATGTCGGTATTTTGCAAATTTTACGCAATGACGAAACGGAGTTCTTCCGTCAGTCAGCGGGTACCACCTTGCCACGTCTCTACGGCGTAGAATTTACCTACAAAACAGGTACCTAATAGCCGCTCAGGAATCCTCATAAACTGGGGGCTCCTGAGACTTATCAAATGCTAGAAGCTGGGATATCAGCGAATGGCGAGAAAAAAAGCGACCTATGGTCGCTTTTTTTTGCTTCAGTCTTTACTAGAGGTTGGCGCGCAGTATCTCAAACATTGCCCGGAACCGTTCCAATACGGTGTGCTGCTTCAGATCGCGAAACTCACCTGCATCGAAGAACGCCCCGTAACAGATAGGACAAGACTCATACTTAATGTGAAATTGATCTTTATCGACCATTGGAATCATTCCAACTAAGCACTTCGGGCAACTAACGTCTGGCATGTCATCATACATCTCGCCGACCTGCTCGCTGCCAATGTCGATAGCCTCCGAGCCTTTTATTTTTACTAGGTCTTCCTTTTCCAACATATCAAACCACAGTCCACTACAACCTGAGCAGCGTTCAACCTCAATACCAGCGTGGGAAACGATTTCAAATTCTGCATTGCACTTCGGGCATTTCATCGGTCTTCCTCCGGCTTTTTGTCCTAAATAATAACACAGCCCTTTTCAGCACTGGCTTGCAAGCTGCAGACTTCTCGAAGATTTCGCAGCATTCAGTAAAACATTTCCTACTGTCTAGCGCATGTAATACGCATTAGGCAGAGACCAATCATTGTTAGGGTCTCGAATGAACTGTATTTTCTCCTCTACCACTGACAGATCTAAACCCTGGTGGAAGTCGGGGTTATCACCAATCCACTTAAGTCTTTCGTCATCGTCACTAAAGGTCACCTGCAATAAAAACAACACCTCTCGGTTTTTGTAAACATCATTAGCGATGGGAAGAACGAGGGACAACGTTGAAAAATGAATGTAACCCTCTAACGCGATAGATTCAGGCGTGTAGACATTATTCACGGTCAACGTCGATAGCTCTTTTCCACTCACAATATGATACAGCGTCGTGTCAGCAAAACTATGGTTGGTGAACACAAAAACAGACAGCAGAGAAATGCTCAAAAATAGCCATTTCATACCTTTTAATGCCCGTTCATCAGTCGACCGTGTCGTTTTAGTACGCATCTTATTTAGCCTCCACTATGCCAGCCACCGCCAAGAATGTGCCTTGCGCGTCTCGTGATACGACGTGCGCTTCCAACACAGCAGACGGATGAATACCGCCTAGAATATGTGGAAACAGCTCACTGTCTGCGCCGGGAAAGTCGGGTTGCTTGTCGCCTACCGGGGCCGTGGTTTCAAAAATAGTCTCCACGCCGGAGGCGTGCAAAGAATCTATCGACATTCTTAAGCATAACCACTCACCCGCCACCTCTGGATAAAAATGATTACCAATAATCATTAAAAAATCAGGATTAGCCGTCGCATGACTGAATTTATCGTGGCTATAGGTTGGCGGATAATAGGTTGCATCATTAGCCAAAGCTTCTTCCCACATGGATTTTTGAATGAGATGAAAAACATAAGGATATTTGGCGGTATATTCCTCGACATTCGTCGAAGAAGCACCCAAGGCATGTTGAGAAAAACCGATAATACTAGACATCGCCAGAACCAAAACCATCGCTGTTGTTTTCATTTCTACTAGCCTGCTTAATTTATCAGCCGTGAAGCTATCTTTATAGAAACACGATGTCAAAGTCTCTCTTTGACCGGGGCTGGCGCGCACCTTAATAGCGCGCAATGGAAGACTGCCACCACGCGCCGCTTATGCTAGCATCTGCTTGTCGGTTGCTTGCCTACGCCAACATCGCTCATTGTAGTCAAACCTTGACTAGTACACTCAGGCTTTCACACCCTGGCACGAGACCCATTGCTTACACTAACCCTGATAATTGCATTGCTCATTGACCACATGCTCGGCGAGCCCCGCCGTCTCCATCCTTTGGTCGGGTTTGGATATTGTGTCCAGCATTTAGAAAAATATCTACGTCGTACCCAAGCGTTCATTCATCACCCAAAACCCGCTGGTATTGTCGCCGTGTTGATAATTGTATTGACGTTAATTTTGCTGATTTATGGCTGCCATCATTTGCTCCTAGTCAATGTCCCCCTGAGCATTTTAGCGAACAGTATTATTGTCTATTTGTGTATTGCACCAAGAAGTCTTACCGAACACGCAATGGCAATACTCGCGCCCCTGCAGCGCGGCGATATTAAAGCGGCACGCCGGGCGCTGGCAATGATCGTAAGCCGTGACACCCGCCAATTGCAGCCGACCGAGGTAGCATCGGCTACCTGCGAATCGCTATTAGAGAACGGTAGCGACGGTATCTTTGCGGCAATTTTTTGGTTCTGCGTAGGCGGATTATATGGTGTTGTTATCTACCGCGCGGTTAACACGCTGGATGCCATGTGGGGCTATAAAAACGAGCGCTATCGCGAATTCGGCTGGGCAGCGGCGAGGCTAGACGACGTATTGAATTTTATGCCTGCGCGTTTGGTAGCTTTTAGCTATGCATTAATGGGCCAGTATACGCCTGCCATGACTTGCTGGCGGCAGCAAGGCAATACGTGGAAAAGCCCTAATGCGGGACCGGTGATGGCCGCCGGCGCAGGCAGTTTAGGCATTATCTTAGGCGGCAAAGCCGTGTATAACGGCATACAAGACCAACGCCCGCAGCTAGGCTGCGGCGACGTTGTGCGAACCGCTGATATCGGCCGCTGTTTAGATCTAATTAATCGCTGCTTGTTTTTGTGGCTAGTTATCATTGCAGTAGTCGAGGTACTGAGTGAATAGGACAAAGATTGTGCCCGAGTTTCTCCCTGATCATGGCGGTGATATCCAGGCTGCTAGTGAGGTCTTCGACATTCTACTGGCGCAATGGATAGATTTATCGACGGGTATTAACCCCGACGGGTATCCCATACCGCCAATTCCGCAAGCCTTTTTCTCAGAATTACCTTGCGATGATTACCCGCCGCTGCTGCATGCCGCCAAGGCGTACTATCAAGTATCGGATGTGCTACCCGGTGCAGGGTCTCAGGTTTTTATTGAGACGATTCCACGTTTGATTAGACATCCCTGCCGCGTTGCCATTCCCGATATCGGCTATCAAGAACATCGCAAGCATTGGCTCGCCTGTGGTCATCAGGTTGTTGACTACGACGGTTTTAATCCGCAAAGCTTGAGCGCGCTGATTGAAGGAGCAGCGGTTGATTGTGCCGTAGTCATCAATCCCAATAATCCGACGGCGGCCACCATAGATATCAACACACTTAACCAGTGGCGACAGCAACTATTGCAGGTCAATGGATTACTGATCGTTGACGAGGCGTTTACAGATTGCGAAGGGCTTGACAGTGCCCTGGCGCTGAATGATCACAGCGGCATGATAGTTCTGCGCTCGCTCGGTAAGTTTTTTGGCCTAGCAGGTTTACGTGTAGGTTTTGCGTTGGGCGATGGTGAGCGACTGCAACAGCTGAAGTCTTACCGCAGCTTATGGTCGATTTCTGGTGTTTCCCAATATGTGGCAACTTGCGCATTAGCCGACCGGGCATGGCAGCTGCGAGCCCAGCGGCAAATTGCAGCAAACCGCGACAACTTATATCAGCTGCTATCGAACTATTTTCCCACGCAGCAGCTACGTCCTTCATCTCTTTTTGTGTCCTTAATGATGGACCGGGAGCGGGCTATTGCTCTCTATTTGGGGCTAGCACATCGCGGCATTTTATTACGTTATTGTTCCCTGAAAGACTCAACAAGAGCGCTGTTAAGGTTTGGTTTGCCCGCCGCCGACAATATTCAACATAACAAGCGATTCGTTGCCGCAATGGATGATATGGTAGAGGGAAAGTGCCCGGCACAGAGGAAACAGCCATGAATACTAAGAAAACCGATTACCTCGTCATTGGCGCAGGTGCTATGGGCATGGCATTCGTTGATGTTCTGATGACGGAATCTGACGCCACTATCACGATAGTCGATCGCTATCACCAACCAGGTGGTCACTGGAACGTGGCTTATCCCTTTGTACGACTGCATCAGCCTTCGAGCTTCTATGGCGTGAATTCGCGCAAGCTGGGTTGCGACCGTATCGATACTATCGGCTCGAACAAGGGTTTGTATGAACTCGCCGGCAAAGGCGAGATCTGTGCCTACTACGACCAACTCATGCACGACTTTGTCAGTACCGGTCGCGTGCAGTATTTTCCGATGTCTGAATACCAAGCCGATGGCAAGGTAGTGTCACTCGTCTCCGGCGCCAGTCGAACCATCGATGCGGGGAAAATAGTCGACGCCACATTTATGAATGTTCAGGTACCCGCCATGGGTGGGCCGTCTTATGACGTAGCCGATGGCGTGAAATGCGTACCGCCAAATGTGCTCGTAGATTCACGCGGTGAATGGCAAAACTACGTCGTGGTGGGCGCTGGCAAAACAAGTTTCGACGCCTGCTTATTCTTACTGGAGAACGGCGTTGACCCAGACAGCATCTGCTGGATCAAACCACGCGATTCGTGGTTGTGGGACCGCGCCCGTGCGCAGGGCGAAGATCTTTTCGAAACGTCTATAAGACCTTTCAGCTTGGATCAGCTCAGAGTGATCGCCGAATCAAAATCGGTCGATGATCTCTTCACTCGTGCCAATGAAGAAGGCCTGATGCTACGTATTGATGACAACGTAAAACCGACTATGTTTCGCTGCGCCACCGTCACACAAAGTGAAATCAGCGAATTGCAGCGCATAAAAAACGTCGTGCGAATGGGTCGCGTTCAGCGCATCGAATCGGATCAGGTTATATTGGACAAAGGCTCGTTCGACTATGGGGCGCAAACACTGTTCGTTGACTGCACCGCCGATGGCCTGGCACGAAGGCCGGCACAACCCGTTTTCGCTGCTAACAACATCACCTTACAGTCTGTACGCACTTGCCAGCAGGTGTTCAGCGCTGCGTTTATCGCTCATATTGAATTAGCAGACCACAACGAAGCACGCAGGAACCAGCTATGTACCCCCGTGCCTCATCCTGACACAGACATGGACTACCTACGCAACATGTTTGCCGATCTAGTTAACGGTGCCACTTGGGGTGAGGATGCGTCACTACAGGCCTGGATAAAGGCAGCTCGTCTGGATGGCTTTAGCTATTCGGCGACGGGTTCTGCCGAATCTGATACGGCGTTCCTGCAAAGCATGGGAAAATATGGATTGGTCGCGGTTGAAAAACTAATGGGGTATTTAGCAGCGGCTGAGGCGAGTTGATTCTGCACGCGTATCCACTGGCATCTGGTTGACAGATCGCTGGCTAGCATGGCTCGCATATTTCTCGTCCCTAATCGTTATCGGCCACGTATATCGATTTCCCGTTATTAATAGTCTCTAGTACCTGAATATCCTTAATCATACTGACAGTCACGGACAAAGGGTCTTTATCTAAAATGACCATGTCCGCTTGCTTGCCGACTTCCAAAGACCCTTTGATACCTTCTTCAAAGTGTTGATAAGCGCTCCACAACGTCATGGCCTTAAGCGCCTGCAATGGCGTGATCTTGTGTTCGACACCAAGGATTGCATTGGTGCGCGTAGTCCTGTTGACCGCACTATCTAAAATTCGCATCGAATTCGGGAAGGTGACAGGCGCGTCAGAGTGAATCGTAAAGCGCATGCCCTGCTCTAAAAACCATCCGGTGGGTGAAATGTTTTCAGCCCGTTCAACGCCGGCCACGGAATCACGATGCCAGTCACCCCAGTAGAACGTATGCATCGGGTACAGGGCAGGAAAAATACCTAAGCTTTTGAGTTTTAGCACTTGGTCTTTGCGTGTGAACTGTCCATGAATCATCACGGTGCGGTGATCATAATCTCTTAAGGTTGGATCAATATTTCCAACAATTTCAATCAGTTGATCAATTGCCGCATCGCCATTGGCATGGACTAGTAGAGGCCACTTGTTGGTAAAAGCCAATTCAATCCATTTCGTCGCTTCTGCATCGGTAAACGCGGGATAACCCAAGTAATCATCCGCTTGGCCGTTAGGCACCTGTAGGTAGGGTTCAGTAAACCAAGCCGTCTTGCCTTGCGGTGATCCATCAAGCGTTATTTTCACGCCACCAATCCTAAAACCGTTGGTGTACTCCAAAGACATTAGATCTCCGTGCAATATCGGCGCACTCCCGATGGTTGCAATATCTGCGTAAGCAACGAGATCCACATCAAAACCCGTAGTTGAAGCTATCTGCGGCAGCATTTCAAGAGACGCCAAGTCAGTCTTGCCATCTTGTACCGTGGTAAAACCATTAGAAACATAGCTATGCTCGCCCGCCTTCACCAAACTCAACATATCAATCTCTGTAAACGCAGGAATGAGCTTAAAGAAAATCCCAAAATGGGCATTTTCTTGCATAACCCCGTTGGGCGTTTTACCGTCAGCCTCTCTTTCGATAACACCGCCGGGAGGATCTTCAGTTTCTGCAGAAATACCCATCAGCTCAAGCGCTTTGCTGTTGTAAACGCCTAGGTGCCCAGACTGATGCATGATGGCGATTGGAATGCTGGTAGAAATGGCATCTAAGTCATGCCGTGTTGGATGTCGTTTTTCAGCTAGCTGCGAGTCGTCATAATTGAAACCAATGGCGACATTGTAGTTCTTAACAATAGGCGACGAGGCGATATAGCTGCGCAAAATCGCCTGCAATTCTTTGATGTTATTAACGGCGCCATCTGGCGCCGGTAGCAAGTTTGCGACAACGGCTTGCATCCCCACGCCGCCAAAATGGCTGTGCGCGTCAACAAACCCTGGAACAACGGTCTTATCATCTAGGTCGTAGACCTTAGTTTTGATACCCTTATATTTTCGAAGTTCAACGCTTTTACCGATGGCCAAGATTAGCCCATCTTTAATCGCGATGGCTTGTGCCGAGGGTTGGGCGTCATTTACGGTAATGATGTTTCCATCTATGTAGATAACATCAGCGTAAATTGCCCTTTCTTGACTGCACGCCGTTAATGCAAGCGCACAGACAACCGCTGTAAGGCTTCGCCTACCGAATTTGATAGCGTCCTTCATAGATGACATCTCAATGTTGATCCCTAAAACCCGTAAAGTTCTTTCAGGTGCGCCATGAAGTTCGGCCGATCCGCTTCTGCCTCAGCTCGCACTTTCTGCACTAAAGGCCGCTCTTCCATGCGGGCACAGTAGCTATCAAGTCCTGGGACCTCAGCAAGGGGGTCGGCATTCAAGAAACGCATGCCGACATTCCGCACAATGGGCAAATTCAGGATCGCCGCAATGTCGGCCTGAGTGAATTGATCGCCGTAAGCGAATTGTTCAAAGTTAGAGAGCTTTGGCAGCGCCTTAACGGCTTTATCGATGCTGATTTTGAACTCTTTCAAAACCGCGGGGTCGGGCTCTGTACCACCCAACAAATTTGGAATCAGGCGTCGCGCTACGAGCTCAAAGTACAGCTCAACAAATTGTGAAAATTCGTGCACTTTCGCAACGCCGAAAGCTGTATCTGGCAGCAAACTAGGCTCCGGATACGCCGTTTCAATGTACGCTAAGATGGCGCGGGATTCACTAATAAAACCCTCGGCGGTTTCAAGCGCTGGCACCTTACCGAGGGGGCTCTTGTCGAGGTACTCAGGCCTGTATTTTGGACCCACACCGGTATAGGACACCACTTCCTCAAACGGTACACCTTTCTCCAACAGCGCCAGTTTCGGCACGTTGTAGTAGTTACTGGAGGAAAAACCATGCAGCTTGATCATATCTACTCACCTTTTTATTACGTCATTTTATGGGCTAATTTTGGCGTTAGTGTAACAGTTACGATCTGTTCGACAACAGGGTCTGCCTGCTACAGCGACCACGCCTGAGCTGGTGATGATAAGCAGTTCGCGAACGCGCAAAAGCGCCTTTAACTCGCCGACTCAACGACGTGTGGCAGCGGCTATGAATAGCCCTGTATATCAATCAAACACGACTTAATGTAAATAAGACTTGTCTTTCATCAGTGTTCAATGCACTTTAGTCATGCATAATTGCTACATAGACAAGAAGACATTACACATAAAGCAGGCAAACGAACCCCCAACAAGCTTTAAAACAATTGATGCGGAAAATGACCGACGGGTGAAGGCCTAGACGATCGCGTGGGTTGTCACCTGCGCGCTGGCAACCTTCAGCCCAAGAGTATTGTGGGACTTCGCAACGATACCAACGATAGTCAGTGTTCTCATTAATCTAACAGCAGGTTTCTTCTGGGTCCCGGCCCTAGTCAAGCAGGTAAGTGCTATGGATGAGCTACAACGGAAAATATTCCTTGATGCAGCAGCAACCACCCTAGGCGTTGGTGTGGTCTGTGGACTCAGCTACGCGTTGCTTGAAGACATCCGCCTCATCAATTTTGAGCCACAGGTTCCGCATCTAGTCTTTTTGATGTGCCTCACGTTTATGGCAGGCATCGTCCTCAGGCCTGGGCGGTATCGATGAAAAATCGATTGAAAGTCCTGCGAGCAGAGCGAGACTGGACTCAGGCTCAACTAGCGGACAGGCTCGCGGTTTCTAGGCAAACGGTTAACGCGTTGGAAACCGGAAAGTTCGACCCGAGCCTGCCACTTGCCTTTAAAGCTGCACGTTTGTTTGCACTTACCATTGAAGACATTTTTCAGGATGACACGCAGTAGCCGCAATGCTGAGGGCTCTATTGCGCCGCCACCACCTCAACTCTACAATCATTAAAACAAGCGCCGTCAGCTAAATCCGCTTTGGATGTTGGTGCTAAGGCCGAGACAGTTTGTTTATTTGATGTGGTTTTAAACCAAGAGCCCTTCGGCGAGCAAAGCACACCAGGCCGTACAGCCGAGGTGATTTCAAGCGGTAAAAACACCTCACCTAACGCATTATAAACCTTCACCCTAATTCCGTTTTCAAGACCTCGTGCTTCTGCATCCACTGGATTCATCTCAAGTGGCGGAGTCTCGTCATTCACCTTTAAACCGCCGAAAGTTGAGGTGATCATCTTATTCGACGAGGGAGAAATCAACGTCAGCGGGAAATCGCTAACGACGCCATTGTATCGCGGGATTTCTTCACCATATTTGTCCTTAAGGTAACTGGATTTTAACTCAATCTTGCCAGATGGTGTTCCCGGCATTTGATTTAGGAAGAGTACAACCTGGTTAGTATCACCAGCGGACGTGTCTTTGGCCTCCATCGACAGCGCATCTCCCAACGGAATTTCACTTGGCTTGAAGCCTTTTAGCCGAGTATCCGTGCCATCGATCGCGTCATCCATTAGGTCTTTGTCAGAGGCTTTGAATATTGGATCATCAAAGCCGAAGCGCTGGGCTAAACGCCGAAATATTTCGGTATTGGGCAACGCCTCCCCGACTAATGGGATCACAGCTTCAGCGCGTTGCAAATAGGGTTGGCCATAGGCACAAAACAAATCATCATGCTCAAAATGCGTTGCCGCGGGTAAGATAATATCTGCATAGTTCATACTGTCCGTCATCGCTACGTCACATCCAACGATAAAAACATCCTCACGCTCAAGACCTAGACGCAACGTGTTTTGATCAGGCGAGACGATAACGGGGTTATGGTTGTAGATGAACAAGCCTTTTAATGGCGTCTCTAAGTCCTGCTCAACCAGATGACGGCCTATATCCAGAATGTTAAGTGTTCGCGTACCCTCGGGAATCAAATCTGGACGGGTTAGTTTAGCGCCGGTTTTGGGGAAAGCGTTTCCCGATCCACCCATGACACCACCACCAACAACGCCAAATTTTCCACATAATGCTGGCAAAGCGAAAATCGAACGTATGCCGTTTCCTCCGTTTTGATTGCGCTCAAGACCGTTGCCAATAGAAATCACCGCAGGGCTGGTCTGATCATAGAGCGCCGCGAAAGCCCGAATTTCCTCGGCCGACACACCGCAAAGTTCTGCAGACTCAGCGAGTGTATATTGCCGAGCATTACCCATAAATTCTTCTGCACCCAGCACATGTTGCAAAACAAACGCTTGATCAAAAGCACCCCGCTTTTCAAGCTCAACAGCAACAGCCCAGGCGAGGATTAAATCCATACCGGGCTTAACGGCCAGATACATATCTGCCTGCTCACTGATCTTGATGCGCTTGGGGTCAATGACAACGAGCCTAGCACCGTTAGCCTTGGCTTTCTTGATGAGCGGCGCAAGGTGAAGATTTGAGTAAGTCACGTTATTACCCCACACCACAATTAACTTGGCGTGCGCGCACTGCTCGGGTTGCATGGCGGGTACAGCGCCAAAAGTGCCTTTGTAGGCCTCGGATTTAATGCCACCGCATAAGGGGCGCCTGTCGAGTAATGTCGCGCCTAATTGATGGAAGAACCTTAGATCCATAGAGCCCCCCGCTAACATGCCATGTGGACCCGCATAGTTATAAGGCATGATTGCTTCGGCACCGTGCTCAGCAATAATATCTGAAAACCGCCGATGGATTTCATCAAGCGCTGTATCCCAGCTTATGGCTTCAAACTGCCCGTCGCCCTTCTTACCTGCACGCCGCAAAGGTGTTTTTAGCCTGTTCTCACCATGGACAAAATCTGGGTAAAAACGTGCGACTTTATTGCACACCTTGCCGTTAGTTAGGGGGTTGGCTTTGGAGCCTCTCACCTTAACGACCTGGTTGTCTTGTACTGTGACATTCAGGCTGCAAGTATCTGGGCAGTCCAGCGGGCAAACACTAGGCATTTCAATCGACATCTTTAACCTCAATCTTCGCGTAGTAGGCATTGCCTGATTACTCAGGCTAATTGGCTTAATCGACAGCAACAGCCGCATGAGCCATGGCTATATTAGCCCCTAAGCCACCTGCTCAGCTACTTCGATGCCGCAATTGTAGGCACCGTGAACGGTAGACCATTGTTTTTCGCGGCAGGCTTCACCCGCAAAGTAGCGCTTTAGGTCTATTGGCTGGCGTAAAATGACGCGCTATTTATATCCGCCGGGCTTTGCAGCGGCATAAGAACCTTCAAAGCGTGGATTACTACCCCATTGCGTTGCATTTCCTTTAATAACGTTACGATTGACGCTACTACCAAACATTTCTCGTAATTCCCCCAGCGCGAAATCAATACTGCCATCAATACCTTCATCTTCCAATTCGTGTGCAAATTCCCCACCGACCTCGACAAACGATAGATTACTGCCGTGTAGCTTGACCAGCATACCCATCGCAGGAACAGGCTGAGATCTTTCTTGAGGGATCATATAGGACACATTACGGTAGGCACCGATACCGAAAATATTTCGATCGAATTGCAATGCGAGATGATTGTAATGCCCCATCGAAATTTGATGGCGAGACGCTGCCTTTTCTGCGAGTTAGGCAGGAATGAATCTAATACGACTGTTTGCTAAAACCCCGATTGATACCGTGACTATGCAGTTCCTAGCGCCACCCACTGTGTGGGCCACAATGCCGTTTTTACCCCAGTCAATTTGCAACACCGACGTGTTCAACGCAACGTCAATGTTTCGCGTGCGATGCAGCACCACAGTGCCCAATCCCTCGCTGCATAGAGCATCATCACCGGCTTCACTTTCCCACCAGTCCTGACAGGAAAAATCCGTCATGTGTTTGCCAATTTCAAACGATCCAGTACAAAAATTAACCGTGTTCTGCCAATCACCGGCATTGGGGAAACCGACGCAGCTGTCACAGCTTGGCCAAGGCTAGCGGCATTCGACATAGCCTCTTCCGCACCTGCTAACTGATGCTCAAATGCGTCGCACTCTGAACTTCGCGCCTCGCTGCCGCCAACATACACGATAGCGTTATCAGACGCCTTGTAAGTGCTGCAGTCTGCCTGCCTGCATCGCATAGTCGCATAGTCGCATAGTCGCATAGTCGCATAGTCGCATAGTCGTAAGTCGTAAGTCGTATAGTCGTATAGTCGTATAGGGCGTTGGAGTTTCTTCCATGAAACCAGTGAGCACCTATATCATCGGGCACGCCAAAGGTAGCATTGTCGGTCACAACGCGTCCGCCTCGGCGGTCGGACGCCTCAAGCAACTCCACCGAAAGACCCTTCTTCTTTAAAGCTTCAGTCGCCGCGAGACCTGTTACGCCAGCACCTACCACCGCCACATCATAGTCGTGACTACGCGCCTGACCCAACCGCCAGAGCGAGAGTCCAGTGACTGATGTTGTGCCGATAACAGCACCCGCTTTAAGAATGTGACGGCGATTCATGCGCTCAATTTTTGCGATTAATCAGTCTTTTCGAGAAGCACTGAGCGTATAGCAATACGCTCAGTGCACACCGTGGGCGTGACAAAAATCTGCGCAATATAAAACCGACAAGCTCAACAAAACCGTACAATCGCTGCTCTTCTCACGTGTTCGGCACATAACTTAATCGTCTTTTAACAAAATAATTTACCGATGCGCGAATGGGATCTCAATATTGGATAAAGCACGTCAAAGTAATGCGCACGTTCACAAACCCAACCTACCAGAAGGCCGAGCGAACTATTCCTCAGGGTTTCAACGTGAGTAAATGGCGCCGCATTACTTAACACATCCGGGCGTGTCTTCGAGACAACAACAATAGCGGATGGTGTCTTATGCTGATCTTCGCCCTACGCGACACCGACGCGCATCTCTACAGTGCGTACCAAAAAATGTGTGTCGTTAGTGATGTTCTCAGCCCAAAACTTGCCATTTTAAATAACAATTTGCTGATTATCGACGTTTCGATTTCGGTAGGGCAGATAACTCGGTCACACCCAATTGCAGACCCGTCTTGATTAGCTAACCCACATTAACGTTTTCTACGGCATCTTCTAGTGAGACTTTCGATTATCGGATTTGAATTGGGGTTGTTAACGAACACCAGATTAAACCACACAAAGTGTCCAGTATGCGTAAGACAAACACTAGCAAAAATTGACCTTCAGTACCTAATTGCCTCTTCGGTTCGTTGACGGATAAGATCGAACAGCGGTAGGAAAATTCAGCGCCTGTATGCTCGCAAGGGTGCTGCACAGGGCCTCACGATTATCGCAGTTTAGGCCGCAACTACGGGCATCACATATGACCCAGGATAAAATGATTAGGCATGCCATCCCTACCCCCTAAACCATAGACGCAGGGCTTCACTGTTGTTCGCGCTGTTTGATCAATACCTTGTGAGTTTTTCAGTCGATACAAACGGTATTTTGAATTGAGTCAAAATATCCAATGGCTTGCCCGTACCAGCACCAATGGTTTCAATGTCTGTTCTGCCGCTGTAAGTGCCAAACAGACGATCCCAAAAAATGATACTGCATCCGTAGTTTGAGTTACTGCTATCCATATCTTGCGAGTGATGGAGATGGTGCTGCTCTGCTGTGGCGAAGAACCAGCCGTACCAACCAGAACGCAGAGGCAAATTTGCATGATTCAAGGAGCCATTAAAAAAACCAAAAGCACCTGACACCGCAATGACACCATCGCTTGCACCGGTCAAGGCCAAAACAATAGGGGTGCCGAGAAACAATGTCGCCCACTCGAAAGGGTGCGTTCGATCACTTCGGCCGGCACCCATCTTTGTAATGTGATGATGCGTAGCATGTATACGCCACCAGAAAAGGGATTCATGTTGAACCCTGTGCAGCCAGTAATAGATAAATTCGACACCTAACTTTACAGCGATAGCTGCCAGTATAAGACCCAGCGTTGACTCTGGCGCCAGCTTGAAATTAAGCGGCGTCATATTTCGAACAGCCTTAAACCCTTCCGATATCGGCGTACTAAAATAACCAGAGTAGATCGGTATCCAAACAAGGGCGCCGCAGGCCACCCAGAAGGCATCCTCCGCAAATTCTTTTGGCGTCAGCAACCAATCTCGACGCTTAGTCCAAACTCGCTCAGCAACCAAAACCAATGGTAACGGCAGAACAATCATGATCAGTGCGAATAGTTCTGGGTCAGTCCACTCGTACAAAAATGCCGTTGCAACAGCAATCATCGAGCCTATGACCAATATCGGTTGCGGCAAACTCCAAAGAAATGCCTGCGATCTGGTCTGCTGGGTCGACAGATCCGTTGGATCAACATTTGCCAAGGTGTCTTGTTCTAACGCCTGTGTTTGTTCACTCATGGTCAGCAACTCTTGATGCAATTCTCTGGGATGTAACTCCCCATCTTACGAAGCGAAAATTAGAACGTTCGAGCGTCAACAGGCAGGCCAATTGTCATAAGCCTCGCCGAATTCTATAAAAGACTTTACGATGCTAAAGCAACGTTTTCAAATTAATGCATTTAGCGTCCTTAGCTGTCGGCGTTCGGTGACGCTAAAAGTCTAGTAAACCGCTGTTATCATTGCGATTTAATTTCTCTATATACGCATTGATGCACGATCGAGCGATCGCTAAACAGTGCCAGCGCAGGCCATGTATTCCCCGCGACCGCGCATCACCTCAGCTAATACGACGCATTATGTCTATGCCCTTGCGCACCGCAGCTGCAAGTTCATATCGCCTATGTTGCATCTGAGTCATGCGAGCTCAAACGCCACCGCATGCTAACTGGTGGCATAAAGCACTAACTTGCCGTAACGGTGTGCAATAACGGAAAGCTGGCCCGCAAAAGTTACCTTGCTAGCGACAAGTTAACTTGGAACTCATGGACAAATTGTGCTTTATTGCTTTTGTGTGCCATCTTACTCGCGCCATCAAACAAGGACTTTTGAATGTGGATATGAATTTCAATGCCGAAGACGAACGCTTTCGCGCCGAAGTAAAAGCGTTTTTTACCAATGAGTATCCACAGGATCTGGTGACTAAAGCAGCCAGTGCTTACGCACTGCAGAAAGAGGACTACCAGCGCTCTGAGCAGGCACTCGCGGCCAAGGGCTGGCTGTGTGTGAACTGGCCCCAAGAGCATGGAGGTACAGGCTGGAACGCCAACCAGAAATATATCTTCGATCAAGAGTTAGAGCAGGCCGGCGCCATCAACCCTGTTCCTATGGGCGTGATCTATGTCGGCCCCGTGATCTGCGCCTTCGGTACGCCAGAACAACAGGCGCGCTGGCTGCCTGGCATTCGACAAAGTACGACCTTTTGGGCCCAAGGCTATTCAGAACCTGGCTCTGGCTCTGACCTCGCATCACTGCAATGCAAAGCGACGCTCGACGGTGATAGTTATGTCGTCGATGGCACAAAGGTCTGGACCAGCCTCGCACAACACGCTGACTGGATATTCTTACTGGTGCGCACGAGTCAAGAAGCCGTCAAACAACAAGGGATCACGTTCCTGTGCACCCCAATGGATGCACCCGGCATTGAAGTCCACCCCATAACCACTATCGATGGCCATCATCACTTAAACCGCGTGACCTTCGATCAAGTGCGCGTGCCTGTGACTAACCGTCTGGGCGAAGTAGGCGAAGGCTGGTCTTACGCCAACTTTTTGCTCGGCAACGAACGTACCTCATATGCCCATGTCGCCGGCAAACGCATGCAAATGGCCACGACTCGCGCTGCGGCAGAACAACACACCGCACTGCACGATGACCCGAGCTTTTGGCAGACATTTGATGCCTTGGAGGTCCGCTTGAACGCCCTCGACATAACCGTTCTGCGGGTTCTATCATCGTTAGCAGACGGCGCGTCACCCGGTGACGAATCTTCTATATTGAAGGTACTCGCGACGGAAATCGCACAAGACATTACTGCCTTGTCTATGCAAGTCCAAGGATACCCCAGCATGGCTAAAGCTCAGGCAACCATGCCCTCAGAGTTTGCCGCTAAGGCTACGGCAGACTATCTGGGCACACGCGCCCAGAGCATCTATGGTGGCGCCAACGAAATCCAGAAGAACATTATCGCCAAACGTGTGTTGGGTTTGTAAGCCACTTAGCCTGTCTGCTGAAATACCGGCCACGTGTCGACGATTTCTGTGTTCTTGACGATTAGCAGGTCGCCGAATTGAAGCATGACATGTTCACTTTGTGTGGGGCGAAGAAACATATAATCGTCAACATCGAGATCTACCTTTCGGGAAGTGGTATACGGCGTCTGGTTCGTACTTTGGTAGATTGGTTCCGGCACGCCTGCCGGCGAAACAACTCTCGCTTTCCATGCACCCCCATAAATAAAGTAGAGACGCTGCATATTCGGGTTCCACAAAGGCCACAGCTTGGCAATCGTCGGATCCCCCGGCACCATCAGGTCATCGTAACGCTTGAGGATCGGTGTCGCGATAAACATGGCCGGCGTATTGGCTTCGAGATGGTAGGTATCAAAGTCCATCGGTTTCACAACCGCAGAGCCTGCAGACAGATCATTCATCACCTTGTCTTTGGGATAGATCCCCAGTGTATGACTTCCAGCCCCATTCAAAGTAAGGCCATCCACCACGAAACCACTGTTTTTGGCCTGATCAATAAATCCGGAATACTGGTTCAGCACCTGTTGCACAGCAGGATGCGCCAAAGTTGCTTTCAAGCCTGTTAGCTGCGGCTCATAACCCATGAAGCCTGCGAACTCTAAATGCTCGGGGTCTGCTTTGATAATTGCAAGCATCGGCTCGATGGCCTTCGGCTCGAGGAATCCACCGCGGTGTAGGCCAACGTCTAATTCGAAGTTGATACGCAGCCTGACGCCAAGTTGACGCGCTAATTTTTGGTATTGTGCCAGACGTTCAGGTGAGTCGATCAGCCATTGCAACTGCGTCTGCGGATCAAACCCGCCGGGTATCAGTTTTTGGTAAAAAGTTGCTGCGGCGTTGACAGGCATTGGCTTACCAATCAGCACATCCGCTTGCGGAATAGATTGCGCGATCTCATTAATAAACGGCTGGTGGAAGACCATCAATGCGTTCGTGTTCGCGCGTGCCATGACGTGGCGCAGAAGCGGCAAGGACGGTAGCGATTTCACAACAATACGAAAAGTCTTGCTAGGCCCGACCGAAGCTACAATCTGATCGATATTGTGATTAACGCGATCCAGGTCGAGCATCATAACGGGCCGGCCGGGACCACTGGTTTTAAGCAGCTGATTAACGCCTGCGAAATAACGGTCGTGGGGTGCTCCAATATCTTCTGGGCGCCAAAGAAACGCGCCACCGCTGCCAGCTGCTAGGGTGAGTCCTAAACTACCGAACAAAAGCGCCCGTCGTTGCATGGTCAGACTCCAAACAAAGTTTTGAGATGGTCGTTTAGCATTCGTCCGCTCGGATCCAACGACGCCCTAAGTGCTTCAAATTTTTCAAAATTTGGATATAGCGCTCGTAACTCGGGCGCACCCAGCGTATGCAGCTTACCCCAATGAGGACGGCCGCCATATTTCCAAAAAATGGGTTCTATCAGGTCGAAATATGGACGGTAGTCTACGCCCGCCATTCTGTGAATCGAAATTGCAGCATGATCTTCATGGCCGGCGCACATAGAAAGCCAAGTATCGTCATGGGACACATAGCGATATTCCAAAGGAAACACGACATCGACCTTCTTGTCGATCACAGTCTTAAGTATTTCTCGTAAACAGGCTGCGCCAGCTTCTCGTGGGACTGAATATTCCATTTCGTTAAAACGGCTATTCCGCACGTTAGACAAAATCTTATAGGAAACGTCGACCCGCTCACTCGGCTCTATTTGTCGTGCTACCGCATCAATAACAGGCTTGCGTTCTTCAGGTGGTAATTGCGCCCATCGACTCATCGCATCGTCCAGACCAGCTTCTTCTTCCTCTGACAGCGCTGGATTATTGATCGGCTCGTCGGTCTCGTCAGTGGCCAGCGCTATACCATAATCGGAGTGGGTCATCGGAAACATCTCAAAGTGCCGATGCGCGGCGACATGCTCATCGAAATTCTCGAGTATCTCCTCAATGGGCTGTACCCAGCTTTTCTGCTTAAGTTTGTACGCTGTCCTATTTTGCATCTTAACCCGAGTAATAACGCCGAGTGCGCCGAGGCTAACCCGGGCTGCGTCAAACAGGTCCCGATTTGAATTGGCATCTGCATCAATAATTTCGCCGCTCGGTGTTACAAGACGTAACTCAGTGACATAACCCGACAGGCAAGCGAACGCAATGCCAGTGCCATGGGTGGCCGTCGAAATCGCGCCAGCAATGGTCTGGCGATCAATGTCAGGCATGTTGAACATTGCCTGACCGATTTCCTCGAGCGGCTTGCCTGTATCGCCCAACCGTGTGCCTGCACCGAAAGTTGCCGTTAGCTGATCCGGATCGTGATCAAGCAAGCCATTCAGTTGGTCGACAATTACAAGATGACCGTCGGTGGGCACAAGGCCCGTGAAAGAATGCCCAGAGCCGACTGGCCTGACTGACCCGCTTGTGGTCGCAAAGAAATTTGCGAGTGCTTGTTCACTGGTCGGTGAAAACCGACCTGCTGGATGGGCAATTTGACCACCCGACCAATTGCGCCACGCAATGGTACCGCTCGACGGCTTCGCAAATGCTAGGCCAGGATGCGCGATGCCGTAAAGTGCAGCTAGTACGCTGCCAGACAGAAATGTACGTCGACTGAATGGTTTCATTGAGCTACACCTGACATGAAATCGATCATCGCCGAGAAGTCATCTTCTTCACATGACATGCAATAGCCTAATGGCGGCATGCTGCTGTAACCTTCGATGGTATGCTTTAGTAGCGTTGCCTTGCCTTTCGCCACGCGAGGCGCCCACGCCGCGACGTCGCCCACCACCGGGGCTCCTGCTGCGCCACTGACATGGCATAGGGCGCAACTCTGGGACCATTTACGCATAACTTCCGCACTTTCGTCCTGCGCTATTGTGGATGTCACTGTGGGACTAACTGTTGTAGCAGTCATGGTTGCGTTCGCGCCTGAGTCATCCAACAGCGGCTTCGAGCATGCACCCAACAGGCAGCCAATGATCACGGTTAAACTCAATGTCTTGACCCTATTCATCATAATCGATATGTCACATCGATGCCGTAAGCTCGCGGCGTACCGAGCATCTCTTCATTGAAGCCAAAGAACGACAAGTCAAATCCGTAAACCAGAAACTGCTCGTCAGCAAGGTTTCGACCAAATGCTGCCACTTCCCAATGGTCTCCAGGTGATGTCCAGCTAACTCTTGCATTCCATAACCAATAAGCTTCTTGGCTTAGCAACGGATTATTCAGCGCATCAAATGAAACATCGTCCTGGTAACTGAAGTCAGTTTGCAAAGTAACAATGCCTTTTCCATCGAGGTTGATAGCGTACTGTACCAGCCCATTCAAATTCATATCAGGTGACATGGGAATTGTATTACCGGAGAAATCCCCTTGGGAAATAATAAAATCATCATATTCAGCATCCAGCAAACCGACCCCGAGGTTCACAAACAGATTTTCAGTAGGAAGCCACTGTAATTCAAATTCAGCACCAGTGACGCCGGCATCTGCCGCATTAGAAATCGTTGAAAAACCAACACCATTAACGACAACAAATGCAAAAACCTGAAGATCGGAGTAGTCGTAGTAGAAAACCGATCCGTTGAATCGGATACTGCCGTTAGCCAACGTGGTTTTGAAACCGCCTTCATAGCTAATTAACTGTTCTTCATCATACGGCGCAGCGCCATCGCTTGTACTTTGAATGCCTCCCGCTTTGAAGCCGCTGGTCACCCCGCCGTATAGCAAAACGCTATCGCTCAGCTGATAGTCAAACAGAATACGTCCCGATACGTTCTGAAAGCTCTTACTGTTTTGCGCTGGAAATCCCGGTTGTGCAGGGAAACCAGCTTCTTGCTCATCAAAGAAGAAAAAACTGTCATGGTCGATTGATTCATCGGTATAACGGATGCCTAGGGACAGTTTCAGATCACTACTCAAGTCCACCGTCGTATCAAAGTAGAGTGCAAGACTGGTGATGGTTTGCTGAGTTCCCGATTTCGTTTCCTGAATAAACTGTTCTGGACAAAATCCGCCGGGATTGCCCACCGGCGCACTACAGTTAACGTCATCTCCCACTACAGAGGGGCGCAGGACACGCAGAATATCGAAACCACTGCGGTCCGTAGCTTCATCCTTTAGGTAATATGCACCCGCAAGCCAAGTCCAATCATCGGAGTCCCAAGCAAGCCGCAACTCTTGAGAATAAGTTTCCTGAATGACAGCTAACTCTCCCGTGATCAGATCATTAGGACCGGCATCAGTTTCTTCTGGACGAAAGTCGTCAACCTCGTCGTATGAACTAATAGAAGTGAGCTGGTATTCACCAAACGAAAACTTTACCGTCGCAGAAGCTCCCCAAAAACTCGTGTCGTTTTGAGCCTCAAAGTCATAGCTACCTTCGTCATACCCAGGTGTCGCTGGCAGATCAACGCCCGTTAAAGTTGTGTACGGCAACTCCTTGGAGTAACCAAGAATATCGACACAGTTACCTGCAAGAATATCCGCATTGCCGCACATATTGCCAAGTGCATCCCAAACACCTAGGTGACCATACTGCACCGAATCTGACTCGCTTTTACCGCCGTGAAAATTCAGAAGTACTGATAAATCTTCAGATGGCGTGATGTCGAAGAGAACGCGGTAGGCAAGTTCATCAACCCCCTGCTGGTCATTTCCAGTGAATCGATTCTTCAGCCATCCATCCGAATCGCTTTTCAAAACGGCAACTCGAAATGCCGTTGTATCGCTCAGACCACCGCCAAATGCTGCTTCAGCCTTGGTGGCGCCGAAGCTACCGGTGCCTGCCCTTGCCCAGCCATCCCATTCTTGCGTCGGCTTTCGCGATACAAAATTAACTGCACCACCCGTTGCGTTGCGGCCGTACAAAGTTCCCTGCGGTCCACGTAATACTTCTACCCGCTCAACGTCCAGCAGTTGAAAAATCTGTCCTGCGTTGGAAGAGATGTATGTTTCATCATTATAAGATGCGATAGGTCCTTGATTGAGTACACCGAAGTCGTTCAATCCTACGCCCCGAATGAAAGGCGCCGGAACACCTGTGTCGCCGTTAGGGTAACCAACGGAATAGTTGGGGGTCTGTGCTGTGATATCAACAGACTGTCGGAATCCAAGCGCCTGAATGGCATCCTCGGAAAAGGCGGTTATTGAAATCGGCGTGCTCTGCAAGTTACTTTCTCGTCTTTGCGCGGTGACGATCACTTCTTCAATAGTCGCTTGCTCTGCCACTGCGGGCAAACCGAATCCCAACAATTGCAGCGCTACCAACCAACTAATTCCCTTTTCTAATCGCAAGTCTCCCACTACTTTCATGATCGCATCCTCGACGTTAAGATCCAAAAATGCTACATCTGTTCCAATTTAAATACAAGACCTAGATGCGATCAGATTGATGGTGGTCATTCAATATTGCTTCTAACCAGTAACAGCATATCGTCGCGAAAGCTTTTAGCATCAAAAGGACTGTCTGGTTGTGCCAACGACAGCAACTGATACCCTCGCAGCAAGGCAAGAGACATTCTGCCCAGCTGTTCCGGATTACGAACACCCAGCGATTTCATCCTACGCAAGGAGCGCTCTTGAAGCACACGCTGCACTTCATCGTATTCAGGCGCGTAGCTGTGTTCTCGCGCAATCGCGAGTATTAGTTCAAATTCAGCGACAACAATCTGATTAGGGTCGTTAAGCTCCGCCTCGACCAAAGCGGCGATGGCATCTGCGCTCTCTTCCAAGGTTAACGATTCAACCGCCCCAAGCCGACTGTTTAATTCATCGAGGCGCTGTAACTCTTGTTCGTTAAAATAGCGAAAAGCCTGCTTTATCAGGTCTTGCTTGGTCGCAAAATAATAAGTCGTGGTGCGCAGCGCTGCACCAGCTTCGGCCGCGACCGCTCTATGAGTAACAGCCCACATGCCTTTTTTGGCGATAATCCTGAGCGTCGCAATCAATAGCGTACGCTTGGTCGCCTTACCTGCCGGATAAATCCCCGGCGAAGCTTTCTTTTTTGCAGGCGCTCTCTTCGACGTATTTTTAATCTGCACTTTCTTAATCATAGTATCATTGACTTTTTTACTGATAATATCACAGAGGCTCTGCATGTTTGGCTATCACCAATACTCTAAGGAGGAACTCACGATGCCCATCAACGTGACTAAAGTGACTAGCTTATGATCAATTTGCCTATTAATTTATCAAAAATTTTTGAAACGTAAGCGCGCTTGCCGTCAGCTTTGTCACCGCTCAATTGTAGCGGCACCAGCCAATCAAGGCTGCTATACGCTCTACGATTCTTTCGGTTTTCCCGATTGCACCGTGACCTTGGTTACTAATGATTGCTAGTCTAAGGTCGGAAACAAAGCGCGGCTCACTCATCAACTGAGCCGGCGGTATGAGGTGGCAGGAATATCTGGATATTACCCCATGCTCTGTAATACGATCGTAAACAAAAATGGAGCTCTTCTTTGAAACTATACACCGGTGATCTTAGCCCCTACTCTGCGAAAGTCCGCATTCAGATTTACGCCATGGGAATCAAAGACGATGTGGAGTTTGACTTACCGCTCGCAAGTTTCTATCAAGGCAAGTTCAAAAACACCTCACCTATTGGCCGCATCCCGGTACTTGAAGTCGAAGAAGGGATCATTCCGGAGTCCGAGGTCATCACTGAATATCTAGATGAGCGCTACCCTGAACAGTCACTCATGCGTGGTAAATCGCTGAAAGAAAGAGCAGATATACGCGTGATCTCGCGCATTGCTGACACCTATCTTATGAACAATATTTTCCTCGCATTGAGCCAACTTGACCCCGCCAAACGCAACGAGGGCGTCGTTGACTTACTAATGGCTCAAGTTGAACGCGGCATGACAGCGCTTGAGCAACATATCAGTGACGAAGGTTTTGCAACGGGCGATACGTTGACGCGAGCAGATGCATCTTTAGTGCCAGCGCTGTTTATGTGCCAGTACACGGTGCCGCGGTTCGGCAAGCCCAACCCGATTGAAGCAACCGTGAAAGTCAAAAAATACTGGGCGCATATTTTACAGAACGAACACTGCAAACGCGGCATGGACGAAATGATGCTCGGTCTAAAGGCGCGCATGGATGGCTCGGAACAAAAATCAGTTCAAGAAGCCATCGCCAAAGCAACCTGACAGGTCTTGGTCGCCATGAGGACTGCGTGCTAAGCCAACAAAAGGAAACTTAATGACTGACTCCAATAGATTTACCGCGATATTTCTGGGCCTTTGTGTTTTCTCCGGGCTTGCATCACTGGGTTACCTGCTAGGTCACGCAGCTATACAGTACAAAGAATACGAGCGAGTGGTAACAGTTAAGGGCCTATCTGAGCGAGAATTCGAGGCCGACATTATCATCTGGCCCATCGAATTCGCAGTCGCCAGTAACGATTTGGGAAACATGTATCAATCCATCGATAACAGCACCGATAAGATCCGTGTATTCCTCGAAACAGCCGGCATCGACGCTAGCGAGATTACTTATCTACCGCCTGTCATCACAGATAAATCAGCGCAGCAATATGGCAATCAACCGCGCGCAGAATATCGTTACACCGCCTCACAAACGGTAACCGTCTATTCCACAAATATCGCGACTGTCAGAAACGTCATGAAAAACATGTCTGATCTTGGCAAACAAGGCATCGCGTTTTCTGGTGACAATTATCAATCCCGGACGGAGTACTTGTTTACACGCCTTAACGAAGTGAAACCAGAAATGATCGAAGAGGCCACGCGCGCCGCTCGGGAAGTCGCAGAAAAGTTCGCCTCCGACTCGAAGAGCACGTTGGGCAAAATACGAACAGCTCAACAGGGTCAGTTTAGTATCAGCGAACGCGATAAAAACAACCCACATATCAAGAAAGTTCGCGTCGTGTCGACGGTAGCTTATTATTTGTCGGATTAGTTGCACCGGCTGGCGTAAGGCCAAGGTCTGAAAGGCGGAGTTGATGGATCAATACGCTGCTGTTTATTGCGGCGCACTATGCCAGAGGTGATTGTTCAGAAAGTCACTCTTTGAGCTTCGCCAGCTTGGCAATGCGCTCATCATCTGCACCTAGGTATTCGATAATCGTCGCTGTCGCGACGGGTATATTCAGCGTGCCGGCCGCCTGCATTTCTTCCAAATCAGCCCAGTCTTTGGTTCGATTGAAGAAAACCTTAAGTACCGCAATGTCCTGACAAGATAAAAATGGCACAGATTCCCCAGCGAAACTCTCCCAACGACATCGGAGTGCCATCTGCTCATGCAGACGCGTCGTATTCAAGAAAATATCCAATGGCGTTTGCTCCCACCACAGTCGGATTTGGCCATCGCGCAACATGTTGAGCATGTCCGTTTCGCTATAACTAATCTCCGCAGGCAAAAAATTAATGACTGTTCTGGCGGCCTTGTTATCGACGAAAATATTGACGTCGATATCGATTGTGCCCCGCGCTCGCTCGGTGCACCAGGCCAGCGCCAACGCGCCGCCAAAGGCATGGGAAACATTGTGAGCGGCTAACGCCTGATGAATGCGCACAATTTTTTCAGGCAGACCTATCATTTTAGAATAACTCGCACTGGTGCTTTCGGATCATGTCTAGCCGGAAACTGCGCCGCCAAGTTCAGTACGTCTTCGAGTTCACGGCCGCGTGGATTCTCATCATCGCCGCGCATGCGCGGTGCTAGTTGAAAATCTACTGAAAAACCACAGGCATGAAGCAGTCGCATGAACGTTGTCACCGATGGGGTTTTTTTACCACCTTCGTAAGCAAGGATGGTCGAATGGGAACTGCCCACGCGGGCCGCTAGCTTACGCGATGACAAGCCTGATTTACCGCGGGCATACTTCAGCAATTCTGCCACGCGCCGGAGATATCGTTGCTGTTGCTCATCCATCATTGGCATCCGATTGGGTACCACTGCATCCTACACCAATTTTGCTAACACTCAAGTGTCGCCTTCTTCCTCAGCATGCAGGCGCGCTGGAGTAACAGCTGAGCAGAGCTACAACGAAACAATGGATACTTAGCCTCTCGTATTTTTTCGAGGTAAGATACGTCGAACTAAAATAACACCATTAGCCGCGAGATTGACTAAGTATACGTTTATATACTAATAACTGACGCCTAGAAGGAACCGCCAATGAGCATCCCCGTCACCGACAACGATAAAGAGCAAGTACTTCTTGGCCAGCTTTTCTCTCCTGAGTACGTTCGTGACCCCTATCCGTTGCTAAAGCAGCTACGTGACTATAATCCCATGTTCAAGCCTGCAGGCACCAACATGTGGCTGGTCACTCGTTATCGTTACGTCAATGAGTTGCTCCGCGACAAACGCTTGGGACACGACTACGATCGGCGTATGCTTGAAAACCATGGTGATCAGGTATTTGTTGATAATGGTGCTTACCGCCTCTTGCAGCAGACCATGCTGTTGAAGGACCCACCCGATCACAAGCGCATCCGCAGCCTCGCAGCAAAAGCCTTCGGAGCTGCACGAATCAACGAAATGCAGCCGCAGATAGAAGCTATTGTGGATGAGTTACTCGACGACCTACAGACTCGGAACAGTGGAGATCTACTCCATGAATTTGCTTTTAAATTACCTGTGATCGTGATTTGCGACATGCTTGGTATCCCCGTAGAGGACCGGACACGCTTCCTTGAAGGCTCAAATATTTCCGGGCGACTGATAGACCCTACGCCCTTGTCAGAGGCCGAACTCGCCGAAGAAAACAGTCGCGCCGCTGAATCTGCCGAGTATTTTGCGGCGCTCTGCCAAGAAAGACGAGAACGCCCCCAAGACGATCTCGTCACCGCTCTTGTGCAGGCTGAAACCGACGAGGGTAAACTCAGTCGCGACGAATTAGTGGCCAATATAGGCCTGTTGTTTGGCGCAGGACATGAAACCACGGTTAACCTCATCGGCAACGGCTTGGTCGCCCTGTTCTCGAACCCTGAACAGCTGGCAAAAATCAAAGCCAACCCAACACTAATACCAGGTCTGGTGGAAGAGTTACTGCGCTTCGACTCATCCGTGCAAATTACTGCCCGCACAGCACTCGAGGATGTTGAATTTGAGGGCCGACTCATCAAGCAAGGCGAAGAAGTCATGACGCTACTTGGCGCAGCTAATCATGACCCAGAGCAATACACTAACCCCGACAAGCTGGACGTCGAGCGCGACAAGGTCAAACCAGTCTCTTTTGGCGGCGGTATTCACACTTGTATTGGTGCACAGCTCGCTCGAATAGAAGCGGCAGTGGCTTTTGAGCGACTATTTGCAAGACTGCCAGAACTGCAATTGACACAGCTCGACAACCCAGACTGGAAAGCCACGATTACATTGAGAGGCCTAACGCAGCTGCCAGCAACCTGGTGAGACACCAATCTTTCGCGCCGCGATCGCTAAATCAGGGTGACTAATGAGCTCGACATCTATGGTGGTACGCTGGCTCTGCCGTTAATGATTTCTGCAGAGGGCGCTATGCAGAAATCCCTCAAAACCTTTGAACGATATCCGTGCCAGCCAGATGGCGCTTTGAGCACCCACAGTATTGGCGACGGAACAACCGAAAGGCAGAAAGCGATAGGTAGCCTAAAATTGCTGATGGACCCATCCGTGCCGAACGAGAGATGCTGAGATAGAGAGCCCGGACTTACTAGTTCAACTCGGACTTTTCTGTTTAATTTGCATACAAAGTCATTATCAGATCAGCTCTGCGATGCGCCAATAAGTTCTCAGTGTTATCGAAGCGGCGGTTAAACATACCGAGGCGCGGTACATTTCCTATTCCTAAACCCAACCGATAGAATACGCATCTCTTTCGTCAACAGGCAAAGTTCATGAGATTTCTTATCAACCTATTGCTTGTACTGGCAGTAACTAACGCGTTTGGCGCAGAATTGAAGCCGCTCAGAGTGGGTGTGTCTGTCGATTTCCAACCGGTCGCTTATTACGTCAGCGACGAACTCCAAGGCATCGAAATAGACTTTGCTACCAAAATAGCCAAACGACTCAACCGGCCCGTTGAGTTTCATGTTTATCCGCTGGACCAACTTTTCACCGCCCTGGAGGGGTATGAAATCGATGTCATCATGTCCGCGGTTTCAGTTACCGATGGGCGCGCCACCAGAGTTAGATTCACCAAACCGTATATGGAAATCGGTCAGATGGCGATAGTACGCGCAGAGGATGCCACTGAGTACAGTAAACCTGGCGCGCTAAAGCAGGCCGGCCTTAAGATTGGCCTTCACAGGGGTACAACCGGTGAAAAGTTTGTTCGCACAAAAATGACCGACCCTGATGTATATGCCTATGCAAGTGTAGAACAGGGCCTCGAAGCCCTTCGAGAGTCCAAGGTCAACCTGTTTATTCATGATTCAATCACCAGCTGGCAACTAAGCCGCTCCTTTATAAATGATAATTTGCTTAGCTTGAATCGATATCTTACGAAAGAGTCTGTGGCATGGGCGGTGCACTCTGAAAATGCAGAATTGCAAGCCACTCTGAACATATTATTAGATGATATGATTGCGCAAGGCGAAGTCAAAGAAGTGTTGAATCGTTGGCTACCCATAGTGCCAGTTGAGTTATAGAGCACGTTGCCTAATAAGTTTGAGCAGTCGTCATAAGATCAACTAGGTTGCTGCGCGCAGGCGAGCAACGGCCTAACCAATAGTGACAAACAGTCCGCGCTTTGATGAAAGCGCACCTGCAGTGTGAGCGATGTATGCCAAATCTATTAATAAACGGCTTTTGTGATTCTAAATTTGGCGCCATCGAGTCGGCGTTTGCTGATAACTTTGCTCAACGGGGCGATGTAGGCGCGGCCGTCAGTGTTTATCAGAACAATCAAAAAGTGGTTGATCTCTGGGCTGGGCATATGGATGCACAACAACAGCGGCCACTATCACAGGAGACACTTTTTACTGTATGGTCACTGGGTAAAGCCGTCGCAGCACTGTGTGTCTTGCGCTTAGTTGATGCAGCCAAACTAAATTTGCATGACCCTGTAGCGAAACACTGGCCTGAATTTGCCCAGGGCGGCAAAGCCAAGATCACGGTTGCTGAGCTGTTAAGTCACAGAGCTGGCCTTGTCGCACTTGACGCAAAGTTGGACCTAGGTGCTTGGGCCAATTGGCCACAATACGTACGAGCCCTTGAGCAACAAACGCCATGGTGGGCCAGCGGCGAACGCCACGGCTACCATGTGCATACCTATGGTTTTTTGCTTGGTGAACTGCTGTACCGAGTCGACGGGCGCACGATTGCCCAATACCTGCAAGATGAGATAACCCAGCCCCTAGGTATCGATTTCTTCTACGGCGTTGACGACAACGCTCTACGACATATTGCTGATAACATTCCTTACGTCAACGCTGACGAGCCGGCCGCAGCGAATGACGCGGCCGCATTGGATACCTTGTCCGCAGACGATCGCATGCGCTATTTAACTTATAATAACCCCACATTTTCCAACGAGGGGGAATTCGGCATTAACTCAAGGGCCTGGCGTCAGGCCATGTTTCCCAGTACCAGCCCACAATCTGACGCGCGCTCCGTCGCCAAGATATTCTCCGCACTGGCCAACGATGGTCAGATAGACGGCATCCAGCTGCTGAGCCCTGAACTCATAGAGCAGGCTATTGCTATTAGCGCAGACGGTATTGATGCGGTAATGGCACGGCCGACCCGCTTCGGTCTGGGCTTCATGCTGACCATGCCACAGCGACCGTTAGGGCCCAATCTGCGAACTTTTGGACATTATGGTAACGCCGGACTGCTAGGTTTCGCCGACCCCGACGCCAAACTAAGTTTTTGTTACACCATGAATAAGCAGGGCCGCGCCTGGCGCGACCCTCGCAACATCGCTTTGGTCGACGCGCTTTATGCCAGTGTGACGCAGTAGCAGCGTCTAGGATGTACCTCAATGTTTCTGCTGAATTGCTCGTTCGTGTATATTAGCGTTCACAACGAGCAACAGTTCACCATTTTTAACACATCAATAACCTTACTCATTACGGAAAAACGATGCCAGACAAGGACTTACGAAAATATTCAAAGAAAGTAGTAGACGGCGTAGAGCAGGCCGCTAGCAGAGCGATGCTCAGAGCCGTTGGCTTTAATGATGCCGACTTTAAAAAGCCACAAATTGGGGTGGCATCTACCTGGAGTATGGTGACGCCTTGCAATATGCATATCAACAAACTTGCTGATGAAGCTAAGCTTGGCGCCGATGAAGCAGGCGGAAAAGGCGTCATCTACAATTGCATCACCATCTCCGACGGCATCTCCATGGGTACCGAAGGCATGAAGTACTCGCTAGTTTCGCGCGAAGTCATCGCCGACAGCGTAGAAACCGTGTCTGGCTGCATGGGTCATGACGGCATCATCACCATAGGCGGCTGCGATAAGAACATGCCGGGACTACTAATGGGGATGGCAAGACTGAACCGCCCTTCTATCTTTGTGTATGGCGGCACGATTCAGCCGGGCCCTAACCATACCAATGTAGTTTCCGTTTTTGAAGCCGTGGGCGGCCACGCTGCCGGCACTGTTTCTGACATTGAACTTAAGACCATCGAAGAAACAGCGATCCCAGGCCCGGGGTCGTGCGGCGGCATGTACACCGCCAACACCATGGCCTCAGCTATTGAAGCCTTGGGCATGAGCTTACCTAACAGCTCCGCACAGGACGCTATTTCAAAAGATAAGTTAGTCGACTGCCGCAGCGCAGGCGCCGCTATCATGCATCTCATTGAGCAAGATTTAAAACCATCCGACATTATGACGCGCCCGGCTTTTGAAAATGCGATCAAAGTCGTTATCGCGCTGGGGGGCTCAACTAACGCCGTACTACATCTTCTCGGGATGGCTCATGCAATCAACGTACATCTGGAGCTTGATGACTTTACAACGATCGGCAAAAAGATCCCGATGCTCGCTGACCTAAAGCCTTCCGGCAAGTATTTGATGTCTGAGCTGATAAAAATCGGTGGCATTCAGCCACTGATGAAAATGATGTTAGGAGCAGGCATGCTCGACGGTAGCTGCATGACGGTGACGGGTAAAACCCTTGAGGAGAACCTTGCTACCGTCGCGCCCTATCCAGAAGGTCAGGATATTATTCGCAGCTTTGACAACCCCATAAAAAAAGACAGCCATCTCGTTGTTCTCAAGGGTAACCTGGCGCCGACGGGTGCCGTGGCAAAAATCACCGGCAAAGAAGGTTTGAGCTTTACAGGCAACGCCCGTGTATTTGACTCAGAGGAAGACTGCCTACGGGGCGTGTTAGACGGCACTGTTGTTAAAGACGACGTTCTAGTGATTCGCTATGAAGGACCAAAAGGCGGACCAGGGATGCGAGAAATGCTCAGCCCTACTTCTGCCATCATGGGTAAAGGCCTAGGCCTAGATATAGCCCTTATCACTGACGGCCGATTCTCGGGAGGCTCCCACGGCTTTGTTGTGGGGCACGTGACACCGGAAGCTGCTGAAGGTGGCCCCATCGCGATAGTGAAAACGGGTGACCGCATTTCTATCGACGCTGAGAATAATACGATCAACCTTGAAGTAAGCGATGCGGAAATTGCGAGCCGATTAAGTAAATGGCAAAAGCCTGCACCGCGCTACACAAGGGGCGTGCTTGCCAAATACGCTGCATCAGTTGCATCGGCATCAGAAGGTGCGGTAACGGACAAATACTTAGAGTTTTAAGCGAGTCAGTTATTTTCATGCCACGCGATAAGATTGGGACACCCATCACGTTACAACAACAGCCTTAAGATTGTCTGTTAACAACTCGTGCTGGGTATCCCAACATTCTTGGGGATTAAGAACATCGCTTAAACAAGGCTGGCGCCACGGCAGGATCGCCGCGGGCCTCAACGGAAAAACTTATAACCTCGACCATGGGCGTAGGCAGCAGCCAATGCCGGCTGTGCTGCAACACAATTGAGCAGACCTTACAGGGCTATTCATTATTGCGGGTAACATCTACAGCGTTGCTTAATGAATTGCTCAAGCGACCGATGCTATGTTTGACTCCAGCCTAAAGTTGATCTTCGCGCGCGTGTCGCTGAACTAATAGCTTCTAAGCAGTTACTCAGTTACTCAGTTACTCAGCTGACAGGTAAACTACAACTTGACCCCTCGCTTGTAAACTCACGATCGCTTTCGCACTGGGTAGCCTTCCCTATAGACAGATGCTTCGAGCGGCTTACGCGACTTCCACTGCAGACGTTCAAGCTCCGGCGTTGAAAAGAATTCCCCCACGTAACCAATGCAGAGGTAAGCCACCAGCTTATTATCGGGTGGCGAATTCAGAATATCTTTCACCACTAACGGGTCAAGAATGCTGACCCAACCCAGCCCAATATTCAGCGCACGCGACATCAGCCACATGTTCTGCACAGCACACACAACGCTATACTCCCCGGCCTCCAGCATGGTGTTCTGTCCAAGCACCGGCTCTTTTTCAGGCTTGTAGAACACAGCAATATTTACCGGCGCTTCGTGAATGCCCTCAAGCTTGATGTGGCTATATATCGCTTTCTTTTCGCCCGCAAAGACACCAGCAGCTTTCTCATTTTCAAGTTCAAAACTAGCAGATATCCTCGCCTTAACCGCCGTGTCGCGAATTACAACGAACTCCCACGGTTGCGAGTAGCCAACAGAAGGTGCGAGCGATGCGCTGTGTAGAATCCGGTCGATAACATCATCGGGCACCTCATCAGGCAGAAAGTTGTTACCGCGCACATCACGGCGATGCAACATCAACTGCTCAAGCAGCTGCTGGTCGTCGTTTGAAAAATGTTTGTTTTCCATTAAATTGCCATTTTAGCGGCGAGCCAGCTCGCGATACTTTCATTACTCGGCAAAACACCAGAGAGGCACCCTGCTTCGAAATCGAAGGTGTAAGTGTGGTGCGATTCGCCTCCAAGATCAATCACAGGAAAGCCTCTAAAGCGTCATAGCAGAGGTGCACCGACCGTTAGTCTCTGCACGCGTTCTATTTTCTTCTGGCGAGGTAGATAGTGTGACGACTACCCTTACCTTTATGCGCTCTAACGGTTTTCGTCTGCACCTTGAAACTCGCTTTTTTCAACTGCAGCGTGAATTTTGGATCATGCCAAGCTGACCATATTGCCAACATGCCACCCGGCTTAAGTGCCAGCCTTATAGCTTGTAGGCTCTCGGCCGAGTACAGCCTGCTATTGTCTGCTTGGGTAAAGCTCTCAGGGCCATTGTCAACATCGAGTAAAACAGCATCATAGCTGGCCTGCTTGGTAGTGAAGAGCTCTGCCACGTCTCCGAGGTGTATTAGCACTCTATCATCATCTAGCGGCCTGCCTGCACACTCGCCTAGCGGGCCTTTATTCCATTCAATAACTTCCGGTACGAGTTCTGCAACAACCACCGATGAATCTATTGAAACCGCCTTAAGAGCAGCCGCTAACGTAAAACCCATGCCCATGCCGCCAACAACCACCTTAGCATTCTGCATCTCTTGAATATGTGCGCAACCTAACTCGGCCAACGCCAGCTCAGAGCTATGAACACGACTGTTCATGAGCTCTCCACCGACACCTTTTAAGCGAATAGAGAAGTCATTCTCACGCTGGGTCAGTCGCAGTTCACCGCCGTTATTCGGAATATTCGCGGTGCCTATCAATGTCGCAGGAATCATATGGATTTACTTCAAAACGGCAATGTGTAAGTGGCGGTAGTTAGAGCTGAGTGATTTCAATTAGTCTTGCGTGCGCAGCAATTGAATCATTATATCTACTATACGCTTTTCGTGCCCGACGCTGGCAGCAAACGGCGCCAGGTTAACATACCAACGAGCTGGCTAGCCCGCGGCGAGTGCCTTGAGCACCTCAGCGCCAAGCGCCACTTCATCCTCAGGGTTCTGGGCGCACACTTTAAGATTAAACATACGACAACCAGCGTCGATATAAGGCGCTAGTTGTTCAGCCACCTGCTGCGGCGTGCCCGATGGCGTATAGCGCTCAAATTTCTCAAAAGGCACCTTGTAAAAAGCCTCCATGCCCTGCTTGACAGCTTCTCGGGCCTTGGCAGGGTTCATGTCAACGCCCACCCAAGGCTGATAACCGTGACACCACTGGGGCGCTGGCCGATCCGCCGTCTGTGCATAGTCATCCACCATACCCACCGCCTCAGTAAAACGCCGCGGTGAGCACCAGACGCCTATCCAACCGTCGGCATACAGCGCTGCCCGTCGCAGTGCTGCGTTGGAGCGCCCGCCGACAATAATGGGAATAGCCTGCTGTGGTATCGGTCGAATGCGCGCCTCATCGATACTGAAATGGCGGCCCTGATGTGTGACGGTTTCACCGCTCATCAATCCGCGGATAATGGCCAATGATTCGTTGGTTCGCGCCCCGCGCGTCGCGGGATTGACGCCGCATATCTCGATCTCATGACGATCTTCACCGCCTATGCCGATGCCAAAGGTCATACGCCCGGGCGCGATGCGTGCCATACTGGCAAGCTGTCTGGCGACCGGCAAAGGATGACGCAATGGCAGTAAATAAATACTGATCATCACGCCAAGACTAGGGTGTAGTTGCGACAGCGCCGCCACCTCAACAAAGCCGTCAGCGCCTGCACCATTGCGAAAAGACACATGATCCGCCATAAACAGATGATCGAAACCGCTATCAGCAATATGCTTCACAGTTTTGATGCGCTGTGAATGGTCCATCTCCCAAAGCGTGGAAGGTGTTGCCAAGCCAAACTTTAACGCCAAAATACTCTCCTTATTAAACTTGCACGCAGCAGATCAAAGCCCCAAGCCAACATCATCAAGACCGAGCATGACGCGGCCGGCCATTTCCATAACCGGTTCCCCCACCATCATATGCTGGGAAGCGACATGCGCGTCGCGAAAATGTCTTTGCAGACACGAAGTCTCAAATACCGAGGTACCCCCTAACACCGTGTACATACGATCGATGACTTCGATAGCCGTGGTAACCGTATGCACATTAGCAGCGCGGATACGGCAACGGTGCGCCAGCGACTCGTCCTCAGACTGCGCGTCTACCCACGCAGCATCGATGGATTGATAGAACCAAGCACGGGCAGCCTGTAGTTTGGTATCTGCCACCGCCAGATCCTTGTGTAAAGCGGCGCGCATAGCCAGACTTCGACGGCTACCCTGAGGCGTTTTCTCCTGAGCCACTTGCAACACTTCATCGATAGCATTGCGCGCCATGCCAAGACAGATAGCGCCGATAGGAATACCAAGCAGAGCAAATCGTGGGAAGCGATAAATTGGCAGCTGAGCATGTATGGAGTGATCGATGTTAGTGGCCAATCGTTCTGCGGGTAACCACACGTCCGTGGCGATATAATCACTAGAGCCCGAGCCACGCAGGCCAGAAACATGCCAGTTGTCTTGAATCTGTATGTCATTCGGCTGGAAAAATGCACGGGATAGCGGTGCGTCTCGACTCACTGGGTTGCCAGCACTGTCGATTTCGTGGATACCACCAGAGATCCAGGTAGCGTTGCGACAACCAGAGCCCCAGCGCCAATGGCCGTTAATCACATAACCCGGTTGACCATTGCGTTCCTGAAAAAGAGCCGTGCCGCTGTCAGCGAATACTCCGCTAGTAATCAGATTGCGGCTGGCGAGCATTTTCTCAAGCTGACTGGACGGCAACGCGCCAAGCAGATACTGGGACGTGCAACCAATAAAAATACACCAAGCAACAGAGCCATTAGCAGTGCCCAGTGTCTCGCAAATACGGCACAGGGCCTCTGGGCTATATCCAAGACCGCCCAATTCCACAGGCGTTATGACGCGATAGAAGCCCTCTGCAGCTAATTGCTCCGCTAGGTCTTGGGGCACACATCTCAGCCGATCAATTTCTTGGCCGCGCTGGCTAAGTGCCGCGTAATGGGCCTCCGCGACCTCCAATAAACCGAGCTCATTTGAATTTAGCATAATCACATCTCCGCAACGTGTCTGCAGTGTACCTAATTAACCGTGTCGGAGAACAGGCACGGCAGCTCAATTTGCAGATGCAATACATGTCAGGGGTGCACGCTTTTCATTGCCAACCAAAATGGTGTTGGACCGATTTTCAATGCGAAAAGATGCCGACTAGGATATTTTTGAAAACGGGATAGAATACAGGTTGAAATATTTATTCACTTCACCACTACCCGAGCGACAAAATGGTTATAGCGATCTCGATATTCCACAACGCTGCGCGGCGCTGGAACAAGTAATGGCAAAGTATCTCACCGAAGACGAGTACGGCGTCCTGCAGTCCGACTTAACCACGAGGGCAGCAAAGCTGTTTGTCAGCCGAAGCTTGGCAAGGCAGTTCTTTATTAACGTCACCTATCGGAATGTCAGGAACCTGACGGGGGTGTCAGTTCTCGGAGAAAAACTTCTAGTGCTTGTTTCTCTCGCAGCTTCACTGATCCTTATCACTGCCTGCCTTGCACTGGCAGTGAAAGACTTTGGCTGGGGCGCAACGTTTGCTGTCCCAATCATCGGTATTTTCTGGACAGTTATTGTTGGGTTTACAACCGAGTCTGGTTCGGTGCTACTGTCCACCCTACTGTTTGTTCCTTGCCTGATTCTTGCCTATTTTTTACCCGAGGCATACTCGGAGCTGTTTGGGATCTTTGCCACATCGGTCTATAGCTATCGCATCTCGCACATCATCGCACAGCGCTTTCTGACGACGTTAGTTTCGTCTTCTTATAAAGCCTACAATATGCTGGAAGAGCAGATAAAAATAACAAGGATAGTAGCCCCGAAGTAGAGCACTCAAGCAAGAACCTTTGTCAGCACGATTTGGATCTGACTTGTGTACAGGCGTTGTCCGATATAAGTTAATAAGCGCAAAAAATACTGACTAATACTTGATCAATCAAGTATAGTTCATGCATGAATGAATATAATGTAGCGCCCCATACCACACCAACTATCCTGCAATTTCTGGAAACTGCCGCTGGCCTTGAGCGTCGACTAGATAGAGCCTTGTCGTTCACTCGAGGGGTTAGCTTCAGCGAATACCGACTTTTGCTGGCTTTATCAAAATCCACTAACGGCCTACCCAGGATCGATTTAGCGAATGCCGTAGGCTTGACGGCTTCAGCCGTCACCCGGGCACTGAAACCACTCGAGAAAATCGGGCTGGTGACCACGCAGAAGAGTGAACGTGATGCCAGACAAAGCTTCGCCGTTATCACCGCCGCTGGGGAGGAGCTCTTGTCTGACGCTGGCGGTGTATTACAGGATGTGTTTCGCCAACTCACTATCAACACGTTAAGCAAAAACAAAATCAACGAATTTCAATCCCGATTGGCTGAGCTGCGAAACCCCTAGTCGACGCAGTTGCGCCGACGCGTGATGCGCTCGACTTCTCTATGTACTTATTCCGGCACGTCGCCTTACACCGAAGAGACGCACAAGAACTTATCTGTCGCGACAAAAAATGCCGCTCTGTGGTGTCTCAAACTCACCTGCGCCTTTAGAAACCTTCAGCGCACAACTTTTGATGCAAAGCTTTGATGTGACTCGGCCCAATCTCGCAGCAACCGCCGACAATCGATGCACCATCGCGTGCCCAGCCCATTGCATATTCGGCATATTGTTTTGGACTCAAGTCTTGACGCACCTCAAGTTGCTCGACGGTTCCTCCCGGTTGCAACGGTGCAATAGAAACAAAGCCATTGGCATAAGCACCAATTTTTTGACCAACCTTTTCGCCAAAATCGCGCAACTGCGGCCAGCAAGCATTGATCGCTTCTGGATGGCTGCAATTCAACAGCGTCGCCTCAGCCCCTAATGATGATAGTACTTGAAGCGCCTCATCTAGCGACTCGCCACTACGTAACTGTCCTGGATGAGAGTCGCTGACTGTTAGCGCAACCCAAACAGGTTTGCCACTTTCACCTGCTGCTGTGCAGGCTGCTTGCGCCTCACTTATAGACCCCATGGTTTCACACAAGAAAAGGTCGCTGGCAGGTGATTGCAAAGCAACAAGGCGACGATAACTGTCGAGCGATTCGTTGAACGATGGCGACACATCTGAGCGATAACTCGCGACTAAAGGTGGCAAACACCCTGCTATTGCCACGTCATCGCGCCCAGACGATTCGATTGCATCCAAGGCGGCGCGCATGGCTGATTGATGAATATGCGCTAATTGGTCGAGCACATTTCCCCGCAATAAGCGCTGCGGTGTCGCCGAATAGGTGTTCAGCGTGATGACACGGGACCCACTCTGTATGAAATCATAGTGGAGGTCCCGCACTAGCATTGGCTCATTCAGCATAACGTCGACGGACCAAAGAGGCGTTATTGCACGGGCACTTCTACGCAGAAGTTCCTGTCCCATGCCACCATCAAGTAGTGTAATCTGGTTCAATCCTTTTGTACTCCAGTCTTGGTCTATTATCGCGATAACATCTTACGGCAAAAGCGGGATGATGGATGGCCAAGGCTTCTTATAAACATTACCGATCACGCGATACGTTTGAAATCTTGGTCAACGCGTTCTAGATACTAGTTCTCCGCAGGCCACATGTGATCTATCATGCAATTTATTGAGAACGTCGAGGTAGACATGGCAATAGATAATCCACTAGCCGAAGAATTCGATCAGGCGCAGTTGGTTTACAGTAAACTCACGCAGTTTTTTGTCGACTATACGATGCAGGTGATCGGGGCAATTATCATCCTCATCATCGGATTTATCCTTGCGCGGTCTGTTTCACGCTGGCTAATAAAGTTTCTTGTTAATAAGGATCTTGATATCACGCTGAGCCAACTGCTGGGTAGCATTAGTTACTTTGCTATTCTGTTCTGTTTCGCGGTGATTGCCCTCGGCAAGTTCGGCATCTCTGTTACCCCGTTCGTCGCGGCACTCGGCGCATTTACTCTAGGCGCTGGGCTGGCTGTTCAAGGCGTTGTAAGCAACTACGCGGCCGGATTTTCCATCATTCTTTCGCGTCCTTTTGTCGTCGGCAATACGCTAAGCGTGCAGGGGGTTGGAGGAATCGTCGATGAAATCAGACTATCACATACCGTACTTGCTACCGAAGACGGCGAGAAGATAACCATTCCAAATCGGGAAATTGTCGGTCAAATTCTCGAAAACTCGTTTCAGTTCACGCTCGTTGAAACCGTCATCACGTTGCCTCTCGATGCTGACGCTGTACACGCCATTGATGTGTTAAAGAAGGCACTTTCAACACTTGAGCCCGTCACACACGAGCCGCCCGCGCAGGTCGGCATTGATGATTTCTCGTCCAACGGTATAAAAATCGGCGTGCGGTGCTGGGTTCCAACGGTACGCTATTTTGATTCAAAGTACCGCGTGAACGGTGAAATCTATCGTGTTCTTACCGAGCACAAAATTACGCTCGGGGTGCCACGCCACGAAATTCAGGTCTTGTCAGACAAACGTTTGTAACCCATCACAAGACATGAGCGCACCCCATAACGAGTACCTGTCGTCAGGTACGGTTAGACGTGTCTATGCTGATGGGCGTCCCTGATTATCCGCCCAAAAACTACTTATGCCGCGCAACTAAAGTCATGTGCCCTTAGTCGAACGATACTTGCTGGAGGCTCTATTGATTTCGCTTCATGCCGATACAGGCGCAAGTCTTTATTGATGTCATTCTGAGCTTCAGCCAGCAGAATATCGTAGGTTTACATATTCCAATCCTTCATCAAATAAAAACAACGCGTAATCCAGAACCACGCCCTGCTTTCTACTTGCAGAAGCAGACCGGCAAATAATGACATCATAGCGGCCAGCATTAACGTAGGCGCAGCTACACCAAAAGTAAAGATCATAACCCCGAGCAAGTAGTAGCCGCGATCGATTAACGCCGTCGCAGTCCCTACTAGGCTAATCGAATTGTCTTGCCCCTGTATCTCTATATCTAGCAGGGGAGACGCAATCGTAATACACAAAAACACTCATGCCGCTATCGCGTTGGCGAGACCGCGGTTGAGGCCGTTGGGTTTGACCCAAATAAGGAAACAGTGGCACCGTGGACAACTAACCTGCTGATTTTCAATAAGTACAGGCGAGGCAATAAGTAGGTCACACGTTCTGTAAGCGCTTTGTATTGCCGTTGTCAAAACAACGCCTCGTAGTTCTAAACCGGGCGTCTATTGTCGTAGTCAGATTCTATCGACGTTGAAAAGACAGCTGTCGCACTATTATTGTCTACTTCGAACGCTGAACCAAGCAGTCTCAAGCGTTGTGTTTAAGGACATTCAACGGTTTAGCTAGGTATCGAGGCCAGCTAACCCATCGCTCAGTTAAACCGAAATTAAAGAATCCTGCTGGATGCCGATTAGCGTTTGATCTCAATGCGGCCAAACTCAGCGGCCAAGCGTCTGGTCCCTACACCGGGCGCTAGCATGATCAAATCACCATTCTTGCCTGCAATCTGCGACGGGATGCCCAGCGATTTGGCAAATCCAGCATGTGCTCGAAGATGTTGAGCTTCACCATGGACAGGAATCGATACGCGGGGATTGATCCAACCATACATGGTGCGCAACTCGTCTTGGGCAGGATGCCCTGAAGCGTGTATCGGTGCAGCGTCCGTATCAACAACAACCAAGACACCGCGAGCCTCTAGGGACGCGCACAAGCTTTGTAAAGAAACTTCGTTCCCTGGAATGACTCTGGAACTGAAGATCACCGTATCGCCCGGTTCAAGCTCCATTGCCCGGTTACTTCCTGCCGCCAGTCTGCTCAGCGCCGCACCCGGTTCACCCTGACTACCGGTGACGACTGCAAACACCTCTTTTGGCGGCAGATAGCCTAGGTGTTGGGCTTCGACAAAATCCTTGCCCAAGGTCCATAGCCCGCTAACCTTGGCCGCTCTGTAGTAATTGTGTAGCGAGCGACCCAGCAGGG
>JBLHVI010000003.1:0-142791 GCA_047630175.1 Candidatus Azotimanducaceae bacterium
AAGAATTGGCGTCAACATTAACGGACAAAAGACGTCGCCGTCTGTCAGGCTTCATCGTCTATTTATGGGCAAGAAGAGCCAGTGGGAAGTGAAAATTGATGTGGTTACGCGCGCTATTGAGACAATGCAAGAAAGCTAACTTGTCAATACCGACGCAAGGCATTGAACTGGGCCACAGCAAATTGTCGGTTCGCATCTCTCGCTTGTTGGTTCTGTTTTCGAATTTGAGTTGCTAGATACAACAAGGTAGCAAGAACCGCGACTGCGCCAACGATCTCTCCTACTGCTTCTAGCGCTTCCCAATTCATCAAAGAGACCTGCGGAGCCAGTTCGGAAATCTGCCCTCCAGCGTGTAAGCTATTAGACGGGCCCTACGACAGTGGTTGGCAAACTGATACTGGCAAGCGGTCTCTGCAGGCGTTTTCTCCTAGAAATCATGAGTTTGGAGCAAATTGGCGTTCTCGTCGATAGGTGGTTCAAGATGCCTATCGTCTCGCAATAACGCCTATCCGTGATATAAACTGATTGTATTCGCAATCGCATTTTAGGGTGCCTCACTTCATTCGTAGATTGATAACTGATCAATGATTCAGGAGCCTCCTCCCACTTGGCAGATATTTTCATTAGTTACGCCAGCAAAGACCGCATCCGTATTGCGCCACTTGTGCGTGAGCTTGAAACGGCGGGATACACCGTTTGGTGGGACCGGCATTTAAAGGGCGGTACACGATTCTCGGCTGAAATCGAAACCGAGCTTACCGGTGCCGCAGTGGTCATTGTCGTCTGGTCGCCCAATGCCATCACGTCCCGCTGGGTAGCCGATGAGGCCGATCTCGCACTGGAGCTGGGTAATCTGCTGCCCATCTCGTTCGACGGCGCACGTTCACCCATGGGCTTTCGACAATTCCAAACCATCGACTTCTCCCGCTGGACCGGCGGAGAGTCGCCGTGTTTCATAGCGCTCATCGAGGCGCTTGAGTACCATCTGACAAGCGGCAAACGAAAGCCCCATCAGGCTGTGGTGCTGCCAGAAACGGCGCAGACCAAATCCGATGCGTCCATTGCGGTTCTTCCTTTTGTTAACATGTCCTCCGATGCGGAACAGGCGTACTTCTCTGATGGGATCTCTGAGGAAATGCTGAATCTGCTTGCCAAGATCAGGGAGTTGACGGTCATTGCTCGAACCTCGTCGTTTACCTTCAAAGGGTCTGGTAAGTCGATAGCAGAGATCGGGGCTATTCTTGGTGTTGCCTACATTCTTGAGGGTTCGGTTCGTAAGGCCGGTGACCGGGTACGGATCACCGCTCAACTAATCGAAACTCAGCATTCATCGCACCTGTGGTCTGGGACTTTTGATCGAACACTCGAGGACATCTTCGCGGTTCAGGATGAAATTTCTGCCACCATCGTCGGTGAGCTGAGAGGCCACATTCTCGGCGGCGAGGCTATCAAAGCCCCTCGCGTCAAGCGCAGTGCCAACGTGGAAGCTTATGAACACTACATGCTTGGCCAGCAATATCTCTACAGGCGAAACAGATCCGACATTGAGACTGGCAAAGCACACTTTGAAAAGGCGCTGACCCAAGATCCAGAATATGCACCAGCCCTAATCGGTCTTGCGGACGCCGAACTTCTTTTATCAAACTTCCCAACTTGCTGGGGTTCAACGCCTGTTCCTGAAGCCTTGGCACGAGGGCTGCCACTGCTGACGCGGGCCATCGCACTCGACCCATCCGCGGCAGAGTCATACGGGGTGATGAGCCTGGCCCGCTACATTGACGGAGACTATGTCGCTGCGATAGAAAATGCGGAACATGCGATCGCCTTAAACCCGAATTATTCAAGAGGATATCATCGCCTTGCCCAGGACCTCGCCCTAAGTGGCGATCCCGCGGCAGCAACCCTGACGACAAGAAAAAGGGCGCTTGAACGTGATCCCACTTCTCTGCTTTCCCTGAACGCACTTTTCGCAGAACACATGAATCGCTTGAATATTGATCAGGCATCAACATACTTGCGAAAAATGGAAGTGGTGAATCCATCAGCCGAGTTACTGCAATTTCAGAACGGCATTTTTGAAATGATGCAAGGTCACTTATCGAAAGCGCTTGAATTGCTCCTTGATCCAAAGATGGCACTGCAGAGTGGGTTGTTTACATTCAACACCCAGTTGATCGTGACTGCGTTAGGATACGGACGCCAACTGGAAAACGCTGATCCTGGTGCTGCACTCGAATTTTACGCTGCGGCGAATCTTGTTGAGGATGCCCGACGTGTTGGACCAGGATTTGAAGCACGGGGAGCAGCAACGCGCGACTATGAGACGGCACTTCCGCTTGCCTATTGGAAAGCGCGCGAGGGTGAGTACGAAAGTGCTCTGGCCTTGCTGGCTCCCTTCGGTGAGTCTGATTCTGGAAAATGGGGCAGGCAATTTGATCTGGAACTGGATTGTTCTGGCGCAGTCTTGTCTTTTGCTCTGCATCGCAAACTTAACCATGAAACAAGTGCGGCGCGTTTACTAAAAAAGCTGAAACAAGTTTACCGCGCTATTTCGAACGACCCAGACGGATCGCACCACATAACCGACTATCTCGGCGCGGTGGTTGCCATTGGCGAGGGTGACAGAAAAGCAGCACTCAATTTCCTTGAGAAGCAGATCGCGCGGACGTTCTTCAACGCGACACCTATTCTGAACAATCAGATCTTCGATGAACTTCAGTCGGAACCCAGCTATCGAAAAATTCTGGGTGACGTCGAGGCGCATTCGGCAAGGCAGAGAGTTACTGCTGAAGAAGCCGGCTTGCTGCCCATTTCCAAGGAACTTTTGGCGCGGCTCGCTTAGGGGGCGCGTTTCACGCGGCTGCTGAAGACAGGTGATTTTCATCCCATCTACGGTTTAATCGGCGGAGGTTGCGCTTTGATGTGATTGAATTCTTTTGGCGTGGGTCTGGGTCATTAACGCGAAGGTAGGCCGTTCTATGACGCGCTGATGGCCTGCAGGGCGCGCATTGGACATTGTTAAAACCCAAGTGCACCATAAGTGCACTATTGAGATTTTGCTGGTCTTAAAAAACCCTTCGTGGAACTGTCGGGCTCTTTAATGCTGTGGTACCGAGGACCGGAATCGAACCGGTACTCCCGTGAAGGAACCGGATTTTGAATCCGGCGCGTCTACCAGTTCCGCCACCCCGGCACAGCAGGACGCGATTATAGCCATGATTAATGGCTCTTGGGAACCCTAGTTTGCGGTAGTTTTATCTTCTGACCTGCAAACTGACCAATTTGTTTGTGATTATGCGGGGTTCAGGGCATTTCTCAGCCCGTTACGAGATATTGACTTGGCGCGATTGCTGCCGTTTGTTAAAGTGATGCGGGCAGGTTGATCCGATGCCGATTTTAGTTACCCGCACCTGAATAGTAATTCATAAGGGGACCTAGTTATGCGTTTGGACAGGATTGAAAAGCAAGAAGCAGTTCTGGTTGATGTTATCAGCTGTATGTCGCACCCTGAACTCAACGACACGTCTCTGACCTGTACCACCATCGACGTTTCTGAAACCGGGATGAAAGTCGCGACAGCAATGTCTATTCCTGTTTCTACTCGCCTAGGCTTGCGCCTCGATGTGGCCTCTCATCTTTACCGCCTCGAGGGCGAGGTTCGCTGGTCGAGAGACGAGAACGAACACTGTGTTGGCTTGCTGATCGATGATGGTAGTGCAGATATAGTTGCATGGACGCGTATGTTTGAACTGGATTTATAGTCTCGCGCCACGTATCGTTCCGGCTCCTCATTTTTAGTATGCCGCAATGCGAGTCAGTGATTTCGAGTTTGAACTACCTGAGCACCTGATTGCTCAGTACCCAACTACCGAACGTACGGCTAGTCGATTACTACACCTAGATGCCACTTCTGGCGCCGTTAATCATTATCATTTTAGAGACTTGCCAAGTCTGTTAGCACCCGAAGATTTAATGGTGTTCAACAATACGCGGGTTATTCCAGCGCGGCTTTTCGGCGCTAAATCTACCGGTGGCCGAATTGAAATACTGCTCGAGCGAGTGCTGGATGAGCATTGCGCGCTGGTGCAAATTCGCAGCAGCAAGACGCCACGGCCGGGCGGTCAGATTCGTCTTGACGGTCATCCAGGCATAGTCAAGGTTGAATCTCGGCAGGGTAGTTTTTTCCGTTTACGCTTTCCGGCGCCAGGTGTGCTCGCTATCGCTACTGCCTGCGGTCATATGCCGTTGCCGCCGTATATTGACCGAGACGACGACATTGCTGACCAAGCCCGTTATCAGACGGTATTCGCTGAGCGGGATGGGGCGGTAGCTGCGCCCACTGCGGGGCTACATTTTGATAAGCCGCTGCTGGCAGAAATTGAAGAAATGGGCGTTGCCAGTACTCAGGTAACGTTGCATGTGGGTGCGGGTACGTTCCAGCCTGTGCGAGTAGAGACCATTGAAGATCATCAAATGCATTCTGAGCAGGCCGAAGTCACCGTCCCTGTGTGTGAAGCTGTTGATGCTTGTCGTGCACGAGACGGGCGTGTGGTCGCGGTGGGTACCACCAGTGTACGTTGTTTGGAGTCGGCGTCGGCGACAGGTCATATTGCGCCATTTAGCGGTGATACTGAGATCTTTATCTATCCGGGCTACGAATTTCGGAGTGTCGATGCGCTGATTACTAACTTCCATCTGTCTGGCTCTACGCTCATGATGCTTGTTAGTGCCTTCGCCGATCGAGAGATGATCCGGCATGCTTATGAGGTGGCTATAAAAGAAGAGTATCGATTCTTCAGCTACGGTGATGCGATGTTGATCACCCGCTGAAGGCAATCCATGAGTTGTTATTTACTGTCCATGATTTGCTGGTGTTACCAGTGGACCGGATCTAATACACGTTTAAGGCAAGGCGATTTTCTGTGAAGTTTGAAGTCTCACATACCGATGGTCACGCACGTCGTGGGCAATTAACGTTGGCGCACGGGGTTGTTCAGACGCCGATTTTTATGCCCTGTGGCACTTATGGCACGGTCAAGGGCATGATGCCGACGACCTTGGCCGAGATCGAGGTGCAAATTTTGCTCGGTAATACGTTTCACTTAATGCTGCGTCCAGGCATGGAAGTGATGCAGCAACATGGTGGTTTGCATGGTTTTATGGGTTGGGATAAGCCGATTCTGACTGATTCTGGCGGCTTTCAAGTGTTTAGTCTGGGTGAGCTGCGCAAGATCACCGAAGAAGGGGTCAAGTTCAAGTCGCCCATTAATGGCGACCAGGTATTTCTTGATCCAGAGCGTTCCATGCAAATGCAGACAGCGCTGAACTCAGACATTGCCATGGTTTTTGATGAGTGCACGCCGTATCCGGCGGAGAAGCCTGCGGTGCAAAGCTCTATGGAAATGTCGGTGCGCTGGGCAAAGCGCAGCGCTGATGCTTTCGCCGCGCTTGAAAATCCCAATGCGCTGTTTGGTATTGTCCAAGGCGGTGTGCATCTCGATTTGCGGGACATCTCGCGCGAGGCGCTGCAGGATATTGGTTTTGATGGCTATGCTATTGGTGGTTTGTCTGTTGGCGAGCCGAAAGAAGACATGCTCAAGGTAGTAAGTCATGTTGCACCACAATTACCGAAGAATAAGCCACGTTATCTGATGGGCGTGGGTACGCCCCAAGATTTGGTTGAGTGCGTGCGTCGTGGTGTCGATATGCTTGATTGCGTGATGCCGACCCGGCATGCCCGCAATGGTCATTTGTTTACGTCCGCCGGTGTGGTCAAAATTCGCAATGCGGTGCATAAGACAGACTCGGGCCCGCTTGATCAGAACTGCGGGTGTTATACTTGCCAAGGCTTTAGCCGTGCTTACTTGTACCATTTGGATAAATGCGGCGAGATGCTGGGGTCGCAACTCAATACTTTGCATAACCTACATTACTATCTCAGTTTGATGGCAGGCCTGCGTCTGGCTATTGAAAATGGCCGTCTGGATGCCCATATTAAGGGCATCTATGAGGGCTGGTCTATCGCACCGCCAGAGTGAATTCGGTGAAGAGCAGACACCTGTGTCAGGCGAATGTTGGCAAATGATTTGCCTATGACCGGCTGATTCGGGAGAATACGCCTTTTTTTGCCAGTGCAGACAATCTACGCACTCAACTTTCACGACCTGTGAGCCACGCTTATGAGCAACTTCTTTATTCCAGCCGCCATGGCAGCCGAGGGTGAGGCCGCTAGTAGTCCTCTTCCTGGTATGGATATCTTTATTATCATCGCTTTTGCGCTGGTCTTCTATTTCATCGTCTGGCGCCCTCAGAGCAAGCGTGCCAAAGAGCATAAAGAGTTGGTCGGTGGTCTGGGCAAGGGCGATGAAGTCGTGACCAGTGGTGGCATGCTTGGCAAGATCACTAAAGTCGAAGAGCAATTTATTGTTATCGAAATTGCCGATAATGTCGAAATAAAAGTCCAGAAAGGTGCTGTGTCTTCGGCATTGCCGAAAGGCACGATCAAAAGTATTTAGGCGGTGTTAAATACTTACCCAATTTGGAAAAACCTGCTGGTTGTGTTCGCCATTACGCTGGGTGTCATTTATGCCTTGCCGAACATTTATCCGCCCGACTATGCGGTTCAAGTCTCTTCAGAGACGAGCGGTGTAGATATCACGGAGAAAGCGTTAAAGGCTGCGACGTCAGCCCTTGATGACGCTGAATTACCCTATTTCGGCACCCAACTAGCATCAGGCAGTATCATCATTCGCCTGCCGGATGATGATACTCAGTTGAAAGCCAAGACGGTCATCCAGCGCGCTCTGCATGATTTGCCTCAGCGCTTTGTAGTGGCGTTGAACTCGGCGCCGACAACCCCTGAATGGTTGACAGCTATGCGTGCCGAGCCGATGAAGTACGGCCTCGATCTGCGTGGCGGGGTGCACTTTCTGATGGAGGTCGACACGGAAAACGTAGTGACTGACCGCATAGACAGTTTGGCGACCGATGTGAAGCGCAAGTTGCGGGAAGGCAAGCTGCGATACAAAAATGTCAATGTCAGCGAACGTGGTGTGCTCAAGCTCTACTTTGAAGACAACGAGACACGTATTGCCGCCCAGACATTACTTGAGTCGCAGTATCGAGAATTTTTGTTTGCGTCTGGTAGCGACTCGCTGCCGTTTCTAAGCCTCACCATCACCGATGACACGGTACGTGAAATTGAAGATTTTGCTGTGTCTCAAAACCTGCAGACGATTCGCAACCGGGTCAACGAGCTTGGTGTTTCTGAACCATTGGTGCAGCGTCTTGGCCGCAATCGTATTGTGGTTGACCTGCCGGGTGTGCAAGACACAGCTGAGGCGAAACGTATTTTAGGTAAGGTCGCGACGCTAGAATTCCGGTTCGATGCCCTAGCCGACGCGCCACGCTCGACCACACTCGCATTTCCCTATCAAGGACGAACGGCCAATCTTGAGCGCAACGTGATTATCAAGGGCGACCGCGTCGTTAACGCACAAGTGGGCTTTGATCCCGAGTCTGGTCTGCCGCAGGTCAACATTACGCTCGACAGCGAAGGTGGCAATCTTATGCATCGGGCAACGCGCAATAATATTGGTCGGCGCTTAGGTGTTGTTTTTATTGAGACCAAGACGCGTGATTCCTACACGATGGTCAACGGTGAGGAAGTGCGCAAAACGGTGCCTTACGTTGAAAAGCGCGTCGTCAGTCTAGCCACCGTGCAAGCCGCCCTAGGTGTGGGATTCAGAATTACCGGTTTGCAGGCAGGGGAGGCGCGAGAACTGGCCTTACTGCTGCGCGCTGGTGCTTTGGCAGCAGATATGTTTATTGCTGAAGAGCGTACCGTCGGTGCGAGTTTGGGTAAGGAAAATATCGAACTAGGTGCTATCTCGGTAGCCACGGGCTTGGGTCTTGTGCTGCTGTTCATGCTGATCTACTACCGAGTCTTTGGCATCGCAGCAAATATAGCCTTGATGACGAATTTGGTGTTGCTAGTCGCGATCATGTCGAGTATCTCAGCGACGCTGACCTTGCCGGGTATTGCCGGTATTGTACTGACGGTCGGTATGGCGGTAGATGCCAATGTGTTGATTTTCTCGCGCATCAAGGAGGAGCTAGCGAATGGCCTATCACCTCAGTCGGCGATTAATGCCGGTTATGAACGCGCGTTTGTGACAATTTTTGATGCCAATATCACAACGCTGCTAGTGGCTGTGATTTTGTATGCTATTGGTACGGGTCCTATCAAGGGCTTTGCCGTGACGTTGTCCATCGGCATCGTGACTTCTATGTTTACCGCCGTCGTCTGCAGTCGGGCGATAATTAACCTGATTTACGGCGGTCGCAACGTCAAGAAGTTGTACATATGAATGTGTTGCAGCAGGCAGTCGTAGGGGTGTACTTAACACGCGGCGATATTACGGGAGCTGATCGATCATGATGGCGAATATTAATTTCGATTTCATGCACTACCGCAAGATTGCTGCTGGCATATCTGTCGCTGTGGTTCTGGCATCCTTGATATCGCTGGCATTGAATCAGGTGAATTGGGGTCTGGATTTTACGGGCGGCACGCTGGTTGAGGTGGTATACGAAAATTCAATAGACCCAGGCACCATTCGATCACAACTGGACAGCGCCGGGTTTAACGGCCATGTCGTGCAGTACTTCGGGTCCGAACGCGATATTTTGGTCCGGATTCCGCCGCAGAAAAATCTCAGTGCCAAGGAAAACGCGACCCTAGGGGATGAAATTCTCAAGGTGCTGCAGTCGTCTACCGGAGATCAGGTATCCCTGCGGCGTTCCGAGTTTGTTGGCCCAGCCGTAGGTGAGGAACTGACCAACCAAGGTGGTCTGGGCATGCTTACGGCCCTGGCAGTTGTGCTGGTCTATATTGCTCTGCGCTTCCAGATGAAGTTTGCTATCGGCGCCGTCGTGGCATTGTTCCACGACGTCATCATCATTCTTGGTGTTTTTTCAATCACGCGTTGGGATTTTGATCTAACGGTACTAGCAGCCTTGCTGGCGGTTATCGGTTACTCGCTGAACGACACGATTGTAGTTGCTGATCGCATACGAGAGAATTTTCGACGTGTACGACGGGGCACCTCGTTGGAGATCATTAATACATCGCTGAATCAGACACTGGGGCGTACGGTTGTTACGTCCTTGACGACCTTGTTGGTCTTGGTCACGCTCTACCTGCTCGGTGGTGAGTTGATTCGGGGCTTTGCTGTAGGTTTGATTATCGGCGTGCTGGTGGGTACGTATTCGTCTATCTACATCGCCGCCAACGTGATGATTCTGTTGAAGATATCCAAAGAAGATTTGGCTATTCCCATTAAAGAAGGCGCGGACGACCCGGACATGATGGGTTAAGCAGGCGACACGCCGCCCTTGGGCCATGCAAACGGCCGCTGGCGGATCTTTGTGCGGGGACTGCCGGATCGAGGCGGTCCCCGCAAAGGTCTATTCAGCAGGTGTAGTGACGACAGTCTGGCCTAGCTGGCGCTTGATAATGGGTGCCAGGCTGCGGAAACACTTTGGTGACGCGGCGATAATATTGCCAGACTTTAGATATTGCGTGCCACCGTCAAACTCTCCCAGTAGTCCGCCTGTTTCCTGCACCATCAACGCACCAGCAGCAATATCCCAAATTTTCAGCTCGCTCATCCACATAGCGTCTAGGCGCCCGGCGGCCACCCACGCTAAGTCTAGCGCGGCACTGCCCGCTTGGCGCATGATCGCGCCTTCCTCAAGCAATACCTGGTAAATAGTTGCTTGCTCGGCAGCAAATCCGCGTTCATTGCCACCTGTAGATACCAGCGCGCCATCTAATGAAGGGCGTGTGCTGGTTCTGACGCGACGACCATTGACTTGGCAGCCCTTGCCGCGACTGGCGACAAACTCTTCTTGGCGCATAGGATCGAGAATGACGCCATGCTCCATCTTGCCATTTTTAAGGCAGGCAATAGAAATACAGAAATGCGGAATGTTATGCACAAAGTTGCTGGTGCCGTCGATGGGGTCGATGATCCACTCGTATTCAGCATCAGGGGTTTGAATATCTTGAGCACCTTCTTCGCCACGAAACGAGTGGTGTGGAAAGGTGGTCTTCAGGGTGTCGATGATCGCGTACTCGACTTCCTGATCAATATTAGTCACATAATTGTGGGGACTCTTCTCGCTGACTTTTATCAGGTCGGGTCGGTCAAAAGCGCGGGTAATGCGCGGTGCTACAAGACGCGCGGCGCGTAATGCCATATTGGCCATCGGTTCCATAGGTCTGATCCACTAATACTGTAAAGAGCGATTGAAATAAGGGTCCATGATCTGCTGCATTAAGCAACGAGCTGGCGCCATTACCAAAGAAATGCATTATTGGTGTCATTTCGGCGCCGTATCATAGCATTTTGCGTGTAGAATTACGCCGCCTTAATAACAGCTAGAAAATATAGTTATGCCTGAGTCCATTGAAAGTTTGTTTCCTGCCGTCCGTATTGTTCTGGTTGAGACTTCACATCCCGGAAATATAGGCGCGACTGCGCGGGCGATGAAGAATATGGGATTAACACGGCTGGTGCTGGTTAACCCTTATGAGTTCCCTAGTGAAAAGGCTGTGGCACGTGCTGTCAGCGCTTCAGACCTGATTACGTCGGCGACGGTGGTTGATACTTTGGACGAGGCTATCGCAGGTTGCCAGCTAGTGCTGGGCACGTCAGCTCGCAACCGGCGTATACCTTGGCCCATGCTTGACCCGCGCGGTTGTGGTGAAAAGGTCGTCGCTGAACAGGCTAGCGGTGGTGAGATCGCGATTTTATTTGGCCGTGAGGACCGGGGTCTTACAAATGAAGAGCTGCAGAAATGCCACTTCCATATCAATATTCCAACCGGTGAAGCCTACAGCTCGCTGAATCTGGCCATGGCGGTGCAGGTTCTGTGTTACGAGTTGCTGCAAGCGCTACTCGCCAAGCAAGGTCAAGCAGAAGATGCGATAGCGCCTGCTGAGCAGTCCTGGGATCAGACATATGCGACGGCGGATACCATGGAGCACATGTTTAAGCACCTGGAAGAGACCCTCGTTCAGGTAGAGTTTCATGATCCCGAGAATCCTCGTCAGCTGCTGAATCGCTTGCGCAGGATGTTTAGCCGTATTCGGATGGATCAGATGGAGGTGAATATTATGCGCGGTTTTCTGACGGCTGTGAACAAGCTGCATGCGGGCAAACTGTCTGAAAAAAGCGCGGCGGGTAAGAGCGAGATCGCAAAGTAAGAAGGCTTGTCGAATAATACCTGACCGAAATACTCGGATATTGCAGTTTTCTTCATTCAATGTCAGAATACATGATCAAATTAGTCGGGTATTGCGTAGTAGAAGTTCACAATCCGCGAAAGAGCTCCACAGGGGGTTCGGGAGGAGGTAAATGAGATTAACTGCGAAAGGTCGATATGCCGTAACAGCCATGCTAGACCTGGCTGTGCACCATGGCGAAGGCCCGATTAGTCTGGCCGATATCTCTGAACGACAAGGTATTAGCCTGTCGTATCTTGAGCAACTATTTGCAAAATTACGTCGCAATGAGTTGGTCAAGAGTGTTCGAGGACCCGGTGGTGGCTATCAGCTAAACCGCGTTGCTAGCTCTATCTTTGTGGCCGAAATCGTTGACTCTGTCGACGAAAAGGTCGACGCCACTCGCTGCGCGGGTCGTGCCAACTGTAATCACGGCGAAACTTGTTTGACTCACGAACTATGGTCTGACTTGTCCAGCCAAATTCATCAATTTTTAAGTAACATAGATCTGGCCAGTATTATTGCGAAGCGAGAGGTGCGTGAACGTGCCGCCCGCCAGCATTTGCGGCGCGATGATGTTATTCGCATGCCCGCCCAGGAGGTAGAAGCATGAAACTCCCTATCTATTTTGACTACGCCGCCACCACCCCCGTTGACCCTAGGGTCGCGCAAAAAATGAGCGAATGTTTGCTCGCTGAGGGTAAATTCGGTAATCCGGCAAGCCGCTCGCATAAGTATGGTTGGGAAGCTGAAGAAGCCGTGGAACTCGCACGTCGTCAGGTTGCTGACCTAATTAAAGCGGACCCCAGAGAGATTGTCTGGACGTCAGGCGCAACTGAATCAGACAATCTGGCTATTAAAGGTGTGGCACACTTTTACAAGACCAAAGGCAAGCACCTGATTACCTCTAAAATAGAGCATAAGGCTGTGCTTGATAGCTTTCGGCACCTTGAGCGCGAAGGCTTCGAAGTTACCTATTTGTCGCCCGGCACAGATGGCATTACCACGCCCGAACAGGTCGCCGAGGCGATTCGTGAGGACACGCTATTAGTATCTATCATGCATGTTAACAACGAAATTGGTGTGATTAACGATATCGCAGCGATTGGTGAAGTTTGCCGCGCCAAGAAAGTGATCTTTCACGTCGATGCGTCCCAAAGCTCTGGCAAGATCGATATTGACCTTGAAACAATGAAGGTCGATTTGATGTCTTTCTCAGCCCATAAAATGTACGGCCCAAAGGGTGTCGGCGCATTGTATGTGCGACGCAAGCCACGGGTACGGCTTGAGGCTCAGATGCACGGTGGTGGTCACGAACGTGGCATGCGTTCAGGCACGCTAGCAACGCATCAATTGGTGGGTATGGGTGAATGCTGTCGTATTGCGCAAGAAGAAATGCATGTTGAGCAAAAGCGCATCGGTTTGCTGCGCGAACGCCTCTGGCAGGGTCTGCAGGACATCGAAGAAATTTACATTAATGGCAGTGTCGAGCATCGTCTGCCGGGCTTCCTGAATGTCAGCTTTAACTTTGTCGAGGGCGAGTCGTTGATTATGTCATTGAGTGACCTTGCCATCTCATCAGGTTCAGCCTGTACTTCGGCCAGCCTCGAGCCCTCTTACGTGTTGCGCGCGCTAGGACTGAATGACGAAATGGCCCACAGTTCATTGCGCTTCAGTGTTGGTCGATTTACTGACGAAGCTGATGTCGATTACGCACTGGGGAAGATTCACAACGCGGTCAACAAACTGCGTGAGCTATCGCCGCTTTGGGATATGTTCAAAGACGGCGTTGACCTAAACTCGATTGAGTGGGCTGCACACTAAAAAGTGGGCCCACAGCCGCCGAGATAAAACTTTAGATAAATACCAAGCTAGATTACAAGACAGACTAAATGGAGAAGGCAGATGGCATATAGCGATAAGGTAATGGATCATTACGATAACCCCCGCAACGTCGGCAAGATGGACGATAAAGATGATAGCGTGGGCACAGGTATGGTCGGTGCACCGGCGTGTGGCGATGTGATGCGACTGCAGATCAGAGTGAATGCGGCGGGGATCATCGAAGACGCTAAATTCAAGACTTATGGGTGTGGTTCGGCTATCGCGTCTAGCTCACTACTGACAGAGTGGGTTAAGGGTCGTAGTTTGGATGAAGCGGCGTCGATCAAAAATACTGAAATTGCTGAGGAATTGGCATTGCCGCCAGTGAAGATCCACTGTTCAGTATTGGCTGAAGACGCCATCAAAGCTGCCGTCAAAGATTTCCGTGAGAAGCATGCGGCAGATGTTACTGCTAGTGCCGCGGTAGCCGTTTAGTTTCAACGTGACGAGCAGGAGTAACAGCCAGATGGGAATTAGCCTGACGGAAAAAGCAGCTGCGCATATTGGCGACTATCTTGGTGGCCGTGGCAAAGGTGTGGGTATTAGACTGTCGGTGAAAACCACAGGCTGTTCAGGGCTCATGTACGTACTTGAGCCAGTTGATCAACCTGCAGAGGAAGATCAAGTGTTTCAAAGCCAGGGTATCGATGTGTATGTCGACCCTAAGAGCATGATCTATGTTGACGGCACCCGAATGGATTACGTCAAGCAAGGTCTGAATGAGGGATTCGAATTTCAAAACCCCAACGTTCAGGCTGAATGTGGCTGCGGTGAAAGCTTCACGGTTTAATATCGTCGCCAAATTTTTCGACCTTTGTTTCTGTATTTGAGACGCATCACTGCTAAATCACCATGATTTAGCAGTGTCGTGTTACCACGCGTTTGTCTATATGCAATAATTCGCTGAATCAAAGCGTGTCGATCTAAGCCATGACCAATATGAATCTCCAAGAAAATTTCTTCGCAATTTTTCAACTGCCTATGGCCTACGGTGTGGATATTGTTGCGCTTGATAGTCGGTATCGGGAGTTGCAACGCAGCGTCCACCCCGACCGGCATGTTGATGCCTCAGACCAAGACAAACGCCTTGCCATGCAATGGACAACGGTGGTGAATGAGGCGCATACAACATTGCGATCTCCTTTGAAGCGAGCGATATATCTGTTGAAAATGCAGCAGGTGAACATCGAGGCTAATCCGGATCTCGATCCGGTGTTCCTGATGTCACAGATCGAGCTGCGAGAGGAGTTGGAATCCTTGGGGTCTGGCGATGAGGGGTTAGCAAGCCTCGACGTCTTTAAAGCTCGGTTGAACGAGGCGTTAACTCAACTTGAGGCAGACTTTACGTCTCAGTTCGAGCATGATCTGGCCGCAGCGGCACAAACCACGGTTTATAAGATGCAGTTCTTCGTCAAACTGGCTGATGAAGCAGATCGGCTGGAAGAAAAATTATTGGACTATTAACGGCAAAGGTCAATACAACGTAGCATTCAACCGTTAGCGTCCAGCGATAGATATTCACCCATTGATATTCGAGCAAGGCAAAGATAATACTTATGGCATTGTTACAAATTACTGAACCTGGCCAAGCCGTGGACCCGCACCAGCGAAAGCGCGCTGCGGGCATCGATCTAGGAACGACCAATTCATTGATCGCCAGTGTCCGTAGCGGGCGCGCAGAGACGCTTGCCGACCTGCAAGGCGCGCACCTGACACCGTCGGTCGTGCGTTATTTGGCAGAGGGTGGCGTCGAAGTCGGCGCACAGGCGTTGGCTGCCGCGAGCGAAGATCCATTGAATACCATTGTGTCTGTTAAACGTTTCATGGGAAGAGGTTTGGCTGACATCAAGACGCTAGGCGAGCGCCTGCCTTATGTTTTTACGCAGGCCGAGGAAGGCATGCCACGCTTGCGTGTTGTCTCAGGTGACGTCAGTCCTGTTGAGATCTCCGCAGAAATATTGCGTCACTTAAGCGAACGCGGTGCAAAGACGCTGGGTGGTGAGCTTGACGGTGTGGTCATCACCGTGCCTGCCTATTTCGATGATGCTCAGCGGCAAGCGACGCGGGACGCAGCGAGGTTGGCTGGACTGAATGTCTATCGACTTCTTAATGAACCCACTGCCGCGGCGGTGGCTTATGGCCTCGACTCGGGCACTCAGGGTGTCATCGCTGTGTATGATTTGGGCGGTGGCACCTTTGATATTTCTCTTTTGCGGCTTAACCGTGGTGTTTTTGAAGTACTAGCTACGGGTGGCAACTCGGCGCTCGGCGGCGACGATTTCGATCAGTGTATTGCGACTTGGTTGATTGAGCAGGCAGGATTTACGGAACAGATCAGTCATGGTCAGTTCCGTCGTTTGATGACCGAAGCGCGGCGGATTAAAGAAGTCCTATCGATGAACGACTCGGTTGATGTGTCTATCGATATCGAAGGTCTGAAGTATTCAGGCACCTTCAAGCGAGTAGTTTTTGACGCGCTAATTGGTGACTTAGTCGCTGATTCGTTGAAAGCATGCCGTCGAGTGGTTCGCGATGCTGGGGTTAGCATCGATGACATTCAAAGCGTGGTACTGGTGGGCGGATCGACTCGAGTGCCGCTGGTACGAGCTGAAGTGAGTCGTTTTTTTGCAGCAGAGCCATTACATAATATCGACCCAGACAAAGTGGTTGCTGTTGGTGCGGCGATTCAGGCGAATATACTGGCAGGCAACAAGCCCGACAGTGACATGCTGCTGCTTGATGTTTTGCCGTTGTCGCTGGGTCTGGAGACCGTTGGCGGGTTGGTTGAGAAAATTATTCATCGTAACACTGCCATACCCGTGTCGCGTGCCCAAGAGTTCACTACCTATAAGGATGGTCAGAGCGCCATGCTGATTCACGTGGTTCAAGGTGAACGGGAGCGCGTGCAAGATTGCCGTTCTTTGGCGCGCTTCGAATTACGAGGCATTCCTCCGATGGTCGCCGGGGCGGCCCGCATTAGCGTGGTTTTTCAGGTTGACGCTGATGGTTTGCTGTCGGTTTCAGCGACCGAGATGAGTACCGGCGTCGAATCTCAGATTGTGGTAAAGCCATCCTATGGGCTGACTGATAACGAAATTACGCAGATGCTCAAGGCATCCTTCGAATTTGCTGAGGAAGACGTCAAGTTACGTTCTCTCACAGAGGCACAAGTTGAGGCAACGAGCGTTGTGAACGCCGTTGCTGCAGCGATGGCGAAAGATGCTGAAGCGCTGCTGTCAGCTGATGAAATAAAGGCGTTGGAAGCTGCCATGGTGGCATTGCGCGCTGTACTCGATAGCGATGACTTACAGGTCATCCTCGATGAGATGGGTCGTCTGGGTGCGGCAAGTGATGAATTTGCTGCGCGGCGGATGAATGCCAGTGTGAAGGGGGCCCTTGCTGGGCATCAGGTTGAAGAATTTGAAATTGAACAAAAGGACTAATACGTGACCCAAGTTGTTATATTGCCCCACGCCGAACGCTGCCCAGAAGGTGCCGTGCTGGAAGTTGAGCCCGGCACAAACCTCATCGAAGTCGCCCTCGATCATGGCATCAAGATTGAGCATGCTTGTGAACTAAGTTGTGCGTGCACCACCTGTCATGTGGTTGTGCGCGAGGGGTTTGATTCTCTTGTGCCCTCTGAAGAGCTCGAGGATGACCTGCTCGATAAAGCCTGGGGACTTGAGCCCGACTCGCGTTTGAGTTGCCAAGTGCTGGTGGGCGAAGAAGACTTGGTCATAGAGATCCCCAAATACACGATCAACCAAGTGTCAGAAGCTCAGCACTAGCATATGCATTCATCGACGCACCGATTACACGTGCGGTGTACCTGAGTATCAGTGAGGCGACTAGATTATGAAGTGGACAGATATCGACGATATTGCGATCGAATTGTACGAGGGTCATGGGGACGTTGACCCGTTGACAATCCGCTTTACGGACTTGCACGCGTGGGTGATGGCTCTGCCCGGGTTCGATGACGATCCCAACCGTTCCGGAGAGAAAATTCTGGAAGCTATTCAGGCGGCCTGGATAGAAGAAGCACGCTAAACAGGACGGGCTGTTGGTCCGTAAAATTGTAGGTTTGTTCTCCTCGCTACACAGGCTATAATGCGCGCCCTCGATTACCTAGGCTGGTAAGCGTGCCGGACGCGTGTCTTTTCTGGTCAAAATACGATCAGCAGGCATGCTGCAAGCAACCGGTTCAATAGGCGTCAACCGGTCTAATAGTTAGTCGTCATCTGCGTTAAAACCCGCGTATAATGGCTACCCAGAGGTCTTCAGACCCGATAAATCGAGACTAGATGTTACGGCTTGGCTACAAATCCTGTCTGGTGCTGCTCACGTGAGCGAACTAGATAATTGGGCCAGCCCCAGATACTTATTTTTTAGGAGTTAGTAGTAATGGCGGTTGAAAGAACCTTTTCCATGATTAAACCTGATGCAGTGGCCAAGAACGTTATTGGCGAGATTGAGTCACGCTTTGAAAAAGCTGGCCTGCGCGTTATTGCATCACGTATGACGCATTTGACCAAGGCACAGGCCGAGGGATTTTATGCCGAACACGAGGGCCGTCCGTTTTTTAATGATCTCGTGACCTATATGTCTTCAGGTCCCGTCGTCCTTCAGGTGCTTGAGGGTGAAAACGCTGTATTGCTCAATCGTGAACTGATGGGTGCTACTAATCCAAAAGACGCTGCTGCCGGTACGATTCGTGCTGATTTTGCTGAATCAATCGACGCTAATGCAGTGCATGGTTCGGATGCGGTTGCTTCGGCAAATCGTGAAATCAGCTATTTCTTCACCGATGACCAAATCTGCAGTAGGTAGTAGGTATAAAGGTCGTCTTTCATTGGGATATCAGACATGGCTAGTGTCAGACTGAATTTTTTGGGGTTCACCCGATCACAGTGGGAAGCGCTACTGATTGAGTTGGGTGAAAAGCCCTACAGGGCGCCGCAGATCATGAAGTGGATTCATCATCGATTCGTCGATGATTTTGCTGACATGTCTGATATCAGCTTGAAGCTTCGGCAAAAGCTGGCAGAACTTGGCGATATTCGTGAGCCTGAAGTGACCACCGAGAAGATATCCCAAGATGGGACACGCAAGTGGTTGATGCGAGCAGCATCAGGTAGCTCCGTCGAGACAGTCTTTATTCCAGAGGACACACGCGGCACTTTGTGCGTGTCATCACAAGTAGGATGTGCGCTCGACTGTAGTTTTTGTTCGACAGGCAAGCAAGGGTTTAACAGTGACCTGACCGCCGCTGAAATCATCGGCCAAGTGCGACTCGCGCGTCGGGTGCTTGAGCAGGCTTACCCTGATCGAAGTCGGGCAGTCACCAACGTTGTTCTGATGGGTATGGGCGAGCCGCTGCTGAATTTTGATAACGTTATCAGTGCTGTGGAACTGATGATGGATGACCTAGCCTACGGAATTTCTAAGCGTAAGGTTACCATTTCGACGTCTGGCGTAGTCCCTGCGATTTATAAGCTGGTGGGCACTACTGACGCTTCTCTTGCGATCTCATTGCATGCGCCAAATGACGAGCTGCGCAATCAACTGGTACCCATTAATCGCAAATACCCGATCGCAGAGCTTATGAAGGCCTGCCACGCTTACGCGGCCACGCTGGGTGACAAACGTACCCTGACTGTTGAGTACACGTTGATGGATGGCATCAATGAGCAGCCGCAGCATGCTGAAGAGCTGGCGATATTGCTCAAAGACTTTCCGTGCAAAATCAATTTGATCCCCTTTAACCCTTTCCCAGGTTCAGGCTATCGGCGCCCCAGTCAGGTCGCGGTGCAGGCCTTCAAGGAACGTTTAGTGCGGTCGGGTTATTCAGTGACAGTTAGGACTACGCGGGGTCAAGATATTCAGGCAGCCTGCGGTCAATTAGTCGGTGAGGTTGAGGACAAGACGCGTCGTCAGGAAAAGTATAGACGCATTGCCGCCGGAGAAGTGGCGTGAAAACTACGTTAATCATTGCCACGATGATGCTGTTGTTAGCCGGTTGCGTGATGCAAACGCAGCATTCCGGCCGCCAGGTGGCAGATAAAGAAAAGCAGGTGCAGGCGCTGGTGGATTTGGGCGTCGGCTATATACGTAATCAACAGTATCCTCGCGCCAAGGAGAATCTAAGCAAGGCCCTGAAAATTGATCCTGATTCACCCATTGTCCACAATTTGTTTGGGCTCATATTCCAACTTGAGGGTGATCCTGATTTAGCTGATGAATTCTTTCGTAAGTCATTGAAGCTTGACCCACTGTTTTCGACCGCACGAAACAACTACGGCGCCTTCCTTTATGAGCAGGGTCGTTACACTGAGGCCGTCAAGCAACTAGAACTGTGTGCAGAGGACCGTTTGTATGGTTCCCGGGCCCAAGTATTTGAGAATCTAGGCGTCAGCTACCTTAAGCTAGAACGACTCGAGGATGCCGATGCAGCATTTACGCGTAGTATGCAGTTGAACCCCAATCAGCCGCGCGCCACGCTGGAATTAGCACAGATTCGCTTTATACAGCTTAGGCACCAAGAAGCGCGACAATTGCTGTTTCGGCATAACAAGGTTAGTCAGCCGTCAGCTAGAAGCTTGTGGCTGGGTGTCCAGTTGGCGAGAATTTATACCAAGTCCGATGACGAGGCCAGTTTGGCCCTAGCATTGAAAAATATATTCCCGACGTCCAAGGAATATCAGCTGTACAAAGACAGCAACAGGAACCTATGAGCGAACAAGATCAGGTGAGTGAATCGGCCGTTCTGCCGCGTGTTTCAGTAATGTTGGTTGAAGCACGCACGGCGATGGGCTTGAGTCAGAAGGAAGTGGCCGATCAGTTGTTTTTGACCACAACGTTTATCCGCTATATGGATGAGGGTCAATTTCACTTAATTAGCAAAACGGCCTATATAAAGGGCTATCTTCGCACCTATGCCAGGGTCGTTGGACTTTCTGGTGATGAGGTGGTGGCTGGCTATGAAGAGACTATTCAGGCGCGGGTCGAGCCTTTCGAAATGCGTGACGTCGCCGAGGAGCCAGTGAGTGCGAATCGGTTTACTGGACCAGTGATTCAAACGGGCGTGATTGGACTAGGCGCGTTGCTGCTTGTTGTGCTGCTGGTTTGGTTGTTTTCTGGAGACGATGAAACAGAGGCGCGCGGTACAAGTGCCACAAATTCGTTTGAGACGGCGGATGTTGCGAGTAACGACTTCAGTGATGAAACGACGACGTCTACACCGACTAAACCATTGTCACTCCCTGATCGAGCAGAGTTAGATGGCAGCGAGGTCAGTGCTGCCCCGGTTGTTGCTAGTGGTCTCTTATCGAATGACGATACACCAAATTATGCGTTACCAAGCACGCCGCTATCTACTAAGAGGGGGGTTGCTGTAACCAAAGCCAGCATTGAAGTAGACCAAGGCTTGGCCTCATCTATCGAAAAAAAAGATATTGAAAGTCGATCTGTAGTCGACGTTGAGAATGCTTTCTCGGCCAGCGCCACCCCATTGGTCCCGACAGCCGATGGGGTGGCATCGAGTACTGTCGAGGCGCCTGCAGTTGCCGTAACAATAGAAAACTTGGGTCAGGGGCTTGGCTCGGTAATCACCGTCACCGCAGCAGGTGACGATAAACTGGAGTTTAGTTTTTCTGACGAGTGTTGGGTAGAAGTTACCGATGCCACGGGAGAGTCGATTTACGGCGACTTAAATCGCATCGGCGATAGTCTGATTGTATATGGTACAGCGCCCTTTGAAGTGCTGTTTGGCAAGGCGCCGGCCGCACAATTAGTGTTTAACGGCGAGCCTTTTGCCCTGAGTCGATACACCTCAGCCGACTTGACGGCAAAAGTGAAATTGGGACGATAAACGACAAGCGAAGACGATTATGCGTACGGAATCTTTGATAAAACGACGTAAGTGCCGCCAGATTATGGTCGGCAATGTGCCTGTTGGCGGTGATGCACCTATTGCCGTGCAGAGTATGACAAATACCGAAACCACCGATGTCGCCGCAACTGTGGCGCAGATTGTTCGCCTGGAAAACGCCGGTGCTGACATTGTTCGAGTTTCTGTGCCGAGTATGGACGCAGCCGAAGCGTTTGGTAAAATTCGCCAGTTGGTGAATGTACCGCTGGTGGCAGATATACACTTTGACTACAAGATCGCCTTGAAAGTGGCCGAGTTAGGCGTTGACTGCCTGCGCATAAACCCCGGCAACATTGGCAACGCAACAAAGGTTAGGGCGGTGATTGATGCCGCTCGTGACAAAGGAATTCCGATCCGCATCGGGGTTAACGCAGGCTCTCTGAGCAAAGACCTGCTGCGGAAATACAAAGAACCCAATGCCGAGGCGATGGTTGAGTCTGCGTTACGCAATATTGAGATACTCGACAAGGTTGATTTCCAGAATTACAAGTTAAGCATGAAAGCCTCTGACATATTTATGGCCATGAAAGCTTATCGGACGATCGCGGGCATGATAGACCAGCCGTTACATTTAGGCATTACTGAGGCGGGTGGATTGCGCTCGGGCACTGTAAAATCAGCGGCTGGTTTGGCGCCGCTATTGATGGACGGTATCGGTGACACTATTCGTATTTCGCTGGCAGCTGACCCGGTGGAAGAGATCAAGGTCGGCTTCGATTTGTTGAAGGCCCTCGGGCTACGTTCCAAGGGTGTTCACTTTATCGCTTGCCCGAGTTGTTCGCGGCAAAATTTTGATGTAATCGCCACTATTAACGAACTTGAACGTCGCGTTGAAGACATTACAACACCGATAGACGTGGCCATTATTGGTTGTATCGTCAACGGTCCGGGCGAAGCCAAGGAAGCTGAGGTTGGTTTAACTGGGGCGTCACCCCAAAGCCTGGTTTACACCGACGGTAAGCCAGACCATAAAGTGACCAACGAGAACCTTGTGGATCACCTTGAAAAGGTTATACGACAGCGCGTGGCAGACAAGCAGAAAGCCGAATCAGAGAAAGAAAATCTCATCCTAAGAAGTTAATAACAGGTTGTATTGAGTGAAAATTCAGGCCGTTCGAGGCATGCAGGATCTGCTGCCCAGGCAACAAGCCATATTTAGCCATATCACCGCGACCGTGCGGGAAGTCGTTGTGGGCTATGGTTACGAGCAGATCGGTATGCCGATTCTTGAGTCTACGTCCCTGTTTAAGCGCGCGGTGGGTGAGGCGACGGATATTGTTGAGAAAGAGATGTATACCTTTGATGATCGCAATGGCGAGAGCTTAACAATGCGACCCGAAGGAACCGCGGGTTGCGTGCGGCTCGCCCAGCAACATGGCCTGACCTATAACCAAATACAACGATTTTGGTATAGCGGCCCGATGTTTCGGCATGAGCGACCACAAAAAGGTCGTTATCGTCAGTTTGATCAGATTGGTGCCGAATGCTTTGGTATGACTGGACCCGATATCGATGCTGAGCTGCTATTGATGACGGCGCGAATCTGGCAAGCACTGGGGTTGCAGGATGATATTCAACTGCAGCTCAATAGTCTGGGGAGCAGCGAAGCCAGAGCGAAATTTCGAGCAGCGTTGGTCGAGTATCTGACCGCTATAAAAACAGAGCTTGATGAGGACAGCCAGCGGCGATTGACGACCAATCCATTGCGCATTCTTGACAGCAAGGTGGATAAGACTCAGCAGCTGCTAGTCGATGGTCCCAAGTTTTTTGATTATATCGATGCAGAGTCGCGGTTACACTTCGACCAGTTGTGTGAACTACTGGATGCGCGTGGCGTTGCTTATGTTGTCAACCCCGCAATTGTGCGCGGGCTCGACTACTACAACAAAACGGTATTCGAGTGGGTAACCACAACCCTCGGTGCTCAGGGTACGGTGTGTGCCGGCGGTCGCTATGATGGTCTGGTTGAACAGTTGGGGGGTAAACCCACACCGGGAATTGGCTTTGCTATGGGACTCGATCGCCTGGCTTTGATGCTCGAGGAGACTCTCGTTCTGCCAGCAACCGCGGATATTTATATTGCCTCTATGGCGGGTGTAGCTCGCACGCAAGCGTTGCTGCTGGCTGAGTCAATTCGAGACACCCTCGCGGGTGTGCGAGTCGTTAGCCACTGTGCAGAGGGTAAGTTCAAAGCTCAGCTGAAGAAGGCTGATGCCAGTGGTGCACTTGTTGCCTTGGTGATCGGTGATGATGAAGCGGCTGCAGGTGAAGTCGGTATCAAGCCTTTGCGGGCTGATGGCCCGCAGGTGAATGTTAAAGCCGATGAAATTATCGAGCAATTGCAAAAACTATTCCCACAGGAGATGAACGCTGGTGAGTGACAGAACTGAAGAAGAACAAGTAGACGCCATTAAGCAATGGTTCGCCAAACATGGTATGCCGTTGGTGGTAACTATTGTGTTGGCAGTGGGTGGGTCATTTGGTTATCAATCGTGGGAGAGTTCTACACGTGAGAATAGCGAAAAGGCGTCTGAGTTGTTCGAGAACCTCACCGAGGCCGTCTCTGTGGGGCCGCTGGATGAACTTGATGATGAAGATAAGTCCACCGCCAAGTACATTGCTCGCGAGTTAAAAACAGACTACCCAGATTCTACCTACGCGCACTTTGCCGCAATGCATATTGCGCGCATTGCAGTCGAAGACGGTGATCTTGCTAAGGCTGTCACCGATCTACAATGGGTGCTTGAGCAAAAGGTAGATACCGGATTGGCATCGCTGATAAACCTGCGCTTAGCACAGGTGAAGCTTGCCCAAGGTGAGTTTGAAGGAGGACTAGCCTTTGTCGACCCAGCCAAGGCAGGTGCTTATGCCAGTGCTTATGCAGAAACTCGGGGTGATATTTTTTATGCCATGGAGCAGTTAGGCAAGGCACGTGAGGCTTATCAAATGGCTGTTAACACGCAGGCTGAAGGTACGGCAAAACCAATGCTTAAGATGAAGTTGGATGACCTGCTGCCAGCGCAACGGGTTATTCCTGTCGCGGCGGATGATATTGATACCGGCGAGCAAGCAACGCAAGAGTTGGAAACCGGAGCAATCGATCAATGAGACGTGAGCACGTCAAGCGTGTGACGATGTCAGTCTCGCCGAGGCGTGCGCGAACGATCGCTGTATGTATAGCTATGTTCATGCTGGCTGGGTGCTCATGGTTCGAGAGCGATACAGAAACCCGAGTACCCGTCAAGCTACTATCCATCGATCGCGAAGTCGCGCTGGTCAAACGTTGGACTGTAAACATTGGTGGTGAGCTTAAGGACAAAGCAGTGAAGCTGGTTCCTGTAGTCGATGGCGGGCGGATATATGCCGCCGCGGCTGACGGTGAAGTGGCCGCTGTGGATACAGCAACAGGCAAAATAATTTGGCAGCAATCGATTCTAGCGTTCTACGACAATAAGGAACGAGCGATTGCATTTACTGGCAATCAAGATGCTATTACCAGCGGTGTTGGTATTGGTGCTGACCTTGTATTGGTGGGCTCTGCTGCTGGTGAGATTATCGCCCTCAATCAGGCTGATGGCAGCTTGGCATGGCGAGCCAAAACAACCAGTGAGGTGCTGTCGGCGCCGGTGATCAGTCGCAAGCATGTTTTTGCTCAAACTATTGATGGCAAGGTCGCCGCGTATAGCACGCAGACGGGCGATCGAGAGTGGATTTATTCGACCTCAAACCCGAGTCTGACGGTGCGCGGTACTAGCAACCTGATCGCCCAAAAAGACTTTTTAATTGCCGGTTTTGCTAACGGTCGGGTGGCGATGCTTGATCAAGAACGCGGTCTTGTGGGTTTTGAGCAGCGTGTTGCTGTTGCCCGAGGACAGTCTGATTTAGAGCGTTTGGTGGATATTGACGGGCAGATGCTGCTGCTAGGACCGCTGCTATACGCTGTATCCTACCAGGGTAGTTTGGTGGCTATTGATCTGACGGCCAATGGACGCATTCGTTGGTCTAAAGACGCGTCAAGTCTGGCGGGCTTAGGCGAGGGTTTTGGCAATATTTATATTGCCTACGAGGATAGTCGTTTAGAGGCTGTTGCGGCTGATGATAATCACCATGATCTTTGGATGAATGGAGATCTGCTGTACCGAGATATTACGACGCCCGTGACGGTCAGCAGCTATGTCGCCGTCGGTGACTTTGAAGGTTACCTGCATTTGTTGGCGCAGACCGATGGGCGCTTTGTAGGACGTGAAAAAATTGATGGCGCGGGTTTGTCTTCGCCGGTTGTAGCCGACGGAAGTCGGCTTTATGTTATTACCAATAGTGGGCGCCTAATGGCGTTTGAGGTTCGCTAACCTAATATGATCCCCGTAATCGCCCTTGTAGGGCGGCCTAACGTCGGTAAATCGACGCTGTTCAATCGTCTCACGCGCAGTCGTGACGCGCTAGTTGCTGAATTTTCGGGGCTCACCCGTGATCGCCAGTACGGTAAGGGCGCGCTCGGCGACTTTGCTTACATCGTTGTCGATACGGGTGGTCTGAGCGGTGACACCGAGGGTATTGATAAGCCCATGGCGTCTCAGGCACTAACGGCGGTGGGTGAAGCTGACCTAGTTTTGTTTATCGTTGACGCCAAAGGCGGACGCACCGCGGCAGATGAAGAAATCGCGCGGATTCTGCGCGCCGATGAGATTAATGTGTTGCTGGTGGCGAACAAGATTGACGGCCAAGACCCCGACTACGTGCTCGGTGAGTTCGCCTCTTTAGGGCTCGGTAATCCATGCCTGATTTCTGCCTCACAAGGTAGTGGCGTCAAGTACATGATTGACGATGAGGTGACTGATCTGCTGGGCGACTTGCTGGTTGATCAGGTAGAAGAGCCCGTCGACTATGGTGACCAGGGCATCAAGATCGCAGTGGTTGGTCGGCCCAACGTGGGCAAGTCGACCTTGGTGAATCGCTTGCTAGGTGAAGAGCGCGTGGTGGTGTTTGACGAAGCGGGCACCACCCGAGACAGTATCTACATTCCCTATGAGCGCCGAGGTCAGCGTTACACGTTGATTGATACTGCGGGCATTCGTCGACGTGGCAAGGTGAAGGAGAAGGTTGAGAAGTTTTCAATTATCAAGACGCTGGCTGCCATTGATGATGCCCACGTCGTGATTCTTATGATCGATGCGACCGAAGGTATCGTCGACCAAGACCTGCATTTATTGGGTCATGTGCTAGATGCCGGGCGCGCCATGGTCATTGCTGTTAACAAATGGGATGACGCGGAACTAGAGCAGAAAAACCTCGTTAAGCGTGAGCTTGACCGACGTCTGATTTTTATTGATTTTGCGACTACTCACTTCATTTCCGCGCTCAAAGGCAACGGTATTCGTAAGCTTTATGAGTCGGTACACAAGGCTTATGAGTCGGCAACGCGCAAATTGCAGACCCGCACTCTCAACGATATTCTGGAAAAAGCCATTCAGGAACATCAACCACCGACAGTGCATGGTCGACGTATCAAGCTGCGTTATGCGCACGTGGGTGGCAATAACCCACCCATTATTGTTATTCACGGCAACCAGACCGATGCGGTGCCAGATGCTTACAAGCGTTACCTGCAGCATAAATTTGTTGCTGCTCTGAAGCTTGAAGGTACGCCCATTCGGATCGAGTTCAGGACATCAGATAATCCCTACAAGGATAAGAAAAATGTCCTGTCGAAACGTCAGGTCGATAGTAAACGACGTTTAGTTGAACATGTGCGTAATTCGAAAAAGACCGACCGTCGTAAAGGCAAACACAACAACTGGTAGACACCCGCTAGAGGTTCCGTGCGCTCGATAGCGCGCGCCTAGGGTTTCTGTGTTGGCCCCGTTTGAAGATCCTTTGATAGAAAAAGAGCAGGGTCAACGCGCGCGTTGTTAAGGCTAACGCTCCAATGCAGGTGTGGACCCGTGACGCGTCCGGTTTGACCGACCTTGCCAATCAGCATGCCCTCGTTAAGTACATCACCCACCGCTACGCTGATCTCACTTAAGTGACAATACATAGTGATTAATCCCTGACCGTGGTCTATCAACACGGTATTGCCGTTAAAAAAGTAATCTCCCTGCGCCACAACAATACCTGCCGCTGGGGTCTTTATTGGTGTGCCCGTACCTGCCGCGATGTCCATACCGCTGTGGGGATTGCGGGGTTGATCGTTGAGAATACGGCGTGAACCGAATGAACTGGACGCCTTGCCCGTGGTGGGCATCGTGAAATTGACCTGCACGTCAGTGTTTTGAAAATGCGCAAAAGCGACATCCATGTCCTTGCGCTCTTGTTGAATACGCGCCATGTCTTGGGCATACGGATTGACCTTGCGGTCATTCGGTATCGTCAGGCGTTGCACGGGATAGTCTTTGGCGGCGACGTTGAAACTTATTCGGGCTGCTGAGGTTTCGGGTGACTCGGATAGGGCGGGATTCTCAGCGTCATGACTCGATGGGTCAACCGCTGTGATGTCGAGTTCCAGATGATACTTGCCCGGCTTTGTCTTTAAGGACAGACCTATCAGCGCATAGTGGATGTCATTTTCGACGACCAGCAGAATCGGTTTGTCATTAAAGCGCGCCGTTTTGGTCTCACTGGGGACCTCTAGCACAGCAACGCCGCCAGGGATGGCTGCATGGCGGGGAAGGCTGTGAGCCGGCAGAGTCACGCAAGCCAGCAAGAGCGCGAGGATTATGTAAGGTAATCCGCGCTGGTTGGCTTGGATACGGGCAGACGTCATGGGAGTTTTTCCTCGCTGTTGTCGTGTTCGGTAACATGCGTCACTGTCGCTTGGAACTGGCCATGATGTAAACGCGCGATTACTTGCTCGCCAGGCTTCAGTGAGCCAGCATCTTGGACAATATCGAGTGACTTTTCTGTAGACTGGCCGCTGCCACGAGTGACAATGGCATAACCCCGTTGGAGGGTCGCCAGAGGGCTCACTGTATGAAGCTTGTCGGCATTGTGCGCTAATTGCCGGTTACGCTGACCAAGCTGTTGGTGCATCTCCCGAGACAAACGCTGTGCCAAATCAACAACGTGTTGTTGTTGATTGTTGATGCGCTGGCCTGGCGCTTCAATACCTGCCGCGGCAAGCGTAAGGCGAGCCCTCGTGCGCTCTGTCTGGCGCGCAATAGCGCGCGCCAGTCGAGCCTGCAACTCAGGTATGCGAAATCGGCCAAGGTAATGCCGCAAACCACTGCGTAGACGTAATTCGAGATCATCCAGTCGTTGATGGAAGTCTTGCAGGCGTTGTCCTGGATGCCGCATGCGGTTGCCAAGGTGTAGCAGATGACGGCGCTGGTCACTCACCTCGCTGGCCATTAGCTGTTGTAGCAAGCGCTGATAACGGCTGAAGGTCTGTTGCCACTCGGCGCCATCGGGGCTAATTAGCTCGGCAGCCGCTGAAGGTGTTGGTGCACGCAGGTCGGCGACAAAGTCGGCGATAGAGACGTCGGTTTCGTGCCCAACGGCGCAGACCACAGGTAATTGACTGGCAAAGATGGCTCTTGCGACCGGCTCCGTATTGAAGGCCCAAAGATCCTCCAGCGAGCCACCGCCGCGCGTCAGCAGGATCAGGTCGAACGGGTCTTCAACATACTGGTTCGCCTGTGATAGCGCCCTGACGATCTGTGCCGGGGCTTCATCACCTTGTACGGCGACGGGCAAGACACTGACATTGATGGCGGGAAAGCGCCGCTTGAGCACCTGTAGCACATCGCGAATCGCCGCGCCTGTCGGTGAAGTGATGATGGCGATATGCCGCGGCATAGCGGGAATGACTTTTTTTGTGTATTCAGCAAACAAACCCTCAGCTTCAAGCTGTGATTTAAGCTTATCGAAGGCGCGCCTGAGCGCGCCATCACCCGCTTCCTCGAGAAACTCGGCGATCATCTGATATTCGCCGCGACCCTCGTACAGACTGATTTTGCCGCGGACAATAACCTGCTGGCCATTCGCTGGCGCAAAACGAATGCTCTGATTTCGATTACGAAACATGGCACAGCGCAACTGAGCGCTGCTGTCTTTTAACGTGAAATACCAGTGGCCTGAAGAAGGGCGAGCGAAATTGGAGATCTCACCCTCGACAAAGACCATAGCGAATTGGCCTTCGAGAAGCTGTCTGGCAGCGCGATTGAGATCGCCAACGGACAGAATTTCGCGGTTTGATTGTGGTATAGATGGCATCCATGCATGATGCCTGTTTCGCTCGCATCTGCAAGACCTATCTGTATAATACGCCCCCTTTGGAGTGGCATGAATCCAATGACTACGACCGAAGCGCGGCTTAATCCAGCATCTTCCGACTCATCCTCTGAGTCTGCCAATAACATTCACGCCGAGAAAATCCTGATCTTGGATTTCGGTTCGCAATACACGCAGCTAATCGCGCGTCGTGTGCGCGAGATAGGCGTGTATTGTGAAATTCGAGCCTTTGATCTTGATGAAACGATCGCTCGAGATTTCAACCCGAGCGGCGTTATTCTCTCTGGTGGTCCTGAATCCGTGACCCAAGATGATACGCTCCGGGCGCCAGATTATGTCTTCAATCTAGGTGTTCCGGTACTCGGCATCTGCTATGGCATGCAAACCATGGCGCTGCAACTTGGCGGCAAGGTAGAGGGTTCGGCCAAGCAAGAATTCGGTTATGCGCGGGTAGAGATCAAAGCCGACAGTCCGCTGCTGACAGATATCTATGACGAGCTCGACGCGCACCGACGTTACCTTGATGTTTGGATGAGTCACGGGGACAAAGTGGCGCAATTACCGCCGGGTTTCGTGTCGTTAGCAAGCACCTCAACCACCGAATTCGCGGCCATGGCTGATGATACTAGGCGTTTTTATGGGCTCCAATTCCACCCTGAGGTGAACCACACCCTGCAAGGCATGGCCATGATGTCGCGATTTATTAAGACGGTCTGCGGTTGTCAGGGGTTATGGACACCCGCAAATATTGTCGACGACATCATCAATGGCGTGCGTGCCAAGGTGGGTAATCGTAAGGTGATTCTGGGACTCTCAGGAGGGGTCGACTCATCCGTAGTGGCGGCGTTGCTGTCACGTGCCATCGGCGATCAGCTGACGTGTGTGTTTGTCGATAATGGTCTGTTGCGTCTCGATGAGGGCGATCAAGTGATGGCCATGCTCGGCAAGGGGTCGGACAATATTTTCAAATTGAATATTGTTAGGGTCGATGCTGCAGCGTTATTTCTGGGTAAGTTAGAGGGCGTCGCCGACCCCGAGAAAAAGCGCAAAATAATCGGCAATACCTTTATCGAGATATTCGATGAGCAGGCCCAGTTAATCAAAGATGTCGACTTTCTGGCGCAGGGCACGATATATCCAGATGTTATCGAGTCAGCGGGTAACAAGGATGGTAAAGCCCATGTCATCAAGTCGCATCATAATGTGGGCGGTTTACCTGACTATATGAAGCTGGCGCTAATTGAGCCCCTGCGTGAGCTCTTTAAAGACGAGGTGCGCAAGATTGGTGTCGAGCTGGGGCTAACGCCAGAGATGGTCAATCGTCATCCGTTTCCTGGTCCGGGGCTTGGTGTGCGTATTCTCGGACCGGTATCTAAAACGTTTGCTGACTTGCTGCGACAAGCTGATCATATTTTTATCGAAGAACTGCGCGCTGCCGATTTATATGCCCGTACTAGCCAGGCTTTTGCCGTTTTCCTACCGGTCAAATCTGTCGGCGTCGTAGGCGATGCCCGCCGTTATGAATATGTGATCGCCTTGCGCGCGGTTGAGACAATCGACTTTATGACAGCGCGCTGGGCACACCTGCCGTATGACTTTCTCGAGAAAGTCTCTGGCCGTATTATCAACGAGATCAGCGGAGTTTCGCGGGTCACCTACGATATATCCAGCAAGCCGCCAGCGACGATTGAGTGGGAGTGATTGCTGCGGGCTGGCGATGCGTTGGCACGTTGGCTTGATGCGGTCGTTTTAGAAGTCCAAAACAAATTGAGTGCTGTCTTTACCCATTGATGCGGTTTCATTACAGTCGTTGTGGGTTTCAACAAGGGCATAAGGTAACGAGATGAAAAGCAATCGACTGGGTAAGAGCGCCATCGTGGTGTCTGAAATTTGTATGGGCACCATGACCTTTGGCGCGGCTGCAGACGAGAAAGCTGCTTTTGAAATCCTTGATCGCTCTTTCGACGCGGGCATCGACTTTTTTGATACAGCTGAGAATTACCCGGTACCCCCAGACCCCAAGTGGGCCGGCATGACAGAAGAAATCGTGGGTCGTTGGCTAAAAACCAAGTCGCGCGATTCTGTATTCATCGCCACCAAGGTTTCTGGCCCAAGCCATGGCTGGATTACAGCTGCTGTTAGAGACGGCAAAACAGCGCTCGACAAGCATAATATTATTCGCGCAGTCGAAGTCAGCCTGCAAAAACTCCAAACAGATTACATCGACCTGTATCAAACTCACTGGCCGGATCATGGCGTGGGCTATCTCGAAATGCTCTCGGCGCTAGATGATCTCGTGCAGGCTGGTAAGGTGCGCGTCACCGGCTGTAGTAACGAAACTAGCTGGGGTTTAACGAAGTCTATCGGTGTCTCAGAGATGCATGGTATCGCTCGGTATGAAACAATCCAAAATAATTTCTCTTTGAATAATCGCCGTTTTGAAGATGAGTTGGCGCAAGTTTGCCGACAAGAGCAGGTATCGCTGATTCCCTATTCACCCATCGCTGGCGGCGTGCTCTCTGGCAAGTATCTACATGAAGCCAGACCTGAAGGTGCGCGTTTTACTAAATATCTAGACGCTGGTGGGCGCCAGCAAGCGATGGCGAAGCGTTTTATCAATCCTAAGTCTATCGCGTCGACGACAGCGTTTATGGAAATAGCGGCCGAGATTGGTATCTCGGTAACAACGCTGGCGGTTGCCTGGAGCAAACAGCATGACTTTGTGGCATCGACCATTGTAGGCGCGACTCATTCGGATCAATTGGATGACATCTTCGCAGCGGCCGATCTCGATTTGAGCGATGAGGTCATGAAAAAGATTGATGTTGTGACAAAGACACACATGTATCCAATGGGGTAAGGAATGCCAAATCAACACGCCAAGCTACACGTAAAACTGAACGCGAGCACGTCGGCTTCTGAACTGATCGTCGGCATGGATCTTAGCCATCAGGTCGTGATCGTGACAGGCGCCAACACCGGCATTGGTTTTGAGACGGCGCGGGCATTAGCCGCAGCGGGAGCACGCGTAATTTTGGCATGTCGGTCTGCTGAAAAGGCGCAAGCGGCGGTGGACAAGATCCTGCAACTGCATCCGAAGAGTCAGGCAGAGTGTCTGCCGTTGGATCTTGCGCGTGTCGACAGCATCACCGCTTTTGGTACGCAGCTCAATGCCGAAAAAATTGACACCCTGATCTGTAATGCGGGTCTGGTCACGCCCACCTACGAGCAAACGCAAGAGGGTATCGAGAAGACTGTGGGGGTGTGTCATTACGGTCATTTTCTGCTAACCCGATTGCTGCTGCCGCGGTTGTTGAAGGCTGTCTCGCCGAGAGTCATTATGGTGTCGAGTGAATCTCATCGTTCGCCTAAAACACTAGATTTCGACTGCTTTCCGCTCACCCACAATAACTTTAGTATGTTTAAAGCCTATGGGCAGGCGAAGCTGGCAAATACGCTGATGGCGAATGAATTACAGCGACGTTATGGCGACCAGGGTTTGACCGCATGTTCGTTGCATCCGGGTGCGTTGGTGACGACAGATATAGGTCGCGGCTCGTTGCTGATGCGAGGTTTGATGGTGCTGATTAGTCCCTTTACCAAGAATGTTGATCAAGGTGCCTCCACTACCGTGTATTGCGCGACTGAGGAAGACACAGGTCTGATTGCTGGGCAGTACTATTCTCACTGTCAGACAGCGAAAATGTCAGATGAGGCCGCTAATCAGCAGGTAGCTGAGAAACTGTGGGCAATCAGCGATGCCTGGGCAGATTCTGTATTGTCGGAATAATATTGCGTCAATAGGCGAAGCCGTTGCTAATAGCGCTAAACGCCAATTGTGGTGTTAGCCGGGGAATTTGTTGACCTAGTCAAGCGGCAAACCCCCCAGGACTCGCTGGATGTGAACCTACGCTCGTCGCCTAAGGCAATCTAAATTTTTGTCAGCAACGTACGTTAGTTGTTAATGTGACGGACTGACGATGAAGCCCTACCTACTGGTGGTAACAGCTATTAACCTTGCTATGTATAGTTGTGGCGCTGCCACAATGCCACTATCCACCGCTGAAGAGACAACAAGTATGTCAGTCGGTACAACACTTGAATTCGCGAATTCTATGCATTTTGAGCAGGTGCGACTGATTCATGACACCGTTATGGGGGGGCGTTCAGAAGGCTTTACAGAAGCGGTATCCGGGCCGACAGGTTTGCGATTTTTTGGCAATTTGTCACTCGCTAATAATGGCGGGTTCGCATCAGTTGAATTTGAGTTAGCGCAAGCGCTGCCTGTGTCGCCAATGAGCAGTATTGAGCTTAACGCGCTTGCTGACGGTCGAATGTATCAGCTAAGACTTAAAACGTCGCAGATCCCGAGAGGTGTTGCTTATGTCGCCAAATTTGAAAGCAGCAGCGACCAAAAGTATTACGACTTTAAGCTAGCATCTTTTGTTGGCCAGTACCGTGGTCGGCGACTGGCCGACCTACCCCCGTTGAATTTCTCTGACATAAGCCATATCAGCCTGATGTTGGCCGACAAGGACAGCGGCGCCTTTAGTATCGTCTTGTATTCGATTTCCTTGATGCCGTGATCACTGATGCGGCGCCTGCGTAGTCCGGCTCTGCAGACCCTTACATCCCTCATATTCATGATGTCACAGTTGCCAGTTCGCTGTCGTTCAGGTGCTGCGGCGAATTCTTTGCAGGCGCTGTTGACATAGTGCGAATTCGGACTAATATAGTCCTACATCGAACTATATGGGCTTGGAGAGGTTGTTATGGCGTTATCTCGTAGGAATATATTGGTCATTATGGGTGGTGGTACCATCGTCGCCGCCACTGCTGGTGTCGGCATTTTCACGTCAACTCGCACACCTGAAAAAGCGATCGCGCCATGGCAGCAAGCCGGCGGTTATGACGAGCCTCGGCGGTTTGCTTTGTCTTATGCTATTTTGGTGCCAAACCCCCACAATCGCCAGCCTTGGCAGGTCGACCTGGGTACGCCAGATACGGTGATTCTATATCGTGACAAAACGCGCGATTTACCGCATACCGATCCTTATTCTCGGCAACTGACTATCGGTCTTGGTTGCTTCTTAGAGCAAATGCGTATCGCAGCCACTGTGCGTGGTTATGCTGTCGACATGGTGCCTTTCCCTGAAGGCGAAGATGGTCCTGTCGCGATTGCGACATTTAGGCAGGATAGCGCTATTGAGCCGGACCCACTTTTTAAGAACATACTAGACCGACATAGCTGCAAAGAACCGTTTGCTGACACGCCAGTAGCGCCGGATACCGCTGCGCCTCTCGCAGCGTTGGCTGAAGTGATTTTAGAACCAAGCCGGGTCGCCGCCATTCGCGAACTCACGTGGGCGGCGCATAGAATCGAAACATACACACCGCGCACGATGAAAGAGAGTGTTGACCTTATGCGCATGGGTAAGGCCGAGATAAATGCGATGCCAGACGGTATCGATATGGGTGGTGCCTTTTTAGAAGCAGGCATGGCAGTCGGTATGCTGACCCGAGAAAATCTGCTTGACCCAAGCAGCAGCGTTTTTCAGCAAGGCATTGATATGTACGATGAGATGCTAAACAACACGCCAGCCTACGCGGTGGTGACAACGCCAAACAATAGCCGCGAAAGCCAGCTCGAGGCCGGTAGGCGCTGGGTACGCCTCAACCTGACAACAACAATGCAGGGTCTAAGTCTGCATCCGGTAAGCCAAGCGCTGCAAGAATACCCGGAAATGGCGGCGCTTTATGCCGAGGTTCATAAAATGCTTGCGCCTGCGGGTCATACTGTTCAAATGCTCGGGCGGTTGGGTTACGGTCCAGCAATCAGTGCGTCGCCACGTTGGCCGCTGGAAGCCAAGGTCATATAACGTTAGGGGTTGAGAAGTAGGGAATGGATGATGACACACGGAGCTTTTATTTCACGTTGTTCAATGAAATCGGCATTATCGAACAGCTTGCACGCTCGCTCATGGAGTCTCGGCTTCCTGGTGACTTAACTGTTCCTCATTTCTCGGTGCTGAATCACTGTACGCGCGTTAGAGATGGCCAAACGCCGTTGGCCCTTGCTCGCGCTTTCCAAGTGCCCAAAACGACGATGACCCACACGTTAGCAGGGCTTGAAAAGCGCGACCTGGTTGAGATACGACCAAATCCGAAGGACAAACGTAGCAAGTGCGTGTGGATTACTGAAAAAGGCAAAGACTTTAGAATCAAAGCAATAGCCTCACTTGATCCTGACCTGTCGGTTTTCGCTGAGCAATTTTCAAAGCGCGAGATAGCGACCCTCATCCCCCGTCTTGCAGAGATCCGAGTGATGATGGACGCTCACCGTGAGGGCCGCGAATCCTAGAGCGCCTGTTTCTCGTATAACACGCACTGATGAATGTAACACGAGATGAAAAGCATGACTGCGTCAACCGTGCGCCCAGAGGAAATCAAAAAATTCAACCAGCTGGCTGAAACTTGGTGGGATACCACAGGGCCTATGTGGCCGCTCCATCGCTTGAATGCACTGCGTGTGCCGTTCATTTTGGCACAGGTTCAGCAGCATCTACATCTAGCGGCTGAAGACACGCTACAAAACGTGTCTGTGCTGGATGTGGGTTGTGGTGGAGGAATACTTGCTGAATCGATGGCGCGACTTGGTGCATCGGTGTACGGGATTGACATGGCTGAGCGCAATATCTATACAGCTCGGCAGCATAGCCAGGGCACAGATCTTGACCTGAGTTACGCTGTGATGGAAATACAACAACTCCCGGCTGAGCAACAATTCGATGTTGTGCTTAACATGGAAGTGGTTGAGCATGTAGACGATCTCGTGGGTTTTATGGCGAGTTGCGGCCGCGCGACGAAACCTGGCGGTATGATGATAGTCGCAACGATCAACCGCACACTCTACTCATTGGTCACAGCAAAAATTGCAGCGGAGTATGTATTGCGCTGGCTGCCTCGTGGCACGCACGATTGGCGGCGATTTGTAACGCCAGTGGAAGCCATGAAATTCCTCAAAGACATGGGGTTCGGCCTTGGTGAGCTTACGGGTGTCGGCGTTAACCCGCTGAAACGTAATATGCACCTGACTTCTTTTCTTGGTGGAAATTACATGCTGGTCGCGATGAAACCTGCGGAAGTGACCCACGTTCGAGGCAACGCGTAGTGTTCGCCGCCGACTCAGGAAAAACATTAAACGCAGCTGACATGACATGGCTTGTCGCTGAATTGCGCAGCGACCATGCGGGTGAAACCGGTGCTGTGGCGATCTATCAGGGTATTTTAAGCGTTGCTCGCGATCCCAACCTAAGACTATTCGCACAACGACATCTGCAGACCGAAGAAAGTCATCTAGCTAAAATCTCGGCCCTACTGCCTGCAGCCGACCATAGTCGCTTATTACCGCTATGGAAAGTGGCAGGTTATCTCACGGGTGCGATCCCCGCTTGCTTTGGATCTGCCGCGGTTTTTATTACTATTGATGCGGTAGAGACCTTTGTTGAATCTCACTACCTCGCGCAAATTCAACGGCTAGCAGCGTGTGACGAACATGAGGTGCGCGGGCTATTGAATTCGTGTTTAGAGGATGAGGTTGAACATCGCGATGAAGCGCGGCACCTCAGTCCCGATAACATTGGTATGCTGGGAAGATGCTGGCAATGGCTTGTCGGCACGGGTTCAGACTTTGCGGTAGGTCTTGCTCGAAAGTACTAGCGACATTCGCATGGACAATTAAGGTAACTATCATGGAAAAGGTCGACATTAAAAACGCATTACGCGCATTTGATCGCATTCGTGAGGAAGGCGTTGAGCGGTCAGGCGAGCATCACCTTAGTGGTGTTTCTGCTGGCTCAGACTTCGACGGCTACAACATTACGCTGCACGATGACTACGTAAAGCTGCATATTTTTTTCCATAACAAATTCAAGCTGGACTTCGTCAATAACCGTCATCGAGATGCGTTCATGGAGCGGGTCGAAAAAATTGGCAGGCGTAAAAACAAGACTGAGTAGCGCTCGCCGACCGTGTCATTATCATGCCAATCTTCTCGGGTTGCTCGGCTTACGACCTGGACCTGATTGGTTTCGAAGCGAAGCAGTTTGTTAGTAAGGCGGCGTGGAGGGACATTGATAAGCGAGCGTCATCAACCTAAACGTCTTGATTGTTGCAAGTGACGTTGCTTACGGCTGATCTCGTCACTGTTGCAACCTGAGAGTTTAGCCACGTCACTGCCTGGCCGAGTCACAATGGTTGCGTATAGTAATGTTGTAAGCAGAGTCGGCAAAACGTTATCAACATTCGCATTGCGTAACGCTAAGTCGTCTCGATATGGGTGTCAAACCGCGAGTTACGCGGTTCCCACAACAAAGCTAGCGCAGGTTGTTGTGCTGCCTCCTACGTTAAACGTCATCATATCCCCGGCGTCAGGTATTTGCAGTCCCTCGTGGCGATGCGATGTTTGCTTCGCGCAGTCTAACAACATGCGAACACCCGTTGCGCCGACAGGGTGCCCTTGGCCAATTAAACCACCGCTAGCATTTATGGGCAGCTTGCCATCAATCTGAGTAGCGCCGGCTTCGATGGCTTTCCATGCTTCGCCGGGGGCACACAAGCCCGAGTGATCAAGAATCATGTATTCGGTAATGTTGAAGCAGTCATGCACTTCCATGCCGCTGATTTGCTCGATGCTTTGTAGACCTGCGCGCTTGAGTGTTTGTTGGAACAACATGTCGACATGCGGAAGAAGGGCAGACTTGCCCTGAGCTAGTTTACGCTTCTCGCTGAACTGCATGGGCGCATTGATATGTCCCCAGCCTTTTATGTAGGGGATACTATCGATGTCTATACTGTGGGCTTTTGCATAGGCGTGGGCGCGCTCAGCCGTGGCTAAAAAAACGGTGGCAGCACCGTCGCTGATTTGGCCACAGTCCAGACGTCGAATGTTACCGGCGATAATTGGATTGACTTCATCATTGTCGCAAAAGGCCGCTTCGGGAACTTCCCAGTTGCGCGATTGCGCGTTTGGGTTGTGTTTGGCGTTGGCGTAATTTTTTATTGAAATAGCGTCTAGATGAGATCTGGAAATGCCGTAGGCGCCCTCGTATTCGTCGACCAAGTCACTAAACGCGCAAGGCCAAACCATTTCTGCACCGATCCATTCTTTACCAACCCAGGCGGCGGCGGCGAGCGGGTCGCCTTTGACTTCGGGTTGTTTCACTTTCATCATTTCAACGCCGACGACGCAGGCAAGGTCATAGCGCCCCGACTCTAGGTCTGCCATGGCAGCTAATACTGCCATGGAACCTGACGCGCAGGCGGCTTCATGGCTTGAGGCCGGCAGGTAGGCAAGTGCGGGGTCGACATGACCGAAAAAACCGCCTAGGTGTGCTTGGCCAGTGTAGGACGCGGAAACGAAATTGCCCACGTGACCAACTTGAATGTCAGTAGGGTCGAGTTTAGTGGCGTCCAATGCGCCTCTTACTGAATCGCTAAACAAGTCGAAAATTGATTTCTGCTCTCTACGCCAGTTGCGGGCAAAGTCGCTTTGATGGCCGCCAAGGATGTAAATTCGAGATTTGCTCATGATTTATGACCTTTTCTATAAAGCTTATCGGGACAACAATTGTTTGCACAATAGAGCTGGCGCGCGTTAGCAGTTAAGCGTGGGTGTTAACACGCAGGCAACTATCCCGTGTTACTCTGCGCGTGACTTGCCGTCGATTTTGGTAGACGAGCTTGGGCTTCGCGTACTGTTGGCCCATCGGCCCAGGTAGCATGCGTTCCGCTAGCAATTCGGTGTGGCAGAACAATGGTGCAGACGGGGCCCGCCTCAATATTTTGCGCATCGATCAATACACACTCGGAGCGGTCTTGTTTAGTGTCTGTTATGAAACTGACCAAATAGCCATCGTCTTCACTTTGCGCGTTGATGCGCGGTACAAACGGTGCCTCACTGCCGTAGCGCTTGCTGCCAAAGCGTAGTTCGGTGGTCTCGCCGGTTTCCAAGTCGTGTTTAACCAGGCCCGCGAACAGAAACCAGCCTGGCTTGCTGTAGGTTGAATACAAGTAACGCGCTTTCTTGCCAGCATACGTTTGGTTAAACGTACCAAACTCTAGCACGCGCTCACTCAAGTGCTCTTCCGTTGTTTCGCCCGTCTTTAGATTGAAGCGCCAGCGATGCAGCTTAGATTGAAAGGATTGTTGGTCTAACCCGGCCATCAATTTCCCGGCATTTTTCGGCATTCCGGGCATGGGTGCGGGGTCGGGATTGTCTTGAAAGTAACCGTCTAAGACTATTTCGTCGCCTTCTTCATAGGCGTTCATCCAATGTAAGACATAGGTCGGAGCAGCTTCAAACCACTGAATATCTTCTTGATTACCAAAGCGTGGGAGTATGGCAAAGCGTGTTGGTGTGTCGGGGTAATACGTTGGCACGTGCTTGCCGCTAGCTAACTTTTCAGGGTCCCAGAAGAAGGGTAAATCGATAAGAATAGAAAAGTTTTCAGTGAATGCCATATCGTGTGGAAGGCGTGGGCCAGGTAGCGGTACAGGCGTGTAGTGAACAAGCTTGTTGTCTTTGTTGACGACGCCATAGTGTTGATAGGGTGGATTCTTTGAGTAGTTGAAGAACATCATTTCGCCGGTACTTTCATCAACTTTAGGGTGTGCTGAAATTCCCTCTTCAGGTACCCAAGACTCGGTGCCGTGTTGCTCTAATGTATAAGGATCAAGCCGATAGCCTTCGCCACACTGCCAAAACGTTGAAAGCACTTGGCCTGCATGAACGACTACGTCTGTAGAACTTGAGTCTTTGATGTACTCTTGTGCGCCCCATCCTTGCCGTGTCGATAACTTGGCGTCATTCACAAAGCCAGTCCACAGTGCTTTGCCTGCTTGTTGCTCTGCAACAAAACCCTCGGTCCGAATAAACCGATTTCTGTATTCGGCCTTGCCATCTTTGAATGACATAGCGTGCAACATGCCATCACCATCAAAGGGGTGATAATGCCCGAGAGGCTTTTGCACCGGGTTTTCAGTGTTACGTATATAGATGCCGTCAATGTCTTTCGGGATCTCGCCGATGACCTCCATATCAGACGCGTTGACCTCATCGAACATGGGCGCCCAGGCACCATTGAGGTAAGGGTGAATACCGCGTTTGATTGTATGTTTTACCGTGTTCTTCCAAGTAACCGTCATAACACATCTCTATTCTGTCTGGTAAGTAACTACTTCTATGAAACTTAAATGCATTAGATAGCTAATTTGAAGGCGCGTCAAGAGCGCCTCAACCGGTGGACTAGTGGCATGGATCAAACTTTTGGGCGCATCCATGAGGGACTTTCTTATGGGCTTTTGTTAGGCTGCGGCGATGCCTGTACAACTCATTCTTAACCAAGCTATTGCCGACGGCCTTGACGTTATTGGCGATCGCTGGACGATTCTCATTCTGCGCTCGGCGTTTTATGGCGTGAATCGCTTTGATGCTTTTCAAGCGGCGACGGGTGCCAGCCGCTCAACGCTAACTCGGCGACTGCATGCGTTGATTGAGCATGAAATATTTTATAAATACCCCTACGGCAATACAGTAAATCGTTTTGAGTACAAATTTACTGAGAAGGGATTAGGGTTGCTGGGGCCGTCGCTGCTGGCAGCAAAGTGGGAGTCTGATTGGAAAACCGCGGACTACGTCGACATATCGAATCGACTTTTTCATCATCATTGCAATGCGTTCATGCAACCCAAAGTCGTCTGTCGAGCGTGCAAGCAAGATCTGCTTTTTGAAGAGGTAACCTGGCCCAAACTCGGGCAACATCTCGAGTCACAGCTAGATGAAATACGCAGCTACAACACGCAGCATCGAAAGCGGGTTGCGAGCATTGCAGAGACGGAACTTGGTAATTTAAATTTGGCATCGCTGATTGGCGACCGCTGGACTTTGCTCGCGTTGATAGCATCATTTTTTGGCACGCAACGACACGATGCTTTCTTAACGCGCTTGAATATACCGCCAAGCGTATTGTCCGAGCGCTTGAAACAGTTGGTCAGTAATAACATTTTTAAGAAAGTTGAGTATCAGAACAAGCCGCCGCGCCACAATTATACTTTGACCCTCAAGGGCGCGGCTTTGTTTCCATTTGTAATGACCTTGAGGCAGTGGGTTGCTGGTAATCTGAACGACAAAAACCTATCGAGTCCACTAATCCATTCGACGTGCGGTATGGCCTTAATCATCGATGTTGTTTGTGGTCAGTGTGACCATAAGCCTTGGCCTGCGGACGTAGAGCTTAAGCCCGGCGCGTAGCGCATATTCCCTTTAGCCCTGGCTTGAAACTGACCTCAAATGGGGCCCGCATTTTCTAACGACCATGGTTGGTGCATGTTTTTCTTGCCTGTGCCTGCCGCTATCCGGGGCGACGTTGTTCAGTTCTAAAAAATCCAGTGCACCTAGCGCAATACACTGGCGTTGGCAGGCATCTAAGGGCCGCAAGACATAAGCGCTGGCCGATCGCAAGTTTCATCTAGCATTGGCACTCTTTGTGCTGTCTATAAGTCCTGGGTCGTCTTTTCTCGTCATTGTGCGAGTATCGGAACGACGGTAAAACTAGCTGCAGTAAGACAATCGTACTAGGTCTTGATCTCACGCCTATGTTGTATGCGCCAACTACTATCCAACGAACGCGACCGCCACTGTCGTTGCTACTTAGAAAGTGGTTCGCCGTGTTTAGGCGTCTGACGGCTGTGTCTGTGCTACTACTGGCTAGCTGCTCATCTATGTCGACATTAGCCGCCGACACAATTAATAAGTCGGTTCACGAGGACTTCCTTGATACCTACTGCTCACGCTGCCACAACGATGAGCGTCTATCGGGAAACTGGTCCCTGTCGATGGTCAATCCGGCCGATATTGCAACTGGCAAAAATCTTGAGGGCTGGGAGAAAATCCTACGGATGACGAGCGAGCGGAACATGCCACCGGCTAAGCGTCCGCAACCTTCTGAATCGGAGCGCGCAGAATTCACCGGTTGGCTACAGTCGTCGCTTGATGGATTTAGCGCGACTCATCCTAATCCCGGTCGCGCAACGATGCGCCGATTGAATCGGGCTGAGTACGGCAATGCTGTACGTGATTTGTTAGCCATTGATATGGAGCTTGCTGACCAGCTACCCGCCGATGATTCTGGTTACGGGTTTGATAATATTGCTGATCTGTTGAGTGTGTCGTCGACCTTGATGGATCGCTATTTTTCGGTTGCGGGGAAGGTGAGCCGGTTAGCGGTGGGGTTAGGTCCGACTCAATCTGTACTAACCAGCTATCAGGTCCCCAAAGATGGTTCTATTCTTAATCAGGGCCTTCCTTCCCATAATGAACGGATGAGCGCTAATCTGCCGCTGGATTCTCGTGGGGGTGGTGAGTTCAGTTTTTATGCGCCCTACGACGGTATTTATGCAATAAGTGGCTACCTCAACGCCAACACTAACAATGAAGTCGATCGTCTCGAAGAGAACCGAAGCACCGAGCAGCTGAGTTTGACAGCGGGAATGCACAGTATTGGCATGAGTTTTCGAAAACAGTTGGCACTTGATGAGACGGTACAAACGCTGCGTAACGACACCGATATTGTTCCGATACCGATCCATGAACCGACATTAATGGTACTCGATTTTATTGTGGACAATAGGCGTGTTGGCAGTACGCTAGTGCCGTCTTACTTCATGTCGCCACGGTTTGCGCAAGTCAACTTCTTGAGGGACATCGTGCAGATTAATGTAGAAGGACCTATATCGATTACCGGGCGGGGTGATACCCCAAGTCAACGCAAGGTTTTTCTTTGTCACCCAACACCAACGTTAAATGAACAAGCTTGTGCTACTCAAATAATTTCGAGCCTCGCGCGTCAAGCCTATCGTCGGCCGACCTCAACGCAGGACATTGACCTATTGTTAGACGTTTTCCGCGAAGCACGTAAAGACGCGGATTTTGAAACGGGCATTGCCACGGTCATTCAAGCCATATTAGTGTCACCTGGATTTCTTTTTCTTGTAGAAAATCAACCGCCACTGAGCGCGCCAGGTGGTCGGCATCGAATTAGTGATATCGACTTCGCATCTCGAATGTCCCTATTCCTTTGGAGCAGTCTACCTGATGAAGAGCTGCTAAAGATTGCAGAAGACAACGAGTTGCGGCGGCCTGATATTCTACAGGCGCAGCTCAAACGTATGCTGCTCGACCCGAAAGCAGAAGCGCTGACGCAAAATTTTGCAGGACAATGGTTGTATTTACGCAACCTTGAATTTCATCGACCCGATGTCATGGCATACCCAGATTTCGATGTGCGCTTACGAGCAGCGATGTACCGTGAAAGCGCGCTGTTTTTTTCGGAGATCATCCGACAAGACGCCAGCGTGCTCGAGTTCATCGACGCTGATTACAGTTTTCTGAATGCGCGTCTGGCGCGGCATTATGGTTTAGATAATGTGCAAGGGACTGAGTTTAGGCGGGTGATCTTTGAACCCGAGGTGAATCGGGGTGGGTTACTTGGTCAAGCGAGCCTGCTGACCGTTACCTCGTATGGTAATCACACGTCAGTGGTCAAGCGTGGTCAGTGGATACTGGATCATTTGTTGGCAGCGCCACCACCACCAGCGCCACCCGATGTGCCGGCCTTGGTCGCTGAAGAGGGCGGCAAAGCACTTAATGCGCGCGAGCAGATGGCCCTTCATCGGCAAGACCCTGCATGTGCGTCCTGCCATCTGAAGATGGACCCGCTGGGACTTTCATTGGAAAATTATGACGCCGTTGGTGCGTTTCGCATGATGGACGCTGGCCGACCTATCGATGTGCTGGCGACCTTACCGGATGGCACGAACTTTGAAGGTCTCGATGGCCTGCAGCAAGTGTTGCTGAAAGAAAAAGATCAGTTCACTCGCGCGCTGACGGAGCAATTGCTCACTTACGCCTTGGGTCGTGGTCTTGAGGCCTATGATAGGCCCACAGTGAGAGCGATAGCCGAGAACACCGCCAAAGACGGCTATCGAATGCAGCGAATTTTTCAGGAAATTCTCAACAGTGAACCCTTTAATTTCAGAAGGACAGTGGAGCAATGAGGCGTTCGCTATTGATGAATCGTCGTACGGTACTGCGTGGCTTGGGGACCGTTATGGCGCTGCCGCTGTTAGAGTCTATGACACCGACTAGTGCCTTTGGTGGGGTGACTAAGCCATCGCGTTTAAGTGTCTTTTACATGCCTAACGGCATGCGCATGGAGAATTTCACGCCTGAGCGCAGTGGTTACGATTTCCCCATTAGCCCAACGCTTGAGCCGCTTGCTGCGATGAAGGCAAAGTTAAGTGTTGTCACGGGGCTGTCGCATAATAATGCGAATCCGCTAGGTGACCCTGGCGGTGCGCATGGGCGTAGCTGCGCTGCGTTCCTTACGGGTGCCCATGCGAAACCAACGGAAGGGTCCGACTTGTTCTGCGGAATCTCCATGGATCAGTTGATAGCCAATCGTGTAGGTCAAGATACGGCCTTTTCCTCGTTGGAACTTGGACTTGAGCCATCCAGCCTGTTGGGTAGTTGTGATATCGGGTTCAGCTGTACTTACACTAATACCATTTCATGGAAGAGCCCGACCCAAGCATTACCCGTTATGGTCAACCCTAGAGATGTGTTTGAACGGCTTTTCGGCGACAACCTAGCGCTGGACGAACGGTCTCGTCAGCTGCAAATGCGCCGTAAGACCAGCATTCTTGACTTCGTCCGTCAGGATGCAATGCGAATTGGTAGGCAGCTCGGCGCAAATGACAGGCGTAAGATGGATGAGTATCTTCAGTCTGTTCGAGAGGTGGAGGGCCGTATCCAGAAATTGGCTAACCAAAAAATCGATATGGGTGCTACAGACATAGTACTACCGTCGGGTATTCCTGATGCGTTCGAAGATCACTTGAAGATCATGCTGGATCTGCAAGTACTGGCGATGCAAACCGATATGACTCGTGTCTGCACTTTTATGCTGGGGCGTGAGCTTAGCAATCGTGCTTATCCTGAAATTGGTGTACCCGATTCGCATCATAGCCTTAGTCACCACGGCGGGAATGCTGAGAAAATTGAAAAGCTGCACAAAATTAATCAGTATCATCTCAAGCAATTCGGTTATTTACTCGAGCGGCTAAATTCAACGCCGGACGGCGAAGGCTCGTTACTGGACGACACTTTAGTGCTAGCCGGAGCCAGTCTGGGTGAGCCTAACGATCACGATTGTATGGACTTGCCAGCGATAGTTGCCGGCGGAGGGCTGTCAGGTAATCGTCACATATCACTCCCTGAGCAAACCCCCATGTGCAACCTGCTGTTGTCTATGATTCAGGCGATGGGTGTCAACGCAGAAAGCTTTGGTGACAGCACGGGCACTGTGCCTGGACTGCTTGGCTAACGCGCTCTCATGTATGGCGCTCCTTTGAAGAGCTACGATGAAAATATCCTTATAAAAGTGCCCCAATCGATGCGAAGAATACAAACAATCTGTCTTGCCATAGCGTTCTTGCTAGGCGCTAGGTGTGCCTTTGCAAGTGAGGCGGCTAGTGAGAACTCTGCACTGGAATTGAAGCAGCTTATACGATCTGCAGATCACGCTGTCCTCGAAGATCGACTTAACGCGGGGCTCGATCCCAACAGTCGATTGCCTGATGGTTCTCTGCCGTTGGCATGGGCGGTAGAGATGCAGGACGCAATTTCTGTTCGGCTATTGCTAACAAATGGCGCGACACCGAATGATGATGAGGAAAACTCGAACGCTTTTCAGCCGCTTATCATTGCCTGCCTGTACGGAAACGCTGAGATTCTTGATCTGTTGCTAGAGAATCGTGTGGATGTCAACGCAATGTGGGCAGGCGATATTCCCGCTTTGTCTATATGTGCAGGTAACGCTCCGCAACGGGTTGTGGAACAGATGATAAAAGCTGGCGCTGATCCCAGGCAAGTTGATTCGAGGGGACAAACGCCTTTAATGTGGGCCGCACTCAACGGCCGAGTGGAAAATATTAATTTGCTCGTGCGACTTGGAGCTGACGCGAATAGGCAGACCTTGGAAGGGTTCACGCCCGTGTTTTTTGCGGTTAAAAGTCGTCGCCTGAAAGCTGCAGAGGCCATTATTGAAGGCGGCGGAGACCTTGATTACGCGCTGCCTGACGGCACGTCAATCGTGCAGCTGGCCATGTATCAGCAGAACTATGATTTTGCGGCATTTATGGTTCGTCGCGGTGTTGACCTGCAACGATACGATTCTAATGGCCGACAACTATTGCATGCCGCCGTGCTCGCAGATCAACTTGACTTGGTTAGCTTGCTTATTTCACAAGGTGCAGATGTGAACGCGGTAACAAAGCCATCAAGTGTTCAATGGCGCTACGAAAGTAACTTCAAGGCCGGTGACTATGATTTCCCCCTAATTCCGCCTTTGCTGCTAGCCGCACAACAAGGTCAGGCCGAGATGCTGAGTTTGCTGGCTTTGGCAGGCGCAGATACTGGGTTTATTACGCCGCAAGGTGATGACGTTTTATTGGTCGCCGCCGCTAGTGGTTCTCCCAAGACACTTGGCGTCGCGCTCCAACTAAATTCCGACGTTAACAAGGCTAACGGACGGGGTGATACACCCTTGCACAAAGTGCTGACCAGCAGCACCGGCAAGGAACTAGAAGAAATGTTGCGAATGCTCGCGCAACGCAATGCGCGTGCTGACATTGAGAACAAACAAGGTATCACGGCCGACGCGATTGGTGGTGATGAGCATTTCAAAAGCAGAGAGACCTTCGTCACCCTGTATGCAATCTCGTCGGAGCAAAGTATATGAATGAAAGTCGACTTTTTAACCGCTTAATATCAATTGTAGGTCTTGTGACAGTATCGATAGGAGGACCGTCGCTTTTGGCAGCAGATAGCATGCGCGAAACTACGATAGCTGACGTTGTCGACACGCGTCAGCAAGGCTTTAAAGAAATGGGCAGGGCCATGAAAGTGTTTCGAACGGAACTACGAAGTGATTCGCCAGATAGTAACGCTATGATGGTGGCGGCGAAGACGGTTGCCAGCCACGCTGACGAGATCTCTGGCTGGTTTCCTGCAGGAAGCGGTCCAGAGTCTGGTTTGGAGACGGATGCTTTGCCTTACATTTGGAAAAATACTGAAAAGTTTTCGCGGCTCAGCCGTGAGATTGTACCCGCGTCAGTAGCGTTAGTGGCGGCGGTTGCGACTAAAGACACGGCGACGATTGTTTCGGGGGTCAGTGCAACGGGCAAAACGTGTAAAGGCTGTCATGATAGTTTCAGAGACGACTGATCTGAGGAGACCACTGACAGCATTAAGTTTCTTTGGAGGAATATTCAACTAGCAGCATTGGGTAAAATGTCTTGCTTGGTTCTGGTTCCTCTATTTTTCATCCGCATGTCCTCTCGGATCATAACGAGTGCAGGAATAAGAAACAGAATAATGACACTCGCAAAGATAATTCCCGTCGCTAAGCTAACGGCCATGGGTATCAAAAACTGTGCCGAGGTGCTGGTTTCAAGCAACATTGGCGCCAAACCTAGTGCGGTCGTGGCCGTTGTCAGAAAGATCGCTCTAAATCGGCGCCGTGAAGCTTCAACGATGGCTTCCGCGTTGTCCCAGCCTTCCTCGACGAGTTTGTTGTAGCGGTCGACCAAGACCAGCGCATCGTTCACTACAACACCACTCAAGGCGACAATGCCAAAGATAGAGATAAATGATAGGTTGAAGCCGAGGAGGTAGTGCCCAACTAAGGCGCCGGCAGCCCCAAAAGGTACGCCCGCGAGGATAATAAGCGGTTGCGAGTAGCTTTTTAGCTGGGAGGCCATCAGTGCAAAAATAATCAGAATAGCAATCAGCGTTAGTCTACCCAGAACACCAAGGTCTTTAGATTGCTCTCGCCCCTGTCCCGACTGGCGTATCTGTAATCCGGGGAATTGTTGTTTGAGTGCAGGCGCAAATTGGTTCGCCACGATAGCGTTAGCTTCACTGGGGGTGCTCACAGCGTCATCAACTTGGCCCGAGACAGAAACGATACGTAGTCCATCAACACGATTGATGGCGGAAAAGCCTCGGGATTCCTCTACGCGTGCAACACTAGACAATGGCGCCTCGCTGCCGTCGGCAAGCCGGATGCGCGCATCGAACAGGTCGGCGGTAGATTGCCGGCTGGTCTCAGGGTAGCGAACCATGACCTTAAGCTCTTCGCGGCCACGCTGGATTCGTTGGACTTCCTCACCGAAAAAATTTCGTCGAAGTTGCCGTGCGACATCGGTTGGTGTCAATCCTGCTGCTTCACCGGCGGCTGTTAAATTAATATCAAATTGACGCTTACCGATACTGTTAGAGTCTTGGATTTCGTAGACACCACTCATTGTTGCGTAACTCGCTTTCAAGCTTGCGATAGCCTCCGCAAGTATGTTGCTGTCTTGATGTGCGAGTTCGAATTCGATATCAGCGCCCCTACCGAAAAAGTCAGCGACGTATGAGAGACGCTCAATCCCAGGAATTTCACCTACGCTGGTTCGCCACAATGTCTCGAGTTCTTTCGCAGACTGTTTCCGTGTAGGCTCTGGTACCAGTTGTATTTTTACTGATGCCAAATGGCTGGCGATGGTCATGCCACTGGTGCTACCTGGGCCGCCGCTGTTTCTTGTTTTCCCGCCGATAGTGACACTGATAGATTCAAAGGCGGTACCATTGAGGTCCGCATTGACATTTTTAGCCGCCTCTATGATTAAATCAGTCGCGCTTTTAGTGGATTCGAACGGTGTACCGACAGGGAATTCAACGCTGGCGCTAATGGCATTCGCCTCCAATTCCGGAAAGAATAAAAATCTAACGGCACCTGTAGTAACTAAAGACCCCGCAAGTGCAAGTAGAACAAGGCCGCCGACTAGCGTCAGGTAACGATAACGAACGGCGCGGGCGACCGCAGGCGCCAGAATGTTATTCCTAAATCGGTCGACCAACGCCGCAACGGAGTTTTGCATTTGATCGAGTGGCCAGCGACTCCAGTTGCCACCATGCGCTAGGTGTGACGGCAGAATGAGGAACGCCTCAACCAGCGACATTGTCAGTACTAGAATGACAACCACGGGCACAACGCCAAGGATTTGCCCAAACGTACCAGTCACAAAAAGGAGGGGTGCAAATGCCGCCATAGTGGTCAAGACGCCGACCATAACTGGCCCAAACACGCCTTTGACGCCTTCCATTGCGGCGTCGATACCCACTTTGCCATTTTCCTGCTCGGCAATGATGTTCTCGCCAACCACAACGGCGTCGTCAACGACAATTCCTAGAACAACAATTAACCCAAAGAGGGAAATTATATTGATGTTGACGTTAAAAGATTCAAAGAAAAGAAATGCCCCCAGAAAGGAAATGGGGACGCCCATGGCAACCCAAAGGGCGAGTCTCAAGTCGAGCATGACGACAAGGAATAGAAATACCAAGGCAAACCCGAGCAGGCCGTTGCGTAGGAGTATGCCGATACGGTCTTCGAGGATGATTGTTTGGTCATTCCAAACGGCTACCTCAATGCCCTGCGGCGGTGAATATCCTGCCAAAAATGTCTTAATTTCGTCGGCGATCGCAAGGACATCTTCGGTCTCGGATTTCTGCACCTTGATGAGTATGCTGTCGCGACCGTTGAACTGGTTAATCAGATCGACGGCAACAAAACCATCGCGAACTGTGGCGACATCAGACACTCTCAACACGCTGCCATCTGAATCGGCCCGCAGTACTATGTTCTCGAACGATTCACCTGTGTTGCCTTTGGTGTTGGTTCTTAGCAGCAGATCGCCTCCCCGTGTCTTGATCTCACCGGACGACAGGTTGATAGAAGATCGACGGATGGTGGTGGCGACCTCAGACATGCTGAGATCAAAGCGGCGCAGGGAGTCCTCTGTGATTTCAATGGCGACTTCGTAATCCTTCGTGCCAAGCAGCGATGTTAGGGAAACGTTGGGCAGCGCCAGTAGCGCTTCCTCTACTATTTGTGCGCCGCGCCTAAGTTCACGTTCGCTCATGTCTGACGTTACGACGATAGTGAGTACGTCTGAGAGCGTTGCGGCGCGGACAATTTTTGGCTGTTCCGCGTCTTCGGGTGGGAAGTCGATCAATTGTTGCACGGCTGCTTCTGCATCGTCACGGACCTTGTCTGGATCGACGAAGTCTTTGAGTTCAAGCGTAACAGAGCCGAGATTTTCTGATGCTCTTGAAATAACCCGATCAACCCCTTCAATGCCAAACACGGCCTCTTCTACTCGCCGTGTTATGCCCTCCTCAACTTCGGTGGGCGTTGCACCAGGATAGGCGACTGAGATGGTGACCGTGCCCGGGTCAATTGTTGGGAAGACCTGCGCTGTTAAGCTTAGCGCGGCCAAAAATCCTCCGACAAGCAAGACAACCATAAGCAGGTTGCTTGCGACTGGGTTTCGCACAAAGTAAGCGACGATACCCTTATAATTGTCGAAAGCGGGTATTTGAGGGTTGGCAGGGCCAGTCACTACTTTGCCTCCGCTAGGCGAACAGGCAGGCCATTTTTGGCCCCGGGAACTGCGCCTGTGACGACACCTTGGCCATAATCGAATGCTTTAACCAAATATTGTCCACCGCTGCGGCCCAGAATACTTGGAGCAACTTCCATGATACTGCCGTTTTTTACAATCCAGAATATCTGACCGACCTGCACGGCGCTTTCGGGCAGCGTGAACGTGTTCGCTATGTCCGGCCCGTTTAACTCGACGGACACGAACGTCCCAGGGATCAACGAACTATCGTCATCGATAGTGATAAAAACCTGTGAGAATCGGCTACGTGAATCACGCTCTGCGGCAACTCTGTCTACTTTGCCGGCGAATTTAATGCCGTCAGCAGTGATGGCTACCGTGCTGTTCTCTGCAGGCATTATTTTCGCGAGGTCTTGCGGTGCTAGTGATATCACGATCTCAATTGCATCAAGTGCATAGACACGTCCGAATGATTGGCCGACACTGAGAATCTGTCCTTCATCTGCTGAACTTTCAACCACACGTCCAGCGAAAGGCAAAGAAAAGACACTTCGCTCAAGGTTTGTTTGCTGAATGTCACGGCGTGCAACGGATGATTGTAATTGCGCTTTTGCTTGCGCGATCTGCGGTTCCTTGGCGACCAGTGGTGGAGCTTGCTTGGCGGGGTGGAGAAGTTTGTAGTTAGAAACTGCCGCAGACCCTTCGGCTAGGCGTAGTTCCAGCGAAGCCTGTGCTGAGGCGACGTCTGCCTGAGCCTGAGCAAGGGCGAGCGTAAAGTCTCTTTTCTCAAGCCTCACAAGAACTTCGCCTGCAGAGAACTTGCCGCCAGATCGAAGTGCTGAAGAGGTTGAAACAACCTTACCCGAAACCTGTGGCGTTAAGGTTACATAGCTGCGAACAGCAACTGAGCCCGTGGAGGTAATAGCAATTTGTTGTGATGAGGCAACGGGTCTGAGGATCGATACGAGAGGCGCGAGACTGCTCGCTGCGACAAGAAAACCCTTGTTAGTTGCCTGAGTCGTTAGTGCTCCTGTGGGCCCCTCGGGAGGTCGTGAATAAAAAACCGCGAGAGCAATCAGTGTGACGACGACCGTTATTTGAAGTATGCCTATAATTGGTTTTTTTCGGATGGCTGCTGCAGAGACCACTGCATGATCTTTGGAGGTCGCTGAGCGGAGGTCTGCCTCATCGTTTTTTTCACGCAGTTCTGTGACCGTCGACATAGTATTCTTCCTTTTCGCGGCGCAGTGCTGCGTATATCCGTTATCAGAACGGATATACGAACCCTGTTGGTAGATAGACCACTCGATTTGACTAACTTGCCGCATGGTTGGCGTCAAATAGCTGCATGCGCTCCAACAAGAAGCTGCTAAGTAAGAAATGAGTCGTTTGATTGTTGTGTGTCGTGCGTAGCGCTCACTCGTGGATCTCCAAAGATATTATTTGAATGCTATAGACTGTTTTAGGTGCTTAGCTGGCTTGTTTGCCTTGCCTTGCCTTGCCTTGCCTTGCTCGCTTGGCGGCAAGTGGTAGGGCGTATCAAATTTATCACGGATCCCGATTTTTCGTTCAATGCGCATGGCATTGGTGGCGCCGAGCGAAGATCAACTTGGCGAGCTTAAGGCGTTTGTTATTAATCTCTGCAGCGTCAACATTAACGATTTTGTCGACGCCGTAGAGACAGGGCTTTGGTTGATTGAATCCGCCAGTGACGCGGGTAATTCACCTGCCGAATAGACCTCACGTCAATATTATCGGCTGCTTTAGTGATGCTTTAAGTGAGCCCTTAAGAGATTCCTCAAGAGAGATTTCTTAGGGTGAATCCAGGCAGGGGGAGTTTATGTTGATCGAAAGTCGGGGAAAAAATCAATCAGTTTGGGCGGCGCGAATCTTTTCGCCGAAGTCTGCGGGTATTGGAATATCGTAGGTTAATAGCACCTCCTTGCCGTCATCCAGATACTCGAGTTCGCTGAGTTCGCCCTCGGTTTCAAGACGCCGCAAACGTGTTCTTGATGGACTGATATCATAAAAAGCGAGGCGCTTACGAAGCGCCAAGGAGACATTACGCATGGCCGCCTTTTGTGCCATGATTTTTCGACTCACTGAATCGATGCTCGTACTACGTCCGGTGCTGCTGATGCGCCAGATCAATGAATTGCTGCCTATAACATCCGCGATCTCCGTCTCTTTGGGTAGGCTCGTACGCCAGTCTTGCTTTGTTTGTTGCCTGGCGATGGTTGGTAACGGGGTCGCTGGCGATAGCTCGCCTGAATTTCCGCGAAAACTGAAGTCGTCGCGTAAAGAGGAAGACGTCCAGGGAGTTTGCCTACCCGCTGTTTGATGGAGCACGCCAACTCGTACTCGACGAAACATAAGCTCAATATCAATGTTGGGCGTACCAATGTTTTGCAGTAGGTTTTCTGTGAAAACGCCATTTCGAGCGCTGCCATCAAAAGCGACATCGCCCGGTGCAGTGGCGTAGACAATTAGGGTGCCTGTCGGTGCATCCATTTGTGCCAGGCCTTGGATGCCTGAGCGAAAACTGCGTACGTAAGGATTGTTTCTACAGGCGTCGAGAATCATAATATTGGTTTTGCTACCGGCAGATTCCATCTTCGCTAATATAAGCCCAGCGTCGATAGACTTGTATGAGACTTCTTCCTCACCGGTAATATTTGCGTCGATGGGTATAAGAAAATTACTGCCTTCGACTTGCATGCCGTGACCGGCAAAGTAAAACAGTGCGACGCCGCCCTGGCCCTTGATTTGCTGACCAAAGACGGTAGCTGCTTGGTTCATGGCAGCATAGTCTGCATCCAACAACACGGTTACGTTGAAACCTAATTGCGACAGCGCGCTGGCAACATCCTCGGCATCGTTTTTGGGGTTCTTCAACGGCGAAGTCTGATACTCGCTATTACCGATCACCAGAGCGATACGCGATGTCGAAATAGGCTGTATATTTTTAATGTTGACACTGCGTGCCTGTTCCGCCAGACAACAGCTGCCAATCATTACGCCAACGATCACTATGAGGAATTTCAATGGCTTTCGCCCTTGTTCTTGTTCAGTTTGGTTGCCGGTTCCCTTGTGTCAAGCCACGCCGAAATTAGCAGCACGATACCGACGGTGAGTATCGGTAGGGTCAGCAGATAGCCGAGCGTGTAAGTAAATTCTGCTTCGATACGCGTTTGATCGGCTTTGAACGTCTCAAGCGATATACGCAGCACTGACATGGCAGCTAAAACACCGCCCAACAAGCCCTTTACGGATACACCCCGCCGATAGATGACCCACATAAAACCGTAGCAAATCAGGTAGGCTGCTGATTCGTATAGCTGCACGGGGTGCCGGAAGACCGCATCAACGCGTAAAAATTGCACTGCCCATGGCAGATTGCTGGGCGTGCCGATCAGTTCGCTATTAAAAAAGTTACCCAACCGAATTAGAATACAAAAAATAACAAACGAAAAAGCAATGCGAGACAAAAACCAAAGGAAGTTAATATCTTCACGCCAGCGCGTTACCAACCAGATGGCGACGGTGCCACCAACAATGGCACCATGGCTTGCAAGCCCTGGCTCGCTGAAGTTCACCAACATCATTGGTGATTCGAGTAACAGTGCGGGTGCATAAAAAGCCAAGTGACCTAACCGTGCTCCTAGCAGGCTACCCAGAAAAGCCGCCGGTACAACACGCTGAAAGGCGACTCGCTGTGCCTCGTTTGTCATGAGCCAGCGCAGGTGATAGTAGCTCGCAATCATCCCTGCCGACAGAAATATACCGTACCAGCGCACAGATATAACGCTGGTTTGGAGGGCGATGGGATCAATGTTCCAGATCATGCTCAACGAGGAATCCGTTCACCGCCCGTCGGGCGTCGGTCTATTGTGGCGCCAGAAAGCTGTAGCTCATGCCGTCAATAATGCGGCGCATGGCTGGCTGAATGCGCAGATCCTGTAGACTAGCGAAACCGACCCAAACAATATCGCTGGTTTGTATTTCGACGATCTTCGCTGTTACGCCGACTCGAGCAATATTAATATAGGTGCGTTTGGCGTTGCCAGCAGCTTCAAATTCCCAATCTCTCAATGACTTGGGTAGGGCCGGTGGGTTAGGAAATTCGTCGGCAAAGTCCTGATAGAAATTCACGAACTCATCATACTCGCGCTGATAACGCCCGCGATCTTTTGGGTCGACCATGGGTGAAAGCTGTATGTTCTCGCTTTTGGAGACATACTCCGTAATAGCGCCATAGATAATGAAATCAGCCTTTAAAAGCTTGCCAAGTTCTTTGGAAATCTCGAGGTCTGTTAACTGGGTTTTACCGTCAGCCATCATGCCTTGCTCGCGCATGATGCGTTCGATCTGTTCGCGATCAACAACGTTGTAACCTTTAACCTGCAGGTCAAGAATTAGGTTGTCAGCAACGAGGGAGCCAGCGCCTGATCCCGCGGGCTCTTGAAAAGCCATCACGGCAATGGTCGCACCCGGTGCAATCACCAGCGTGGGGGAGCGATTAGCCTCGATATCGAGCGGTGTTACGGCAACTTCCTCGACGGTCGGGAAGGCAAATGCTGGCGCTTCTGGTCGCTTTGGCAAGGGTTCAAGTGTGAGATCAATTTTCGTGGTGCTGGTAGTTGCCTCGACGTATTCAACCATGGGTCTGAAGCCGCGTTTTACGACCTTGTAGTAACCGGCAGGAAACGTCGCCGTATAGTAAGCAGAGACTCTGCGGTTAAGCGGCGTCTTACCCACAACCGTAGAGATATTTCTGCGATTGGTGCCAAAGTAAACTTCAGCACCTTCTGGCTCTGAATTTACCTGCTGGTAGATAGTCACAACGGGCGGCGGCGATGAACAGCCCTGAATGATTAGTCCCGCCAAAATTGACACTAGCACGACAACCTTACTGCTTGAAGCAAATCCAAAGACATCAAATTTCATTGGGTATTTTCCTTATATGACGGGCCTAGAGCGCGAAAGAGTTGAACGCCTGATTTCGCAGAATTCGTTCAAATTTATAAGATAGCTGACAGGCCATATACAGATTTAGGGGTGATTTTATTTAAAAACCCGTGGCGTTGGCGTAGCACAGGAGCGTGCGACCTTCACCCCCAATTAAAATTACTCCAGACAGCTTGATCCCATATGCCGGCGGGTATCGTCTCTGTAAGACTATCGACAGTGCCTTCAATCAGGCTTGAATTTTCAGTCGCAAAGCCGGTAATACTGCTTTTTACGTTGTTAACATCACCGATATCTCGCACAAGCGAGGCGCCACCATCGACGGCTGAATCGGTTAAATCTTGTGCGGTTACAATTGATGTCGGTGCGACATTGGTAGCAACAAATTGTGACACCAGGCTGCTTACATCCGTAGAAGTTTCTGTGAAGGTAAAGGTGCTTGCGACGGTTGCAGCCCCAGTTGTTACCCTTCTTGTTATCGTGGCGAGACTGTTCTGGGTGGCTGCGTCACCGCCGCTGCCGATAAACTGTGCTAGCGTAGGGACAACGCTACTTTGTACGACTTTGGTAACAGCCTGTTGAAGACTCGGAGAGTTGAGTGCGCTGACCAAACCTGCCGGGTCAGTAGCAAACCGATTCTTCTTCTCACTCATCGTGTTCGCCAGCATATCCACCGCCGCATCGGTCGCCAGGTCTAGCAGAGCGGTGTCGCCAGCAAGCGAAGTTGAATCGTTTCGAACCGTTTCGATCAAGCTCGGTACCGTTGCGATGACTGCGCGGAAAACATCACTTTCACCCGCCACGGGCTCGTTGATGGCACCAATACTCTGAAGCTGTGCTTCAAGATCAGTCGCTACGGCGCCGCCTTTGATCATTTCACCGATTAGCCCAACCTGAAATGCCGGTTCTTCGAGCAGTCTAGAAGGTGTTGCTTGCTGCTCAAGGCTTTTGAGCTGGGCTTTAATATTGGTCCCAGCGCTTTGCGCCTGTTTGGCTAACGTATCTAAAATCGCGTCAGTCGCTGACGGCGTTGTACTTGTATCTACGGTCTTGGCGACAAAATTTGGGTCGTTGGTAAAACTACTGTACTTCACCGAACTGCCTAGAATGCGCGCTAGAACGGCATCGCCGGTAGCCTCGAGTGTCGAGGTGTCAACACCGGTCAGTGCACCGGCAAGGGCACTGGGATCGCTACTGTCTACGTCACCCAAGGCTGAACTAGAGACGAGATCGGTTACTGGGTTTACATTGGCCGTGATGGTTGTGCTGCCATCGGCAGGCGGTGCGACGATATTTAGCAAAGGCGTTCCATTAGGTGGCGTGACCCTGACAATGACAGGTAGCGCAATATTGCTAGGTAGCGCTATCTGGTAGGAGCCATCACTGCCCGTTAGGACATCGCCGACATCAACTAGGTTACCGCTGGCATCAATGATTTCGACGCTGGCACCGTCTAACGCGGCTCCGGTTGCGGCAACACCGCTGAGCACTGTTACCTCAGAGGCTGGCGGTTCAACAAGCAGAGAACTTGTGTTTTCTCTGCTGTTATCGTTGCAGGCGCCCAAAAGGACTAGAGCAAGGCAAGACAAAGCGAGGCGGAAATTTGCTAAGAAGTGCATGTTTAATCTCCAGTTAGTCATAAAGTCTTGCGAGGCCCATGCCACTTGTCACGTCTAGCACACAGCTAGATTCACCAGAGGCCCCGCCTGTTATAGCCCCGAGAGAACTGATATCAGTCGCATTTCCGTAAGCGCTTAGTAGGATATTAATATCGTCATTCCGGCAGTTAATATTGCCAGTCAAGACGCTGCCGTCGAAACTCACTGCGCCGGTAGCGTCTAAATTGGCGTCGAAAAGACCGTCAGAGAACGCTAGTTCGCCCGTGCGTGAGACCTCAACTTTACCGCCACTAAATCTCGTACCTTCAGCACTGACAACGCCGCCTCCGTCGATTAAGGCATCGCCCGTTATGTTGATAGTTACACCGGCGACATTGATATTGCAGCCGGCTGCATCCGTGGCGCAAGCACCTTCAAACAGAACGCTGGAATTGAGGCCTACGATAAACTCGCCAGTGACGTCTAACCTGTCAGCCAGTAAGTAGGATCCGCCAAGCAATTCGAGACCGCCGGCAAAGGATGTGTCGCTTTCTTCGATCAAGGAAATCGAGGATGCGCCCTCCACTAGCAACGCAAGCCCATTCGTACTTGAGATCGTGTCGCTTGCGGTCTGATTTTGCGCTTTATCTAATGTGGAGCTTTGAGACAAAATCATCGCGTCGGCACCCGCGCCATTTGTGCTAAGTGTATTGCCACCATCGAGCGTCACCGTTGAGTTGTTTGTTGCTACCAACGCACCGTTTTCATTGGCTGGATTCGTGTGAACGATCATTGAATCTTTCAGCACGAGTTTGGAAAAATTTGCGACTACGGCGAAAAAATCGTGGCCAGTAGAGGTGATGTCGACATTGGTCAAAGAAACCTGAGCGGCATCAAGCAGGAGTGCCGTGTTGGCACCAGCAACCACATCCAGCATATTTATCTCGATGTTGAAGGCCCCAAAGATGTGAATGCCTGGGTTGCTAGAGACCGTTAACGTCGTGCCATCACCATTGATGATGATATTGCTTCTCGAGATTTCGAGATTTTCACTGCAATTACCAGTGATGTTAATCGTCACTATTCCAGCAGTTGCAGCATCAATGGCTGATTGAATAGAGCCACCTCCGCCACAATCGACGGCAACCGTTGCTGTCGTTGAGGCGTTACCTGAGCCGCTGCCAGCGGGGCCAGTTTGGCCTGTGGCACCCGTTGCGCCTGCAGCACCTGTTGCTCCGGTGGCTCCTGCGACGCCTGCAGCTCCTGCAACGCCTGCGGCGCCAGATGGGCCAGCTGCACCCGTTGCTCCGGGCGTTAACGCAATATTGCTAATAGTCGTTTTGTTGGCCAGAATTTCGCTATTCAACGCGTCGAAGTTTGCATTAACGTCGCTGGCTTTGGCCGTGGTTGCGGGTTGGAACGTGACGAGTTCCGCTGCACTCGCTGCAGCGCTTAGTCCGGCTAGTGAGATTGATATCACTGACGCTACTATCATTGAGGGTATTGTCTTTGAAAATGAGATTGATTTCTTCATGAGTTAGCCGACCTTTCGCGTAGTTTTGGCAATAAAATTCAGCAACCAAGACAGATTAGGTTTATCTAGCTTGAGATTTTCGTGTGCCGAATATCGACCTGCTAGAGGGTTGCAGTACGGGCAATCTAGGCGTTATTGAGCCTTTGCACATCCTCCAAACGGGGGATAGCCAAATGTGAGGATCATCGCACTGGCTGAGCAGCTTTCGTTTTGTACGGGGTGAAGAATCGAAGTGCGCTTATGACATACTGTGCTGGCTTTTCTGCCAAGGCAGCGGCCGCATAAAAACTGTACTATGTTTTGCCGAATGTTGCTGCTACAGTCACTTCTTATTACCTGCATTCCGGATAGCGATTTTGGCAAGATCAAGGTCTGAGCCTTCGATGATCGCTTCATTTCTGACGCCGAAGCGACTTGTCAGTATGACGCTCACTTTGAGCTTACTAGTCGTGTTTATGGTTTTATGGGCAGCTAATCGGCAGCCCCATTTCGATGTCGCCTTGCAGTGGGACGCGACACGCGCTGCACTCGTTGTGGAGGGTAATATCACAACGGATAATACCGTTGTTTTGATGTCGAACGCAGCAGGCGACAGTATCGCGCTGCACAAAAAATTTCTCACCGCATTGCCGAAAGATCGCCGCGATTTTTATCGCGATAAACAACTTTATTTCGATGATCGCGCCAAGCTATATTACATTGCTAACAGCGATCAGGTAACTGCCACGTTGGCAAGCGGCGACACGCGTCTACTGGCGCATTCCCCAGCACATGCTCTGTCTGATCGATCATCGGTGTTTTGGCTTCGACTTTCCGCCGGACTCGTCATTTGGGTATGTGGTTTGTCTGTGTGGATGTGGCAACCCATGAGACCTGAGCTCGCAGCGTTAGGGCTGAGCAGCACAGGGCTGATGGTTTGTGCCACGGGTCAGGCTTTGTATGCTGAAATCCCCAATATCTTTTCGCCTCAGCTCGACTGGTGGCTCAATTTCTTGGTCAATGCAGGTTTGACGAGCGCCGTTTGTTTTGCGGTTGCGATATTTTTCTACTATCCGATCCCGCTGCGGCGCGCTAATCGTTACTTTGCTTGGCTTGGTGGAGCGACACCGTTGCTTATTATGCTTTTCTTATTGCTCGACTGGCAGCCCGATAGAAGTGTGGCGCAACAAACCCTGTACATCGATGATTGGGAGCTGTACGCGACAATATTAGCCGCCTTCGTCACCGCGATAGCAATTCTGGTTTACCAATGGGTGACTTATCGAAAGGAAAAAGCGGTTGCGAGTGTGCTGAAAGGGTCTTTGATGGTGATCATTCTTGGCCCTGGTATGTACGCATTGTTCCGCGCTTTACCGAGTTTGTTTGGTATCGACCCAGTGATGTCGCGAGATGTCGCGTGGGTTAGCATTACATTGCTGTTTCTATTTGTGGTCGCCGCTGTCGCTCGGTTAAATCTGTTTAATCTTCATCGGCAGGTTGTGGCAGGTTGGTACTGGATAGTACTTGGCGCAGCGTTTCTTGCGATGGATTTGTTTATTGTCGTGTTTATTGGGCTTGGTTTTGAGCGTGAAGACTTTTACATGCTTTTACCTGTGCTCGTAGTCTACATACCGTTGCGGCAGTTTGGTTACCAACGATTGAGTCGATCACGTAACGAACATATTGATCCATTTCCGCAGGCTTTGGCAGGACTTCTAAAAGACACCGTAGATCAGTATGTTGATGCCGCTACCTCTTGGCGGCAAATGCTCGTCCAGTTGTTTGATCCATTAGTGATACATGCAGACATCGCGCGTAGTGCCCAGGATAGGGTCGCGTCATCCGGCACCTTACTGGCCGTCAGCGCCAATCGATTTTCAGCGTCGCTACAACTTGAGTTTGCTGATCAGGGCACACGCCAATTTGGTCGCCATGACGTTAAGCTAGTGAAGGAGTTGAGACAGATATTTGAGCGTTTGTGGGAATACGAAGAAGCGTTTCGGAAGGGTCAATTCGATGAGCGAAAACGGTTGAGGCGAGATTTGCATGACCACGTGGGTCATAAGTTGTTGACCATGATCCATGCCGCGCCGGATAAAGATATGCGCTTACTCGCCGAGGACGCTATGACGGAGTTGGGTGCGTCTATTAAAAACATACAGCTAGCTGATATCACTGTAGAGCAGCTGGGTGGTGAAATAGGTGACTGCCTGGAAGCCATTCTGGGGTCTAGTGCTTTAACGTTTTCGTTGAATAACCAGGTTGCCAGCAATCAACAACGGATCGCGGGTGAAATGCGTCATGGTCTGCAAGGTGTTTTGCGAGAGAGTATTAGTAATGTGCTGCGTCACGCGAACGCCAGTGAAGTACGTGTCGATTTGTCGATAGACACGTATGTTGATCGACAGAACTTGCGACTGACTATTCAGGACAATGGTAAAGGTTTTGATGAAGTGACTGTTTTGCGCGGTGATGGTCTGAGAAATATTCATGACCGCATTGTTGAGTTGGGCGGCACGGCCACATGGTACCAAAACGCTGGAACCTGTATCGTTGTGAGTTTACCGCTCGTGGTCGATCGCCCATGAGAATGTCGACCATAGACCGAGTTCTGATCGTTGAGGATCACGGATCGGCAGCTAAGATGTTACGTCAGATAATCGAGTCGGTGTTTGATTCAAGCACCATTGTTGTTGCAGAAACATTAGCCGCAGGGATGCGTGCGATTAGTGAGTATGACTTCCAGCTCGCGTTGATTGATCTTGGATTGCCGGACGGCAGGGGCGTCGATCTGATAGAGGTTCTGGCTGTAAGCCAGACAACGTTTATTGTTGTTACCACGACCTTTGATGATGATGAGCACCTGTTTCAGTCGTTACGAGCGGGTGCGCAAGGTTACTTGCTTAAGGGGCAGCAGCGAGAAGCACTTGAAGAGTTGTTTCGAGGTATCTTGACGGGTGCGCCACCGCTGTCGCCGTCAATTGCGATGTCGGTTCTCGCGCATTTTCGCGAAGCGCCTGTTGCTGCGGAAACCGACTTGGAAGGACTGACCGCACGAGAAATTGAGGTTCTGCAACTCATCGCAAGGGGTTGCAAGGGGAGTGAAGTTGCTAGTTTGCTGGCAGTGGCCAGAAGTACGGTTGCCTCTCATATCAAGAGCATTTATCAAAAGCTGGATATTCACAACCGGGCTGAAGCAGCAGCGGCCGCAGTCCGACTCAATCTCTACAAGCCCTAGTTTCAGCGTAAAGGGCATCAATAATTAACCTTTGGATAGTTATGAATCATTTGGAACTACGACCACATCAAGGTGCAGGCGTCGAGGTGCTTGGTATTGATCTCAAGCAGGTAGACGATGTGACGTTGATGAGTATTAAGCAGGCGTATGCAGACTACGGTGTCGTTTTTTTTCGTGGACAGGCTCTGGACGAAGAAAGTCATATTGCGCTGGCAAGTAGGTTCGGGAAAATCAATATCAACCGCTTTTTTACCGCTCATCCGCATCATCCTGAGATTGCGATGGTGGTGAAAGAGGCAGATCAAGAGACGAATATTGGCGGTGGCTGGCATACCGATCACTCTTACGATAAAGACCCTGCTATGGGTAGTATCTTGGTCGCCAAGAGCTTGCCGCCGACGGGTGGTGATACTTGCTTCGTAAGTATGTACGACGCCTTTAATGGACTGTCAGACGGCCTTAAGAAAACGCTGCGCGGTCTAAATGCAGTCCATTCAGCACGTCATATTTTTGGTGCCGGGGCGGGCTATGCGGAGAATGCCGAGGCAGGTGACGACAGAATTAGTAATGCGACTGCTGTCGATGCGTTGGAAGACCCGATACACCCTGTCGTGATCAAACATCCTTTGTCCGGTAAGGAAGCGCTGTATGTAAATCCCGGGTTCACGTTGAGCTTTGAAGGCTGGACAGCCGAGGAGTCCATGCCCTTATTGCAATACTTGTATACCCAAGCAGTTCAGCCGCACTATGTTGGTCGTTTTGTTTGGCGGCCCGGTTCTGTTGCCTTTTGGGATAACCGGGCGACATGGCATTTTGCACAGAACGACTATCAGGGGATGCGCAGAGAAATGCATCGAATCACTATCGACGGCTGTCCGTTGGAAGGCTCTGTAATTTCTTAGCGCTCTCCATGACGGCTTCAGCAGCGTTTTCTTTGCGAGCGCTTCAGTCCGGGTAGGCGCTCGGCCTCAACATGGTCTGATTTTTGCTTCTGATAACGGAGCGGTTTTGCAGCATAAAGACTGGAATCAAAACTGAACCTGAAACGTCAACACAGAAGGAAGCGAACGTGAGTGGAAATGAAGCACGCATGCAGGCGATTTACCAAATTACTAATCGAGAACCCGTGGAGGTTTTATCGCCGGGGCAGTTGAGTGATCTCTGGGCGTGCGACGTATTTAATCTGGCGAAGATGGAAGAGTCGCTGTCGAAGTCTGCTTTCAAAGAATTTAAGAAAACCATGCATACGGGTTCTGTGTTGGATGCAGCCACTGCAGACATGGTTGCCGCCGCGATGAAAACCTGGGCCATGTCGAAGGGCGTAAAATTCTTCTCTCACATCTTCTATCCGATGACCAACGCTACCGCTGAGAAACATGATGCGTTTATCATCACAAACTCCGATGGCGGGGCGATCAGCACTTTTACCGGTAGTCTACTAATCAAGGGTGAACCGGATGGTTCATCTTTCCCAAACGGCAGCCTGCGAACCACTAACGCGGCGCGTGGTTACACCGCTTGGGACCCGACCAGTCCTGCTTACATTATGCATACTGCTAATGGTTCAACGTTGATGATCCCTAGTGTTTTTATGGCTTGGACCGGTGAGTCGTTAGACAAAAAGATTCCCTTGCTGCGCTCTAACGCCGCGATGAATAGTGCAGCGCAGAAAGTCCTACGTTTGATGGGTGAAACGGACATTGCCACGTTGAACTCAAGCTGTGGCGCAGAGCAAGAGTACTTTCTGATCGACATGAATTTCGCCAATGCCCGACCCGATCTGCTGTTGGCCGGACGCACGTTGTTTGGCGCGGCCCCCGCGAAGGGTCAGCAATTTGACGATCATTACTTTGGTGCCATCCCTGAGCGTGTTCAAGTCTTTATGCAGGATTTTGAAGACCAGTTGTACAGGCTGGGTATTCCGGCGAAAACCCATCACAACGAGGTCGCACCTGGCCAGTTCGAAATCGCTCCCTACTTTGAAGCGGCCAATGTCGCTGCCGACCACCAGCAACTGATGATGACGACCATGAAGGCCACGGCGAAGCGCCATGGTTTTATGTGTCTGCTGCACGAGAAACCCTTCGCTGGCCTTAACGGTTCGGGTAAACACGTGAATTGGTCGGTGGGTAACTCAACCCAGGGAAATCTGCTTGATCCAGGCGAGACGCCCCACGACAATCTAAATTTTCTGCTCTTTTGTGGTGCAGTTATTCGTGGGGTTCACCTTTATGGACCATTGCTACGCGCCGTTATTGCTTCTGCAGCCAATGACCATCGCTTAGGCGCCAACGAGGCCCCGCCGGCCATTTTATCCGTTTATTTGGGTGATCAGCTTGAAGCAGTTTTTGATGATATCAAGCAAGGCAAATTGACAGGTTCAACAAGCGGCGGTGAAATGGACCTTGGTTTGTCTCAAATTCTGAAATTCAGCCGTGATCCAGGTGACCGTAATCGTACCTCGCCATTTGCCTTCACCGGCAATCGCTTCGAGTTCCGTGCCGTCGGCTCTTCGCAGTCTGTTTCCGGTCCTCTGGTGGCGATGAACACGATGCTGGCTGATTCGCTGAACTGGATTGCTGAGCAGTTAGCGCCTGAGTTAGCCTCAGGCACCAGTCAAGCCGAAGCGGTGATTAAGGTGCTGAAGACACTAATGGAAGCCCATGGCAACGTTGTGTTCGGCGGCGACGGTTATTCACCAGATTGGCATCGTATGGCAGTGGAAGAACGCGGTCTGAAGAACATTCCGACGACTGCTGATGCCTTGCCGGCGTTCAAAGATGATTACATCATTAAGCTCTTCGAGACTACAGGTGTCTTGTCAGGCGTCGAATTGGCAAGTCGTTTTGAGGTTTACGCCGAACAATACCTGTTGTCTATTGAGGTCGAAGCGAAGCTTGTAGTCGATATGGCAACAACGCTTATCTATCCTGCTGCGATTAGCTACCTTGCGGAAATCGCCCACACCGCGGTGAGCCTCAAGGAAATGGGCATTGACGTTGATATTTCGGTTGCTAAGTCCGTCACCGCTTGCACTAACGGCATGATGGCAGCGGTATCAATACTGGCAGAGGCGACGGCTAAGCATGACTTTGACACCGTAGAGGCCCATATGAATTTTTGCGCTGGTACGATCTGTGATCTGATGCTTGATGTGCGGGCCTTCGCTGACGAGTTGGAGGGACTTGTCGCCGATTCGCTATGGCCTCTGCCCAAGTACCAGGAAATGTTGTTTATCCGCTAGGCGTTATTGATACCGCACAAGGCCCCAGTTTGGGGCCTTGTTTTTTCTGTTGGTATGTTTTGTGAAGGAACCAGCGCGTATGATCAAGCCATTCATCATGCAACCTAAGTTCTGCCTATATGCCTTTGGATAATGCCCCATCTAAAACTGTTCAGATTGGATTTCGTGGCGCGTGGGCGATTTTAATGCCGTACCTGCGCGAAAAGTTCTTTGAGCAGATCAAGTCCATCTGGTTTATTGTTTTCTATCTGTTGTTCTTTCAGATTGTCGTGCTGGGCTTTCCTATTGTTCATGCCAGCACAATCGCTGCGGGTATCGCGGTGGTCGCTATCGGCCTAACATTTTTCATGGAGGGGTTGCGGGTTGGGTTGATGCCGCTTGGCGAAATGCTCGGAGCTGTGTTGCCACGTAATTCAAGTTTGCCCGTTATTCTGGGTTTTTCCTTTGTACTCGGTCTGGGTGCGACTTTTGCAGAGCCCGCCATTGCGGTGTTGCGTGCGGCTGGTGCGGGTGTGCATCCGGCTGACGCGCCCCTGCTGTATAGTTTGCTTAACGACTTTGCCGATCAACTAGTGGCGAGCGTTGGCATTGGTGTCGGTTGCGCTGTGTTATTGGGAGTGCTGCGCTTTTTCTATGGCTGGCCATTAAAATACCTCATCATCCCCGGGGTGGGTGCGCTCATAATCTTGACGATTGTGGCCAATTTTGACCCTGTGCTGCAGCCTATTCTTGGGCTCGCATGGGACTGCGGCGCAGTAACGACAGGTCCTGTAACGGTGCCGCTTGTGCTGGCGCTTGGGGTCGGCGTCTGTCGCATCGTTGGTGGTGGAGATGTTAAAGACGCTGGCTTTGGCATTGTTACTCTGGCGTCGTTGTTTCCTATTCTGGCGGTACTCATCCTGGCGTTCTATCACGCTGGAGCGCAAGATTATTATGGTGCTGCTGACTATCAGGGGCTGCCAATCGCGCAGGTAGATGACGTTGCGCCCGCAGTTTCAATTGCTGCGACAGGCGGTATTACCCCGTTAGAGTTTCAAACTTTCGTACTTCAAAAAAAACTGTCAGATGACTTTGATGTCTACTTTGAAGGCGGCGAGCAATTCTTACGAGACGGTAGTATTGTGCTCCGCGATCCGACCATCGTATTAAAGAAGAGCCAGGCTCGTGTGTCAGATGTTGTCACCGGCAACGCTTGGGATCCGGACATGGATATTGTGGCGACTATGAAGCTCGCCATGTTAGATGCGTTGCGTGCCATCATTCCGTTGTGCTTGTTTTTGTTGATCTCTCTTAAGCTCGTATTGCGTGATCGTATCCGCAATCTCGATGAAATAGTTATCGGTATTGGCCTTGCAGTCGTGGGAATGGCGCTATTTTTATCCGGTATTCTTATAGGGTTATCACCACTGGGTTCTCAATTAGGGAGTAATGTCCCGGCCACTTTTACGCTGATTACCCCTTGGGGCATGAGCGGCATTGCGGGTCCTTTGTTTGAGGGCAGCAACACTGGCAAGTATGTGGCTATGTTGTTTGGTCTATTTTTGGGTTATGGCGCAACGCTGGCAGAGCCGGCGTTGAATGCGTTGGGTGAGACCGTTGAAAAAATCACCGTTGGTGCGTTTCGAAAGAAACTGTTGATGCGTTCAGTCGCCGCTGGCGTTGCTTTGGGTATTGCTACGGGGGTTGCAAAAATTTCATTCAATATTCCGTTGGCTTATCTGCTACTGCCGCCGTACATGGCGCTTATGCTGCTGACCATGATTTCAGACGAAGTGTTTGTCAATATCGCGTGGGACAGTGCCGGCGTCACAACGGGTCCCATCACTGTGCCGTTAGTGCTGGCCATGGGCTTGGGAATCGGCGCGAATGTGCCGGGCGTCATTGACGGTTTTGGTGTGTTGGCGCTGGCATCAGTAGGGCCCATCATTGTGGTGCTGTGTGTCGGACTGCTAGTCAGGAGTGGTCGGAAAACCAGTCAATACGGAGGTGCGCTCTGATGGAGTTTTGCAAGCGCGCGAACGTGTCTATTGTTACGGCTATTCTGCCGGTCGCTAGGGCTGCTCAGGTGATTGAGGGATTGTTCGAGCTTGGCGAGCAAAGTGCACTTCTGTTTAACGCCCGAGGCACTGTGATCCGCGATCGTTGGTACCAAAGTTTCGTGCCCGTGATAAGTCCTGAGCTGGAATATCTGCAATTTTTAGTGCCTGATCCAGAAGTAGACGCCATTATAGAGTGCATTATCACGCACGGTCAGTTGCAGCTTTCCAGTGCTGGCGCGGTCTTCTCTGTGCCTTGTGATGAGGTGGAGTATGGCAGTGATTTTGCGCTGTGGGCGAAAGTGGATGACTCATCGGGTATCAATGAGTCTATGGGCATGAAGGAAAATCTCACGGCGATTTTTTGTATTGTTCAATCCGCTCAGGTTGATGCAATATCTCGCGCGGCAATGAATGCCGGGGCTCACGGTCCTGCTATTTTCTATAGCGAAGGTCGAGGGCTCAGGGATCGCCTTGGTTGGTTGAAGATTACCAAAAAAGGCGTGAAAGAAGTCATAGTGGTGATTGTTGATAACGTTGACAAGATCGCCGTTACCGAGGCGATCATCGAAGCAGGCAGGTTGGGCTTACCTGGTCGCGGATTCTTGTACCGGATGCCAGTTCAAAAGGGCCTGATTAATCTGCCTTCCATCGTGGGTAATCGGGGTAACTCGGCGAGCATGCAGCAGGTTGTTGCAGCGATCGACAACATTAAAGGCTCAACCGACTGGCGTGACGAGAGCGTGATTGAGTTGGGTAAGGCCGGTAAAGGTGCGGGGCTAAATTTGTTCAATCAAATTAAGAAGCGTACATGGCTAACGCGTCAGGTGTGTCTTGGTTGTGTTGTCGCTCGGAAACATACGGATTTGTTGCTCGACGCCATGCTGGCTGCGGGTGCCACTGGCGCTAACGTGAGTTTTGCTCGATTTATTGAAGCTGAATCAGAAACCACCGCTGCGGGTCGACGTCTCAATCATGAAAGTGGTTTTGTGCGCTGCATACTTAGTCAAACCAGTGCTGAGAAAGTTAAAACAGCGATAAAAAATGCTTGTATGGAGAATAATATTAGCGACGCTTTTATTTTCATTCAGCCGGTGACTCGAGCATTCACTTATCAAGCGCCAACGATTGCCGATCGTGATGCAAGGTTATACAGGGGTGCGCCCATCGACGAACCCACTGCTGGTTCGCATAGCCAAAAAGACCGCGAGTCCTAATTATCTCAGCCACCGTGGGCAGTGTCCGTACTTTTTATCTAGTGCTATCTCGGGCTATCTCGGGCTATCTCGGATTAACCGACACAATACATCCAGTGAATAAATGTTTAGATACTTGCGGTTAAAATCCTCAAGCTGGATGGTACAGCGCGGCCTTGCTAAATAGTTAGAAGATTTCTTCCGTGACGGTTCAATATCTAGCGCACTAACGCCCATCGATTCGCTATTTTTCGTTTATTGTTGGCATTCGAATGGCTTTCAGGGTGCTTAAATGAAACCGAGCTAAAAGCCTGTTTTACGACGCTGGATTGGGGTGTTATTGGCTGGCGTGCTAAAGGTGGATGACCCGGGGCGAGGGAGATACCTTGAAGAGCGATTGCTGCGAGTTTTTAATTGCTGGTGCAGGTATTTGATGACGCTCGCGTCGTGCATAGGAACCGGCAATCATGCCGATAGCTCTGCTTATTGGGTGCAGGACACTGAAGATACTTCTGACCAAGGCGATTCAATGCAAGTGAGTCCCAGTCGCCGTCTCGCGCTTATTCTTGAGTCAAGCGGCTGTGGGAGGTCCTCCTGCCACAGGCTCAGGCGGGTTCTTGCTGCTTTTAATGGTGAATTTGAGCAGCGCTGAGGTTAACGAAGCTGCGCTGGAGAAGGACGGTACTGGGTTTAAAGCCCAAATCGTTGTAACCGTCGATGAGATTCCTTCTACTGGTCGGGATGTGAATGGCAAAATCAACATTGCTAACAGTGTTATTCGTTCGATTTGCACAGCTGAAGGCGCGTTGTCGTAGGATTTGCTTGGTTTTCATGTTGCAGTCTGTGTGTAACGCCTATGAAAGTAGCATGTCTAAGTGATGTGCTTAGGTGTAGACTTCGCACCTTTTAATTTAGAAGCTCGACAATACCGCTACCCATTGCCGGGTAATCTGTTTTAAGAGGGCATTGACGATTAGTGTGACGCAGGACGACGAGTCCGACAGACTGGCACAATGGATGGACTTGGCACTTGCCCAAGCAGGTCAGGCTGCGAGTCAGAATGAAGTGCCTATTGGCGCCGTGATTGTCCTCAATGGCGTGGTGATCGGTGCTGGATTTAATCAAACCATTAGTCAATGCGACCCCACGGCACACGCAGAGATCGTCGCAATTCGGGCGGCAGCTACCTTGCTTGAAAATTATCGGTTAGTGGGCGCCGAGCTGTTCGTGACAATTGAGCCTTGTACAATGTGCGCCGGCGCGTTGGTGCAATCGAGAATTAAGCGGGTAATCTTTGGCGCGGCAGAGCCTAGGGCAGGCGCGCTTTGCTCATCTGCTCGCGTGCTAGAAAATCCGGGGCTCAACCATCGTGTTGATGTCGTGTCTGGCATACGTGCAGCGCAAGCAGCAAGGTTAATGTCAGACTTTTTTAAGGACAGGAGATAGCTATGTTGCAGATGTTGGGCGCCCCCGCCCTGTCGGAATTCAGAGTTCGCAAGCGTTTGGGCGATCTTCAAGGAGCGGGTCTCGATGTCACAGGCTGGCAGCTAGACAGTAGATTTGTGCATTTCATCGATCTAAAGCAAGACCTGAGCACGGCGCAGCAGCAAGTGCTCGAAACAATTCTGACTTATGGCCCTGCTCTGCAATCGAACGCGACGGCGGGCGCCCTGTTGCGATTAGCCGTGCCGCGACCCGGCACTATCTCACCCTGGAGTTCTAAGGCCACTGACATCGCCCACATCTGTGGTTTGAAAGCCGTGCGACGCATAGAGCGAGGCATCGCTTATTACCTGCGAACGCCAGTACCCCTCGATGAAGTTGTGGTTCATGCGGTTGACCAGCAGTTGCACGATCGTATGACTGAGACGGTGCTGGATGAACTTGATGATGCCGCACGTCTGTTTCGTGTCGAGTTGCCCAGAGCATTGGCGCACGTGCCAGTCCTCGCCGAGGGTCGTAGTGCATTGGTGTCTGCTAATGCCAGTCTTGGCATGGCCTTGGCAGACGATGAGATTGATTATCTGGTGGCGGCGTTCGTTGCGTTAAAACGAGACCCTTCTGATGTGGAATTGATGATGTTTGCGCAGGCGAATTCCGAGCATTGTCGGCACAAAACTTTTCGCGCTAGCTGGACGCTGGACGGTATTGAGCAGCCTCACAGCCTGATGGATATGATTCAGAATACTTATGCCCATACCAATGGTGAGCACGTGCTGAGTGCTTACGAGGACAACGCATCGGTGATTGAGGGAAGTGTTGCAGCGCGCTTTTTCCCCAATCCGGCAGGTCGTGAGTATGGCTACACCGAAGAGCCAGTGCACATCTTGATGAAGGTTGAGACCCATAATCATCCCACGGCTATCGCGCCATTTTCAGGGGCGGCGACAGGCTCTGGTGGAGAGATTCGTGACGAAGGTGCGGTAGGTCGTGGCTCAAAGCCTAAGGTCGGTTTAAGCGGGTATAGTGTCTCCAACCTACAGATTCCAGGCATGATTGAGCCTTGGGAGCAGACCTACGGTAAACCGGATCGAATTGCTTCGCCCTTGGATATTATGCTCCAAGCGCCCATCGGCGGCGCAGCATTTAATAATGAGTTTGGTCGCCCCAATATCTGTGGTTATTTTCGGACCTTCGAGATGCAGGTTGGCAATGAAGTTCGTGGTTACCACAAGCCTATAATGATTGCCGGAGGGCTCGGCAATATACGCGCAGAACATGTTGATAAAAACCCGATTAATGTCGGCTCGAAGTTGATTGTACTGGGCGGTCCCGCGATGTTGATCGGTCTCGGCGGCAGTGCTGCCTCGTCGATGGCAACAGGTGCCAGTGATGCGGAATTAGACTTTGCTAGCGTACAGCGTGGTAACCCAGAGATGGAACATCGTTGCCAGGAAGTTATTGATCAGTGCTGGCAGCTGGGGGCGCGTAATCCCATTGCCTTTATTCATGATGTCGGTGCCGGCGGTTTGTCGAACGCGCTACCAGAACTGGTCAAGGACGGTGGGGTAGGGGGAGATTTCGAGCTGCGCCAAATTCCTAACGACGAGCCGGGCATGTCACCACTGGAAATTTGGTGTAACGAGGCCCAAGAACGCTATGTATTGGCGGTCGATGAGGCCGACCTAATAAGGTTCGCCCTTATTTGCGCGCGTGAGCGCTGTCCTTATGCCGTCGTGGGCACGGCCGTCGACAAGCATCATCTGCGGGTTAATGACAAGTTGCTCGCGGCCTCACCCGTTGATTTACCTATGTCTGTGCTTTTTGGCAAGGCGCCTAAACTGCATAAAACCGCGCTGACGGCAACATTGCCGCGCCAACCTCTGGCGCTGGATTTCAGCCTTGCCGAGGCGATTCACCGCGTCATGGGTCATCCGTCTGTGGCCAGCAAGAACTTTCTCATCACGATTGGCGATCGTACTGTTGGTGGCATGGTGGCCCGAGATCAAATGGTTGGGCCTTGGCAGACGCCGGTGGCTGATGTAGCTGTCAGTACCAGCGGCTACCAGTCAGTAACGGGAGAGGCTATGGCCATAGGTGAGCGCTCACCCGTGGCCTTGCTCGACAGCCCGGCAGCTGGGCGGCTGGCCGTGACTGAGGCGATCACTAACATTGCAGCTGCGCGTATCGAGAAGTTGAGTGATATCAAACTGTCGGCTAACTGGATGGCCGCTGTTGGGCATCCAGGCGAAGATGCAAATCTGTATAAAACGGTTGCTGCGGTTGGCTTAGATTTATGTCCGGCGCTCGGCATCTGTATACCCGTCGGTAAGGACTCTATGTCAATGCAAACACGTTGGCAGCAAGGCGATGAGCCCCGTGTTGTAACATCACCCTTGTCGTTAGTTATTTCGGCGTTCGCACCGGTCGTAGATGTCAGGCAAACACTGACGCCGGTTCTTGTTCGTCGTGAGGACACTGACTTATTGCTCGTGGATCTCGGCAATGGCGCAAATCGGTTGGGCGGCTCGATCCTCGCTAGTTGTTTTTCTGCGCTGGCAGAAGCGCCGGCAGACTTAGATGATGCTGCCCGCTTAAAGGCGTTCTTCACCCTGATGCAAACGCCTGCCATTCGTGCGCAGGTACTTGCCTATCACGATCGCTCTGACGGTGGCGTGTTAGCGACACTGCTTGAGATGGCATTTGCGGGCCGTATGGGGCTGCAGGTCAATCTGCAGGAAGATGATCCCGCGCAAGTAATTGGCCTGCTTTTTAGTGAAGAGCCAGGTGCAGTACTGCAGGTTGAGCGTTCACAAAGCGTTGCCCTTTGCGAAAGATTTCAGGCCGAAGGTATGGTTTGCGAGGTGATTGCTCAACCGCGGCTCACCCAACAGATCGATATTTCGGCTGCGGGGCAGTCACTGTTCAGCGCCAGTCGCGCCAGTTTGCAACAGCGCTGGTCTCAGGTGAGTTACCAGATTCAGCGCTTGCGAGATAATCCGCAGGGGGCTGACGAGGAGTTCGCGCGAATCGATGACGATCAAGATCCTGGTTTGAGTGCGTCATTGAGTTTTGACTTGAATGATGATGTTGCCGCGCCCTATATCAATAAGGGCGTTAGGCCCAGAATCGCAATACTGCGCGAGCAGGGCGTCAATTCCCAAGTGGAGATGGCCGCAGTGTTCGATCGCGCCGGGTTTAGTTGTATTGATGTGCATATGAGTGAATTGCTTGCCGGCCACGTTTGCCTAGACGATTTTAAGGGGTTGGTCGCTTGCGGTGGTTTCTCCTATGGCGATGTGCTTGGTGCGGGCGAGGGCTGGGCTAAGTCGATCTTGTTTAATGCCTCGGCGAGAGAAACTTTCGAAGCTTTCTTTAGTCGGCCTGACACGTTTGCGCTCGGTGTTTGTAACGGCTGTCAGATGCTGGCGGCGCTGAAAACCCTAATTCCTGGCGCCGCGCACTGGCCACGGTTTGTGACGAACCGGTCTGAGCAATTTGAGGCGCGATTCTCACTCGTCAAAATTCAACCCAGTGCGTCGATATTTTTCGCGGGTATGGCGGGTTCCCATATGCCCATCGCGGTATCGCATGGTGAAGGGCGAGTTCTGATTGGGGCTGCTGGGGCGCAGTCGTTGGCTGCTTCAGGTCAGGTAGTCATGGGGTTTGTCGATCATCTGCTACAACCCACGGAAATTTATCCGATGAATCCGAATGGCTCGGTGCTAGGTATTGCTGGGGTAACCAGCTTAGATGGTCGTGTTACTGCCATTATGCCGCATCCAGAGCGTGTGTTTCGAACGGTGCAAAATGCTTGGCACCCAGATGACTGGGCTGAAGATAGTCCCTGGATGCGTATGTTCCGGAACGCTCGCGTGTACGTGGGCTAACGATGGTTAGGTTTTCTTGGCGGGGTAAACCAAATCGACGTAACGCACCGGGTAGGTATCTTGCTTGCTATCCGCGAAGTAGTTTTCGAGTGTCTTATTGATCGCGGGGAAAGCGAGGTTGTCCCAGGGGATGTCCGCCTCAGAGAATAGCCGTACTTCTAGCGATTCGTCGCCGGCACTGAAGTTTAAGTCGAGCAGTTCAGCGCGAAAGAACATATAGACCTGAGAAATATGGGGCAGGCTAAACAGCGTGTAAAGCTCGATAATTCTTGCATTAGCATTGGCTTCTTCGCGGGTCTCACGCAACGCTCCGTCGCTGGTAGTCTCGCCGTTTTCAAGAAATCCGGCGGGCAGCGTCCAGTAACCCATGCGCGGTTCAATGGCACGCTTGCACAGTAAAACGCGATCACCAAAGATAGGCAGGCAGCCAGCAATGATGCGCGGGTTCTGGTAGTGGATTAGGTTGCAATGGTCACAAACAAATCTAAGTCGATTGTCCCCATCGGGTACCTTATGGCTGATGGCATGGCCACACTGACTACAAAATTTCATGGATAGAATTTCAATTCGCTGGTGGGCTCCGTTGTTAGATGGCGGGCCCTGTGGGTTGAGTGGTGGTTTCGGTCTCTGCGTAAGCCAGTATGACCCGCGGTAGTATAAGCGGCTGTGACGGATACGTGTAGCGGAGCTTTAGATTCGTCGGTTGCTGATGGTAGAGGCAGGTCTCGAGGCGGCAGTATGACATAGCTGCTGGCTTGCGAACAAACGAGCGGTTTTGAGACGTTAGCAGTTAAAGGGCAGAACCCGAGTTGTGCGCAAGACTGGCGTGGTTTGATCCTGAGCGCTGTGAGCGCCGCGAGCTTGGGTCATTTCGGTGAGATGATCGCGTAGTTGGTCAAAAGATTTATGCATCATGTTAGATGTTCGTGCGCAAGCGTCCATGGGGTTCTTTGGCGCGGCGGGCTTCCATGTCGACCTGAAACTGAATGCCGCGCAGACGTTTTTGGTGCTCGGCCGGCGCGCGCTCAATCAGGGCCCGAGTCATGTCTTGCTTGAGTACATCAAAGCCGGCCGGGTCTCGCTTGGCCAAGGTCATCAGCGTATCAATGTCTGGCATTTCGTTCTGCGTCATAGTGCTCACCTTGTAGGTCTCTGATCATCAAGCGGTTACAAAGGATCTCTCTCACCAAGGCCTAAGATTTAGTTTGCACATTTAATTTGCATAATCTAGATTTTATACGGGGTAGTGCTTATTTCGCGCGCAGATCGGGTCTGCTGGATGGGTTCTTTGAAGCTGCGTTGGAAGGTAATAGTTGCGTGAAAAAATTGAGGCAGGTGTCATTCGAGTCACCGATGAGTCGCGCGCTTGGCGTTATCTGTGGGGAATGAGGTAAGCTGGCGCTCGCCTTTGTACATAGTGCAAACTTCCAATCACTGTTTGATCGGTTCCGATCAGCTTTTGATAAATTACTAAGAAGAATAGGAGTTAACATAATGATTTATAGCCTCGGCCAGCGACGCCTCGAGATTCGTGGGCAAGACTACTTTATCGCCGACAATGCCACCGTCATTGGGTCGGTAATTCTCGAGCAGAACGCCAGCATCTGGTTTAACGCGGTGCTGCGCGGTGACAACGACCTGATCACCATTGGCGAAAATAGCAACATTCAAGATGGTTCGGTACTACACACCGACAGTGGTATACCGCTGACCGTCGGCAAAAATGTCACGGTTGGCCACAAGGTCATGCTGCATGGTTGTGATATTGGTGCAGGCAGTTTGGTGGGTATCAATTCGGTCATTCTTAATGGCGCCAAGATTGGTAAAAATTGTTTAATTGGCGCCAACTCGCTGATAGCTGAAGGCAAGGTGATTCCCGACGGTTCCATGGTGATGGGCTCTCCAGGGAAAATCGTGCGTCAACTGACACCAGAGCAGATGCAGGGTCTAGAGATGGGTGCTCAGCATTATGTTGAAAACTTCAAACGCTATCAGCTCGAATTGACGCCAGACGCGCGTTACTAGTATTCGGCGCTAGTCTGCCAGAACACCTTGAGCTGGTAGCGTTGAGGGTTGGCAACGAGGCTTGTAAGGACTATATTGCCTAGTACTAGCAGTGCGTTCTTACTGTCTAAGTTCATATAGCGCCAAGCGGGAAACGGTTAATGAAAGCATACGTACTCCAAACCCTCTCAAACAGCATTGATTTGCTGGGTTTGTTCGTACCCTCCCTTCTGTCAAGAGCGCTACTAAGACTGCCGTTGTAGGCGGCCTTTTAAAAATCCTACTGCGTTTTTAATCTTTTGCCACATGGCCGATTTAATGCCAGGGATTAAGTCCCAAGGCCGAGCCAACTCCCCAATTTGGTTTACTAAAAAAGAATGACAATCATGAGTATTGAAAATCAGACGACAGAATCCGCGGCGACGCAAATGACCACGAGAAAAATGCCGTTCGAGAAATATAAACCGTTCCAACCCATCAAGATTCCCGACAGAACCTGGCCAGACCAAGTCATCACTCAGGCGCCTCGCTGGTGCAGTGTTGATCTGCGCGACGGTAATCAGGCCTTGATCGATCCTATGACGCCAGACGAAAAGCTGAAGATGTACGAGCTGTTGCTGGACATGGGTTTTAAAGAAATTGAGGTAGGGTTTCCGGCAGCGTCGCAAACTGATTTTGACTTTGTGCGTCTTATTATCGAGCAAAACATGATCCCTGAGGGTGTTACGATTCAGGTGTTGTGTCAGGCGCGTGAAGAGTTGATCAAGCGCACCTGTGAGGCTGTTGCCGGCGCTAAGCGTGTAATTTTCCACCTGTATAACTCCACGAGCACACTGCAGCGTAGAGTCGTATTTAACATGAGTCGCGAACAGGTCGTTAAGATGGCGACGGATGCAACGCAGATGGTTAAGACTCATACGGATCTTTTAGAGGTCGGTGGTACCGATGTTGTGCTCGAGTATTCACCCGAGAGTTACACCGCCACCGAGATGGATTTCGCGGTGGAGATATGCTCCGCCGTCATGAATGTCTGGCAGCCAACGCTGGAAAAAAAGATCATCTTGAATTTACCATCAACAGTCGAGATGGCGACGCCCAACATTTACGCCGATCAACTTGAGTGGTTTATTCGCCACCTGCCTGAACGTGAGAAGGCGGTGATCAGCCTGCATACTCACAATGACCGGGGTACCGGTGTAGCTGCGTCTGAGTTGGGCTTGATGGCTGGCGCAGATCGGATAGAAGGCACTTTGTTCGGTAATGGCGAGCGCACGGGTAACTGCGATCTTATTACTATGGCCATGAATATGTTTTCTCAGGGCGTAGACCCACAGTTGTATTTGGGCGACATGCCTAAAATTGTGGCTGTAGCCGAGGAATGTACCAAAATACCGATTCACGTGCGTCAGCCTTACGCGGGTGAATTAGTGTTCACGGCTTTTTCGGGGTCCCACCAAGACGCTATTCGTAAGGGTATGGCGGTGGTGGAAGGTAACGCAGGCGGTGTCTGGGAGGTACCTTATCTGCCGATTGATCCAGCTGATGTGGGGGGCTCTTACCGCGAGACAGTGCGCGTCAATAGTCAGTCTGGCAAAGGCGGCGTTGCGTTCATTTTGGAGAACTATTATGGCGTGTCCCTACCCCGGCCCTTGTTGCTGGAGTTCAGCCCGGTGATTCAGAAGCTGTCTGAGGGCGGCGGTGAACTCAAGCCTGACGCTATTTGGCAGTCGTTTGTCGGGGAGTTTGTTGAAGCAGAAGGACCCTATAAGTTACTAGATTATAAAGTGCAGTCGAGCGGCGAGCGCCAAGTTTGCGAGGCGCACATTATGGTGGGCGAGAATGAAATCGAAATTCATGGCGAGGGCAGCGGCCCTATTGATGCCTTTATTGCAGCGCTGGTTGAGACCTTGAACGAGCCCTTGAATGTTGTGGATTATCAGGAGTATGCGCTTAACGAGGGGAGTGAGGCGCAGGCTATCTGTATTATTGCGCTTGCCGATGAGCAGCAAACTCGTCACTACGGTGTGGGCCTGAGTCAAAACACGACAACCGCCGCATTTGGTTCGATAATTGCTGCGATTAATCGCAAGTGGCGCTAGTTGTCGCGGGTTAGCGACGAGCCGCTAAAGGAACAATATGTATCAATTATATATTGCTAACAAAAACTATTCGTCATGGTCACTACGTCCATGGATACTTATGCGGGAGCTCGACATTGCTTTCGTTGAGAAATTTGTTTGTTTTGCTCAAACGGATAATCACGAGGCATTTCGGGTCTTTGCGCCGAATGGCAAAGTGCCCTGTCTACTGGACGATGGTTTGGGTGGCGGCGAGCAAGCCATCTGGGATTCTCTGGGCATCACTGAATATTTGTACGAATTTGACCCGCGGGTTTGGCCTGACGAATTGGCTGCGCGTGTCTGGGCAAGATGCGCCGTAGCAGAAATGCATGGCGGCTTTGACGCCTTGCGGCACTTTTGCACGATGAACGTGGGCATTAGGGTCGCGTTAAACGATAACCCTGACAGCCTACAACGCGAGGTCGCGCGGATCGATGAATTGTGGTCGCAGGGGTTGCAGCGCTTTGGCGGGCCCTTTCTAGCCGGACAGCATTACACCGCCGTCGATGCGTTTTATGCGCCGGTCATTTTTCGGCTGCGCACTTACGGTTTGTCACTAAGTGCCGCTGCTAGCGTATACGTTGATCACATGTTGCAACGACCGGCCATGCTTGAGTGGGAGCATGATGCGTTACAGGAGACCTATCGTGAGCAAGGTCACGAGGCCGAGGTTCATGCAATGGGCCGTATTACCATTGATTATCGTAATAGCTGAGGATCTGATGGTAGACGTATTGAGCACGGTGTAGATTTAGACAAGCGTATTCAAGCTGGCGATGATACTTCTGAATTTTTACAGCATGGTAATTTTTCTAAAGTTGCCTTGGTCAAAGCCAATAGTCGTACTTAACAAAAAGACTTTTGATGTCTGAGTAAAAACTATTTACGCTCACAAAGATTGGCCAGTACGCTGCAGTTGAGCGTACTGACGTCACTACCGTGGTGCAATGGCTTCGGATATTTTCGCCGTACGAATCACGTTGTCCTGAATTTGAAGGATCTCTAAACGGTAGCCCTCAATCACTAAGCAAATATTTGATTCAGGGATGTTCTCCAAGTGCTCGGTGATTAGCCCGTTGAGTGTTTTCGGTCCATCCTGAGGCAAAACCCAGCCCAGTTGGCGGTTGATGAGGCGAATGTGTGTGCCACCATCGATTAGATAGCTGCCGTCATCTTGAGGGTGTATGTCGATGTTAGTATTCGCCAAGTCAGTGGTGAATTCACCGACAATCTCCTCAAGAATATCCTCGATCGTGACGATGCCTTGTATGTCGCCATACTCATCTACCACCATACCAATGCGCTGTTTGTGCTGCTGAAAATTAAACAGCACGGTTTGTAGCGGCGTATTTTCCGGAATAAAGTAGGGCTCGTCAGTGGCCTGAAGGATCAATTCCTTGGAGAGCTTGTCCTCTGTCAGAATTTTAGCGGTGTTGCGCATATGCATGATGCCAATAATTTTGTCGATATCATTTTTATAAACCGGCAGGCGCGTGTGCTGTGATGCTCTGATCTGGTCAATGATATCGTTCATATCATCCTCAAGATCGATGCCAAAAATTTCTGTCCGCGGCACCATAATATCCTCGACAGTGACCTTGTCGAGATCCAGTACGCCCAACATCATGTTCTGTGGTTGAGCCGCTATCTGAGCGCCCTCAAACACGACCGTACGCAATTCTTCGGGTGACAGGTTGTCATCTGAGGACTCGGTTCTGCGCATGCCTACCATATACAGAATGCCATTAGCCGTGCCGTTCACCAGCCAGACCAGCGGATATAGTATCCACATGAGCAGGTCGAGCACGTAGGATGAAGGTAGCGCGATTTTTTCCGGATAGGCCGCGGCGACAGTTTTCGGTGCGACCTCGGAGAATATAAGAAATATTAGGGTGCAGGCAATGGGTGCAATCGCAATGCCTGCCTCACCGAATAGTTCGAGCGCTAGCAAGGTCGCGATAGATGCAGCAGAGAAGTTAACGAAATTATTGCCGATTAGAATCACACTGAGGAGCTTGTCAGGACGTTCAAGCAGGCGGCTGGCGCGCCTCGCACCACCATGACCCTCGTTCGCCAAGTGTTTTAGGCGGTAGCGATTAAGCGCCATCATGGCGGTTTCAGAGCCAGAAAAATACGCAGACAAAATGACAAGAACAAAGATGGCGCCGGTTAAGACACCAACAGACGGTTCGTCCAAGGATTGGACCTCACGCGACAAAATGGACCGCTAGTTTCATCGACTTGGAGGAAGCCTGTCAAGGCCCGCAGCAGCGACACGCTCCCGAGGGCTTTCCCTAGGGTTTTCTTTCGCGCTTTGCCGACAGCATGTCGTGATACAGGTCGTTACGAGTAGCCAACGGCGTCAGGCGTTGTTCAAAATAATTTCTAATACCAGCTTGCTGCCAAAGTAGCCCAGTAGCAGGAGCGCGAAACCGCTGATGGTCCAGCGAGATGCTGTGGCGCCGCGCCAGCCTAATTGATGTCTTCCCCACAATAGGGTCGCGAACACCAGCCATGCCGCCAGCGTGATAGTTGTGTGATGAATTAGGCCGGGGTCGCGGATGTTGTCGAGAAAAATAAAACCACTGATAATAGACAGCGTTAAAAAGGTTAAGCCTGACCAGAGCAGCTCAAATAGCAAGGACTCCATGGTTTGTAAGGGCGGCAGGTGCCGTAGCAGACCAAATTTGCGGTGTTTGAGTTCATAGTCACCGAAGGAAAGCGTGATGGCTTGTAGCGCAGCTATCGCCAGCAGACCGTAGGCGATTACCGACAAAATAATATGCGCAAGAATGCCGCCCGTTAAGTGCTGCCTGGGGATGTAGTCATTACTGGCTGCCAATGCTGCTAGGATGGCAATGACGGCAAGCGGAAAAATGGCGATTACCAAATTAGCGACCTGCCGACGTAGGCTGCTGGCGATTAAAATAGCGCTGATTGCCAGCGTAATGACCGAAGCCATAGGTAGCAGGCTTAGGTTGATTCCCTGATCTGTAACAATCTCATTGACGCTAAACACGCTGTGCAGAATAATCGCGCCTGCGGCAAGGCAACCTACCCACAAATGTTGGTTGCTTATGTCGCGCCGCAAGCCTGCAAATTGGATGCCCGCGCTGGTCAGATACAGCAGACAAGCCGGTATTCCGTAAATAGCTGTATCCATTGTCGAGTCTCTGAAAATCACATCGTCAAATGGGGTATGATAGCAGGTTCATCAACGATCTGAGTCAGGATAAAGCAAGTGTTTGAATCTTTAACAGAGCGACTAAGTGCATCCCTAGGTAACCTGACGGGAAGGTCCCGTCTTACGGAAGACAATATTCAGGACACCCTGCGTGAGGTGCGCATGGCCCTGCTTGAGGCCGACGTAGCGCTGCCGGTGGTCAAACAGTTTGTCGAACAGGTGCGTCTTCGCGCCGTTGGCCAGGAGGTCGCCGAGAGCTTATCGCCGGGTCAAGTGTTCGTTAAGATCGTTAACGATGAATTGATTCGGACCATGGGCGCCGAGGATAATTCCCTTAATTTTAATGCGCAGCCGCCCGCTGTGATTCTTATGGCGGGCCTGCAGGGCGCAGGTAAAACCACGTCGGTGGCGAAGCTTGGTTTATGGCTGAAGAATCGCGAGAAAAAATCAGTGATGGTGGTTAGCACCGATGTCCATCGCCCTGCGGCGATAGATCAGCTGCGAACCTTGGCATTAGAGGCTGATGTGCATTTCTTTGAAAGCACCCCGGATCAAAAGCCTATCGATATTGCTCAGGGAGCCTTAGCGGCAGCAAAGCTTCAGTTTTGTGATGTCTTGATCGTGGACACGGCGGGGCGGCTAGCGATCGATGGCGCTATGATGGCTGAGATTAAAGATCTGCATGCCTCTATAACGCCTATTGAAACCTTGTTTGTTGTGGATGCAATGACCGGGCAGGACGCGGCAACTACGGCGCAGGCGTTTAACGATCAGTTGCCTTTAACGGGCGTTATCCTGACCAAAGCTGATGGCGACGCGCGCGGCGGTGCAGCCTTGTCCGTGCGGACGATCACCGGTAAACCCATCAAGTTTATGGGTGTTGGTGAGAAGATTGATGGGCTCGAGGGTTTCTATCCTGATCGTATAGCCTCGCGTATTCTTGGCATGGGTGATGTGCTTTCCCTGATTGAGCAAGCAGAACAAAAGATCGACAAGAAAAAGGCAGAAAAACTCGCTAGCAAGCTTAAGAAGGGTAAGAAGTTCGACCTTGAGGACTTTCGCGACCAAATTCAGCAAATGAATAACATGGGTGGTATCAGCAGCATGCTGGACAAATTGCCTGGCATGGGTGGGATGGCCAAAGCGGCTCAGGAGAAATTGGAGGGTAATCCTTTTGGCGCCATGGAATCGATTATCAATTCTATGACGCCTGGCGAGCGACGATTTCCCGACAGCATTAATGGTTCCCGCAAGAAGCGTATTGCCGGCGGTTCTGGCACGCAGATTCAGGACGTTAACCGCGTTTTGAAGCAGCATAAGCAGATGCAGAAGATGATGAAAAAGCTTAACAAGAAAGGCGCCATGGCGAATATGATGCGTGGCATGGGAGGTATGATGCAGGGCTCTGGCGGCGGTGGAATGCCGCGCATGTAGCGTTGTTGAACGGCTTTTTGAGCTCTTGAACCAGAAATACATGACAATCACGATGGAAAAACACGTCGGTAGTCTCATCGCCTATTTAAATCTGCGAGCCGTTACCGTACAATACCCGCCCTTTCGGCAGCCTAATTCTTTGCCGAGCCGGAATTATAAAGGAAATCAAGAAGATGGTAACGATTCGGTTATCCAGAAGTGGTAGCAAAAAACGTCCTTATTATCACATCAGTGTGGCTGACAGCCGCGTTAGTCGTGATGGTCGCTTCATTGAGCGGTTGGGATTTTTTAATCCTATTGCTCGTGGCGGCGAAGAAAAAATGCGTCTAGACGTCGAACGTTTCGACTACTGGATTCGCTTAGGTGCGCAAACCAGCGATCGCGTTAAGAAGCTTGCCAAAGAATACAGAAAAGCAGCGGCAGCAGCACCGACGGAAGCTGCAGCCTAATAAGGCGGCGGGAATCGGACGCGGGTTTTGACTAACCCGTTAGAAACAGGTGCCTTGCCAGCGCAACTCGCGATTGGACGTATCACCGCAACCTACGGGCTGAAAGGCTGGGTTAAGGTGTATTCGTACACGGACCCGATAGAGCAGATCGCCGATTACCAGCCTTGGTTGGTAAAGAAGGTGGACTCGCGTGACGCGTTGCAGGTATTTGAGTACGAGAAGGTCAAGCGACACGGTAAAGGCATCATAGCTTTGCCAGTAGGCGCGACAGATTGTAATGAAGCCGAAGCCTGGATCGGTTTTGAAATTTGGTCTGACCAAGGCCAGATGCCAGCACTTGAAAAAGGCGAATATTACTGGCACCAGTTGCAAGGTTTGCAAGTGATCAACACCGCCGATGAGAATCTCGGCAGGGTGGATCATTTACTTGAGACCGGCGCGAATGATGTACTGGTAGTGAAAGCTGATAAAGACAGCATTGACGATCGGGAGCGTTTGATTCCCTACGTTGAGGAACAGATAGTTCGGAACATTGATATTGACGCAGGCAAGATTTGGGTAGATTGGGCGGCTGACTATTGATCGCCATCGCGCTTAGCGCGACCACGATACAGTCTGGGTGCAGACGCAGCTGAGTGCAGATGGCTCAGGCGCAGCAGTAACGACGTATTGGTCAAGACAGGGACATAGGTATGTGGATGGGAATTGTGAGTTTGTTCCCTGACATGTTCCAAGCGGTGGCTGAACACGGTATTACGCGACGGGCTATTGAGTCCGGCAAGCTTAAATTAGCGCTGTGGAATCCACGAGACTTTACGTCAGATAAACATCGCACCGTAGACGACAAGCCTTACGGCGGTGGCCCGGGTATGTTGATGAAGGTAGAGCCACTGGTGCAGGCTATTGAAGCGGCCAGAAGTGCCGCCGGTGTGGTATGCAATACTGGGTTGGCTTGTAAAGTGATTTATTTGTCGCCTCAAGGTCGGCCACTTGACCAAGCAGGTTTAGCGAGATTGGCCGAGTATGAATGCCTAATTTTGGTGGCAGGGCGTTATGAGGGCATCGACGAGCGCGTTATTGATGCGCAGGTTGATGAAGAGTACTCCATTGGGGACTATGTTCTTAGTGGTGGTGAGTTACCGGCGATGGTGTTGATTGATGGCATTACACGGTTGCTTCCCGGGGCAGTAGGAGACCCAGCGTCCATTGTTATGGACTCATTTCAAGCTGGATTGCTCGACTATCCGCAGTATACCCGACCCGAGGAGGTCGATGGTGTGCAGGTACCGCCAGTGTTGTTGGGCGGAAACCATCAGGAAATTGAGCGTTGGCGCCTGAAACAGGCGTTGGGACGAACATACGAACGGCGGCCGGACTTGCTCCAAGGTCGTGAACTGGATAAGACAGAACAGCAATTGTTGGACGAGTACTTGCAGGAGCATTTGCAGGCAAACAAAGTCTAGTAGCGCTCATTGAGGAAAAGGTAAATGAAGAATAAATTGATTGCAGACATCGAGAATGCGCAGCTCAAACAGGATATCCCTGACTTTGGTCCAGGTGATACCGTCGTTGTGCAGGTCAAGGTACGTGAAGGGACACGCGAGCGCTTGCAGGCTTATGAAGGCGTTGTTATTGCCAAGCGTAACCGTGGTATTAATTCCGCATTCACTGTACGCAAGATCTCTCACGGTGTTGGCGTCGAGCGGACTTTTCAAGCACACAGCCCGTTAATTGAGTCAGTCTCTGTGATTCGTCGCGGTGACGTTCGTCAGGCTAAGCTTTATTACCTGCGTGACCTCAGCGGTCGTAGTGCCCGTATTAAAGAAAAATTGGCTAAGCGCTAGTCGTTGTCTAGCAAAAAAACGCCGCTTTAGCGGCGTTTTTTTTGTCCCGAAATCAGTCGCCCGCGTCTGTGGCGCCAACATTTGTCCCGAAATGGTTACAATCGTTAGCGTGAAGCATGGAATAGTCTTTTCAACATCAGGGTTCCGCAGTAAGGTCACACCATGCCTGAGTCGATCATAGACAAGTATCTGGACAGCCTGTGGCTCGAGAAAGGCCTGAGCCGCAACACCCTTGAGTCCTATCGGCGTGATCTTGAGGCATTCGCTGGGTGGCTGACTGACCAGTCATTGGTGTTGCTGTTGGTCCGTCGCGAAGATCTGTTGCGCTATCTGGCGGTGCGCATGGGGGCGGGGATCAAGGCGCGATCTATTTCGCGCGCACTGTCGTGTTTCCGTGGATTGTATCGTTATCTGTTGCGTGAGCGCTTGATACAGCTAGACCCCACATTGCGCATTGATAGTCCGCGGGTCGGTCGGCCGTTACCTGACAGTCTTACAGAAGGTGATATTGAGCGTTTGCTGGCGGCGCCTGACACGAGCACTATATTGGGTCTGCGCGATCGCACTATGTTGGAGGTTTTGTACGCAACGGGCCTGCGGGTAACAGAGCTTGTATCGTTGCGTATTACCGAGATTAATTTACGTCAGGGCGTCGTTAGGATTACGGGTAAAGGTAGTAAGGAGCGACTGGTGCCGCTGGGGGAGGAAGCGATCAGTTGGGTTCAACGCTATTTGGATGCGGGACGTGAGGCGCTGCTGAAACATAACCTGCACGAGGATATCGTATTCCCTAGCAGTCGCGGTCAGACGATGACTCGGCAGACTTTTTGGCATCGGGTCAAGGTGCATGCGCAGACGGCGGGGATTCGGCGCCATCTTTCACCGCATACACTGCGCCATGCGTTTGCGACCCACCTTTTGAATCACGGCGCCGACCTGCGAGTTGTGCAGCTGTTGCTCGGCCATAGTGATCTGTCGACCACCCAGATTTATACGCATGTTGCGCAGCAACGCCTTAAGGCGTTGCATCAGACGCATCATCCACGCGGTTAAACGGTTTAAACGACCGTTCACGGGATAAATATACACGTATGAGCGGCAACTTGGTGCCGTTGCAGTCTATAATTGTTGCAGGTAAGAAGACGGGCGCGACCTGCGTCTGGCGACCGCTACCATCACCATGATCATCACCATGACTAGAAATAGCGTATATTTCGAGGAGACATTGATATGCACCGATTCGGACAAATTTTTGCAGCACTGGCGCTAGGCTTGATGGCCGCTTTTTCTTCTTGTGCCGTGCTGGCAATGAATGCTGCGAGCGCCCCGGGGACTGTCGAGCTAGCGACGGATAGCATGGTCGATGAGGAATTTGTCCGCCAGCGGCTGCAAAAAGTACGCCCCGAGCTACCTATTCTTAGTATCCAGAGAAGTGTCATGAGCGGTCTTTGGGAAGTGCAATTGCCGGGTGAGCAAGTTTTGTTTGTGTCTGGAGATGCGCAGCATTTTGTTATTGGTGAGCTATACGAGGTTACCGATACTCGCTTTGTGAATATGACTGAAGCGGGGCGTGACGTTGAGCGTAAACAATTGCTAGCGGGACTCGATGAGTCAGACATGGTTATTTTTAAACCTGCCAGTGGCGAACCCAAGGCAGTGATCACCGTTTTTACCGATATCGACTGTGGGTATTGCCGTAAACTGCATAAGGAAGTGCCTGAGTTGAACCGTCGTGGGGTTGAAGTGCGTTACCTTGCCTATCCTCGTGCGGGCGTGGGGTCTCCTGTGTACGACAAGATGGTCTCAGCGTGGTGTTCGGACAATCCACAGATGGCGATGACGCTGGCTAAAGGTGGTGCTGAGTTGCCACCGCGGACTTGTGAGAACAGCGTGGCCGAGCAACATGCGCTAGGCGCTGAGTTTGGTGTCACGGGCACGCCCACGCTAGTCTTCGAAGACGGGCATGTCGTCCCAGGTTACATGCCTGCAGACAAGTTGTTGCTTGAGTTAGGTTTAAACTAAACGTTTAAACGACCGACACGCGATCTGTAAGAATGCGACAAGAACACGACAAGAAAATCAAAGTGATCTGAAAAAGGCCGACTCTTTATTCAAGCAGTTCGGTTACCTATTAAACCTGTTCGAGCGTGACGCTATGGCTCGCCAAAATTGGTGAGCAGCGAGTGTCATAAGGGCGAATGACGTTGGAGTATCCATTGGATAGCAATGCCCAGGCGGCGAGGCACGCTGAGCGCCGCTACGAGTTGCAGGTCAAGCGGGACTTGAATCGCAACTTCTTTGCACACCTTGTGCACGGCATGCTGGGCCAGACCGGTTTTCGCCTCATCAACGCTCCGACCTTTTTGCCGGCTTATATCATGCTGCTCTCGGGAGACTCAGAGCTGATGGTTGGGCTGGCGCTATCCCTGCAGGCGCTCGGCATGGCAGTGACGCCGCTGGTGGGCGCCAATTTGATCGAGCATCGTAAACGGGTACTGCCGGTGGGTTTTCTTGTCGGCGGGATGATGCGTCTGTGCATCCTGTTGATTGCGTTGTCAGGCCTGCTGCTCAGCGGGACTCAGACGCTGTTGGCGATCCTCGTTTGTCTAACGCTGTTAGGTCTTTTTCAAGGCATGCAGGGCGTCATCTTCAATTTTCTGATGTCGAAAGTCATTCCTGTGAAAAAGCGTGGACGTCTGACCGGCATGCGCAACTTTTTGGCGGGTATGACCTCAGCGGGCGTAGCCTGGGCGGGAGGGTATTATCTGATTGGCGACGTGCCAACCGCCGAAGGCTACTCCTACACTTTTATATTGGCTTTTATTCTCACGAGTGTCGGGCTGTTGCTCTTGTTGATGGTGCGCGAACCCGAGCCGCCCACCGTAAAAGCTAAGCAAAGTCTGCGCCAGCGCCTGGGTGAGGTGCCACAGCTGCTGCGCGATGACCCCGCGTTTACGCGCTATTTTCTTGCCCGATCATTGGCGACTATGGGGCGTATGGCAATGCCGTTCTATATTCTTTATGCTGGCCAATCCATTGGTTTAAGTGGCCAAAATTTAGGCATCATTACGTTTGCTTTTACCATGAGTGGCACCATCTCGAATTTGTTCTGGGGTGCCATGGCCGATCGTCAGGGCTTTCGCGGTACTTTTTTATTGTCTATTGGCCTTTGGGTGATCGCCACTATCGTGCTGATTTTTGTGACGGATCTTTGGTCCATCCTGTTGGTGTTTGTCGGTATCGGTGCCGCGGTACAAGGATTCCAGAACTCGTCGATTAATCTGACCCTAGAGTTTGGTGATCGGGACGACCTGCCCGTGCGCATTGCGATAGCCAACACAGCATCGGAAGTAGCAGGTACTATTGGTCCTTTGTTGGGCGGTCTGTTGGCGGCGCTGCTGGGGTATGAGGCGGTGTTTGCGGCTTCTATTGTTTTTCTGGTGGTAGGTGGTACGGTAGTTCGGATTTATGTGCCAGAACCTCGGCAAAAATAGACCGAGGCTACATTCGCGAATAGACAATGTCGTGCCGATAGTTTGGCAGGCGTCCACAAAGCTAGTTAACATGCGCGATGGGTTGATAAAACCTTTGGATACACGAATATTGAGACAAGAAACCCTTACACTAAAACTTTTGACACGAGAATGACGTAACCACCATGACCATGGATGATTTTCCCCGCATCAAGCGACTGCCACCGTATATTTTTAGCATCACTGATGGACTCAAAAAAGCCGCGCGCGCGCGCGGTGAAGACATTATCGATTTTGGTATGGGTAATCCAGACCAACCGACGCCGCAGCATATTGTCGATAAATTGATAGAAACCGTCCAGCGTGGTGACACCCATCGCTATTCCCAGTCTCGTGGAATTCCACGGCTGCGACAGGCTATCAGCAACTGGTATAAAGACCGTTATGCGGTTGATATTGACCCTGAAACCGAAGCGATTGTCACCCTGGGTTCAAAGGAAGGCATTGCACACTTGGCGATGGCCGTGTTGGGTCCAGGCGATACGGTGTTAGTGCCTAACCCTTCATATCCGGTGCATCCTTATGGCGCCGTGCTCGCAGATGCAGATGTGCGCCATGTGCCGATGACCCCCGATGTTGATTTTTTCAGCGAACTTGAGAAAGCCATTATTAACACCTGGCCTAAGCCCAAGATGTTGATTATCAATTTCCCTGGTAACCCAACGACTCAGTGTGTGGAGCTAGAGTTTTTTGAAAAGGTCATCGCCATGGCCAAAGAGCACCAGATTTGGGTGGTACAGGATATCGCTTATGCAGACATTGTCTTTGATGGCTATCGGGCGCCGTCTATTTTAGAAGTGCCGGGAGCAAAGGACATAGCAGTAGAATTTTTCACCTTGTCTAAAAGCTATAACATGCCTGGCTGGCGCATTGGTTTTTGTGTCGGTAACCCAACGTTAGTGGGCGCCTTGTCGCGCATTAAATCGTATCTTGACTACGGGATGTTCACCCCGGTTCAGGTAGCTGCTATTGCCGCCCTTGAGGGTGATCAAAGTTGTGTTGCCGAGATTCGTGATATGTACAAACTACGTCGCGACGTCTTGTGTGATGGATTAAATGCATTGGGCTGGCAGGTTGAAAAACCCCGAGCCACGATGTTTATATGGGCAAAGATTCCGCCGCAGTTTGCCCACATGGGATCTTTAGACTTTAGCAAAATGTTGCTTCAAGAGGCCCATGTTGCCGTCTCACCCGGCGTAGGCTTTGGTCAGTATGGTGATGATCATGTGCGCTTTGCGCTAATCGAGAATGAACATCGTACCCGTCAGGCGCTGCGAGGGTTGCGCAAAGTGTTTGCGTCGTCATCGATCGGTGTAGACCAAGGCAAGGGGGAAGACATTTGACTGTTGTAAGGGTTGGTATTTGCGGTTTGGGTACAGTGGGTGCCGGGGTCGTTAATCTGTTGCAGCGTAATCGAGACGAAATGTTGCGTAAGACAGGTGTTAACATCGAAGTGGCCCAGGTTGGCTGTCGGCGAGATAACGCCGATTGTGATATTAGTCATGTACCAGTGACTCGCGATGTTTTTGATGTGGTGCGAAATCCCGATATCGATATAGTCTGTGAACTGATGGGCGGCACGGATGTGGCGCTTGAGGTGGTCAAGCAGGCGTTGAGCAATGGTAAGCATGTTGTCACTGCCAATAAAGCATTGATTGCTCAACATGGCGATGAGTTGTTTGCTTTGGCCAACGCTTCGGGTGTGGGATTAAAGTTTGAGGCTTCGATCGCTGGCGGTATTCCTATTGTCAAAGCCATTCGTGAAGGCTTGGCGGGTAATCGCATAGAACGCTTGGCAGGTATCATTAACGGTACCAGTAACTATATCCTCACCGAGATGGAAGCGGCGGGTAATCGCAGCTTTGAAGATGTATTAGCTGAAGCTCAGGCATTAGGGTATGCCGAGGCAGACCCAACCTTCGATGTTGAAGGAATCGATGCCGCGCACAAGTTGACGTTGCTATCGTCGATTGCCTTTGGCGTGCCGCTGCGTTTTGATGCCATTTTTACCGAGGGTATCTCTAAGGTGACCAGTGAGGACATGAGTTATGCCAGTGAGTTTGGCTATCGTATTAAGCATCTCGGTATTACGACAAAAACACAGCAGGGTATCGAGTTGCGGGTGCATCCAACGCTGATTGAGAAAACGCATCTATTGGCACAGGTGAACGGCGTGATGAATGCGGTGCTGGTAGACAGCGACGCCGCGGGCCAAACCATGTACTACGGCGCCGGCGCCGGCGCTGGACCGACTGCCTCGTCGGTGGTCGCCGACTTGATTGATCTGGCACGTGACCTCAGTGACGTTGGGCGTATTCCGAACCTTGGATTCCTACCTGACGCCCTGCAAAGTATGCCAATCCTAGATATCAATGAAACCCAATCTTGCCACTACCTGCGTCTGCATGTGCTGGACAGGCCTGGCGTTCTGGCACGTATTTCAACAATTTTGGGCCAGCAAAACATCAGTATTGAATCGCTGATTCAGAAAGACGTTCGCAAGGCTCTCGCGCCTATCGCTATTATCACCGATGATATTGTCGAGCAGTCTCTGGTAACCGCTATCACAGAGCTTGAAGCGCTGGATGAGGTTATAGGAACTGTGCAACATATTAGGGTTGAATCCTTCTAGCGACTAAACGGAAAAACCATGGCAAAGCGACTGGTTCGCCGACAGGTCCACGACAGACTTGATGTGGCCTCACCACTGTTTGGTCGGTTATTTTCTGGGCGTGGTATTCAGGCCATTGAAGAGGTCGACTGTTCCTTGCAGAACTTGTTGCCGCCAACGACTATGCTAGGCCTCGACGTGGCCAGTGAATTGTTGGCCGACTGCATAGGTCGGCAGGAACGCATTTTGGTAGTCGGTGATTTCGATGCCGATGGGGCTACCAGTTCTGTATTGCTTGTGCATGGTCTGCGAACCATGGGCGCTCTGCATGTGGAATACCTTGTGCCGAATCGTTTCGCCTATGGCTATGGTTTGACGCCAGAGATTGTGCAGCTTGCGGCGACGGGCGAGATTTCGGGCGCAGGGCCCCAAGGCTTGGCGCCACAGTTGATTATCACCGTTGATAATGGCATTTCCAGTATCGACGGGGTTGCCATGGCGCGGGCCTTGGGCATTAAAGTCTTGGTAACAGATCATCATCTTCCTGGCGATGAGTTACCGGCCGCCGACGCGATTGTAAATCCAAATCAACCGGGCTGCAGTTTCGCCAGTAAATCATTGGCGGGTTGTGGAGTGGCGTTCTATTTGCTGAGCATGTTGCGCCAAGTACTGCGTCGGCGCGACTGGTTTAACACGCAGCGTCCAGCGCCAAATCTCGCTGACTATCTCGATCTGGTAGCGCTGGGGACGATTGCTGATGTGGTCGTGCTTGACCGTAACAATCGTATACTCGTCAGTGAAGGGATAAAGAGAATTCGTGCTGGCCGCTGCCGACCGGGCCTTAGCGCGCTGCTCGAGCTGGCAGGTATCCAGCAGAAACAGCTGGTGTCACGCGACCTAGCGTTTGGCGTTGGACCACGTTTGAATGCGGCGGGGCGACTCGATGATATGGCGCTGGGGATTGACTGCTTGCTTGCCACCTCCATGAGCGAGGCCAGAGCACGTGCCGCGCATCTTGATACTCTGAACAAAGAGCGTCGGGTGATCGAAGATGAAATGAGGGCTCAGGCTCAGGTTAATTTAAAGCTGCAACATAACCTGACATCGGCGACTAAGCTGACAGGCGTTTGCCTGTTTGCCGATGACTGGCACCAAGGTGTAATCGGCATTGTTGCATCGCGCATTAAAGACCAGTTGCACCGGCCAGTGATCGCTTTTGCGCAGACTTCAGACAGTGAAATGAAAGGCTCTGCCCGATCTATTCACGGATTGCATATTCGTGATGCCTTGGCTGCCATCGACGCCCAGCATCCTGGTTTGATCAAGAAATTCGGGGGTCATGCTATGGCTGCCGGGCTGACGATTGAGTCAATTCAGTTTGAAACCTTTGCGCGGTTGTTCGACGATCAAGCGCGTTTGAGTCTCAGTAAGGAGGATCTCGAGCAGGTGCTGGTAAGCGATGGTGAGTTGAAGGTCGACGTGACGCTAGGCTTGGTGCGTGAGATTTTGCAGTTGATACCTTGGGGTCAAGGTTTCCCCGAGCCACTTTTTGATGATGAATTTGAAATACTCGACCAGCGCATTGTTGGTCAACGACATCTTAAAATGAAGCTACTTCGGGGTGATCAAACGTTTGATGCGATAGCATTTAACCAAGACCGCCTAGTAGAGGGGCGCAATAAGCGGATGGCCTATCGGCTCGATATCAATCATTTTCGAGGACGTGACTCTGTGCAGTTAATTGTTGAGTCAGTGGATGTCAGTTTGTAAATTCTAGATCGTCCCTTGAGATTATTTGCAGAGTGTGTTCATCGGCAAATTCCGGTAGGGTAGACGTCGGGCCGTTGCGAGCGTAGCGTTAATTAAGTGAGAATTTCCGGTTTAAGAAATGCCTGAGGCCGTCAAAAAAGGCGCGCTAATTCTGGCTTGTCGTTCACAGAATATGGACGATTTTGCCTGGTTCAAAACCGCCTTGCTGAATCATTTACGTCCATTGCATAGTGACCAGGTAAGTGTGGTGGAGATTCACACGGTGTCTGGTCTTATCGAGCGTCTGTCAGCACCTGGCACTGTGTTTGACGTGAGCGAAGTGCATGTTTTGGCGGAGTATGGTCTCGATAGCTTGCAGGTAGGCGCAACGCCGACGGAGTCCATTGGTTTAGGGGTGCTTGCCAGCCAGCCGCCCACGCGGGGCATGTCTGTCGATGGTGGTACGTTTGTGCCGGATACGACCGTCAGGGTTTGGTACTGGTCTGACAACGAAACGCCGAGCTTTAGTCAGTTGGTCGAATGGTCTGAGTTCTTTCGACTGCGATTTTACTTTCAGCCTCTTGCTCAACTTAAACAACGTATCAGGCCCGCGCGTAAGCCGTCTCGAAACGCCAGCACAGGTGGGTCTTTAGTCGGCAGTCACGCGGGTGCTGGCATCGGTGTGAATAACGGTGCTATAGCGCCATCGCGGACCCATGGTAAAGGTAAGCGTACTGGTTTGGATGGTAACTGGTTTCGACATATCAGCATGACCAATGTCGTGCTGACTTTGGCGGTGCTGACTGGTATCCATTCAGTGTTTTTCAAGTCCATGATTGACCTAAGCGACGACTATGTCGACGTCGTCAAGCACGTTGATTCAAGGTTCGAGATCGACGCTTTGACGCAGAATCTTGCCAATCGGGCGGGTGATTTAGTAACCCACTCATGGGTTTTTCAGCGTAAGCGTTGGGATTTCAGCTTTTTTATCGCGACACAGTGGCTGCAGGATTCTGAGCTTGAGTTAGTGCGGGCACGCCAGTTTGCTGAGCGCCATCAAGGCCATGCGTTCTGGGCATCGGTATACAAAAATCTGGTGTGGAGTAATAGCCAGCGTTTAGACAATGTTGCTGATGCGTTGCGCCGGCACGGTGAACGCGAATCAATGGATGAGTATGAGTTGGCCAGTTTTATATTGGCGTTTGTGCAACATATACCCTACAAGATACCAAGTAATGAGTTGGAGTTGTTTGCACCCCCGCAAACCGTTGCGAGTTATTACGGTGATTGCGACTCAAAGTCTTTGTTGTACGTGCTCATTTTGCGCAAGCTTGGTTATCGTGTTTCTATGTTTGAAAGCCGCCGGTATCGCCATGCTATGGCAGGCGTGGCGGTGAATGCCACGGGTACGCACATGAAATATCAAGGCGTTGATTATTACTTTGCTGAGACAACGGCAGTTGGCCATCGCTTGGGCAGTGTCGCGCCGCGCTGGAACCACCTGAATAATTGGCGGCTCGTGCCGTTGTAAGCGTGCACCACAATTAGCTGGTCATTTGCCTGCGATGTATTCATCTGGGACAACACCAGCTACGACGACGGGAGTCATAATGAATCAGTTTTTACTATGGAATGGCCTGCTAAGCTTAGTGCTGGCGATGCTGCTAGGTACGCTGGCGATCTACGTCGGTTTCAATGCATTCAAGCGTATTAATTCCCAGATTGATGAAGAGTTTGAATTACGCAACAACAATATTGCTGTGGGGGTGGTTAGTGCGTCGTTTATCGTGTCCTTGGGTATCATGATGCGCGGCGTGCTGGATCCTATTACCCAGACGGTGTTCAACCTTGCACATAAGTACCAACAGTTTGGCGTGACCCTGCAGGACTTGCTTGAATCTGTAGGAGTGATTTTTTTGCAGTTTGGCGTCGCACTGACACTGTCTCTAGCAACGTTGACGTTGGGCACTCGCTTATATATGCGCCTTAACCAGCACACCGATGAACTCGAAGAAATTGCCAATAATAATGTCGCCGTCGCCATCGTCGTTGGTGCGATTACGGTGACACTCGCATTGATGCTAGCCGGCGGCATGGAAACACTGTTGCAAGCAATCGTACCTACGCCGCCTGTTTTCAACGAGAATTTGCCGAGCAACTAGCCGATGTGATTTAGCTTGTTAAGCCGTTTATCGAGATTTGGCCAGCGCCAACAGATTAACGCTGGCGCTGGTTGCTTTCAGGGGCGGTTGATCAAGCAGCCTTACCAATCAACATATCGGCGAGTCGTACACGATGATATCTCGCGTCACCAAACAGCATTTGGTTATGCATTTGCCGTTTGAAAAACAAGTGCACATAACAATCCCAAGTAAAACCAATGCCACCGTGAAACTGTACCGCTCGACTTGAAGAAAATGCCGCCATTTCGCTGGCATTGGCCTTAGCCATATGAGCAAACTTCTGGATGCTATCCCAGTCAGCGCGCTGCGGGTCTGAATCGATTGCGCAGGCGGCGTTATAGGCCAGCGAGCGCGTTCGATCGATATCCATCATGACATTCACCAAGGGGTGTTTGACCGCCTGAAAAAAGCCTAATGGCCTGTCAAACTGGACGCGTACCTTGGCGTACTCGACGGTAGTCTGTAGCAGCCATTCACCGGCGCCGACCATATCGGCTGCCAAGATAATCTGAATCGCTGGCAAGGCATGAGCTAACGCAATATCACCCGTACCGGGAGCCGCAATTTCAATGGCATCCGCTGCTGCAAAGCTGATGTGCGCCTGATCTCTGGTCAGGTCGATGATGCCATCGGCTTCAATGGTGACACCGCTGGCATTGGGTTCCACGTAATAAAGGCCAACGCCACCAGCTGCTCGCGCACTGACTACAAAGCCGTCAGCCTTGCGAGCATCCTGGACGAACCATGCTGTGCCATTGAGCTTGCCGTCAATGATGCTGACATCAGTGTCGGTGGGCTCCCACGAGCCTTGTTGATTAGTGATAGCGAGCGTCATGGGCTTGCCGCCAGCAATCTCACCCAACAAGTTTGTCGCCGCGGCGGACTCGCATTCGCGCAACACAAACGTTGTATTGAATGTAGATATCAGGGGTGATGGGAAAGCCGCCCGACCCGCTTCTTCAGCCAGGGCTACAGCTGCCACCAAAGACATGCCAATGCCACCAGCGGCCTCGGGAACACATGCCGCTGTCCAGCCAAGCTCACTAATCTGCTGCCAGAGATTTTTGTCCCAGATGCATTCAATATTACGGTGAATATCTGGGTTGCCGGCGACTTGGTGGTGAATTTTATCGGCACTGCAGTTGTCGGTAAAAAACTTGCGTGCTGAGTCGCGCAACATGGTCTCGTCTTCACCAAAGCCAAAATTTTTCGGTTGTTCAATCATGATCAATCTCTCCTGCGGTGGTGATTATTTAGATTTGGCTAGGCCGAGCACGCGTTCACCCAAAATATTGCGTTGCACCTCGTTGGCGCCCGCAGCAATGGTGACGCCAAAACTGTTCATATAGGCCAGCTGCCACTCGCCGCCGTCGGATGCATTGTCGTCATTCAGATACAGACTGCTTGCTGGGCCTTGAATGTCATAACCAATTTCTGCCAAATCCTGATTGAACTCCGTGGCAACCAGCTTGTTTTGTAAAGGAATACGCATGGGATGATCGGTCAACTCTGGTACCAGCGTACGCCGTTGGTTTTGCCGAAAAGCCTCTTGCCTAATCGCCATCTTGACGATTTCGTCGCGAATGAGGGGGTCATCAGAGGCGGTCTTGCCATTGCGATAGCTGCGTTTCGCCAGACTGATCAGCGCGCTGGGGCTACTGGTGTTGGCGCCGCGAGTATTTTCTTGGTCTAGTCCGCCGGCAGAAGGCGTGACCAGCAGGCCGGCGCCACGTTCATGGGCCAGTGTGGTCATGGCCACTTGCCAACCGGCGCCGACGGCATCTAGCCGATATTTGTCTTCGACAACCAGGTCTTCAAAGATAACTTCATTAAAGCCCGTCTCGCCGGTCATCTTGATCAGCGGTCGAACGGTAACGCCATTACCGATGGCCGATTCAATCGGTACGACGAAGTATGACAGACCGTTATACTTGTCGGCCTTATCAGTTCGGCAAAGTAGAATCATCCAGCTCGCAAAGTGGGCGAGTGAGGTCCATACCTTATGGCCATTGATGACCCAACTGTCACCGCGCTTCTCGGCGAAAGTCTGCTGGTTGGCAAGATCAGAGCCGGCACCGGGCTCGCTGAAACCCTGGCACCAGATCTCTTCACCTGATAACAGGGCCGGTAGCAGAGCGTTCTTAGTTTCCTCTTGGGCATGAAAATAAACGGTGGGTGCAGCCATGCCCAAGCCGATGATGTTCGGGAAATAGGGAGTTTTTGCCCGCTGCATTTCCTGATTGGCAATAGTTTGGCAGTCAGTGCGTCCACCACCGCCTGTTTCTTTGGCGTAATCGCAGCCGATAAGACCCGCGTCATAAGCAGACTTTTGCCAGCTCTTTAGCCAGTTCAGGGCCTCCACGTCGCTGAGTTCCAGCGCGCCAAGAGGCAGACGTACCGGGGGCTGGCCCGGGTGATTGTTGTCTAGCCAGTCGCGGCAATAGGTACGAAACTCGGCTTGTTCGGGGGTGTCCATTCGGTCGGCAGCTGACATGCTAAGGCTCCAGATGATTGTCAGTAAAGTTCAGGACGGAAAGTACCCGATCACCGGCATGGGTTAAAGGTCATATCTGACCAATCGCGCGGTGCTTGATACCCTCGTCTGGATGCCGTTTAATCGGGGGGATAGTCCTTTATCTAGTCCTTTATCTAGTCCGTTATCTAGTGCGCCGGGAGTCAGGTCATGAGTGAGCTAAAACATACGTTTTGTCGGGTTTGTGAGCCCTCTTGCGCGTTACTTGCTGAGGTCAGCGATGGCGAGATAATAAGTCTCAAGCCAGACCGTGATCATCCAGTAACAAAGGGATTTGCCTGCCATAAAGGTTTGGCGGTCCTGGATCTCCACAAGGATCCGGACCGGCTGAATTATCCGCAGAAGAAAGTGGGCGATGCTTTTGAACGCATCAGTTGGGACGAAGCGAGTCGTGACATTGCGACCCGCTTAGCAGATATTAAAGCGCGTTTTGGCAATGATGCGATAGCGTCTTATGCGGGCAATCCTTTGGCATTTAATGCGCTGGCTGGGCCGGCCATCGGCAGCTTTCTGATCAAGAACGAGATTCGCCTTAATTTCAGTTCGGGGACGCAAGACTGCACAAACAAGTTTGCTGGCAGCGAAGCAATCTTTGGCTCTAGTACGATTCATCCCTTGCCGGATATCGCTCATACAGATTTTCTGCTGATTTTCGGCTCCAATCCGCGTGTTTCGCATATGAGCTTTATCTCCATCGCTGACCCCATGAAAGCGCTGCGCGAAGCGAAGAATCGCGGCGCCAGTATTCGTTTTGTTGATCCCAGGAAAAATGAGTCGGTCAAAGGTATTGGTGACATTGTGCAGGTTAAACCCGACACCGATGTGTACCTGATGGCGGCTATGTTGCAACACCTTGATGTCACTGACCAGTTTGATCTGGATATGATTGATGAACACGGTGAGCGCATCGATGAGTTGCGAGCATTTGTTAGCCAGTACACGCCTGACCGGGTGGCAGACGTAGTGGGTGTAAGTAGCGATGCGATACGGACGCTGGCAAATGAGTTTGCCAGTGCTGAGCGCGCTGCCGTCTATATGTCGACTGGCGTCAATATGGGGCGGCAGGGGACGCTCGCCTATTGGCTGTTGTTTATGCTGAGTTTTGTCACAGGCAATCTCGATAAGGTGGGGGGCAACATTTATTCGCTAGGCTTTTACCCCGCAGCGAAGGCTGGCCGGGTGCGTGCTGAATCGCCGTTTTTCGATTCACCGTTTGGCGAGATACGTAAAGTGCGTGGCGCGCTGCCGGGTAACTTGATGACAGACATGATTCTGGCGGAAGACAATCCGGTGAAGGCGCTGGTGGTGATCTCTGGTAATCCCATGTTGTCTATGGGCAATGGCGCTCGCCTGCGTGAGGCTTTTGCTAAGCTGGAGCTGGTTATTGTTATTGATATTTATCCCAGTGCGACTGCCGAGTACGCAGATTATGTGCTGCCAGCTACGGATATGTTTGAGCGTGAGGATATCAATATGTGTGGGCTGGGCATGCAGACGCAACCGTTTGTCCAGTACACCGACCTGATTGTTGCACCTAAAGCTGAGCGCAAGCCGGAATGGTGGATCATGGCTAAGATTGAGCAGGCTCAGGGATTTGATTCAATCCTCGATGAGGAGCTGGCACCATCGCAGATGGGGCGCATTGATCATATGCTGCGCCAGAGTAACACCAGCATTCGTGAAATTCGTGATATGCCCAGTCAGACAGTGGTCTTGCCTGCACCAGTCGCGGGTCGATTTTTCACCGATTGGATTCAAACTGAATCAGAACGTGTTAATTGTTGCCCGTTGATGTTCGATGAGGCGCTGGTGCGCTGTGAGGACATCTTTAAGGAGTTGCAGGCTGAAGCGCCGGACGCGCTTAAAATGATTTCGCGCCGCACCAACTATATGATTAATAGCTGGATGCATAATTTGCCGTCCCTGAAAAGGCCGGGCCAACTGACGAATCCCTTATATATGCACCCTGACGATGCGCGTGCGCGTAATCTCGGTGATGGTTCGAGCGTACGTATCTGGAACGCCTTCGGTAATATCAGTTCATGTGTGTCGCTCGATGAGACATTGAAACCTGGAACCGTCGCTATGACTCATGGCTGGGGTAACGACAAGACCCGGATGAAGGTGGCCAAGCAACACGCCGGCGTCAATGCTAACGACCTTCTGCCTTCAGGCCCGGGGAGTTATGAGAAGCTCAGTAACCAAGCCTTTATGACGGGCATACCTGTGAGTGTTGAAGTATGCGCATAGGCTTGATAGCCGACACGCATATGCCTGGTTCGCTGGCGGATCTTTGGCCCCAAGCTTACAGCGCTTTTGCGGATGTCGACATGATCCTGCATGCCGGGGACTTGCATACCTTAGATGTGGTCGATGAGTTAGGTAAGCTGGCACCGATCTATGTTGCTCGCGGCAACGGCGATATGGATATTGAGGACGTGCGTCTGCGTAATCACTGGTTGCTTGAGATAGAAGGCATTAGCATCGGTATGATCCACCGTTTGCCGAGTCCCGTGCGTAAGTCTAGTGACCATATTCTGCGCTATGTGACTAAACACTTTGGTCGTGTACCCCAAGTTTTAATCTATGGCCACACGCACCTTGAAGGGCTGCATCGGGTTGCGGAAATGCTTTGTGTGAACCCTGGCTCGCCAACTTTGCCACAAAATCAATCGTTAAGGCTCGGGACCATCGGGTTTCTTGATATTGCTAACGGGCGCGTCACAGCATCGGTGCATCAACTAACTCAGACAGGTATCCAAGACCATGAAACGGTGTTGCCGACGTCTATAGATCATGCACCTGTACCGGAAGGTGAGTAATACCCCGAACAAAGCTAGAGCGCAATCGCACAGGCTCGCCAACCACTTCCACATGTTTGAAGCGCTTCATAATTTCTTCCCAGACAATACGCAATTGCATTTCCGCCAAACGGTTGCCCATGCAACGGTGAATGCCGAAGCCAAAGGATAGATGGTGTCGGGCGTGGGCTCGGTCAATGAGGAATTCGTCAGCGCGGTCAATGACATCAGTGTCGCGATTGCCCGATACATACCACATCAGCAGCTGATCACCTTTCTTGATTTGCTTGCCGCGCATTTCGAAATCAACATTGGAGGTGCGCCGCATATAAGGTAATGGTGTCTGCCAACGAATAATTTCAGAGACCATATTCGGCACAAGCGATGGTTTAGCGTTAAGTTTTTCATACTCTGCCGGGTTTTCATTCAGAGCAAGAACGCCAGCGCTCATGGAATTGCGTGTGGTGTCGTTGCCGCCGACGATCAGCAGAATTAAGTTGCCAAGAAACTCGAATGGCTGCATGTCTTTGGTGTCTTTACCGTGTGCCAGCATAGAAATTAAATCCGAGCCGGGCGTTGTCATTTTCGCACGCTCATTCCACAGCTTGGTGAAATACGCCAGGCACTCGAGCAATTCGCTGCGCCTTTGTTCTTCAGACTCTACAACGCCGGTGCCCGGTGCAGCTGTCGCTACATCTGACCAGCGGGTTAGCATGCGGCGATCTTCGAATGGGAAATCAAACAAGGTTGCGAGCATCTGAGTTGTTAATTCGATAGACACCTTGTCGACCCAGTTGAAAGTCTCCCCACGGGGTAAATCGTCGAGAATTTTACCAGCACGCTCGCGAATGATACTTTCCATCTTTGCAAGATTCGGTGGTGCTACAACACCGCTCACGGTAGCGCGTTGCAGGTCGTGCTTGGGCGGATCCATGGCGATAAACATCGCTAGATTCAAATCTTCTGAGTTGAGTTCCGCATCGACCCGTGGGCCAATAGCGATACCATGAGAAGACGAGAACATATCGTGGTTCTTGTCGATAAACATGATGTCCTCGAACTTGGTGATCGACCAATAGCGTCCGGTGGCCGGTAATTCGTTGAGGTGAACAGGGTCTTCGTCACGCAGACGCGCAAAATGCGCCCAGTGCAGGTCTTCTTCGAACAGGCGACCATCGATCATGTTGATGTCTTCAATGGGCACGGCATAAGGATCGCGGATAACTGGCGGCGCGTCTGGTCGTAAAAATGGACTCATGGTAGCGCGGTCCACAGGTTCCTGCGGGTCTTTATGTTGTTCGCTCATGATAGACGGCCCAGTTTATTGGATTTCAATCTACGTTAGCACAACAATCCGGTCTAATAATGATCATTTCAGGCCATGTCTTAAAAGGAGGCTGCGGCGGGTTCGCGACTTGAAATGATGTGTAGACGCCGTGCGCCGAGTGCTAATGTCAGGCCGACGGCCGTCAGCAAGTACAAACCAGCATTAAAGCCACCCGTAAAGTCGTATAACAGCCCTAACGTCAATGGCCCAAGCATGCCACCGACCTCGGCAGACGCAAAGAACAGGCCGCTGGCGACACCCGCATAACGATCGCCAATACCGGGCAATTCTACCAGTGTCAGTATCAGCACGGTCATCAGTGCTGAGCGAGCAATGCCCTGCAGCAATAAGCCGCTAAAGAGTATCGGTTCGTTTTGCACCTGCAAGAGTAGGCTGGCTGCCGCTGCACAGAGACTTAAGCCGATCAGAATGGGAATGCGGCGCTTAGGTGTCGCAAGTCGAGGTATCAGCAGCGAGCCGAGGATGCCAATAACCGTAGGAATAGCGGCCCAATATCCGGCTGCCACAACGCTCATGCCGTTCTGCCGAAGGAGTTCGGGTAGCCAGTTATTCAGGCCATGATTGAACAAGAAGACGCCGACACCCATCATTAGCACTAACACGACTGCAGGAGTGCCGAGTATGGATTTGATAATCTGGCGCTGACTTTGGGGCGGAGCGCTGGCGTTAGACGCGTCTAGTGATGTCCGATTAAGGCTTGGGTGAGCAGCGACAAATACCCAGACAAGCGTGATCAGCGCGGCAAAACCTGCCCATAGAACCATCACGTTACGCCATTGGCCATCGAGTTGGGGTAGTAATAGTGAATGGGTCATGGTCAGGGAAACAACGCCACCGATGGCGGGGCCTGTCATGTAGATGCCCATTGCCAACCCGCGAGATGAACCGCTAAACAGCGTTGTCACTACCTTCGGGGCGCCCGCTGAGATGATCGGGCCGCCAACGCCGAAGAGCATAACAGCCAACAGCAACTCAGCGTAACTGTCTGCGGTGCCTCGGAGTAGTGTTGATGCTGCCATCAGCAGGCCGCCAAGTGTTAATGCCCAGCGTGGCCCGAGTCGATCAAGCAATATGCCGCAGGGGATAGACGAGAAGATAAATACCAGTTGCCACGCGCCCATGATACTGCCCATGGCGGCATGACTCAGCCCAAGGTCGGCCTCGACGAGTCCCGTCAGGGGTGCAAGGCTGGTGACCACCAAGCCAAAGGCGACGTACATGAGCCAGACGCCTGCGAGTAATACCCAGCGGTAGGAGGATGGTTGTTGTTGAGTATCTGTCAAGGCTGTTTCGCCGACTGAATGAGGTTGTTGAGGGGCAGTGCGGTAGTGCTCTTAAGCTGTTGTAAGAGCACGTTGGAGCGTACGCTCGCGACAATTGGCAGGCTCATCAAATGCTCCATAAGAAAGTCAGAGAACTCCTTGAGATTATGGGTGATGACCTTTAGCACATAGTCTTCTTCGCCGGTGACGGCATGGCATTCGAGGATCTCGGGATGCTGGGCGATGACCTGCCGAAACTGCTCGGCGGGGTTGCCGCCTTGGCTCGATAGAGTGACACTGACGATGGCCTCGACTTGAAGACCGAGTGAGTGAGCGTCCAGCAGCGCGACGTATTGCATGATTAACCCGCTGTCTTCAAGTTTCTTCATGCGCCGCTGGCACTGGGATGCCGATAAATGCACCAGGTCAGCGAGTTCAACGGATGTGCAGCGCCCCGTGCGCTGCAGGGTGTCGAGTATCTGCAAATCGTATCTGTCGATAACCATGCGTTAATACCGCTCATTATAGATAAATTCTGCGTGATCTTCGCATATAGTAGCGTTATTTAGAAGAAGATGCGGGGATTACGCACGTTAATCGGCTTACACTCTTCGCAGTAGTTCACCTTCTTTAATCACACAAGAGGCCCCGTCATGACTGCTAGTATGCCTGTCAAACCTGTTGCACAATCGGACAATCCCGTCGGTACTGATGGCTTTGAGTTCGTCGAATACAGCGCTAAGGAGCCCGCGCTATTGGCACGACTGTTTGAGACGATGGGGTTTGTTGCTGTCGCCCAGCATCGTTCCAAAAACGTCACGCTGTATCGCCAGGGTGATATCAACTTTATTCTCAACAACGAGGCGGATAGCCAAGCAGCGAGTTTCTCTTCAGTGCATGGTCCCAGCGCGAATGCGTTTGCCATCAGAGTCAAAGATGTCGGTGTGGCTGTTAAAGAACTAGGCGCTCGAGGTGCAAAAATTTTGGCCAGCGGGGCGGGTCCCATGGAGCTCAATATTCCAGCCATTGAGGGCATCGGTGGGTCGCTGCTGTATCTGGTGGATCTTTACGGCGGTGAGTCTATCTACGATATTGATTTCAAACCTATTGCCGGGGTTGACCAGCACCCTAGTGGCGTCGGCTTGACCTATATCGATCATCTGACGCACAACGTTGAACGCGGCCACATGGACTTATGGTCGAATTTTTATGAGCGGTTTTTCGACTTTCGAGAGATTCGTTTTTTCCATATTGAAGGCGCTAGCACGGGATTGAACTCACGCGCTATGACGAGCCCCTGTGGCAAGATCCGGATTCCCATCAACGAGTCTGCGGATGATAAGAGTCAAATCGCTGAATATCTGCGCGAGCACAAAGGTGAGGGTATTCAGCACATAGCCCTAGGCACGGCTGATATTTTCAGCTCAGTGGTCGCTTTGCGTCATAAGGGCGTCGTTTTTATGGATACGTTGAGTGCTTACTTCGATCTGTTGGATGCGCGGCTGCCAGGTCATGGTGAAGATGTTGAGCGTCTGCGGGAACTCAAAATTCTGATGGACGGCAACCCCGAGGAAGGCATTCTGTTGCAGATATTCTCGGAAGTCGTTATTGGCCCGTTGTTTTTCGAGATTATCCAGCGCAAAGGTAATCAGGGATTTGGTGAAGGTAACTTTCAGGCACTATTCGAGTCAATTGAGCTTGACCAACAACGCCGGGGAGTCGTCTGAGGGCTGGCCCTCAAGGGGGTTTTTCTATGGACCGCTGTCTGCATTAGTAGGAGTCGCCTGAATGCATCAGCAAGTGCTGCTTGATTCGCTACCCGCGCACCTAAAGGTGTTTGTTAGCGTGCAAAACTACGCAATGTATACGCCGCGCGATCAGGCCGTGTGGCGTTTTTTGCTGCAACAATTACAGCCTCAGCTGTTAGTAACGGCTCACCCAGTTTACACGCAAGGCCTAGCGCAGGCGGGAATTAGCACAGAGTATATTCCTTGTCTTGAGGAGATGAATGCTCGTCTTGCAGTCATTGGTTGGAGTGTTGTCGGGGTCGACGGGTTCATTCCACCTGAGGTTTTTATGGCATTTCAGGCGCGCCGCATCCTAGCCATTGCTACAACTATGCGTAGCGTTGAACAAATGTTGTATACGCCAGCGCCAGACATTGTCCACGAATCCGCAGGTCATGCGCCTTTCTTGATCGATGTTGACTACGCCGAATTTTTACAACGTTTTGGTGAAGTCGGCATGAAGGTACTTAACCACAAGCAAGACCAAGTGGTCGTTGATGCGATTAGACAACTGTCGATTATCAAAGGGCAGGTCGATGTCGACGCCTGTGCGATAGCTGCAGCGGAGTCTCGGTTGCAAACAGCAGTTGATGCTAACCAGCAGTTGTCCGAAGCGGCGTTGCTGGCGAGGCTGCATTGGTGGACCGTTGAATATGGGCTGGTGGGTACTGTTGATGACTACAAAATATACGGTGCTGGACTGTTGTCATCAATGGGAGAAAGCCAGCGTTGTCTGGACGACAGCAACGTTACCAAACGGTTACTAACACTGGCATGCTTACAACAGCCTTACGACATTACTCGCCAGCAACCTCAGCTTTTCGTCACGCATAGTTGTCGCCATCTGTGTCAGGTGCTCGAAGCTATGGCTGCGGGTCTCGCCCAAACGCAGGGCGGGCTGATAGGCGTGGAAGCGGCAATCGACAGTGGTTCTGTGGCAACCTTGTTGTATAGTTCGGGATTGCAGGTTAGCGGTTTGATCGCGGAGAAGCGTTGTGATGCGATGGGCAATCTTATTTATGTCAGTACCCAAGGTGCGACTCAGCTGAGTTTTGCTGACCAGCAACTACCCAACCACAGTATTGAAGCGCACCCCCAGGGTTTTGGATCGCCGGTGGGCTATGTCTCTGGTTTCAAGCGCTGCTTGTCAGACTACAGTATTGATGAGTTGCGATTTGTCGGTCTTAACGTTGGTGAGTGGGTGAGTCTGGAATTTGTCTCGGGTATTTCCTTGCAAGGCAGGCTTGTGGACATCACTCGGCGGCAGCAAAAAAATGTGCTTCTAAGCTTCATAGATTGCCGCGTAAAGAACGATGCCGGTGAGGTGCTATTTGATCCTGCTTGGGGTCGGTTTGATATGGCGGTGGGCGCGACAATCGATAGTGTTTTTGGCGGTGCCGCGGACCTTAGTCCGCATGCTCAGTCTGAGGCTGATGGACGTTCTTTTGGACAAGCGCAGGCGCCGAGGCAAGTCGTTTCGCGCGCCATGTATGTTGGTGACGATAGCGTTGGAAATGATGAGGAAGTTGACGCGTCGAAGGCGCCGCACAATGTTCAATCTGGCTACGCCCGTGTCCGGCAGTTGCGCGAGGCAGCTGTCTCATGTGAGCGAAGGGCTGCAGATATTCATGATCTTGCTCAGCAACTGCTAACGTTTTACTCAGGCGAATGGTTGTTGATGTTTGAGGTCTATGAGTTGTTGATGGACAGTAGGGAATATTGCCGAAATAGTAGCAAGGCGAAGGCTGTGCGTGACTGTTTACTTTCGCGGCCCCCGCAAGACCCGGAGCTTGCCGCGGTACTTCTGCGAGCCATAAAACGACTGGAGAAACGCCATGAGCTGGGATAATTTACGGTATCAGCATGGGTTCGGTAACGAGTTTGAGTCGCAAGCCATTGATGGTGCGTTGCCGGTCGGTCAGTTTTCTCCCCAGCAAGTGCCTCATGGTCTCTATGCCGAGCAGTTCAGTAGTATGGCTTTCACCGTTGAGAGAGCCCGCCAGCGACGCACCTGGTTGTATCGAATTAGACCCTCTGTTGTGCAGGGTTTGCGGACGCCGCGCGATGCAGCGAAGCTGCGTACTGCACCCGATCCGACAGGCCAGCAGATTCCTGAGGCGCTGCGCTGGAATGCGCTCGCCGTGCCCGCCGCTCCGCTCACTTTTTTAGACAGTCTCGTGACGCTGGCGAGTAATGGCGATGCCGACCAACATCGAGGCATGGCGGTGCATGTGTACTGCGCCGATAGCAGTGAGGCGAGTCAGTATCTGGCGTTTAACGATGGCGAGCTATTGATTGTTCCTCAGGCTGGAGAGTTGCTGCTGGCGACAGAATGCGGGCGATTACGGGTAGGGCCAGGAGAGATTGCAGTCATCCCACTGGGGATGCGCTTTAAAGTTGAGTTTACCGATGATTTGATACGGGGCTATGTCTGCGAAAACTATGGCGAGCCTTTCCAGTTACCTGAGCGTGGCGTAATCGGTGCCAATGGGCTGGCCAATGCCAGAGATTTTTATTACCCCGTTGCCGCGTTCGAGGACGCTGATGAGCCCTGTGAGCTGATCGTGAAATATGCCGGTAACCTGTCGAGCTTCAGTCTTGATCATTCGCCGCTGGACGTGGTGGCTTGGGTTGGTAATAGCGCGCCCTACAAGTATGATTTGGCGCGCTTTAATGTGATTAACAGTGTCAGCTTCGATCACCCTGATCCGTCTATATTTACGGTGCTGTCATCGCCTTCGATGAATCCCGGGGTGGCGAATGTCGATTTTGTGATTTTTCCGCCACGCTGGGTGGTTGCCGAGCATACGTTCAGGCCGCCGTATTATCATCGCAATGCCATGAGCGAATTTATGGGTTTGATTCGAGGAGTTTACGATGCGCGGGAGCATGGGTTTGTGCCGGGTGGTGCTAGTTTACATAACGCCATGGTGCCTCATGGTCCGGCGGCCGAGGTGACAAAAAAAGCCAGCGAAGCAGAATTAGTGCCTATGCGTATCAGCGACTCGTTAGCTTTTATGCTGGAAACACCGTACCGATTGCTGCCTGCTCAGGCCGCGTTGGTAGAGCCATGGTTACAGTCCGACTACGGGCGTTCTTGGGAAGATATACCGCGGCGTTTTTAGTTTTGTGTAAGCGAATAATCCTGACCTCCTAGGACCTGTCGAAACTAAATAAACTGCGGTTGTCTGATCGCGCCTTGCGCATCTCTCGGTCTTGTGGCAGCGTTGTGCACCAGCTTTTATCAGTAAAGCCCTCATTGGTGAAGCGCTCTATAAGTCTTTTTATAAATCTTTCTATGAATATTGCTATAAAGCTTTACGGAAAGGTTTCTATAAAGAAACGGACGCAGGAGTAAACATTCGTGTTATTAGACTTACATACGCACTCCATCAAGTCAGACGATGGCCGTGCCAAGGTTGAAAACTACTGTCAGTGGATAGCCTCAAAAGCCTTGCCACTTGACGGCTTCGTGCTGACGGAACACCGGCAATTTGATGATGCGTCGGACTATTCGGCGCTGGCAGAGAAGTTTGGTCTGTGTATCCTCAAAGCCAGCGAGGTCGAGACAGAGTACGGGCATGTGCTTGTTTATGGCGTTACGCCCGCATTGCAGGCAGCATTCGACTTTGCCAGTATTTCACTGCCGCTGGCCCGGGTGCTTCAAGCCTGCGAAGAATTTGGTGCGGTGGCGGTACCTTGCCATCCTGGGCGTCCCCGGGTAGGTATGTTTGCTCATACAGAGGCGCTAGGCGTGCCTGCTGGGGTTGAGATCGTTGAGATTCATAACGGCGGCAGCCGCGATCGCGAAGACCAGATCGCGATCGATAATGCAACGGATTTAGGCTACCGAGGTATTGGCGGTAGTGATTCACATATTGTTAGCCATGTCGGTCGCTGTGCGACACGATTTGATGCGAATATCCGCACCATGGATGACTTGGTTGCTGCCCTGAAATCGGGTCAGTTTGAGGCGGTGAATTTGAAAGCTGGAGAATTACATGGATGATGACGTCGCCGCCGCGAGAGAGGCGTTCTTGAATGAAGACTTTGACGAGCAGTCTTACGTGATTGCAGCCGATCAAACCATTGAATATGCGCGTCTTTGTGGGGAAACTGCGGAGCGGTTTTTAGACCCGGCGCATCCCGAATTTCAGGCGCCGCCAACCTTTGTCGCCAGCCTCAGTGGTGATCGGTCCTTACCCAAAGGCTTTCCACGTTTTGGGATTGGTATGGATGCAGGCAAGGGGATTGAGTGCTTCCTGCCAATTCGGCCTGGCACAACAATCACCGGTCGGACTCATCTGCATGATATATACAGTAAAACCGGCCGCTCTGGGCGAATGGTGTTTGCTGTATCGAGGATCGAATTTTTTGATGTCGAGGGCCGTCATCTTGCCAATGCGGACAGTCGGGTCGTTATGCGGGAGAAAAGCTGATGCCAATATCCACCATCAAAGAAGTGGTCTTTGGCGAAGACTTGCCAACTTTTATACCCGATACTAGTCTGGCGGTGGCCAGCAAGTTTGCCTTATTAGTTGGTTGGGACAGCGCGCGATTTAGTGATCATGAGGCCGCGCGCAAAGAGGGTCTGGCGGGGGCTATGGTGCCGGGTATTCTCAATCAGGGATATCTTGTGGCCATGATTCATCAATGGGCACCAGAAGCTGATGTCAAAGCCATAGACACAGTGTTTCGCGCTCCAGTCATTGCTGACGAAAAGCACACCATCTCTGGGGTCGTCACTGACGTCAACGAGGAAGATGGTCAGGTTGAAATTGACCTAACAGTTAGCAATGAGAAAGGTGAAACGCGAGTATTCGGCACGGCTACCGTACAGTTGCCATTAGCTTAGCGACACCATCTCAGTTTAGAAGCGGGCCCCGGCCAGAAGCTGGTGGGTTCGACAGCGCTCGAATAGACGGCGTTTGTCTGGTCAATGATTTTGAAAAACAGGGCCTTGTCAGCCTGTAGGCCATCCCGGCCTATTCTGCACAATTCTACCAACCCTTAGATAGCAACCTTTAGGAAGCCTTATGTCTCTTTACGATGTCGCAGTTCCGACGATGAAACGCACGTTAGTAAGCCTGTCAGAAATTTTGAAGAAGGCGGAAGCCTTTGCAGAAGAGCGATCGATCGACCCAGCAGTGCTTGTCAATGCCCGCCTGGCCCCAGATATGTTCCCACTTAAACGTCAAATTCAAATTGCCTGTGATGCAGCGCGCCGTGGAACAGGTCGGCTGGCGGAAGTGGAGGTGGCGCCTATAGAAGATACTGAAGAGAGCTTTGCTGAATTGCTGGCGCGTATTGCCACGTCCATCAAATTTCTTGATAGCCTTACGCCAGCGCAGTTCGAGGGCGCGGAGGCCAAAACGATCATATTGCCTGTCGGCGGTACTGAAGTGACGTTCGATGGCACCACCTTCATAATGGCCTATGCCATGTCGAACTTCTCGTTTCATGCGGTGACTGCCTACAACATCCTACGTCACAACGGCGTTGTTCTGGGTAAGCTGGATTATCTCGGTACACCCTAGTGTTGATAGGGTCTAGTTGTGCGAGTGCATAATCTCGCCAAGTAACAAGGTCACCAAGTAATAACCTCGCTAAGCAATAGTCATACTGCCTTTCATCGCTACCTCACTGGCAGCGATGAAAGACATGGCATCAAACCGGTTTAAACAGCGGAATACAAAGTTCTTCATGTTCTTCCCATTCAACGGTGACGGCTTGGCCGATCTTTAACTCTGTGAGCGGGTCGGTGACACCGACAACGTTTGAAAGTATCCGCGGACCCTCATCCATATCTATCCAGGCGACAGCGTAAGGTACCTGTTGGCGGAAGAAAGGGTGGTAGCTTTGTCGGACAACGCTGAAGGTATAAATCGTGCCTTTGCCAGCAGATGTCTTCCATTGCAGTGTGCCTTGCGTGCAACCTGTGCAGTGGCGACGCGGGTAAAATATGATGGTCTGGCAGTTGTCACATTGCTGGTACTTGAAGGTTTTATCTCGGGTCGCAGCCCAAAAATCTCGGGTATCAAAATCATCGGTGCGTGGCAAAGGTCGTTTCGGGTCGCTCATGATCAATCTCTCCCTAAGATAATAGTGCCAGCAGAATGGCGACTGCCGAGCATGCCACCGTTTCCATGGGCAACTGCTAATTTTGCGTCGTTAACCTGTGATGTTGACTCGCCGCGTAACTGACGAGCGGCCTCGATTAATAGAAAAATACCGCGCATGCCAGGATGGTTTGACGATAGTCCGCCGCCGTCAGTATTTAGAGCCGGTCCAGCGGGGTTATCAAACCGCAGCCGGCCGCCTGACACCCATGCGCCACCCTCACCTTTTTTGCAAAACCCAAGGTCTTCCAGCAGGGTCAACACGGTGATGCTAAAAGAGTCGTAAATCATGGCGATATCAATTTCTGCAGGGCTTATTCCCGCTTCACCAAAAGCTTGAGGCGCGGACTGGATTGCAGCACTGGTGGTAATGTCGCCGCCGTTCTCAGGATATTTGGTAGCCTCACCACTGCCTAAGATCCACACCGGGGGCTTGGCGCAGTCTCTGGCGACCTCAGGGGATGCGATGACCACTGCGCCGCCACCATCGGAGATCATGCAACACTCTAATAGGTGTAATGGATCAGCGATCATGCGTGAGTTCACCACGTCACTAATGGTCGTCTCACGGATACCAAGAAACTCTAGGTCTTGCATTGCGCGCACTGCTTCAGGATTGCGCATGGCATGATAGCGGGTGGCCACTGAAATCTCGGCTAGCTGTTCGCTGGTGGTGCCGTATTGGTGCATATGTCGATGAGCTACCATGGCATAGTTGGCAATCAACGTCATGCCGGCGAACGCGTCCATGTTGTCGGCAGGGTGCGCAGCGCCGCCGCCGCGACCTCCGACGCCGATTGCGCGGGCATTGGAATGTGCTGTTGAGCCATAGGTCAGCAAGGCGACCTTGGCTTTGCCAGCGGCGATATCACGCTTGGCGTGACCGGCATGAAACTCGTAGGAGCTGCCGCCGACGTTTGTCGTGTCGATGATATTTGGCTTGAGGCCGAAATATTCAGCGATGTTCAACCCATTCATACCGCCGCCATCTCCGGCGTCATAAATCGCGTCGACATCGGACCAGTTAAGTCCAGCATCTTGCAGGGCTTTTGCTGCAGATTCAGCTTTGATTTGTAAAGGGCTTAGTTCACCCTCGACGTCTCTGGAAGGGAATTCGTGAATACCAACAATGGCAGCATCTCGTTTCTGGCTCATTGGCGACGGGGCTCCTCTGACACTATTATTATTAAGTGCAGTCACCATACTATCGATGGGTCACTATGTCACAGCTCTGGCAGCAAAACCTTGTCTGCTGGTTTTGACTGCCGCTCCAAGACCATGAACCTTGCAGGCTTGGCTAATGAGAAGCAGGCAATTGATAATCAGCCAGATACACAGATGCTAAAATTTAGCGCGGCAGTTATCGCAATAACCCGCAAGCTGTGGCAGATTGAGCGTTTTTTATTAGGAGAGCTGGGTGTGAAGATCCTTTGTTTGACCGGCGGCCTTGCCTCGGGTAAGTCCACAGCGACTCAATTTCTTGAGCGACAGGGCGCGATGGTGATTGACGCCGACAAACTCGGTCATAGAGCCTATGACCCGGGTACTCAGGCCTATCTGCAGGTTATTGAGACCTTTGGCACTTACATAGTGGACGATGAGCACCGTATAGACCGTAAGGTTTTAGGCAGTAAAGTATTTGGCCAACCGGCTGCCCTCAAAAAATTGACGGATATTGTTTGGCCAGAGATACGACGTTTAGCAGAGCTCGAGATAGCTGGTTTTGATGCGGCCTATCCCGATGGTCTGGTGGTTCTTGAAGCGGCGGTATTATTTGAAGCCGGCTGGGACGATATTGGAGATGAGGTCTGGGCGGTGGTGGCTGACCGCGAAACTGCTATTGGTCGCGCTATGGCGCGAGACGGTTTCGCTCGTGAGGCCGTCGAGCAACGTCTTGATGCACAATTGAGTAACGATGAGCGCCGCAGTCGGGCTGATGTGGTGATCGACAACAGCGGGCTTCTATCAGACATGCAGGCGCAACTGATCGAGCAGTGGAAGCGGCTGTCTGATGCTAAATAGTCGTGCCTGCGACCAGCATTTATGCGGGTAAAGCCTGTGTGTCTGGCGCTGGCGGCGCGTCGGACCTTGGTTTACAATACGTGCGGCGAATCTGGGGTAAATAGCTCAGTTTGATGCCGCGCCGCGAGACCCTATCATCGACATTATTTTTGGAATACCACTGTGGAAATCAATCCTTACCTGATTTTGATTAAAGAACTCACGGAGCGTACTGACGTTCTCAGGGGGTATCTTTGACTATGATACGCGCAAGGAGCGCCTGACAGAGGTCGAACTTGAACTGGGCGATTCGAAGATCTGGGATGATCAGGAGAATGCTCAGAAACTCGGCCAGGAGCGTGCGTCGCTGGAGGTCATTGTTCACACCATTGATAATCTTGACCAAGGTGTAAAAGATGCCGCAGATTTACTCGAGCTGGCGGCTGACGAAAGCGACGAATCATTATTGGGTGACGTCAGCGCCGACCTAAATGGTTTGGATGAGCAGCTGAAAGTGCTGGAATTTCGACGCATGTTCTCCGGCGAGATGGATCCTAACGGTGCCTTTCTTGATATTCAGGCAGGCTCCGGCGGCACCGAGGCGCAAGACTGGGCTGATATGTTGCTGCGTATGTTTTTGCGCTGGGGCGAGGCCAAGGGTTTCAAAACGGAAGTGATGGAATTGTCAGACGGCGACGTCGCCGGTATCAAGGGCGCCACCATTCACTTTGCGGGCGAATACGCCTACGGCTGGTTACGTACTGAAACCGGCGTGCACCGGTTGGTACGCAAATCGCCCTTCGATTCCAGTAACCGTCGGCACACATCTTTTGCCTCGGTATTCGTGTCGCCAGAGCTGGACGACGACATCGATATCGCGCTGGATATGAATGATGTCCGGGTTGATACTTATCGCGCCAGTGGCGCTGGTGGTCAGCACGTCAACAAGACTGACTCGGCGATACGTTTAACCCATATTCCCAGCGGTATTGTCGTGCAGTGTCAGAATCAGCGCTCTCAGCATAAGAACCGTGACCAAGCCGTTAAACAGCTAAAAGCCAAACTGTATGAGATGGAAGAGCAAAAGCGCCGAGCTGAGCTCGACGTCATTGAGTCAACGAAGTCCGATATCAGCTGGGGCAGCCAGATTCGTTCTTACGTGTTGGACTCCGGGCGGATCAAGGACTTACGTACTAACGTTGAAACGTCCAACACTCAGGCGGTACTCGATGGTGATCTGGACCAGTTCATTGTCGCGAGCTTAAAACAGGGTATATAGCTGTTCTCACCAGGTAAATTTTCGATAACACGTTCCGTGACCGCATTGACAACGTTCATTCGGCGGCTGATTAAACACGTTAGCTGACATATAAATTGATAGGCAGCACCATGACAGACGAACAACAGGCACAGCCAGAAGACGAAAATGAGATTATTTCCCAGCGACGCGCAAAGCTGAAAGAACTGCGTCAGCAGGGGAATCCTTTCCCGAATGACTTTCGTCGCACTGACGTGGCGTTGGCCCTGCACGAACAGCATGAGCAGAAATCCAAGGACGAACTCGCGGAAGCGGCCATCGAGACAAAAGTAGCCGGTCGCATTATGCTGCGGCGAATAATGGGTAAAGCCAGCTTTTTGACTATTCAAGATCGCTCCGGGCGAGTACAGATCTATGTGCGTCAAAGCGACGTCGGCGATGCTGTCTACCAAGAATTCAGTAAATGGGACATTGGCGACATCGTGGGCGTTGTTGGTACGGTTATGAAAACCAACAAAGGTGAGTTGTCGGTTCACGCCAGCGAGATACATCTGCTCACAAAATCGTTGCGGCCCTTGCCAGAAAAGCACGCTGGTTTGACCGACACACAAACCCGCTACCGGCAACGCTATCTTGACTTGATGATGAACGAGGAGACCCGAGATGTTTTCATCAAGCGCTCGAAAATTATTAACAACATTCGACAGTTCTTTATTGAGCGTGAGTTTATGGAAGTCGAAACGCCGATGATGCAAGCTATTCCTGGCGGCGCGGCGGCGGCGCCGTTTGTCACCCATTATAATGCGCTGGGCATAGACATGTATCTGCGCGTGGCGCCTGAATTGAATTTGAAGCGGCTGGTCGTCGGTGGTTTTGAGCGTGTTTTTGAGATTAATCGTAATTTTCGCAATGAAGGTATGTCTACCAAGCACAGCCCGGAATTTACTATGCTTGAGTTCTATTGGGCTTATGCGGATTTCAATGAGTTGATGGACCTTACTGAGACGATGTTCCGAGCGCTAGCTGAGAAGGTACTTGGAACAACGCAATTCCCTTACAAGGATGTGCAGCTGGATTTCGGTTTGCCGTTCAAGCGTATGACCATGAGCGAAGCGATTTTGGAATTCAACCCGCAGATTAAAGCAGAGCAACTAGGCGACTTAGCGCAGTTGCAGCAGCTGGCAAAGTCACTGAGTCTTGAGGTTAATACTGCATGGGGTGTGGGTCGGATGATTATGGAGATTTTTGAGGCTACCGTGGAGGAAAAGATCGAGCAGCCGGTGTTCATCACGCAGCATCCTATCGAGGTCTCACCGCTAGCCAGGCGCAACGATGCCAACCCTGACATGACTGATCGGTTCGAGCTGTTCTGTATGGGGCAGGAAATTGCTAACGGTTTTTCTGAGCTGAACGATGCAGAAGATCAGGCGGAGCGATTTCGTCAGCAGGTGGTCGCTAAGGATGCAGGCGATGAAGAGGCCATGCACTATGACGAAGATTATGTCACGGCTTTAGAGTATGGCTTACCACCGACGGCGGGCGAGGGCGTTGGTATCGATCGGCTGGTGATGTTGCTGACTAATTCGCCATCGATTCGTGATGTTGTGCTGTTTCCACATATGCGCCCTAAAAACTAAACGACGATGATAGATTCATGATGGCTAAAACTCCCTCCTTTGTGCATGCACTGATATGTTTTGCTGCTGTGGTCTTAATGATTTCTACGGGGCTATTTGTCTTTGAAATCAGTTTGCACAGTATCCTCTTCATTGCCCTTGTCTGGCTTGGTACTAACGCGCGTTTGTTAGGGCATGACTACGCCTCTATCCAGTCGATGATGAGTGAGGCGATTACCCGTGCATTGCCGGCGATTTATATTTTCTTGCTGATTGGTATGGTTATCGCGAGCTTTATGCAAAGCGGTACCATCGCAACATTAATTTACTATGGCTTAGAATTGATCGAACCCTCTTTGTTCTTGTTCACAGGGTTACTGCTGTGCTGCTTAATGTCGATTGCCACGGGTACTTCTTGGGGTACGGTGGGTACGCTCGGCGTTGTCTTTATGGGCATTGGCGCTGCATTGGGCGTTCCACTGGCGTTGGTGGCCGGCATGGTCGTATCGGGCGCCACTTTTGGCGACAAAATGTCGCCCGTATCTGACACAACCAATCTTGCCGCCATGAGTGCCCATGCCGACCTTTACGACCATATAAAAACAATGCTTTATACGACCGTGCCGACGCTTATTATTGTCATGCTGTTAATGCTCTGGTTTGGTTTTAGCCAGAGCGAAGCGGTGATGCCTGATGCAAAAATAGTGGATATTCAGGTCGCACTTGATGGCAGTTATGGACTCAACCCACTAATCACCCTACTGCCAATGCTGGTGATGGTTGTGTTGAGTGTGCGTCGGGTCTCGCCTCAGGTGAGTATGACGATGAGTATTTTGTCAGCAGTGGCTATCGCTGTTATTTATCAGGGCGCGACGATTCCTGCAGTGATGAATGCATTGTGGAGCAACTCGGCAGGCACCACTGGTATTGCCAATATCGATAGTCTGTTAGGCCGCGGCGGTATCAGTAGCATGAGCTGGACTTTGCTGCTCTCGATTATGGCGTTGGCACTCGGTGGCATGCTATTTAGGACAAGTATTTTGGAGGTTCTGCTCGCTGGTTTGATTAGTCGCGTTAAGCGAACCGCGTCATTGATTGCGCTGACAATCCTCTCGGGTTTCGTCGGTAACGTAGCAATGGGTGAGGCTTACATCAGCATTATTCTTAATTGCCAATTGTTTGCCGATGCGTACAAGGCTCGTGGTCTGCGACCCAGTATTTTATCGCGTAGCGTTGAGGAGGGTTCGACAGTCACCACGGCGTTGATTCCATGGACCACAGCGGGGGCTTTTTACGCCGTGACACTGGGTATTCCTGTACTTGAATACTTGCCTTATGCATTCTTTAATCTGCTTAACCCGGTTGTCTCTGTGACGCTGGCTGCGTTGGGTTGGGGTTTGCTTAAGACAACGACTGACAGCGCGAGCGTTGAAAATCCGTCTTGAGAAAAAGAAACATGATAAACAGGAATACCCTTTGTCAGAGCGGTATTTGTTTAATTTTTAGCATGATTTTCTGCCGAAAAGACAATGGCGTGTGCCTGATCACAGGCATCAGCGCCTGACGCTAAATGTCGCGCTGCCCATACTGCCTCGTGAGACCAAAAGCGGTCTCGTTGGCATGCTCTGCATGCTGTGTAAATCCGTGCCATTTAGCGTCTGCGCTGATGCCCGCAATCCTTGACGTTAAGAGTGGCGGTTAATTAGCGACCCCTTTTAGGCGCGATCTCGATGCGCGCGGCAATAGCGAATGGAAATGAAGCGCCCGGCCTCTACCGCGAAACAGATTCCGTTAAAAACAAAAAAATTTCAGCGAGCGCCATTGAGGCTTAATCTCTAGGAATCAGAGTCTAGGTCTAGGTCTAGGTTTGCCCCGAGTTGCTCTGCCAAGCTTGCTAAGGCTGTTTCGAGTTTCGCCACCCTTGCCTCCAGCATATTAATGCGTCCGCTATCGTTTCTATTTTTGGGCACTGCCGGTGGCGTGGCATTGTCGCTGCTTGCTGGTGGGGTCTCGTCGTCTGGCATTGAGGCAATGTCACCGGCGAACAGATGCATGTATTCATGGTCCTGACGGCCTGACTTTTTCGGCAGGCGGGCAATGATGGCACCTGCCTCGCGATTTATCATGTCGTTAAAAACGTCAGCCACTGCTTGGTTATCGTCAAAGACATGCAACCGTGGGCTGCGGGCACGTATCTCACCGGCGGTCTGTGGACCGCGCAGCAACAGCAGGCAGAGCACGGCGTATTCTCCGGCGGACAACTGGTAGTCAGTCAGAGGTGTGTTGCACAGACGTTGCTCATACTTTTCCACACCGCTACGAAAATTTTCATTATTCTTAATTAGAAATTTTTCCTGCAGCGCTCTTGCCGTATGCTGGACATGACCTGCTGTCATAGTCATTACCGGGTCGCGACTCGATTTCTGATTGCAGGCGTTAGTCAGTGCGTTAAGCGTCAATGGGTACTGGTCTGGGGTGGTGACGGCCTTCTCCATCAGGCAGCCGATAATCCTGGCGTCCTCGAGGCTTAGATTGATCTGCATGGGGTGTTACCTGTTGTTGAGAAAGGGTCGCTGGATAGCAACCGTATGGGAATAGCGACGGTGGGTTAAACCCGTTATCTGGTCGTAGTTTACTCGCTTTGGCATCCTGCCCATCACCCGAGACGATAGCAAGCGGCTCACACTGCATATACGCTTGCTAGGGTGAATACCCCTTGGGAATCAGCTACGATGTCGGCAGTCGACTACACTTCACCTTGGACCTTAATATGACAACTGTGACCCCTGCAGAGCGTCAGACTATTGACCGCATCAGCACCCACTCTGATGCGTTACCGATGCAAGAGAATGGCAGTCTTGATCATCTTCCCGGTGACTATGGCTGGCCTCTTATTGGCCATACCATTGCGATGCTTCGCGACCCACGCCGCATGCAGCGCGAGTTGCAGGAGCGTTACGGCAACGTGTTTCGAACCAGCGTCCTGTTTCAACGCTCGGTGGTGCTGTTAGGGCCAGAGGCAAACGAGTTGGTGATGATGGATAAAGACAAGAATTTTTCTAGTCGCATGGGCTGGCATCGCATTCTCGATCACCTGTTTCACAATGGCCTAATGTTGCGTGACTTCGATGATCATCGTGCCCATCGGCGGGTGATGAACGCCGCGTTTAAACCGCAGGCGCTAAAGAGTTACATGGATAGCATGAATCCTGTGATCGCTGCAGAAATGAGTGGTTGGGCAGACGTCGATAACTTTCGTTTCTACGATGGTATCAAGCAATTAACGTTGAGTGTTGCGGCCGTGGTGTTCGTTGGTATGGAGCTAGGAGAAGAGGCCGATAAGGTCAATCAGGCTTTCGTTGACACCGTAGCGGCGTCCTTGGCGATTGTTCGCTTTCCGGTGCCGGGGCTGGCGTTGTGGCGTGGTCTACGCGGTCGCGAATACCTTATTAAATTCTTTAGCGGCATGATAGCTAGCAAGCGTGAATCGGATACTCAGGACATGTTTAGTCAATTCTGTCGAAGCCAAAATGAGGAAGGCGAGTATTACAGTGATGCAGACATCATCGATCATATGATTTTTCTGATGATGGCTGCGCATGACACGACCACCAGTGCCATCACCACCATGGTTTATGCCCTAGCGAAGCACCCAGAGTGGCAAGCCAGAGCGCGGCAGGAATGCTTGGCCCTGCATGCGAGCACGGGTAATGCCTATCTGGCGTTCGAGGACCAAGACAAGCTGTCACTGATCGAGTGGGTGTTCAAAGAGGCGCTGCGTATGTACACCCCGGTGCCGAGCATGCCTCGCCGATCGATTCGGGCGTTTGAATTTCAGGGATTTTTGATACCCGCGAACACCGCTATTGGGATTTCACCGTCTTTTAGCCACCATATGGCAGAGATATGGGACAACCCAGAAGCTTTCGAACCAGATCGCTTTTCACCCCAGCGCGCGCAGGACAAGCAGCACGCCTTCGCCTGGGTGCCGTTTAACAAAGGTGCGCACATGTGTATCGGTTTGCATTTTGCCTACATGCAAGTCAAAGCGGTGATGTATCAGCTGTTGCGTCAATACGAATTTGAGTTGCCTGCTGGCTATGAGTTGAACATGCAAGAGTTGCCTATACCCAAGCCCAACGATGGCCTGCCGTTGACTATGCGCCGGCGCGCTGAGTAAGCAACCGGTGCTGTGACAAACAATAATAAATTCTAAATAAGGTCTATGATTATGGCTCTGACGATAACGTTCACGATGATCCGCCCGATCAGTCGAATGCTAATGAGCGTCATGTTGATGTTTGTTAGTTTGATGGCTCAGAGTCACGGCGTGCCTAAGGCTCCGCCGCCTATTCCTTTAGATGAAGTGATGCAGGCTTTTGGTTGGGACCCTGTAGGCACACAAATCAAGGTGCAAACCCTAAATGACAACCTACACGTGCTGTTTGGCATGGGGGGAAATATTGCGGTGAGTATCGGCGATGATGGTGTGCTTGTGGTCGATGACCAGTTTCCGGCGCTAATGCCTAAGATCAAGGCGGCGATAAAGGATCTTGGTGGTGAGCAGGTGGACTTTGCCATTAATACGCATTGGCATTTTGATCATGCCGACGGCAACCAGACCCTAGGACCTGAGGGCACATGGATTGTATCGCAGGCTAATTCTAGGCGGATGATGTTAAGTGACCATATTGTTAATTTGGTGGCGCTCACTTACGAGCAAAAAGCGTATCCTGAAGATGCGCTACCGACGATGACCTTTGATGACACTATGCAGTTTCATCTCAATGGTGAAAAAATCGAGCTCATGCATTTTGGTCCAGCCCATACTACGGGTGATGCGGCAGTGATATTCCGCACGAGTAACGCGGTACATCTAGGGGATGTCTTCAACAACGCGGGTTACCCTTTTATCGATGCGGATAACGGCGGCAGTTTGGATGGCATCATCAAGTTTTGCGCAGATACCTTGGCGATAATTAGCCATGATACTATTGTGATACCAGGTCACGGTCCGGTGACTGACTATCAGACTCTGAGCGATTATATCGATATGTTGAGTGCTGTTCGCGCACGAATGACGGCGCTGATCGATAAAGGTGCCAGTTTAGAGGATGTCTTTGCTGCTGATGTCAGCAAAGAATGGGATGCGCACTATGGTGATAATCAGCGTTTCATTAATCGTGCCTATTTGAGTCTGACTCGACGTGCGTTGGCTCACTGAGCGTGGTGGCAGCGGTTAATGAGGATAGTCGGTGGTCGACGCTATGAATGAGCTTGTTAGGGGTCTTGGAGATAGTCCTGTGGCATAAGCGCTGTTGTCACATGTACAATTTAGCCAAGAATTCTGTGATAATAACACGCTACCGCCGTGCCCAGCTGTCATGCATGAAGCTGAGCCGTAAGGCTAATCAACAGGAGTTTACATGAAGACCCAAGCGCTGAAAAAACTAGTTTCCTTGTGTTTACTTATCGGTGTTTTACCGGTGGCTTGCACATGGGTCGATTTAGACGAAGCGGCGCAAGACGTGATTTTGATCGATACTAATCAGGCGGCTAGGTGTAAAATTGTGGGCAGCGCTGCCAGCGTTTCTGCTGATAAAGTGGGATTGTTAAATCGCAAAGACGCGAAGGTTGCTGTCGAGGTGTTAACGCTGGCAAAGAACAGTGCTGCTGAAATGGGCGGTAATGCGGTGTCCGCAACCGACGATCTGAAAGACGGTAAGCAGACATTCAATGTGTATTTATGCCCTGTTCCGTGAACTAGAAAAAGTAGGGGCCAAATCCCTGTGATTTGTCGGCGATTTGTCAAAAAAGTTTATTCATAAGGGGAAATTGTTCATGAGAATATTAAGCATTTTGTTAGTTTGTGGCCTGATGGTGGCTTGTAGTGAAGAGAAGCCAGAAGTCGATAGTATTGTACAGGACACCAAGAGCGTTACCGGTGAGATGATGGATGACGCCAGCGATGCCACAGGTGAAATGATGGACGATGCCAGCGATGCGGCTGGCGAGATGATGGACGGTGCAGGCGATGCGGCTGATGAGATGATGGACGATGCAGGCGATACGGCGAGCGATATGACAGAGCAGGCCAAAGCGACTGCGGGCGACGCTGTTGACCAAGTAAAAGCAAGCTCGGCTGAGATGCTGGAGAAGGCCAAAGCCATTGAAGAAGAGAAAAAGAAGCAGCTGATGGATAAAATGGGCACAAACTGATCTAAGGTGCCGCAAGTGTAGATAGCAACTCGTCGCAGGTTAGCCCGAGTCGCAAGGGTGTTGAAACGCTGGTTTCGGCGCCGCCTGCAAAACGTGTTGCAGCGAGCGAACGGTGGTCACATGCGCGTTTATGGCGGGTTGCAAAGTTTTCTCTTTCACCGTCAATGCAAGCCTCACGGTCAGTCGTGACATTGAAGAGGCATAAGCGCTGAGACTATTCGAAAAAGCCGAGCGCAGCTGTCTTATTACAAATTTTCTAGCAGCGGCTATGCGTCTGAACGCGACGCGGGTTAGGGGTAAGCTCGGAAATAAAGAAACACCCTACAGCCGTAGAGGAGAACCTTCGTGAGCAAACGTTTACCCTATCGCGCCATGACAACATCCGGCAACCAGTTTGATTTTGAGTTTGACCTGCATCCGGACACCGCATCAGCTGTCAATGTCTCGAATTTGTTGACGGCGGTTCTGACAACCCTTGACGGAGAAATCAAACAGATCGGTGGTATCGGCAATGGCGATATTCTGCAGGCGCTAGCCATGGCTTTGGCGGTCAGAACCCGTATCTTGGCAGGTTCTAACGCGACGCTACATGGACTATCGGTTGATCTGCTGAGTACCGCGCTAGCCTCATCTTGCGACGCTGGTCTGGGCAATATCGAAGCAGATTCGCCAACAGACTTGCACTAGTATGCTAACGCGCTTTTCGATTAGTTCAGAGACGGGGCGCCCGGCTTGAACTCGCCAACGATACCCTCACGTCGACTGTCGGCCGCTCCGTCAAGTCTATCTGGGTGTACGACAATAATATGTAGGCCTGAATTCTCACCCTCGCGCTCTAGTACGTTATAACCGCGTGATTTGAGGTCCTGAGCGATCTCTTTACCCATCGGATCTGCTATCTCTACTCTGACCCTTTCACCCCGGGCAATTATATTTGGGAAATTAGCAACGGTCTGTGCGTCCATTTGCCAGTCAAGCACGCCAAGGATGGACTTGGCCACATAAGCGGGTATGGAATTTCCGCCGGGTGAGCCCGTTACCATCTTCAACTGACCTTCTTTATCAAACACCATGGTTGGTGACATGGAAGATCTTGGTCGCCGCCCGGGAGTAATGGCGTTAGCCGGGCGTGCGCCGTCTGCGGAAACTTCTCGGGCGAAGTCAGTCAATTCATTATTCAGTAAGAAACCGTTGGCCCACCGTGACGAGCCAAACGGTGCTTCAACCGTTGCTGTCATTGATACTGCGTTGCCCTCACTATCGATAATGGATAAGTGCGTGGTGCCCGCAGCTTCCTGTGTTGTGTCTGTGCCCCAACGCATAGCCAGCGGCTCACCGCCGAGAACCTTGGCTGGGTCGCCGGGAGTAGGCAATGCCGCGGGCGCAAAACGTTCGCCAGCCCGATGCTTCAAGTAGATAGGGTTGAGGAGGTCATCAAGCGGTATATCAACCTCATCGGGGTCACCAAAATAATGGTCCCTGTCTGCGTATGCCAGTCGCTGGGCGTCAACAAATGCCGCCAGACGGTCTGCTTGAGATGATTCAGGCGTGACCATATGATCGTACATAGCCGCAATCATAATCTGCGCGCCGCCGGATGAAGGTGGCGCTGTTGTACAGATAGAAGATTGCCTAAAGTCGCCACAGATCACCGGGCGCTCAATGACCTTGTAGGCCGCCATGTCTGCGGTTGTTAACGTGCCCCCATGTGGCGCGGCCTGAGCTGCAGCTTCGATATTGGCAGCAATCTCGCCCGTGTAGAATGCCTTCGGTCCCTCGCTGGCAATTCGTGTCAGCGTTTCTGCGTAAGCTTCATTGGTCCGCCGTTCGCCGGCCTCTAAGGGTACACCGTTTGGATAAAAATAAGCGGCCGTTGCCGGGTTTTTGTCCAGATTTGATACCTTCTGCATGCGGGGCAGAAAACCTGCCAGACGAGGAGAAACAATAAAGCCCTCACTGGCGAGCTTAATCGCTGGCGCAAATAGGTTCCCCCAAGGAATTTTGCCATGCTTATCGTGTGCGCGTTTGTAAAGGGCTACGATGCCGGGCACGCCGACGGCCTTGCCACTCTGCCAAGACTCATAGAAATCCATGACCTTGCCGTCTTGCATGAACATATCAACAGTTGCCCCTGCTGGGGCCATTTCACGCCCATCAAAGAATGTCAGTTCAGCGCCGTGTTCGAATACCAGCATAAAGCCACCGCCGCCAAGACCCGAGCTTTGGGGCTCTACCAGTCCCAGCACCGCATGCGCCGCGATGGCTGCGTCAACAGCATGTCCGCCCTGCTTGAGCATGGCCATGGCAGCATCGACAGCATAAGGATTGGCAGCGGTCGCCATGGCGCCCTGTGACCAAGCAGTGGTTGGCATGCTTGCTTCGGGGGTTGGCGTAGCAGGGCTACAACCGGTCAACACAATACCTAACGAAAGGGCAACTATAGCGCGCATACTCAAGATCATTTGGTCCTTATTCAGTCAGTTTATGGGGCTTTTGAGGATTCATGTCATTTTTCAATTAAAAGATCGTTCACTAAGTCAGACGATAGATTATGGCATAGATAGTGGGCTAATTATTTGTCACTCGCAAGTATTGGAGGGTCTGGGCAGAGTGCCGGGCCGCGTGGGCAGGCAAGGGTGTGTGTCGCTAAAAAGAACGTGTGTGCAACGGCGTGTATTGTGTAACACTCTGCGTATCGGCCATTATGATTCGAGCCGTCACCTAGGGGATTGATGCGTGTCATTTACTGCCGAGAATATCGAAGAACTGAACCTGTTGTTGCAGTTTAATAACGCGACCCATGATAGCGGTATCAAAGTGCACTCCAATGCTCGTCCTGAGGTTATTCAAGCGTGCCAGCGCTTATTCGGCAGGGGGCTGGTGACGCTTAATGATGGTGGTTACTTGACGGACGCGGGTATCGAGGCGTTGGTTCACGTGCAGGTGGCTAAAAGCTTGCTGGAAGCCAACGCATAGCGGCTAGGTTATCTGCATTCAGTCGGCTGCAAGCCGTCGGGTCCTTAGGTTGCCGCCACTGGTGTCCAGATCGAGACAGTCGTTTTGCAGCGCAGTGATATCTTATCTGAGCTGCAGTTCCCGATTGTGGCCCCAAGCCGAGCGCGCCAGTTTGGCCCCAATGCAAACGTCGCCATTATCTATATCGAACGTGGTGCTGATTTCATCTTCTTCAGCGTCTTCGACGCTGATTTTACCGGTATATTTGCGTCATTGTGGGACTTCATGCGTAGGGTGCCAATGACCGTGGCAAATGTTAAATAACCGCCGGCCGGGTTGCAGTAGTATACCCCTATGGGATCAGGCGACTGCCGGAGCGCAATGGTTAAAACGCAGTTTTGTTACTGCGTTAGGTGGGCAAAGACTGCTTGAGTCAGCTGGCCTAAATCATCTGGCGCCACTTCAATTTCCAAACCTCGGCGTCCAGCGCTGACATAGATAGCAGCGAGCTTCATGGCCGAGCTGTCGATCACTGTCTTGAGCCACTTCTTTTGAGCCAGTGGGCTAATGCCGCCCAGAACATAACCAGACGATCGTTCTGCCTGTGCCTGGGTTGCCATCACGGCTTTCTTGCCGTTCAGGGCACGGGCTATCAGTTTCATGCTAAGCATGGCGTTAACGGGAATAACGGCGACAACCAAGTCATGGTCATCGAGCTTAACAATCAAGGTCTTGAAGACTAACGTTTCATCCAGGCCGAGCTTGGCTGCGGCTTGAACGCCATAGGCCTGGTTGACGGTTTCATTCTTGGGAATAGGGCTATGCGCGTGGCCGTACTCAAGAATACGGTGATTAATGCGATGTTGCTTCAAAAGGTCAATAGCAGGCGTCATGAGATTTTTTTAGCCGATCGACATAAGTGTTAGCTTTTTATACAGACGCCCGGGGACGTGTTAGTAGCCTAGGGCGCGCAATGGTATGGCTGATAATAGCATGGAAAATATTAGGTCTTTCGGCGACACGACATTTACCTGCGAGTTTTCTGCGGCACCGTCGGTGCTAAGGGCTGGGTGTTTGTCTGGCGCTACAAGAGATAGACTGTACGGGCCGCATTTCTCTGACGACATGATGACGACACTTAAATTACTAGCAGGGCCCCGAGCTTTTGCTCAGATCCGCAATCAAGGGCTAGCACCTGAAGATATATCAGCTGTTTTCGGCGCGTCCGGAGCGGCAAAATGGTTGACGATTTATGGTCTGGACCGAGCAATATTCTCTGACTGGCTGGCGTTAAGTTCACACCCAGTGGACCTGTTTGGTACATCAGTGGGCGCGTTTAAGCTGGCAGCAGCGGCCCAGCGTGATCCAGCCGCAGCGTTGACTGTGCTGGCAGATGCTTATATAGCGCAGCAGTATGTAGGCAGTGTGACAGCGGCTCAGATTGCGCTGGAGACGCGGCGTATTCTGGCCGCTTTTCTGCCTTCCGATGCGGTGACCGACATCCTCCAAAATCCTCGGTATAATTACCATTGTGCGAGTGTTCGCTGTCTGGGTATGCTCGCCGATCATCGTCCGTCGGCTCAAAAATTGGCTATGCTAAAGGCGTTTGTACTGGCGTTGGGTGGTAGGAAATTTCACCAGCAAACGTTTGAGCGAGTCATCTTCCATAGTGGCGCAACCGTGCATGACTATGCAGGTCGGGATGGCTTTACGACGCATCGCGTTGCTCTGACGCCTAGCAATTTTGTGCCTGCGATATTGTCTTCCGGTTCAATACCTGTGCTGATGCCCGGCGTTACGGGTATTGATGGCGCACCTAGTGGTGTCTATCGCGATGGTGGACTTTTGGATTATCACGCGGTGCCCACCAACGTTACTGAAATTCAGCAAGGTTTGGTGTTGTATCCACACTTTTATCCGCATATCAAAGAAGGGTGGTTCGACAAGTTCGCGCCCTGGCGCAAGGTTACCGGTCAACAATTAGATGACACGTTGATGGTTTGTCCTTCTGCTGAGTTTGTGAGCTCGCTGCCCGGTGGTGTGATTCCGGATAGAAGAGACTTCGTTAAATACCAGGGTGACGACCCGCAGCGGATGCGCCGCTGGGCGCAGGCCCGTGACCAGAGTCTGGCATTGGGCGAAGAGTTTCTGCAGCTGGCGCGCACGGGTGATATTGCCGGGCGGGTCGAGTTGCTGGCTTAAGCTGAACTTTTGGTGCCGTTTACAGCGCTTGTAAGGCCAAGCGCAGCATCTGAGTCACTTGGGTGGCAATTTTTTCCAGCATAGCCTTGTCGTATTCAGGCATCCTTGGGGTATGGATATGTCCCGTCGGAACGGTTGAACCGAGTCTGTTGCGCAAGCGGATACTGCGATAGGAAATCTCGTTCGACAGATAGCCGCCCCCCCCGCCACGGACGGCAGTTGTCCAACGTAATTGTTCGAGGGACTCTGCGCTAAAGGTTTTCTCGAGCGTGGTGACCAGCCGCCGGTCATTGATGGGGTAGTCACCGCTGGCTTGTTGCATGGCCAAATACGGTAAGCTGAATTCAACAAATTCAGGGCCTTCCAGGCGTTCTCCGCCGAGACTTGGTATCAGCGGTTTAGCCGGCGAACCGCCTGCCAATATATTCAGATTGTCTGGCGCGCTGGCGCTGCGTCTTCGGCCCGGGAAGTGTTCTAGATCGAATTCGTTACGGCCCATAGAGAGGGTGATAACTAAATCAACGCTCTGTAAGGCGTATATCGGTGCCAGCAACGATTCAACCTCGCCCGCATCGAAGTCAGCGTAACGCACGGGTATTAAGGCGGTATTGATCTCAGCGGTAATGCCTTCGTGGCTAATGACACCGCCATCTAAAAGCAATGCCAGCACGCCAGAGGGATTACTCTGCTGGAGGTTGGTGTCTAACAAAAATGGGTCAAAGCCGGTAATCAACAGACGTTTATCGGTGGTTTTGTTGTAGGCCAGATCGAGACGTCCACGGCTACTGCGCTCCAGATCTTCGATTAGGTTAAGGCGATTTTGCATTGTTAATGAGACTGCGAAGTCATTTTGGCGTAGAAATTGGGTCAACTGTAGGCGCGTCCAGTAGAGACCCCGGTCATCATAGCTGCCAACCCCGGCGACTTGTTGTTTAGCCAATTGCCAGAGGCGGTCGCCCGCGCGTAGTACATCAAGGCGCAATTGATTCAACGTTATTGCTGCACGCCAAGCCTTGATAACTCGATTCTGCAAGTCTTGGTACGGTGCAAGGCTCTGAGGCATAGCCTGGCGAGCGGCTTCAATTCGCTGCTCCTCCACCGTTGGGGCGTTTGGCTTGGCACTGGCAGCTGCATAGGCATCCGCGCAAGATAGGCAAAGTAGCATGACGGTGGCTTGAAGCGTAAAACCTGAACGCATAATTGATACCTGCATCTGTGTGGTGGCTGATCGTAAATCGGACGTTATCAGGGAATCGTTATAAGCCAATTTTTTATCAAAAGATTGTTGCTAAGATAGAGACTTTAAGGGCGCCGAGACGCTGCATCATAAACCAGTGTCGGGTATGGTACGAGGCAATCGAATTTAGAAGCCTAGTGCACAGGCCCGACTCACAAGTAATGTGCATATACCATTTTCGCCGCGAGGTGGTATTGCTGCGAAATAGAGCTGCTTTTTTATGAACGAAAACTCACCGAACAACATCTCGCCAACGCATCCTTCACAGGAAAAACCCTCGCCGATAAAGCTTGATCCCAGTTGGCTGGCGCCGCTGCAAAGTGAGTTTGAGCAAGTTTATATGCGCGACTTGCGCGCTTTTTTAGCGGCAGAGAAAGCCCAAGGTAAAACCATTTTCCCTGCCGGTGGGCAGTACTTCAGTGCACTGAATGCGGCGCCACTGGATCAAGTAAAAGTGGTGATACTGGGACAGGATCCTTATCACGGGCCCGGTCAGGCGCATGGTCTGTGTTTCTCCGTGTCGCCGGGTGTGGCCATGCCGCCTTCTCTGTTGAATGTCATCAAAGAAATCCAGGCCGATCTGGACCTGCCGAAGTCAGCATTTCCTAGCGGTTGCCTGTCGAGTTGGGCACAGCAGGGTGTTTTGCTGCTCAATGCTGTGCTTACGGTTGAGCAAGGTCGCGCTAATGCTCATCAAGGGAAGGGCTGGGAGCAGTTCACTGACAAAATAATCGAGGTGCTATCAACGCAGCGAGAGCATCTAGTGTTTATGCTGTGGGGTAGTTATGCGCAGAAGAAGGGGGCGAAGATTGACCGCGACAAACATCTGGTTCTGGAAGCGCCTCATCCGTCGCCGTTAGCAGCTTATCGCGGTTTTTTTGGGTGTCGACATTTCTCTCAGTGCAATCAATATTTGATGGCGAAGGATCAGCCGTCGATTGACTGGCGCACAAAAAGTTGACTCAGCGTTACGCTGTTAGAAGAAGCTTTTGTCCACAGCATTACGTAAGGGCTTGCCAGCGAGATACGCTGTCAGATTTTCCTGAAACAGCAGTTGGCCACGGCCGGTAGTGCCAGCACCCCGGTTGCTCGAGTGAGGTGTCAACGTCACTCGAGGGTGTTGCCACAAAGGACTGTTTTCTGGCAAAGGTTCCTTGGCAAATACATCGAGTACAGCATGATCAATTTGTCCTTGGTCAAGTGCCGCAATTAAGGCAGGCTCGTCCACTACGCCGCCTCTCGCGATATTCACCAAGACCGCATCAGATTTCATCAATGCTAAGTTCTCGGCATTAAACAACTCACGTGTGTCATCTGTCAGAGCGCAGGCCAGCACAACGACATCGGCCTGCGGAAGATGGCTGTTCATATCTGCATAGGTAATAATCCGGTCGCAGTGCGGCATATCGCTGACGGAGCGTTTTACGCCAGTGACGTCAGCGTGAAAGCTTTTGGCAATTTCGCCGACTCGCTGGCCGATGTTACCAAAGCCAACAATCAGCCAGCGTGATCCATAGATTTCGCGAAAATGCGTAGCTTGCCATTTGGCTTGTGCCTGCAGTGCTGCTCGTTCGGTAAATTTCTGATAGTGGGTCAATACCGAAGCCACAACATACTCTGCAATAGCGGGAGCCTGTGCGTCACTGTTGGTAAGGCGTGTACCCTGATCAAAGACTTGCTTGAAGAAGGGTGCATCAAGCCCTGCGGTGATGGTTTGCATCCATTGTAGTTCAGTGGCACTGGTGACTTGCTGAGTGAAGTGGCGTACGGTTTTACTACCAATGAGGTCTGGGCTGAGCCAAGTGGCGTGAATGGGATACTGCTGCGTTGTCACCACATGGTCGTTGAGGTGTAACGTACCATCGTCTTGTAGTTCTATAACGTGAACCTGTTCGCTGAAGGGACTGAGGAAGTCCTTAAGCATAGCGTGGCTAGCGGTCGTCAGAAGCAGATTTTTCATGGTGCGGTTTCCTGGTATTTGTTAGTCGGTCAGCGGCATCAAATGATGTGTCGCTACCGTGTGCGCATGCAGTTTATGTTTTTTAGTCCATCAAACCGTTTAATCGATTGATATTGGCACATTGTCGCGGATCCAAGTCGCGATCCCTAAATGCTGGGTGGTCGGGCGAGTAACGGTGGGCACGATAGATGCTCGTGGTCGGCTCGCCGCGAGTATTGTTGTTGACGAAGGGGTTTATCCATTCCCAAACCACTTCTTTGTTCTGGGTCACCTCGAACAAGCGGCCGCTAGTGCCTTCGCAAACAAGGACGTTGTTTGATGGCAGTCTTGATGCGCCGGATATATGACCACTGAAGAACTGATGTGCTGGCATACCCTGGTAGGACCAGACAATATCGTTATTGGCAGGGTCGACTTGGATGATGCGCGACGAGGACTCGCCATTATCAAAAATTTGAATATGGGTGTCATTCACCCAGGTTGGGTTGTGCTGACCGTGGGTCAGGGCAATTTTGCAACGCAGTTTCTGTGTTTTGGCATCAATCACAGCAACGCGGTCGGCATTGCGGGCTGAAAAGACAATATCTCCTGCCTCGTTCACGTCCAGTCCATTGATGTGAGTCCACTCCCAGCGTCTGCGAACCGGGTGTATCGGATCCTTTACTGGGTCCAGAAGTTCCCAGGTGTGTATGCGCCGCACTTCTTTGCCTTCTGGGTCGACTTCTACTAAGTCGTCACCGAGCAGGCGAGGTAGGCGTTCGCGGGGTTTGCGGTAACCACCGCGTACCTGTTTGTGAAGATCTTCTGGCAATTCCACCCACTCGGGCACCAGTGTATTCCCGTTATCAAAACGAAAGAAATCATGATGCTGCTGACGGTTTTCATATTCCCAGACAATCTCGCCATCCCAGTTCATCTCAACCAACGTCGTATGGTAACCGCCTAGGCGCGTTATATGTTGCTCGAAGGGCAGCGGCGCCTTCGTAGGCTCGTCTTTTGGCGGGCTTGGTAGGTTGACATCGGAGCCAGTCATCAGCAGATTGCCGTTGTCCAGCAAACGGCCATAGCCGGGGTGGATATGCGTAAAGTGCCAGCGATGAACAACGCGCCCCTGCATATCAATCAGATATGTTGATTGATCACCATGAGGTGTCAGTAACGTGTAGCCTTTTGTCGACTGACCCGGTTTGTGGTACGTGAGGCCTGTCGCTTGGTTGATTGACCAACCCATAGGTTACCTTTGTGTTATCACGGGTTAAGTGCTACCGGTGAGTGTTAGGTGTAAGTGCAGCATGCTAGCTGCTCACGTCGATAATTTCGACCCCTAGGAATAGCAGTAGTTAAGTAAATGTTTGAGTAGTTCCCGCCAGGCTTTCCGGCGCAAGCTTAATTGAGTCGATCAACTACGTAAGTAGGACGCACCGTTGATATCGATAATACTTCCCGTCATAAATGTTGGGGCGTCTATCGCGAGATAGCGAATAGTTTCCGCTACTTCCTCAGGCTGGGCAACGCGCCCCAGAGGACTTTGCTGACGAATAGCGGCGCCATCGGTACCCGCCAAAACGCTCGCTGCCATCGGTGTTTCGATAAAGCCGGGGGCGACGGTGTAAACAAAAATATTGTGTCGACCGAGTGCCTGCGCCAATGACTGACCCATGGCGTTCATGCCAGCTTTTGAAGCGCCGTACCAAGGCATCAGCGGCTCGCCGCGAAAGGCTCCCCGAGAAGACACGTTAATGATGCGACCACCGCTGGGCATCATCCGTTGGGCCGCACAAAATGAGAGGTTTGCGGCCGCGGTGAGATTAGTCTCCATTATGCGTTGCCAAGTCGATTGCCAGTCAGCATAAGACATAGTGGCCACGTCAAATCGGGCCGATATGCCAGCATTGTTGACCAGCACATCAAGACTGCCCATGGTCGCGTGTACCGCATCAATGAGAGCTTCGACTTGCTCAGGTTGGGTGATGTCTGCTTGGTGCAGGCTGTGCGGGCCATTAGGCAGAGACGCCAGCAGGCTATCTGCAGCGGCCTGATTCTGGTGGTAGGCGATCGCAATGCGTGCGCCCTGCCGGGCGCAGGCTAGGGCAGTTGCTTGACCAACGCCGCCGGAGGCACCAGTGACAAGGATCACGGGAGAATGGTTCATGGACGTATTTCCTGTTGGTCAGTTTCAACTGGCAGTGATGGTGCAGTGCTGGAGCATGATCAGTATGACCTCAATCGTCAATCATTGGTGTCTGGTGAGCAAGACATAAAAACTTCCGGCTGGCTTTTTACTCTGCTAGTGTTATTCAGCACTCCAAGTCACTTTAAAAAAGCGCATGCCTATGACCACTCTCAAACCAATAGACACGGATTCTGCCGCACTGTACGAAGTTCGCCAGGGTGCGGCGTGGATCACTCTAAATCGGCCCGCCAACCGTAATGCTCTATCAGCAGCGCTGGTTAACGAATTGTCTGCGCATCTTATTCAGGCAAACCAAGACGCCAACGTAAGAGCGATCATATTGACGGGTAATGGTCCGGCTTTTTGCGCTGGTGCCGACTTAAAGAGTCCGCCGGGGCAGTCCATCGATGGCGGCGGCCAAGCGGTACCCTATCCTGACGTGTTACGGCAAATACTCGACAGCGACAAGCCAGTGATTGCCGCTATTAATGGCGCGGCCTTCGCGGGTGGGTTAGGTCTGGTAGGTGCTGCAGATATTGTGATCACGGTGGCTGACGTCCAGTTCAGTTTCAGCGAAGTCCGTATTGGGGTTATACCAGCTGTTATCTCCGTGGTTTGCTTGCCGAAGCTGGGCACGCATCACGGTATGAAGCTGCTGCTGACCGGGGAACGTTTTACGGGAACTCAAGCCGTCGCCTATGGGCTGGCGCATCGAGCGGTGTCTGCAGAGCAATTACATGCTGCCGTGCAGGAAGAAGTCGATATGATCTGCCTCGGTGGGCCCAACGCGGTAGTGGAGTGTAAAAAGCTCGTGCGCCGGGTGTCACAGCTCAACACCGAGCAGGGCTTTGAGGAGACTATGGCGTGGAGCGTACGGATGTTTAAGTCGCTTGAGGGCACCGAAGGTATGGCGGCATTTAGGGAAAAACGCAAACCCAATTGGGTTAAGGTAGATTAAGGTCGTCGGTAGTCGCAGTATATTTTTATAACCATAATTTTAAAAAGAAGGACAACAATTCATGACGGTGAATGAACAGGCGCTTGATGCGTTTCGGCAGGAGGTCTCAACGTGGTTAACCGCAAACAATCCCGGTGATCCAGGGTTTTTGTTGCCTGAGTCTTTTATGGAAGTGGGCACCGATGCGCAGTTTGAGTACTTACGCGCTTGGCAGCGAAAGGTCTACGACGCTGGCTATTTGGGTATGTCTTGGCCGCAAGAATACGGTGGTGGCGGCAAGCCACAGGCCTACCAAGATATAGTGACTCAGGAGATGGCGCGGCAGCGAGTGCCTTTTATGACCAATACTATTGGTTTGAACTGGGCCGGCCCATTAATTTTGCAGCGCGGTACTGAAGCTGAAAAGCAGAAATACATCAGGGGTATATTGAACGCTGACGATATCTGGTGCCAGGGATTCTCAGAACCCGACCACGGTTCTGATTTGGGCGGTGCCCAACTCAAAGCAGTGCGCGATGGTGATGAGTATGTCATCAACGGCTCTAAAATTTGGACCAGCCTCGGTACCTACGCGAAATATATGATTTTGCTTGGACGTACGTCGAGCGATGGACCGAACAAATATGCGGGTTTGAGTTTTTTCCTAGCACCGATGCATGCCGAGGGTATCACGCCCCAGCCGATTCAGAAGCTTACCGGCGAGTACGGTTTCTGTCAGACGTTTTTTAACGATGCGCGTATTCCTGCAGATTGTATTATGGGTCTCGAAGGCGAGGGTTGGAAAGTGGCGATGGCGACCTTAATGTTTGAACGCGGCAATGTCGGTGGTCAGGCGGGTGGGTTGTCGATGATGGATCTAAATGTTAACGATCTACTGGAGTTAGCGCGGCGTTCGACGCGTAACGGCCGCCCTGTACTTGAAGACCCGCTGATTCGCGACCAAATGGTGCAATTTCTCGTTGAGGCGAAAAGCAATACGTTGATGAGTGCTCGCAGCCGTATTGCGGCGCTGAATACGGAACGTCCTGATGCTATTGCCATGTCGGGTAAGCTTCGAGTTACCGAATTGAAACGTCGCTTTTGTCAGTTTGCCCTGTCGTTGCAAGGCGCAAATGGCGCTCGCTTTATTTCTCCTGAGGCCGTCGATGGGGGTAAGTGGCAGCGTATCTATTTCAATTCTTTCTCTGCCACTATTGGCGGTGGCACCTCTCAAGTGCAATACAACATTATGGGCGAGCGTGTGCTCGGCTTGCCGAAGAGTTAGGGGGTAAACATGAGTAATGAAATTATTTTTACTCAGGAGCAGGGCATGCTCTTGGATACGGCTATGGATTTTTGTCGCCAGCATTCAACGATGGACCTCATCAGGTCGCGTCTGCAAGACGATCAAAGTCTGCCGACAGATGTTTGGCAGGCTATCGTCGAGCTTGGTTGGACAGGTATCACTATTCCCGAAGCACATGGTGGACTTGGTTTGGGCTTCAGCGAGCTTGTGCCGGTTGTGGAAGCTATGGGCCGACATTTGATGGCCACGCCTTTAGTAAGTTCTGCACTTGTCGCTCATGCACTGACTCTGGCCGGCAGTGACCAGCATAAGCAGCGCTGGTTGCCACAAATTGCTGGCGGTATGATTGCGACCTTGGCGCTGCTTGAACCTGATGGAAGTTGGATTTTGGAGGCGCCTGCCGCCACGGGTGAGATTAGAGGCGGCGAGTTACATCTGTCAGGCGCTAAATGTTTCGTGCAAGACGCGCATTTGGCAAGTTTGCTACTGGTATCTATCGTTCTTGATGGCGAAGCGCGTTTGGTTTTGTTAGAGAAATCGAGGGTGCCAACCTCGGCGTTGGTGCGTGAGATAGTGATTGATGACACCCGCCGCTGCTTTCAGCTATGTCTGGATGGCATTACGGTGCCTGTTGAGCATTTACTGCCACTGACTTGCTTGGCTGAGCTCGAGCAGGCGGCCATGCTGCTGTTATGTGCTGAGATGACGGGCGGTCATGCCAGTGTTTTGAATCTGGTGGTGGAATATCTGAAAACTCGGAAGCAGTTTGACCACTACATAGGCAGTTATCAGGCGCTGAAGCACCCTACTGTGGATATCCTAATCGGCCTTGAAGCCAGCCGATCGCACCTGTATCACGCTGCGACGATGATTGATGGCGATGATGCGCAGGAAAAAGACATTGCGGTGCGCATGGCGAAGGCTGTGACGAGTGAGGGGTTCGCATTCGCTGGCGATCGTGCCATCCAGTTCCATGGTGGGTTTGGTTTTACTTATGAGTGCGACGCCCAGCTATATTTGCGTCGCGCCTTGTATTGCCAATATCAGTTTGGCGACGCGCGTTATCAGCGGACGAGGCTAGCGCCCCTTTTGCTGGACATGGTTGTCTAATAAGCGGGCTATGCGGTTTAGAAAAGTTTGTCAGAAAATATGCTGAGAACAGCTGTTTGAATCTGTTCTTCAAAAAAAAGGCGCCGATAAGCGCCTTTTTTTATTACTGCTGTTGGGTTAATGCTTACTTAACTTCAATCAGCTCGACTTCAAATACCAGTGCTGTATCGGCTGGAATAGGTCCGACGCCACGTTTGCCATAAGCCAGTTCGCTCGGTACAAACAACTTCCACTTGTCACCTTCCTGCATGAGTTGCAGTGCTTCTGTCCAGCCGCTGATTACACCATTGACGGGAAATTCAAGGGGTGTGCCGCGCTCAACGGAGCTGTCAAATACGCTGCCGTCAATAAACGTGCCGTGGTAGTGTGTTCTGACGGTATCTGTTGGTCCTGGGGTTTTGCCGCTGCCTGATTGCATGACAAGATACTGCAAGCCTGAGGCTGTGACGGTAACGCCATCTTTAGTGGCATTGGCTTCAAGGAAGGCTTGGCCAGCGTTGGCTTCATTACTCATAGTTGCGTCCGTAGTTTGAGTTTGTGTATTCGGCGTTTCCGGTGTCGGTGAACAAGCGATTAGTAGACAGAGTGTGAGGCCTAACATGCTGAGCAATTTCATTTGCATTCCGGGGTGCCATGTTTGTTAGATAAAAGTGATTGATTGAGTTTCAAGCGCGAAGCCTACCACAAAAGGCGCTCAATCGGTGTTCTCCAATGACCGCGTTATGGCGGCGCAGAAGATACCTTTCGGCATGAATGACTACTCGGTGGCGACCCAGGCTGTATAGAGTCGCGCGCTTATAGCCTGCACTGATGCGTTGCTAGGGATGGCGTTTACGGTGTGCTCGATAATTTGGCAGGCGAGACGGCAGTTGTGACAGTCGTTAAATCTGCTGGGTTGACGTCAACCCATCTACTGTAGATACCCTGTAAATGCGTGACGACCATCGCTGTCACGGCAAGCAGTGGTCGTGGAGTTGCAAATAAAGAAGTCTCCCGCATCAGTGGGCAGGAAATCGCCCGCAATTGGTCAGCCTAACTGACGATGGTTGATAATCTGGTCGTAGCGATTGGTTTGCTGGTAGCGGTCAAACTGCGGTTGAACGTTGTTGTGTCTGTAGATCTTTAAGTATCGACAATCGCTCGCCTGTCGTCGGTTCAGACGTTAGCAGAATTAGGCATCGCCCCGACAGAGAACAGGCCCTTGTCCAGTTTAGAAAGTTGACGGTTGACGCGATCCTCGGGCTTTGTCATCGGCTTGCGCAGCAGGTCGGTGCTAGGCATGATGCTGCTTTGCTTAGCGGGTAGCTGCCTATGTCTGAAGCCTATATTGCGCCTGATGTGACGGAACTTAATGCTGAATTTGGGCATCCAGGGCAGGTCCAGTTTGTTGCCGGTAGCGGTGGTCAGACGCGCGTGGATCTGCGGTGTGCAGGCGAGCGAGCCTCCCTTTACCTGCAGGGAGCCCACATCACGTCTTACCAAACTGGTGGCGAGGAGGTCTTGTGGAACAGTCATAGTGCCCAGTACCAACCAGGCAAGGCCATTCGGGGTGGTATACCGCTGTGTTGGCCTTGGTTCGGTGCTCATCCGGTTGAGGCCAGTTTGCCGCAGCACGGTTTCGCTCGAAATAGTGATTTTGCAGTCGTTGCTGTCGTTGTGGGCTCGGAAGAAATTAGCATGCAATTGCGTCTGGTGCCGACGCGACTATACGACCGATGGTGCGATAGTCAAGGCGGTCAGGTTGAGTTGTTAGTTGATGTTCGCTTATCGAATAGATTGTACTTACAGGTCACAACAATTAATCATACCGACCAACAAATCGTTGTTGGCGGGGCGCTGCATACTTACTATCGGGTAGCCGATGTAGCAAGGGTATCGGTCCCTGCGCTTACCGGGCTTACCTACAAAGACAAGCTTAACGGCTACGTGCAACTGCACCAGACGCAACCTTTTGATGTGCTTTCTGCGCCGGAGATAAATGTTGCAGAGGCAGGTGTGCAACATCCGGTTGAGTCAGGCATCGATCGCGTTTATCTGTCGCCCCCTGCATCTATGGTTGTGCAGGACCCGGTGCAAAAACGTACGATTACGCTGCGTGCCTGGGGCAATGCTGATATGGTAGTTTGGAATCCAGGTTCTAGGGCTGCGGCTGCTATGAGTGATTTTGATGACTTGGGCTATCTAAATATGCTGTGCATTGAGCCAGCACTGGCGTTGGACAATACGGTGTCCATTGCGCCAGGCGGAAGTCATCAGTTAGGCCAGGAAATTTCTACAACAAACGGAGCGTTCTGATTGTTTTAATAACAATCAACGCACCCCAAGAAAAACAATAATACTTAGCGAGTAACCTTATGAAAGATTTTGCAGGTAAGTTAGCGGTCATTACTGGCGGTGGCACTGGTATGGGACGTGAGTTAGCGCGGCAGCTCATCGCCGAGGGCTGCGACGTGGCGATTTGTGATGTGATTGATGAAAATATGCAACAGACCCTGACGATTTGTCGCAAGGAGGCTCCCCAGGGAGTGCGGATTACCGCGCATTTATGCGATGTTTCTAACGAGCAACAAGTGCTTCGTTTTAAAGACGAAGTGTTGGATCTTCATGGGCGCGATCATGTCAACTTGCTGTTCAACAACGCTGGAATTGGTTCAGGTGTTAGTTTCGTTGATGGCCCTCGTGATACTTGGGAGCGGACCTTTAATATCTGTTGGTACGGCGTATATTACTGTGCTCGGGCATTTATGCCGTATCTTGTGGCCGCTGACGAGGCTCACATGATCAACACGAGCAGTGTTAACGGTTTTTGGGCATCGCTGGGGACCGACTCAACGCACACTGCTTACAGCGCGGCCAAGTTCGCGGTCAAGGGTTTTTCTGAGGCGTTGGTGACGGACCTTCGGGTCAATGCGCCTCATGTCAAAGTGTCAGTAGTGATGCCCGGTCATATCGGCACCTCTATTTTTATCAACTCGGGTAAGATTGATGGTCACGAAGCGCAAAATATGACGGCCGAAGAGTTGCAAAAGGTACGCCAGCGTATCACCTCTCGTCTTGGTGTCGATCTCTCTGATGTCACGGACGATACGGTGAAAGACATGATCAAGGCTCAGGGTGAGGCTTTTCGCGATGACGCGCCCACCACGGCAAGTGACGCCGCCGCCATGATGATTCAAGGTGTGCGTGATGAGCGTTGGCGCATACTGCTAGGCGATGATGCGCGGGTGTTAGACAGGCTCGTGCGTGAAAGCCCAGAAGAGGCCTATGAGGAGAGCTTTATGGTCAAGCTCCGGGAGCAAGCTAACTGGGGCCTTAGCTAGGTCGGCTAGGTTAAGATTTAAGATCTTATGTGGGTTAGGGTTATCTCGGATGATGTTATAGCATCGCAATACACCGACAGTGAGTAATCCTAAATCCCCTTGTAACGCTATTGACGAGTAAATTGCAGCCGGACCTTGTGGTTTATTTGGCTGCTCTTGTTATGGCTTACTGCACACGTGCTATTGCCTGCATGCTAGTGCCAAGCGCCGTTGAGAGAATTATCATTTCGCATCATGGCCAAGTTCGCGTTAGTAGCCAACAGGGAGTTGGTGCAGAGATAACGGTTAGCCTGTCTTTTGATGCCACGCCCGGTCAGCCTGAGCCATCACCTGAATTTTGAATAATGGGTAGCATACTCGTCGCAGAAGATGAGTCTGTTGTGCGAAGTATTATGGTCCGGAAATTCGAGCCCATGGGTTTCGATGTTCTGGAGGTCAAAAATGGCAATGCATGCGTGAAACTGTTTACCTTGCATCAAGATGCTATCGTTTTCGTTAGTTTGGATGTCAACACGCCTAGGTTAACGGGCTGGCAATGTCTCGAATATACTAGGCGCGTGTCAACTGTCCTACCTGTGCTCTTTGTCAGCGGTTACGATCCGCAGGCTGAAAAGATACCCGCGCAAGACCGTCATACCCGTTACGTGAGTAAACCGTTCCGCCAGCAACAGCTGCAAGCTGCAACTGAAGGACTTATAAACGCTGACTTCAGTGCAGAGTGATCTCGGCGTAAAGCCACAGACAGCGATATTCTATGCCGATACTAAAAAATTAGACTGAATGTAGCGCCACCACTGGATACCCTGGCGGCGCTAATGCTGCCGCCGTGGGCAATCATGATCTGGCGTGACAATGCCAAGCCGACGCCGCTGCCTTCGTGTCGAGTGGTAAAAAAAGGCACGAAAATCTTGTCTAATAAATTTGCCTGAATGCCAGAGCCGTTATCTTTGACCTCAATGGTGATGTGTCCGCGGCGGTTCAAACGGGCGCTCAATTCAACAGCTAACGGGCTGTTGCCAACAGCGGCTTGAGACGCGTTCTGTAAGAGGTTGATCAAGACCTGCTCGATCATCGCTCGATCTGCCTGAAGCATCAGTGTGATGGGTGTAACGTTCGTGGATATTTGTACATTAGCAATATCTTCATGCGCATTAATTATTCGCAAAACATCTTTAAATAACGTCTTGATATCGAAATGCTCATGCTGGGGTGCGGGTAGGCGCGTAAGCTTTCGATAGCTGCTGACAAAGCTCATTAAGCCGTCAGAGCGCCGCGCTACCGTTTCGATGGCTTCTTTGATGTCGCTGAGTTCATCGTTGAGTTCATCGCTTAAGTCGAGTTCTACACCCAGTCTGTCAGTAAGATCATCTAACAATTCGACCGCAGTTTTGGATAGCGACGCGACAGGCGTGATGGAGTTAAGTATCTCGTGAGTCAGCACTCGGACCAGCTGTTGCCAGGCGTCCAGTTGGGTGTCGTCGAGTTCTTGCTGGATGTTCTGCAGACTGATGATTTTTTCCGTGCGTGAATTGATGGTCATTTCACTGGCAGCGATGGCTAATGTGAGTTTCTGATCGTCGAGATTGAGCTTAGCTAAACGTCGATCGCCCGGCTGGATAGAGCTGACTATTTGATAGAATTTTTCACCGTACTGTTGCAAACCGCTTCTGTGAGTAAGATCTGCATGACCGAGTAGGCGTCTGGCAGCGTTGTTCCATAATACGAGCTGGTCATCGCTATACAGTGAGATCAGCGGAATAGGCACTTGCTCAATAAGCGCTTTTAAATGCGTGAGTTCAGTCACTTGTCGGCTGCGATCATCGCGATAGCGGGCCATGATGGCATTAAGGGTACTGCCCAATTGGGGGAATTTAGCGCCCAATGTGTCGAGATCAAACTTCTGACTGAAATCAGCATAGCGTACAGCATCAAGGAAGCGGCTCAGTTCTTGATTGGTACGGGCGACAAATGCTGATATTTCCCAGCATTGAAACGCGATGACCATGCCCGCCAGCAGCATGCTTGCAAAATATCCGGTTTCTGAAAGCAGGTAGCTCAGCAGGATAAGGCTTGCGAGCACCAGAGCGAGTCGGAATGTTAGCAGCAGACTGAAGCGCTTATAGCCCATTTTTTGATTCATCCTATGGAGAGACTTGGAAACAATGTTGCAAACAACAATCTGAAATGTGGGTCTGTTCTGGCAAGCAATGTTTTGCTACAAGCCGTGTTTTTCCATGCGACGATACAGGGCTGCTCGGGTCAGGCCGAGGTCGCGGGCCGCGTGGCTGATGTTGTAACCGTGTAGTCGCAGCGCTTGGCTGATAGTGTTTTTCTCTAGGCGTTCTAAATTCAGCGCGTTGGGCGGCTCGACCATATTGTCTGATGCGAAGTCTTTGGTGCTGGCATCGCCTTGTAGGGTGTCGAGCTGAAAGTCTGCGAGCTCGAACTGGTCTCCTGTAGAGAGAATTACCGCGCGTTCTAGCGCGTGCTTGAGGGCGCGAATATTCCCCGGCCACGCGTATTCTTTTAGCCCCGTCAGGGTAGTTGCTGCAAAGTCTTTAACAGGGCGCCCATACTTTTTGCTGTAGCTTTGAGCATAGTATTGGGCTATGACCTCTATGTCATCTGGGCGTTCACGCAGGGGCGGTAGATGAATTTCTACGGTATTGAGGCGAAACAACAAATCTTGGCGAAATTGGCTTTCATCCCTTAGCTCGACGGTTGGGCGGTTAGTGGCTGCGATGACACGGATATCCACGTCGATGGATTTGTTTGCGCCGACGGGTGTTACCCTGCGCGATTCAAGCACTGTTAGCAATTTAGCTTGTAGGTGCGGTGGTAGGTTGCCTATTTCATCGAAGAAAATGGTACCGCCGTTAGCGGCCTGCAGGCGTCCGGCTCGGTCCTCGCGGGCATCAGTGAAGGCGCCTTTCTTATGTCCAAATAGTTCTGATTCAAACAGGGTCTCTGTCAGCGACCCCAAATCGATGGCGATAAAAACGTTTCCGGCACGCGCTGACTGTTGATGAATGGCGCGGGCCACCAGCTCTTTGCCGGTACCGTTCTCGCCCAAGATCAGCACGTTAGCGTCTGTGGGTGCAGCGCGGCCGACTAATGAATTTATTTCCTGCAGCGCCTTAGAGCTACCTAGCATAGCTTGGGTATTGCCGCTCAGCGTCGCTGACAGGGTAGCGTTTGACTGCTGTAAAGCGCGAGCGACATCGCGGGTTTGCTTGAGTTTGGTGGCGGTCGATAAAGTAGCCAGTAGGCGTTCGTTTTCCCAAGGCTTCATCACAAAGTCCGTTGCGCCGATCTGCATAGCTTTGACTGCAACATTGACTCCGCCATGAGCAGTAATCATGACGACTACGGCATCAGGGTCAACATTGAGGATGCGAGCGAGCCAATCAAAACCTTGCTTACCCGACGACTCGCCGGGGCCAAAATTCATGTCCAGCAAAATACAGTCATAGTCTTGCTGTGCCATTAACGCCGTTGCTTGGGCGGGGT
>JBLHVI010000004.1:0-124589 GCA_047630175.1 Candidatus Azotimanducaceae bacterium
TGCCTTACCGGTAATAGGATCTGTGCGAACACTCGCGTCTTGATCCCCCGGCACCTCATTTCTTATGCTCTGTAAAATTTCATCAAAGCTGGAAAAATCGAGCGGGTCTGTGGGACCTCTTACAGCCGGCGCTTCGACCGCAAGAGGCGCTAAAGACGCCATCGAATCTAAACCCCGTTGCGACCCTAAATCAGTGTCGACCTGCCGCCGCACGCTAGACTGCGGGCGCGAAAATTGTTGATCAGCTGCCGCCGAACGCGAAGCTTGAGGCTGTGTAGTTTTAGATTGCAAAGGCTCTACATGCAGAGCCTCCGCCTTGGCCTTGGCCGGTGCCGGGGCTTGCGTCTCAACATACAACTCTACCCGGCCATTACGCCTCAGCGATTGTAAGATCATCGCGTCGGGACCCACCGTTTCCCGAACCAAGCGCATGCCTTCCGCCATTGTCCTTGCGTCAAATTTTCGTATTGCCACGAGCTCTCCTTATTCGCATCCTGCAAATAGATTTTACTGACCGATTGAGGCCACGATGGTTATCTGCTTATCCTCTGGGATCTCCTGATAGGACAATACCGACAGTGTCGGCAATACTCCTCGGATAAATCGATATAGCGCGGGTCTGATCTGCGGTGATACCAACAACACAGCGGGGCCACCGGTGGTTTCCTGACGTTGCACCGCTTCGCCCAGAGAGACGTGCAGTTTATCCACCATGGTCGGTTCTAAGATCATGTCGTCAGGATCAGCAGAGCCTGCTTGACGAGCCTGCTGCACGGCCTTGTGCAGCAGCTGTTCGAGAGCCGGATCCAAGGTGATTACCGGTACTTCAAGATTGGCCTCCACCAAATTGTGCACAATGACCCGCGATAGGGCGATACGCGCACCCGCGACCAAAGCCTCAGGGTCCTTTGACTTACTTGCCACTAACGCCTCAGCAATGGTACGCATATCGCGTACCGGCACCCCTTCACGCAGCAGTCTTTGCAGCACATTAAGCAGGCCACCCAACGTTACTGTGTTCGGCACCAGCTCTTCTGCCAGTTTTGGATTATTCTCTGACAGCAGATTCAGCATCTGCTGTGCTTCTTCGTGACCAATAAGACTCGTCGCTCGGGTACTCATGACCTGATTCAGGTGTGTCGCAATCACCGTGCCTGGGTCAACCACCGTATACCCCAGGGTCTGAGCCTGATCCTTGAGGCTTGGTTCGATCCATACAGCTTCTAGACCAAACGCCGGATCTCGTGTTTCAATGCCTTCCAATGGCCCAAATACTTGCCCAGGGTTTATCGCCATATCCCGGTCCTGATGCACTATTCCCTCGCCACTAGTAACGCCCATCAGCGTGATGCGGTAGGCATTGGGTAGCAATTCAAGGTTGTCGCGGATATGCACTGCTGGCATCAGAAAACCAAGCTCCTGTGACAGCTTCTTACGGACGCCCTTTATACGCCCTAACAACTCGCCTCCCTGGCTCTTGTCCACCAGCGGAATTAGCCGATAGCCCACCTCCAGACCTACCATGTCCACCGGCGCCACATCACTCCAACCCAGCTCCTTGGGCTCTTGCACCCCATCAGCCGAGGTAAATTCTGGATCGCTGGCTTCGATCACTTCCTCGTGACGTAAGTCCAGATGATTGATGACATAGGCAGCAACAGCAGCTATCCCTGATAACGTCAAAAAGACAAAATGCGGCATGCCAGGAATCACACCCATGATAAAAAGCACCAGAGCCGTTACCGCCAGCGCCTTCGGATCGGCAAACATTTGCCGCAACACCTGTGAGCCCATGTCCTGCAACTCATTGGCTCGCGTCACCATCAATGCCGCCGCCGTCGATAGCAACAACGAAGGAATTTGTGCGACTAAACCGTCACCAATCGTCAGCAGCGAATACTTTTCCACCGCTTCCATAAACGGCAACGCATGCTGGGCCATACCAATCGCCAACCCACCAATGATATTCACCGCCAAAATCAGGATACCCGCAACAGCGTCACCCCGAACAAACTTACTGGCGCCGTCCATCGAACCATAAAAATCCGCCTCTGCAGATACATCGTTACGCCTTGTCTGCGCCTCCTCTTGAGTAATCATCCCCGCATTCAAGTCAGCATCAATCGCCATCTGCTTGCCAGGCATCGCGTCCAACGTGAATCGCGCACTGACCTCGGAGATACGCCCCGCACCCTTGGTCACTACCACGAAGTTGATAATGACCAAAATCAAAAACACAACCAAACCGACCACGTAGTTGCCGCCTACCACCACCTCACCAAATGCCTGAATAACCTTGCCCGCCGCATCGCCGCCTTTGTGGCCTTCGAGTAGAACTACCCGCGTCGATGCCACATTCAGTGACAAACGCAGTAAAGTCGCTACCAGCAGAATGGTTGGAAACAAGGCAAAGTCTAGCGGTCGACGCGAGTAAACGCCCACTAACAACACCACCAACGCGATCGCGATATTAAACGTGAACAGCACGTCCAAAAGAATCGCCGGCACCGGCAGCGTCATCATGCCGAGAATCACCAACAGCAGAATCGGAATGCCCAGCCCACTGCCACGCACACCCCGCGCCGTTTCAATCGCCGAAGACTTGTTTAAACCAAAAGCCGCTGGATTAAAGCTCAATGAAACATCCCTTACTCATCCTCATATTCACCAATCGATGAAGAAAAACACCAAAAAACTGACGTCTTTTTCCTTATGACGATAACAATGCAAGTAAGAGGCCAAATATTGACACCCCAGGTTGACAGACAAGACCAAACCCTCAACTAAGGCACATTTACAACACCCAACCGATCAAAAAACAACAAGCAGAAACTAACGGAACGCCCACAGCTACACCGCACAGATAAAATCAGACAAGTACCCGAGCCGGCAAAACAGACACAATGAAAAAATGAAGCAACAGACCGCCAGAGCCCGCCGCAGAGAAAATCTAAAAGGGTTGCAGACACGAGGCCGTCAACTTGATTCGGGCAGCATTTGGATCCGCAGCTGAGCGACACGTGAGACAACTGCCGGGCTCATAAGGCCTCAAGGGAGACCCAGAGGGACAAGCAGTGCAGCTGGCCGAATCGCGCTGACGGCCTTGTGCATGCAACACCCCAACACACAGCCCAACCAACTAACGTCCTTTGTTCGCCATCCGTACATACTCGTCCGGAATCTTTAAATTCCCCGGCCGCTTCGGCAAATCACCCGCGCCCCTATAAAACTGTTTTAACTGAAATACATACGCCAACACCTGCGCCACCGCCAAGTACAGCCCCTCAGGGATCGGCTGATCCATCTCCGTAGAGAAGTACACCGCGCGCGCCAACACTGGATAACTAATCATAGGCACATTGTGCGTGCGCCCCAGTTCCCGAATCATCTCTGCGACATTGTCCACCCCGCGGGCCACCACCACAGGCGACGCCATATTCTTGGGGTCATACTTGAGCGCCACGGCGAAATGTGTCGGGTTAGTAATAATCACATCAGCTTCCGGCACTGCTGACATCATCCTGCCTCGTGACATTTCCTGCTGCACTTGCCTAATTCGAGCCTTGACCTCGGGTTTACCCTCCGAGTTCTTCATCTCGTCCTTGATTTCCTGCACCGTCATCTTCAACTTCTTCGTGTGCTCAATAATTTGAAACGGTACATCGACCGCAGCAATCAAGATCATCGACAGACTCATGAATAAGAACGCCAATATAATCGTCAACGCCGCCGCAGGTATCGCCGCGTCAACACTCTGACGGCCGAGCAACTGCAGCCCCGGCGTGCTAATGTAAAGCACCAGCATAGCCACAGTCGACACCAGCACCACCTTTGCAATCCCCTTGACGAGCTCCATCAGCGCATTCGCAGAAAACATCCGTCCCAAACCCTTGAGTGGACTCATTCGAGAGAGCTTTGGCGCGATTGCTGAGGGCGCCACTAGCCAGCCGCCTAACGAGATCGGACCTAAGAAAGCCGCCAGCACCATCACCCCGAAGAACGGTAGTAGTACTAACAGCGCTTGCATTGCTGACCGGGAAACATGCGCCTGCATACGTGTAACGTCAAAGATGTCTGCCCTGTCTAGCTTCAGGTTATACGCAAATACATCCATGCCACCTTCATAAAAAACAGAGCCAAAAACCAGCAATGACGTCGCGCCCGCGACCAGCACAATTAGCGTATTCAACTCTTTTGAACGCGCCACTTGGCCCTCTTCGCGGGCTTTTTCTAGCTTCTTACTGGTGGGTTCCTCGGTTTTTTCTTGGGAGGAGTCTTCCTCAGCCATACCTAGTTCTCCGGGAGTGCAAACATAATACGCACCATCTGCAAAGCCTCAGACACGAGCGAATGGTACTGCGGCAGAAATCCCGACAGGCCAATCCACATAATCAACAAACCCATAAGCATCGTAAAAGGAAAACCTAGAGAGAAAATATTCAATTGGGGCGCCGCCCGGGTCATGATTCCGAAAGCAAAATTGATAATAAGAATGGCCGATACCGCCGGCAGCGCCACAAATAGAGCGCTGGCAAATAGCCAAGTGCCGAGCGACGCCATATCTGACAAACCACCAAACTGCCAAACCGCACTCACCGGCATCACATAAAAACTTTCCATCATAATTTCTATCGCCACAAGATGACCGTCCATGGCGAGAAAAACTAACGTCGTTAACATTAGGTAAAACTGACTGACAATAGCCACATTAATACCGTTCGCTGGATCAACCATTGATGCAAAACCGAGCCCCATCTGCATAGCTATCATCTGCCCGGCCAGAATAAACACCTGAAACAGTACCTGAATAATAAAAGCCATACTGACACCGATAAGCACCTGCTCAGCAATGATAATCCATGATTGCAACGACAGCAGATCAACGACTGGCATCTCAGGTAATGACCCGGACACAGCAATCGCTAAGCTGGCTGCAAGACCTGCCCTAACCCGCAGCGACACCAGCCGAGTACCGATTATCGGCATCGCCATGAAGAATGCACCGATCCTAACTAACGGCAACATAAAGCTACTCATCATTCGCAGTAGCTCAGCTTCGCTCACCATCCAACCCATTAGCGGCTTCTCATCCAATCATCAATGGAATATTTGTCAGCAGACGCGTCGCATACTCCATCAACATGTTCAGCAACCACGGGCCCAACACCATAATGGTTCCGAGCGTGACCAGCAGCCTGGGTAGAAAACTCAGGGTTTGCTCATTGATTTGGGTCGCCGCCTGAAAAACACTGACCACCAGACCTACCAGCAAACTTGGGATGATTAGAACCGCTACCATGAGTACGATTAGCATCATCGCTTCTTTGAAAATATCGAGTACTAGATCTGGTGTCACGCTAACTCCTGTTGCATTCTTGAGCCTAGAGTGTCCTCAGGCCCCTTCCTGTTAGATGTGGCTAAAGGCCGAAACTTCCAGCTAAAGAGCCGATTACCATTGCCCAGCCATCGACCAGCACAAATAGCATCAACTTAAAGGGCAGCGAAATGATGATCGGCGACAACATCATCATACCCATCGACATCAGCACACTAGCCACCACCAAATCGATGACTAGAAAGGGAATAAAAAGAAGGAAGCCAATCTGAAATGCTGTCTTTAGTTCACTCGTAACAAAGGCCGGCGCTAGGACAAAAAAGCTGACATCATCAACTGTGTCCGGCTTTTCGGAGCGCGAAATGCGCAGAAACAATGCGAGATCATCTTCACGGGTTTGGGACAACATAAACTCGCGAAAGGGCACTAGCGCAGCTTGCGCGGCCTCCACCGGTGTAATTTCTTCAGCGAGATAAGGTTGAAGACCGCTTCGATTAGCCTCTTCAAAAACCGGCGTCATAATAAATAGCGACAAAAACAGCGCCAGACCCACCATCACCTGATTCGATGGTGTTTGCTGCAAACCCAGAGCCTGTCGAAGGATAGCGAAAACAACGATAATACGAGTGAAGGACGTCATCATCATCAACATTGACGGCAGCAGCGTCAGCACCGTCATCATTACCAGAATCTGCAAGGTCACCGTATAGGTGCCACCCGTCTCGGTCTGGGTCATGGTGACCGCAGGAATACCCAATTGCCCAGCGCTATTCGCCAACGCCTCAAATGCCTCCACGGCGTCTTCAGCCGCAGCAGGCTGGGCAATGAGCATTAATAGAAGCAATATAATCCGGGGTATCATTCGACCTTTGCTCAACTTTAAATAGAGAACCAGATAACGCAGGCAACCTAGCTGACGGTGCTTCGCGTCATCATATTTCGAACAGGAAAACTCTGACTTAAGTCACGCCGTCGGCTGACATCATGGTCTGCAACTTTTGCTGGAACACACTTAACGGCTCACTATCTGCTGTGACTGCAGGCTCAGAAAACACATGCACCGTCTGCAAGCCAGCAGTGCTCGCCGCCATCAGAATCTGGGTTTCACCTACCTGCACGAGCAGAAGCTTCTCTTTCAAGCCAATGTTCAAACTCGAAATGATTTTCATCGGTCCCGGCGTCGAAATTTTTACCTGCCCGAACCGGCGTAATAGAAATCCGCCTCCCACAATTATCCCAACAACCATAATCAGAGAAAATGCTATTTGCAGTATCTGGTCGGCCATATCAACCTAACTTCCTGATGCGCTCGGCAGCACTGACGACATCCGTTAGCCGTATGCCAAACTTCTCATTGACGACAACCACCTCACCATGGGCGATCAATGTATCGTTAACCAGCACATCCAGCGGTTCACCCGCCATACGATCGAGCTCGATGACAGAGCCCTGATTTAGCTGCAACAGATTTCGTATACTAATTTGAGTCGCACCGACAACCATGCTGATCTGCACTGGAATATCCAAAATCACATCAAGATCGGGGTTATCTTCGTTGACGACCAGAGGACTAGACTCATCCACTAATTCGCTCAACTCAGCCGACTCAACACTCAGCGCATCACCCCCTTGCTCTTCCATTGCGGCAGCCCAGTCATCTGCCATACCATCCTGATCTGTCCCATCGGCGCCATCTACACCGTCGGTCACTTCTGCAACTACGTCGTCTTCTTCACTCATCTGCCCACATCCATAGTTATTTCAATCGAACTGCATTAAGTACTTTGAGTGCCAAATTATCGCCAGTGGTCCCTAGCTCGGCACGAAACATTGGCACATTGTTAGCTGTCAAAATATGGCTATCTGCCATGTCAAAAGGGATCACATCGCCTGGCTGGAGATTAACCAGATCACGTAATGGTATTTCGCGTTCCGCTATCTTGCAGTTTAGGTCGACCTTACAGTTCAACACTTCACTGCGTAGCGCTTTCACCCAACGATCATCAACCTCCGAAACATCACTTTGCAAACCCGCATCAAGTTGTTCACGAATAGGCTCGATCATCGAGTAAGGAAAAGTCACATGCAGGTCCCCACCACCACCATCCATTTCAATATGAAAGGAATTCACCACAACGACCTCACTCGGAGTGACGATGTTAGCGAGCGAGGGGTTCACCTCTGAACTGACGTAGTCAAAATCAACCTTAAAAACATTTGACCAGGCTTCCTTAAGATCAACGAAAACCTGCTTAAGTACTAGCTGTACAACTCTTAATTCTGTTGGCGTGAACTCTCTACCTTCGATCTTGGCATGCCGACCATCACCGCCAAAGAAGTTGTCCACTAACTTGAAGACCAACTTGGCATCAAGAATGAACAAGGCAGTGCCGCGCAATGGTCTGACCTTTACAAGGTTGAGGCTCGTTGGAACATACAAAGTGTGTACATATTCGCCGAACTTCATGACCTGAATGCCACCGACGGAAACGTCCGCACTATGCCGTAGCAGGTTGAACAAGCTGACGCGCGTATAACGGGCAAAGCGCTCATTGATCATCTCAAGCGTCGGCATGCGACCGCGAACAATTCGATCTTGACTGGTCAGGTCCCAGGCTTTGGCCTCACCGCCACTCTCATCCGAGTCGACATCAATGTCACCGTCATCAACCCCATGTAACAAGGCATCGATTTCATCTTGTGATAGTAGATCCTGCACTGACATAGGCTTTCGCTCTTAAATCCTTTTATTCACCTGGCCTCAGATCCTGCGAAGCCTACCCCTACACGTCCCATTCAAACTCTTTGCAAGCTACTGCAATACCATATTGGTGAATAGCACCGTCTCGATACCATCTCGACCGGTCTCATCGAGCAACAGCGCCTGTATTCTTTGGGTTGCTTCCAATTTTAGTTTGGCCTTACCTTCACTGGTCTGCAGCTGCAGGTAGTCCTGCGCTGAAAACACCATGATCAACGCATTTCTAATTAGCGGGTCATGCGTGAGCAGACTTTCGACGATCGTTGGGTCACGCGTTACAACGGTCACCTGTATCTGCATATAGCGCTGACGATTATTGGCATCGAACGTGATGATGAATTCAGGACGTAGCTCGTGATAGACGGGACGGTCCAAAACAACGGGCTCTGGCGCATCGCCTTCACCCACAACGTCACTGTCTTCCGCCAGAAAGTAATAAGCCACTCCCGCGCCCAACAATGCTAAAACAACCACAATAACTGCGCCGATGATGATCAGTTTCTTTTTCTTACCAGCTCCGTCAGTGTTCTCTAGCGCCGGGTCTTGAGTCTCTTCGTCTGCCATAGCTACCTACATATCTTGATGATGGTGAATAAATGCAAAAGCCCGAAATGCCTGTCATTTTATTGTCACCTAATGCCTATATAAATCACGATGCAATGACCGTGCCATTCTTTCGACAACAAATATGGAAGACACGCCGGGAGGACTTGCAGGGAGGGGGCACCGCAGAATAACGGTGGTTTAACGAGAGTTTCACTACCGGATTTCGCCAGTAGTGATAACCCTTATTGAAGCGATAACTACGCGTAATAATCTATCAGGCCAACGGCCAATTGTTCGCTTGTCTGAGCAGCAAGCTCAGACGAAACAGCCGCTGCGTCACCCTGCCCACGCGCTTTTTGTTGCTGTTGCTGTTGTTGCTGAGGTTGATCACTAACTTGACTGTCAACCAACGTAAAGCCAGATTCTTCAAGCATCTCCCGAAGCCGCGGAATAGACTGCTCAAGCGCGTCCCGCACCTGCACTGCTTGACTGACAAATTGAACACTCGCTTGATCATTATTAAGGTTCACTTTCACCTCAATAGGACCCAGTTCTGGTGGGTTCATGCGAATAGTCGCGACCCCAATCCGTTGATTGACCATCATCGACACTCGACCCGAGAGACCCTCTTGCCAGCCTGGCTCACCGAGGCGTGTGGGCAGCGCTAACTCCACCAGTCCCACAGGCGACTTTACGGCGATCGGGTTCGATGACTGACCAAGAGGCGCCAGAGGGCTAGCGTCGTTGACACTCGACGCTGTTGAACGGGTGTCAGACGACTGCATTTCTGTAAACAGTAGTTTCGCCATTGCAGGCCCATCACTCATTGACAGCTTACCCTCTGCACTGCCTCGAAGACTTGGCTCAGCGACTGTACTACGCAGCTGGTCCAATGAGACCGTGCCACCCACCGATCTCTCGGCCTGCTTTGCCAAATCAGCGGTAGCTTCTGCACCGACATTAACGTCAGTTGTTATTTTTCCGCCCACCGTGATCGAAGCATCGCCACGTGTCGCGGCAACAGCTGTGATGCCTTGCGACTTTCTATCAATCTGGTTTTCAAGCGCTACACCACCCCTATTGTCGGTAACGGCTATGTCGCTGCTCTCGGTGTCTGCGTTGCTGAGCTCTACAGCAGCTTGCTTGATCGCTGCGTCGGCCGACAGCAAGCCAACTGGTAGCTCTGCAGCCAAACCGGGTTGATCCTCGTCTACCGACAAAATCTGCTCACGGCGCATTGAAACTTCCCCTCTCGCCGATCTGGCATCGACCACGTTAGCCAAGCCATCGGCAAGCGCTACGACACCTTCCACATCACCCTTCGCAACAACCAAAGCTTGTATCTCAAGATCACCACCCTCAACCAATATCGCTTGGGTTGATGCTGAGTCATCGACACTCATCGTGTCGGCGGCAGCACTATTGCTAGCGAATAGTTCCGCCTCAAACTCTGCGCTGGCATCTGAGAACTTGCTTGCGAATTCAGGCTTACTCGCCATCACTGTCGATGCGACGGCAGTATTTTGCCCTTCATCGGTACTTTTATCCGTCGGCGGCACCGAACTGCCAGCGGATGCATTTTGCTGCACAGCCTTTGCCGCTTGTGCGTAAGCGTTGTCGCGCGGCGCTGGACCGGGAGAGCCCGGCCGTTTTACGAAGGACAAGACATCCATAGATACTTTGGTTATTGCCCCTGCCATATTTCATTTCTCAATTGCAATGTTCAAAGAACCATAATGCAAAGCATGTGCCAGAACTCAAGCACTCATCGTACGTGGTAAAATATTGAGCATTAATCGCCGACAAACTGCGCCGAGGCTATGATATCAATTCTTGTTGGATCAATTTTAGTAACTGTGCATATTCTCGCTGCATCTCAGCCAACAAAGTCTGCGCCAAACCCCAGTCAATTGATCTTGTCTGTTGCTCAAGATTGCTCGCCATACTAGATAAGCGCACCGCACCGATATTGCCACAGCTACCCTTAAGACTATGCGCTGCCTCGCACAGTGCCTTAATATCTGTGGCTGATATAGCGGTATCGAGACTCTCCAAGCGATCCACCGCATCACTCAAAAATGTTTCCAATAGCAGCCCAAAGTCCTCTTCCATAATTTCCTTGAGCTCGACCCACATGTGCTCGTCAAGAACAGGAAGTTCCGTTGAATTACTCATTATCACCTCCGGCTAAATTTCGCGCTGCCATTCGAACAGCGCCTCGATTTGGTTACCACAACCCTGATGCCGTACATAGCGGCACAATGAAGCCACCACTGGCAGGCCGCGCCCGTGTAGATTTCCATTTGCAGCCTTGACGATACCATCACCATCAAAGTCGAACCCGGTACCGCTGTCGACTACCCGAATCAGTAACGCGCCACCTTCTGCCGTCGGTGTGTGCTCAAAACCAAATTCCACAAAACCTTCAGTCAAGTTATCCAAGCCGTCTTGACGCTGCTGGTAGTATTTTTCGAACCCAGCTGGATCTACTTTCAACGCCGAACTGAGGCGCATCACGCCATGCTCCAACGCATTAGAAAACATCTCAGCTAGCAGCGTATACAAAGTACCACTGTGAGGCCGCAGACCAGGCACCTCTAACAATTGATGTAAAAGTAAGGGTAAAGGGTTGAAGTCACGTAAGGTTGACGGCCCTACCTTATAACTCATGCTCCAGTCCGTGGGGCCAGAGACAGCGCCCATCTGAACCACCATTTGTTGCTCGCGGATTTCCGAGTCGTCAACCATTAGCACTTCAATCATGGTGATATCATCATCACGCGCACTGTTTTTTATGTGCTCACTGACATCATCTTTAATCTCGTCAAACAGTAAATTGTGATCCTCAGCACGATCAAACAACGCCTCAAGGCGCTCTTCACCGTACATTTCATCGAGGTCGTTACGCGCTTCATGAATGCCGTCAGACCATAAATAGAATCGATCGCCCGGCTCCATACTGTACTGATAACAATTGTCGTCAAAGGTGCGATGATCAACCACGCCGACTGGCAAATGATTTGATGAAAGAACAATTTTCTCACCACTCTGACGCAGTAAGTAGCAACTTGGCAAACCACCCAGCCAAACAGATATTGTGCGCTTCCAGAAATTAATATCGATCATACCGACGCAACAAAACACACCTACCGGCAATATGCTCTTCAATTTCATATTAATTTCGCGCAGGATATCGGTCATCCCAAAACCCTTGACGGTCATTCCATAAAATATCTCTGCTAATGGCATAGCGCCAATAGCAGCGGGTAAACCGTGACCGGTAAAGTCACCCAGAAGAATATGCATGCCGCCTGATGGTTTATAGGCAGCCAGCAACACATCGCCGTTAAACACAGCCAGCGGCGACAAAAGATGTTTGATAATAGGGGAATCCAGACACCCACTATGCGCAACGTTATCAAACACGGCCTTCGCTACTCGCTGTTCCTGCAGCATGTAGGTATTGTTCTCGGCTATCTGGTCGCGCTGATTTTGCAGCGTTTCGTGCATCTGCCGCATTCGCTGAAACGCGTTGATCTTGGCTTCAAGGATAACTCGGTTATACGGCTTGCTGAGAAAGTCATCACCTCCAGCATCAAGGCATTTAGCCAGGCTTGGCGCGTCTCTCAGGGACGTCAGGAAAATGATGGGAATCAAGTCTTCGCCTGCCAAACACTTGATCAGTCGGGCCGCTTCGAACCCATCCATCTCAGGCATTAAGGCATCGAGCAATACCATGTGCGGCTTCTCAGCTTCAAACTGATCAACCGCCTCTCGGCCATTGGCAGCTTGTACAACAAGATGCCCCTGCCTACGCAGGATTGTCGACAGTATCAACCGGTCGGAATCATTATCATCGGCAACGAGCACTTTGATCTGGTCCATATTTTTATCGACTCTGAATCAGAGTAAGGCTCGATTCAATCAATAGCAAAGAGCTGCTCAAAATTAGAGATAGTCAAAATTTTACGTACGTCGGTATTGCAATTGACGATCTTGATCTTGGCCGAATCGCCACCCGCGTGGTCCCGTAAAAGCAGCAACATCCCAAGAGCAGAGCTGTCCAAGTAGCTTGTCTGTTTCATATCGACGCAGTACTCGTCTGGCTCAGCGTCGGTTTTTTCGTATGACTCACGAAAGTCTTGGTGCGCGCTAAAGTCGAATCGCCCTTCGATATTAATTGTCAAAGAACGCCCATCTTGTGATGCAGAAGCCCAAATCGACATCTTAATCCCTCATCCATTAGTGACTGATATTCGGCCATATTGATTACCGTTGTTAACAGCATAGTCGAGAATTGAGTTTAGCCAAGCTCCTCTGGCCATCGCAGGCAATACTATTTTTGCCTGCGATTTAACAACGGCAACTAGTTATTGACTGCTTTGACGACTGCGCATTGCCTTAGGTACCTGCAGTGACCGGGCAAAAATCTTTGATAGCCGTGACATTTGATCGACCGCGCCCAAACATCATGCTCTGTGACTGCGTTAAACAGCATATTACCGGCCGACTGATGCCGATCAACTCGCTTACCAACGTATTTGCCATTGGTTTTAGCCATCGGCAGGTGCTGATGGAATGGCGCTATACACGCATGACTCAACAGGGTGGGCCTAATGTGGGTAGCCGGGCTCTTTCGTGCGCAGGCCATGTAACCATAAACGCAGGCAACCCAACGATGGTCAGAAAAGATCAAACATGTCGGGGATCATTCCGCGCATCACGGGTCTGACGTCATCAAGTCCTACCCCATTGAATCAAGGCCGCCGATACTCGCTTCCAAACATACTTGGAAAACGCTCATCATGCTGTCTACGTATTGCTGCTCTCCGTATTGTCTCAGCAGCTTAAGCCAATAACTTTTTGCCTAGCAGGCTTTGGCGAGAAGCCTTTGGCGCGCACTTTCCAACCGCGTGTAAGCTCAACAATTTTTTGATAGTGTTCAGCAGCCGATCTGGTTTAAACGGTTTTACAATCCAGCCCGTCGCGCCAGCATTTTTGCCTTCGGTTTTCTTATTCAGGCCGGATTCTGTGGTCAGCATCAAGATGGGCGTCTAGTTATAATTGGCCAACGAGCGCAGCGCCTTGGTCATGGCTATACCATCCATGTTTGGCATATCAACATCAGACAGTACCAAGTCGCCTTTATGCTGTCTGGCCTGTTTCAAGCCTTCCACCCCATCGCAGGCTTCCACAACATCAAAGCCAGCGCTTTTCAGTGTCGACGTTATCACTCGCCGCATTAACGCTGAGTCATCGACCGCGAAACATCCTACTCATCAAGCTGCTCCCACTGATGAATCCGCTAAACCAACATCCTCACTAAGCCGTGATAGATCGAACATACGAGTAATCGTCGAGGAAGACGCCTGCCAAATAGCATCAAGGTGCGTCGCCCTAGTTTGCTTGTAGAATGCTAGCAGTACTTGGCAATCGGTTGTATCCAGTCAGGTAACAGCGTCGCCATGGGATACAACGCGGTTGGCATGGAATATGGCATCTTCGAGTTGCTGCTGCACATTATCAACAGCCATGTCGTCGAGTCAGTCTAGAGGCGCTGTTTGCAGCTCTTCTGAGATAACCACCTCTGATGCTGATAACTCGCCGAGTTAGCCTCGGTACTTGTGGTCAATATTAGGTATTTTAGGCCTTGCTATTGGCAGTCATCGTTTAAAGCCGAACCCGCATTGCACTAAAACTGTGGACGGTCACGTCGGCTCAACTCGTCTATCTCTACTTGTTCCATCTTGTCGCGTTTTGCGTCTCGCTCTGCATCGCGCTTGGCCGACAAAGTTTCAATAGATTTTCGTTTTACTCTTGAGCTAAGCCATTGCGCTTCATCATTACTCAGGCGATTCAATGTCTTTGCCACCTCAGCTTCCTGGCTGTCGATTGCAACACTGAGTTGAGAAAGGAAGTTCCGCGTTGATTGGAACTGCTGGGGGCGATAAGTGGTGGTTTCTGCTTCTTGGTGATACTCCGCCCGGAAAGCTCTGAGCTCCTCGAGTTTCGACTGATTGAACTCCCAGACTTCCTTCGCTTGGATGTATACCTGGGCGGCATCGGTTTCTTTCACCTCAGCGATTTTCAAGATGCCTTGAAATCTGTTTTCCATACTGCGACTACCTGAATGTTGTCAAACACCTGAGAGGAAAACTAGAAAAGTTTTTCCAGCTTCCTAACACACTCATTTAATAGTAGCTTCTCATTCATACCTTGCTTGAGAAATTCTCGCATTTGAGGATATTTTTCAACGGCATAATCCAATTCTTGGTCCTTGCCCGCGGTGTAGGCACCAACCGTGATCAGATCTGCGTTGCGACTGTAAGTCGCATACACCTGCCGGAAACGCTGTGCAGCGCGGTAATGCTCAGTCTTAACGATGTTCGGCATGGTGCGACTGACCGAAGCCTCAATATCGACAGCCGGATACTGACCTGATTCAGCCAACCTACGCGACAGCACCACATGACCGTCGAGTATCGCCCGCGCCGAGTCAGCAACGGGGTCTTGCAGGTCATCGCCTTCCGTCAATACCGTATAAAAGGCGGTCACAGAGCCCCCCGCTTCACGACCATTACCTGCCCGCTCAACAAGATCTGGGATTTTGGCAAATACAGATGGCGGATAACCCTTGGTTGACGGCGGCTCACCCACGGCCAGCGCAATCTGGCGTTGCGCCTGAGCAAAGCGAGTGAGGGAATCCATCAGTAGCAAAACATGCTGGTTCTGGTCGCGAAAATACTCCGCCATTCGCGTTGCTAGGGTTGCTGCCCGAATTTTCATCGTTGGCGAGTCGTCTGCCGGCGAAGCTATCACCACAGACCTCGCTAGTCCCTTCGCGTCGAGGATATTTTCAATGAATTCTTTAACCTCGCGGCCTCGCTCTCCCACAAGCCCAACAATAATGACATCCGCTTCGGTAAACCGCGTCATCATCCCTAGCAACACGCTCTTGCCAACGCCGCTTCCGGCGAACAGCCCAAGGCGCTGACCACGACCCACCGTCATCAAAGAATTAATGGAGACGATACCGACATCAAGAATATCTTTGATAGGCTGGCGATGCAGGGGATTGATAGTCTCGGGCTGGAGCGAGACATGCGCCTCTGCGTTAATGTCGCCCTTACCATCTAGCGGTAAACCATTCGCATCAATCACCCGTCCAAGATAGGCCTTGCCCACCCCAATCTGCTTGTCTGGCAAAGGAACAACCTCAGCACCAGCACGCAGGCGACCCATGGGCCCAACAGGCATCATAAAGATACGCTCACCTTCAAAACCAACGACCTCGGCCTCAGTAAACTGGCCGTCGGTATTGATCTGGCAAATGCCACCAAGATTCGTTTTACAACCGGCGGCTTCCAACATCATACCGGTCACCCGTACAAGACGACCGCGCGCCATTGGCGCAGGGTCGTAATCCACTAGGTTGGCTTGAAAGCCCTTAATCTTGTCAAGCATCAAAAAGAGTCTCACTCGCCTGCTGCAGATCAGACTCGGAGATCTCATCGATCACCGCATCTGCACCGGGTTCGTCCTTAAAGGCCAAACTTAAACAGCGTCGTAAATTGCGCGACAGGCTATTATCAATATTGGTCTGTACTGAATGGATCCGACAACTGCCCACAGCCAACTGCGCGTCTTCTAGCAATTCAACGGGCTGGTCTTCGAGCGCCAGTCGGTCGCGTACGAAGGCCACAACCTCAGGGTGCACACTGATTTGCAATCGACTTGAACCGTGCGGCATAGCTTGCAGGCCCGCAGAAACAATCCTGCGTACCTGCTCAGGATGTTGCTTTAGTTCTCCAAGAATAACCGCTTCGCTGATCTGAGTAACTAATGGCACGAGCATCTCCTCCATCTGCGTTCGCAACGCTGCCAGCGGTGCGTCAAAACCCGCCACTAGACCCTTGACGACCTCACGCTGACTCGTTACCTCTTTTTCAAATGCGGCCCGCGCTGCGGCCTCACCGGCTGCTTTACCTGCAAGTTCGCCCGCCTCATAGCCTGCTTTTTGACCCTCACTGAAGCCGTCTTTTTGGCCTTGCTCAACGCCTGCCAAATAGCCCTGGGTCGCGGTTGCCGCAGGTTCATGGTCAGCGTTCGGCATATCCTCAGAAGGCTGCTCCACCGGCGAAGCTGTCGCAGCACTAGACGCAGGCGTGGACGAATTTTTCACCTCGTCTGCGGCCGAAGGCTGAGGCGGGCGGCGCTGTTTTGCGCGATCAATCATGTCAGCGGTAATGACTTGCTGTTTTTTTCCAGTGCGGGGCGAGCGCGCTGCCCCGACGCCAGCAGGCGCAGTCTCATGACCGAACGCAGCAGCGCGTATTGGCGTGCCTGCCCGCCCCGACGCCAACTTAAATACCTTGTCAGACGTGATTTCAGGCAGTTGCCAGACCTTCGCCTGGCTGACCTGAGCAGCGGGAATGCGGCTGCCGCGTATCGGTCCATTACCTTTCGCCATAACTACCTCCGTGACCCATCACTGCGGGTCAGTACTAAACCCTAAGGGGCATTGCTTAAACCATAGCCTCGCCAGAGCCACCCAGCACGATATCGCCAGCGTCTGCCATCTTACGCGCTGCATTGAGGATTTCTCGTTGGGCAGCTTCAACATCGCTAAGTCGCACTGGGCCCTTGGATTCCAAATCGTCACGCAGCAGTTCTGCCGCTCGCTTGGACATGTTGGCGAAAATTTTCTCCTGCATCACTTCGTCGGCACCCTTCAGTGCAACAATCAAGACTTCCGAAGATATTTCACGTAACAGTGCCTGTATGCCGCGGTCATCGACATCAACCAAATTATCAAAAACGAACATTAGGTCTTGAATCTCGGTTGCTAGCTCTTCGTCCACCTCTGAGATGCCACCCATGATCTCAGCCTCTAGGGTCGACTCGATATTGTTCATGATTTCAGCTGCCACCTTAAGCCCCCCCATCGCCGATGATTGGCCAGATGAAGAACCTGAAAACTGTTTTTCAAGAATATCGTTTAGCTCTTGTAGTGCCGCCGGCTGCACTGTGTCCAGAGACGCAACGCGCATGATCAAATCTTGCCGAACTCTTGGGTCCGGGAAATGACTCAACACCTGAGCTGACTGGTCAGCGTCAAGATAAGCAATAACGATCGCCTGAATCTGCGGGTGCTCGTAGCGAATAATGTCTGACACGGAACGTGGGTCCATCCACTTAAGGGTATCGAGACCGGTAGTATTGCCACCGAACAAGATCCGATCGATCAAGCCACCCGCCTTATCAGCGCCCAGCGCCTTGATCAGTGTAGCCTTAATATAATTGTCCGAACCGATGCCCAAACCTGTTTGACTTTCTACCTCAGCGATCATCGACGACATCACCAACTGCACCTGGTCACTGCGTACGTTTTTTAATGCAGCCATCGCCGAACCGACTCGCTGTACTTCTTTAGGGCCCATATGCTGCAAAATTTTCGCAGCAGCCTCTTCGCCGAGGGTCATCAGCAGAATCGCCGCCATCTCGACTTTCTCGAGGCTCGGCGACGCGTTAGGAACACCGACTTCGTTAGCCATTATACGTGCACGCTCTTAAGGTCATCAGTGTACGAAAGAGGATAGTGATTAGGCTTCATGGGAAACCCATTCTTTGACCACTTGAGCAACCCGCGCAGGGTCCTCAGTGACCAGCCCTTTGATAGCCTCAAGTTGTTTTGCGTAGGCATCCCCTGGCCCAGGCAGTGCCAGTTCTTTACCGCCACGTAACGTTACGGTTTCATCAATGCCACGTTCTTCCTGTTCTAATTCTTCTTCTGCTAGGCGATCGAGTTCCTGCTCTGCCAGCATATCTCGCATGCGCTGGTTATTACCCGGGCCTGCTAGCATGTTCAAAACCGGCCGCAGCACAAAGAAGGCAAGGAAAATGACCAACAGCGCCACTAATCCTTGGCGAACCAAATTGAGAAACCAATCCTGAGTCCAGAACTCGGCCTCTATCGTCGCCACTTCGTCCAGCGGCATAAAAGACGTGTTGATGACGCTAACGCGATCACCCCGTGCGCTATTGAAACCGATGGAGTCCCTGATTAGCTGATTGAGCCGCGCAATAGCTTCCGGCGTCCAAGCTACTGTGGTCACTTCACCGGTCTCAGCATCCACTGAACGCATATCGTCCAGTACCACCGCGACGGTCAGACGCATCAACTTGCCTATCTGATGCTTTGTATGACTGATGGTTCTATCCAACTCATAGTTTCTGGTTGCCTGTTTTCGCTGATTCTTCAGGGGAGCGTCGACAGGATTACCATTCGCATCCGTGGCTTCGGCTTCCTCAGGTACCGTCGCTGCTGCCGGCGGCTGATTCGAAAGGGCACCGGGTACACCACCTTGGCCTGTGGCAGATTGTATTTCTACAAGGGTCTCTTCGCTACGAATCGACGGCAAGTCAGGATTAAACATCTCCTCAGTCTCCTCGAGGTAGGTAAAATCAACATCGGCAGATACTTGCGCATTGAACCGCGTTTGACCCAGCACAGGCGCTAGCATATTGCTGATCTTGGACTTGACGTCCTGCTCCATCTTGCGTGCTAACTGCAACTGTTTTTCTGTTTCACCAAGGCCCGTGTCATCTTCAACTTCAGACAACAAGTTGCCATGCTGGTCGACGATCGAGACGTTTTCTTTAGCCATTTCAGGTACGCTGTTAGCTACCAGTCTCATCACGGCCTTAACTTGGTAAGCCTCGAGGTGATAACCAGCACCCATCTCGACAAATACTGACGCTGACGACTGTCGCCTGTCGCGCACGAATACAGACTGCTTTGGAATCGCCAGCAGCACCCTAGCGCTACGCACATTCTTCAGGCTTGAAATAGTGCGCACCAATTCGCCTTCGATAGCACGCTGGTAGCGTGCTGTCTCCATAAACTGACTGGTACCCAACTCAGCCTCCTGGTCGAGCAACAGGTAACCTTCGACTCGTGCATCTAACACCTCTGCAGCAGCAACCTTCATTCTTGCCGTGTGCAGATCGGAGGAAGGTACGAGCACCATGCCAGAATCTGGCTGAATCGTGAATCTTACACCCGCTTGCTCTAGCACCTTAACGATAGCGGTAGTCTCGGAAACCTCTAAGTTGCTGTACAAGGGCTTATATTCTGGATCCTTACCCCACATGACCAACATAACGCCTAGCGAGATCGCCGCCGCCAGACCCAGCATTAAACCAAGCTGACGAACCCACGCTATCTGCAACAGGCCCTGAGACAAATTGTCGACGCCACGGGCAGACGGCCGCCGCGACCCTGCAACGCTGCGCCCTGTAACAGCGCCTGAACCTATCTTGTTATTGGCCTCGCCAGAATCAGCGACAGCGGGTAAATCTGCCATACAGCAATCCTTCTACAGGCCTAAATAGGCATGTTCATAATAGTTTCATAGGCGTTGACCAGCTTGTTCCTAACCTCTGAGACTGCTTGAAATGCCACGGTCGCTTTTTGTGATGCAATCATGGTCTGGCTTAACGTCACATTCGGGTCTCCCATTTCCAGCGAGTGTGACAGCTTGCTCGACTCCATCTGCAATTCATTCACTGAGTCCAGCGCGTTAACCATCATCTCACTGAAGTTTGCCGGCTTATCTGCCGCACCCACTCGAGTAGCATCGGCATGGTCTGCATTGACATGCGCGACTTGATTCTGGCTCTGCAGCTTCATAGTGCGCATCTGTGACAAGACGCTTTGTATATCTACTCGATCACTCATGATATGCCCATCAACTCAAGGTTAGTTCTGTATTTAGATCGATACCGCTGTCACGCATTCTTGCTAGCTTGTAGCGCAGCGTACGCGCACTGATACCAAGTTTTTCAGCAGTTCGCGTGCGACTGCCACGCTCTTTTTTGAGCACATCGATAATCAGCTGGAACTCCTTGAATTTAAGATTCTCTTCTAAACTTTCTTCGTCACCTGTTACCTGCGACATCGACGTAATTGAGGACGCATTAAATGCCCCCGCAGACACAGAGGCTTGGTCACTATTACCAGTCTCGCTGACACCCATCGGATCGAGAAACAGATCTTCCTCGGTCACATAACCACCCTGCTGAAGTATTAACGCACGCTGCACGACATTCTCAAGCTCACGCACATTACCGGGCCAAGCATATTGCCGTAAGGCATTTACAGCCGATGCATCCAGCTCAACCATGCTGCGATTCATGCGACGCGAATAAATACCGAGCAAGTGCCTTGCCAAAGGCAGAACATCGTCACGACGACGACGCAAAGGTTCTATTTGCATAGGGAAAACGCTGATGCGGTAGAACAGGTCTTCACGGAACTGGCCCTGCTTAACGTACTCCGCGAGATTCCGATTGCTGGTGGCGATAACGCGAACATCGACCTTACGTAACGTCTTTCCGCCTAGTCGCTCAACCTCACGTTCCTGCAGAACACGCAGCAGTTTTGCCTGCAAACCCAAATCCATCTCGGATATCTCATCAAGCAACAACGTGCCACCTTCAGCCTGCTCAAACTTCCCCGGCCTGGAACTATAAGCACCCGTGTAAGCACCCTTTTCGTGCCCAAACAAAGTAGCTTCAAGCATATTCTCAGGGATAGCCGCACAGTTAATCGCCACAAACGCCTTACCTGCCCGAGGCGACTCAGCATGTATATACTTAGCAACGATCTCTTTACCGACGCCGCTTTCACCCAACAACAGAACGGTTGAATCAGCCTGAGCCACTTTTTTCGCCAGCGCGAACAGCTTACGAGAGACGCCATCGACCACCACCGGCTCCATTGCTGAGCCGTCTCCTAGATGCTGGCGTACGGTTTCCACAAGCAATGTTGGCTTAAACGGCTTCATCATAAAATCAACAGCACCGAGCCGCATGGCGGCGACAGCTTTAGCGACGTCGGCAAAGGCGGTGACAATGAGCACCGGCAGGTAATGATTTGTCTCGCGGATCGTCTCCAGTAATTCAATGCCATCCATCCCCCCCATATTGACGTCAGACACCACCATATCGATGTCCCGACGCGTAAGAGCTATCAGTGCTGCCTCAGCTGAACCCACAGCCTCGACCGCAAATCCGGCCATACTCAATGTGTCTGCCACCGCACTGCGCAACTCGTCATCATCCTCAACTACAAGAATACATTTCTCTGTCATGCTGTTTTCCTTTTGCCTTTCTTTATTACTATTACTATTACTTTTACTTTTACTGAATGTGCGCGTCCATACTGACCGGCAATCTTAAACGGATTTGTAATCCACCAATTACTGGAGACTCCAGCGACAAGCCCCCGCCAAGTGATTCAACCACTGCCTGCACTACCGCTAAACCTAGTCCTGTGCCTCGCGCCTTAGTACTGTAAAATGGCTCTAGCACTCGGCTTTTTTGTTCTCTCGATATACCTGGGCCGTTGTCAGCAATCAATAAATTCAACTGAGCATTAACCAATATTGCCGTGATATTGACCTTTGTCTGCATATTAGGCTGGTGTTCGGCGGCTGCCTCTCGGGCATTATTCACAAGGTTCGTGATCGCACTGATTAACGCCTGAGGATTGCATTGCAAAATGAACTCGGCTGCCTGATTGCTGTAAGAGATATCAACTCGCTTTAACAGCGGTGAACCATCAAGCTCCCGTTGCAGTCGAACGAAAAGCTCACTCACAGAAATCGACTTATTGATGACGCTGTCGCCCCGAGCAAAGATCAACAGATCTGATACCTGCTGCTCAACATTAGTAATCTGGCGCAGCAGCTTTGCAGAGAAGTCGTTAAGTTGGACAACGTTCAACGCCCCATCATTAATATGGCCTGCATACAGCATTGCCGATGCTAGCGGTGTTCTAATCTGATGCGCCAGATAAGCGACCATTTTACCCATCGTGTTCAATCGATTATGCCGCGATAGCTGATCTTGTAATGCGCGAGTCTCGGTCTGATCTGTTAACAAAATTATCTGACCCTTGCCCTGATCAAGGGAACGAGTAGCGATACTCAGCCTGCGTCCATCTACAACAGAAATTTCATGACCATCGTCGGTCTGTGGCGCAAACCGCTCACTGATAACTTGCGACCAAGCAAGGCCCGCAAGGACGTCGCCGAGCAACTCCTGCGCGGCTGGATTGCATTGCTCTATCACGCCTGATTCATCCAACACAATCACACCGCCCGGCAACAGCTCTAACAAGCGCTGCATACGGTGAGCCATATTCTGCTTGTCTTCGGAAGCAGCAACTTTTTCTTGATTGGTGATGACCAATTCTTCCTGCAATTCACACACATGGGATTGCAGTTGCTGGTAAGAATCGGCGAGCTGGGCTGAAAGCTGCGTAAAGCTCTGGAACGCTTGCTGCAAGTCCTGTTGAGTCGTTAGCGCATCATTTAACGGCACCGTCGACATCTGTTGTGAGATAAGTTCAGCAGACAAAATCACATCTCTTGAAATTTGCTACTGCCGAAAATTGAAAAACTCAACATCATTGGCAGGTAACATGGGTGATAAGAAATAGGCGCGAACCCCGTACTGCAATCCTGCATATCCACTCCGTGAACGTTAGCTATCCTTGTTGCCATCCATGGCTCCATCCGTGGTTACGACGGGTCGTCTTCCGCTTGACCTGGGTTCGCGCCTACTATTCTTAATGCACGTCCTGTGCCAGATTTACTATTACTTGCCTTATCAACAAGTTAACAATTTTCGTTGCGAAGAATGGCAACGTTGACGCCATTTTTCTAACGCTTTAGCTGGATCAAACAACGTGATGGAGACTGAATACCGACCTAACGGTTTAATTATGTCTCAGTGCTTGGCGAGATTGTACTTGCGCATTTTCTCTACCAGTGTGGTTCTACGGATATGCAATTTGTCTGCAGCACGTGCCACTACACAATTACTGTCATCCAAGGCCTGCTGAATAAGGTCTTTCTCGAGCTTGGTCAGATATTCTTTGAGGTTGACGCCGTTGACGGGCAACAGTGCCGTATCATTCATATTGACAAGCTTTGGTTGAGCCGCGTCGACAATTTCTTTGATACTATCTTCATCACGACTTCCGGTATCTTGATGACGAAATTTTTCGGGTAGATCCTTCAAGCCAATCACGCCCTCAGGATGCAGAATCGTCATACGCTCTACCAGATTCGCCAACTCCCTGACATTGCCTGACCACTCATGACAACACAGCGACATAATGGCGGCAGAATTAAAGCGGATTGAGCCGCGCTGCTCTTTTTCAAGCCTAGCAATGAGGTCATTGAGCAACAACGGGATATCCTCTACGCGCTCGTGCAGGCTAGGCATCTCGATGGGGAAAACGTTGAGTCGATAATACAGATCCTCGCGAAACCCACCATCGGCAATCATCTGTTCGAGATTATTGTGGGTTGCCGCGATGATTCGCACGTCCGTCTTGATGGTCTGATTACTGCCGACTCGCTCAAAAGAGCGCTCCTGTAGCACGCGCAAAATCTTGACCTGCATATGCAGCGGCATATCACCGATCTCGTCAAGAAACAACGTCCCTCCTTGGGCCATCTCGAAGCGGCCCCGGCGGGTGCTTACGGCGCCTGTGAAGGCACCTTTTTCATGGCCGAATAGCTCACTTTCCAATAGCTCCGAGGGTATCGCCCCGCAGTTAACCGGGACGAAAGGCGCATCTTTACGCGGTGAACTGTAATGTAGGTTCCGAGCGACGACCTCCTTACCCGTGCCCGAGGCACCGGTGATTAAAACAGTGACATCCTTGTCGGCCACCTGAGCCATCATTTCTCTTACTCGAACGACCTGTTTTGAGGTGCCTACAAGTGATCGGAACAACTTAGCGTTGCGACCCTGGTCGCGATTACGCGTGATAGTGGAATGCTCGCGGTAAACTTGGGCACGGTGTAATGAGTCGAGCAGCTTGTTGTAGCTCAGTGGTAGGCAGATAGTTTCGACGACATTATAATGCTCAAGCGCTTCAGGCAGATCGGCCAGTGTATCGCCCACCACTAACATGGGCATACTAGGGTCCCATTCAGTGAGATCCTCAAGTAAACGTGCCATCTTGTCGATGTCGTCACAACGGCCCAAAACAACGCAAGATACGTCGCTACTCAGCGCGTTATGAGTGTCGAGAGATTGCTGCCAGTCGCCACTTTCAGCGCTGACCACACCTTCGCCTAAGAATTGCAGCACGACCTCAAGATCCCGCGCGCGCTCTTTATCATCATCAATCAACAAGACTTTGATTTCTTTCCACATGAATACAGTACCTATAACAGCTTAATAAGGGCTACAAATGCCCGAACAGATCGATCAATGACGATCTATCGATGCGGCAAGAACCAGTCATCTACTGTATTGAGTAAAGTACGGAATCAGAAATTGTCAAATCAATGACGATAGATAACGGATTATTTGTCAATAATCCGTTGTTTTGGAATTTTACACGGCAGAAACAAGCCGTTGGAGGCGGTTGTAGGTTTGATTATGTTTAACACCGCGGCGCATATTGACGGCATCGCTGGCAAAAATTTGGCGCCGACATTCGCATTTTGCCAACAACGACTTGTAGAACCCGAGCAGGCTTCGCAGTTCATCAAACATTGCACGCGGGTTCTCGAGGATCACTTGCCGGACCATAAGCTGGCAGGTTTTGTCCAAAGCGGCAAGGCGTTGCCACTCACCGGCCTCGTACGCTTGCGACATATCATCGCGCAAGTTGTTAAGCTTACGCGACGCTAATTCATTGCTATTAGCGCTCACCTAGGCCACCTCATCCTTAATACCATCCCAGCCTTCCTTGACCGTTCGTAACAATGAAATCACCTCATCGATGATCTCATTATCGTTTGCCACACCAGCAGCGAACAGGCGGCGGGTCATGTACATGTACAACCGATCAAGGTTTGCCGCAACCTCACCACCGCGCTCAAGGTCAAGCGAGTTCTGTAGCCCGCCCACTATGGTAATAGCGGCACCCAGACACTTTGACTTACCCTCGAAATCGGCGCGGTCAATAAACCCCTTGGCCATCGCGAGGCGACCCAGTAAACCATCAAACATCATCACAATCAGCTGATGCGGTGACGCATCTGCAATTCTTGTTTGTACGCTCATCTGCTGATAGTGCTTAGCACCCGGTTGGTTCATATTCATGTCTCTTGTTAGTCAGTGTTTATCCTCACTAGTTGTGACGGCACGACATCGAATTTCTTTAGGTTATTTCACCAGATAATAATTGGCCCCGAAATTGCTACCAGTGAATACAGAGCAATACTTACCCGATCCGCAATCGGTCAGAGACTCACAAAATGGCAATTTACCATGGCACAGTCGAACCTGAAGCAGCATAGCCCCAGACGTAAACACGATGTCATTCATCCCGTTCTGCAGCGCAAGCTGGATAACAAACTTGAAGAGGCGGGTAGTCTTTACGATCAGTCGACCCAGCCAGCGTGTAACGATCAACAACGTATCAGCCGATTCCGCAACCGCGCCAAGTCATTAGCACACAAAGTCTTGAGCCGTCAGCCCGACAACGTTACGGCTCTCAATTTGCTTGGCCGCATCAGTCTTGACGAGGGCGATAGTGCACAGGCCGAAAGCTTTATCGACCTGGGACTGGACTATGAACCGGACGACATTAGCCTTAACTATAGTCGCGCGCATTTGTATTTACTGGCCGGTAACTATCCACTCGCCGCCACTTTATTTTCTGCCGTTGAAACGCGTGCGCCACATACCACTCGTGCATTACCGTCGCTGGCCTATACACGGGTCAAACAAGGATTTTTTGTCGAAGCTTTCGCCGACTATCGTGATCTGATAAGGCTTGATCCGACCGACCCACAAGTTCGCTGTAAATTGTTTGAATGTATTAGTCATATTCAGGCAGATTACTATTCGCCGGAGCTTGAGCAGGACTTACTGGGCTATTTGCAATTTACTGAGGTTGATCACAACCTGTTATCAGACCTTATCGCCACGCTACTCATACACAAATACGACTTACTACGCGGAAACTCACCGTTAGATCCCAGAAAACTCGCTCAAGACCCACTGCTGAATCTCGCACTACGTCAGTGCCAGTTTAATCAGGCCGTTATCGAAGAGTTTTTGACCGCCTGCCGACACAGTCTCCTCATGGACGCAGTCGCTGATGATCATATTGAAACAGATATGCTCGAATTCATCCTCAGCTTGTCACTGCAGTGTGCCAACAACGAGTTTGTCTACAGTGTTACGTTGATTGAAAATCAAACACTCGACCAGCTGACAAAGGTCGTCAGCGATGCAGTCAACACCGTCGGATGGCATGCAGAAACACTGGAATTTCCACTGATGCTATTGAGCATGTATGGTCTGTTGCACCACTACCCATTTCGTACCCAACTGCTTCGCCGGTCGGCTGAGTCCTGGTCACCACCTATGCGTCATATAATTAAACCCCACCTGTTTGAGCCCCAGCAGGAACTTGAGATCTGTCGCAACATTGCCAGCCTGTCAGAGATTGACAATCCTGTGTCACGCCAAGTAGCAGAGCAATACGAGGAAAATCCCTATCCGCGTTGGCGTTCACTGGCGTTCGCCAATACGACCGACTATGGTCAAGCTCTGATGGCAGAATTAAAGGGCTTTACCCCGCCATCATTCTTACAAAATCAGACCATTAAAATTCTGATTGCCGGTTGCGGAACAGGCAAACATGCACTGCAAGTTGCCCAATCCTTCCGGAACGTAGAGGTAACGGCCATCGACTTGAGCCGCGCCAGCCTCGCTTATGCGACAAAAATGGCGCGCCAGCTGAAGATTCAAAACGTTGAGTTCTATCAAGCTGACATCCTTGCTATGCAAGACTTCAAAGATCGCTTTCATATTATTGAATGCTCCGGAGTACTGCATCATATGCAAGACCCATTGCAAGGCTGGCACGCACTAACACGATTGTTAGAGCCGGGGGGCATGATGAAAATCTCGCTTTACAGCAGTCGTGCACGGCGACCGGTTGAACTGGCTCGACAATTAATCAGCGAAAATCAGCTGACAGCCAGCGCTGAACATATCCGTATTTTCAGGCAGGCACTGTTCGACAACTTGATCAGCGGCGACTTTTCGGAGATTAAGCGTTCGCCAGACTTCTACAACCTGAGCGGCTGTCGCGACCTACTATTTCATGTTCAGGAGCATCAGTTCACACCGCTCAATATTGACGCTTGTGTGAAAGCATTAGATCTGGAGTTTCTTGGCTTTGTAAATCTACCGCCGGGAATTCGTGAGGCCTATAGCAGCGCCCATGCTGATGACACGCAGCAAACCAGTCTTAGTAACTGGGACGACTTTGAGTCGCAGCAGCCAGCGTTATTCCAGAATATGCTGCAGTTCTATTGCCAACTCAAGGGTAGCGGTATTGCTCAGATTAAAGCGCGCTAGCGTTCGGGCGTCACTAGAAGATTCATTCAAGCGCTGTCGACGGACTCAACATTCTCACTGAAATGCCAGAGTACGCCACTCGGATCGTAGATCACAAAATCGTTCATACCCCAAGGTTGATGGGTAACATCTGAAAGCATGACGGCATATTTTTCCGCGATACCGGTGTCGAGAATATGCTGGTGCCAGCCCTGAACATCTGTCACCAACAGGTGCATCATGAAACTTTCAGCATGCGTAGCCTCGGGGACATCCTGCAATAGAAAACTACAGTCACCGTGATGGAAGTAAGCAATGCCCGCGTCGTCCGAAGGCATAGTGAATCCGAGATCCTGGTAAAACTGTTTACAGCGTTCAAAGTCCCGAGCGGGAACAAACGCCTTAATCTCCAGTGACTCAAGCTTTTTCAATACAGTACCCTTTGGCTATTAACAGATCATTCAGACCCGCAGCCTAACATCTTCCGCTCCACTGCATGTAGGCTTGAATCAAGCCACAATCTGGCAACCCGACTCGAAACATGCGCAACAGCAGAGATATGATGGCAGCGCGGCCGCCTTTTCATGCACGCTATAAAGTGCGAGTATCTCCTCAATAACAAGAAATATTTAGGAGTAGCGGGTATGTCACCATTTTCCTACAGCGAGGTACCCTGGCATGTTCGTGAGGATATTCCCAAGGCTTATCAGGCCTATTGGCGAAAACTTGCCAGTCCGGGTAGCTGGTGGACTGGCGCAGAACGTGTAGCCATTGCTGCGGAATCCCGTAAAGCGCTCACGTGTGATTTTTGCAAGGCGCGCAAGAAGTCCCTGTCGCCCTATAAATTTGACGGCGCGCATCAGTGCGATAGTGACTTGCCGGCTGTCGTTGTCGATGCGATTCATCGTGTCATTACTGACCAAGCGCGCATCACACAGGCTTGGGTTAACGACAACGTCACACGCGGCATAACTAAGGAAGCTTACGTTGAGCTCGTCGGCGTCGTGGTCACTGTTTTTAGTATCGACGAATTCCATCGTGCCCTAGGTCTGCCCGTCGAAGCACTGCCGACACCGGCGCCGGGTGAGATTAGTCGGTACCGACCGACTATTGTGCGAGAGGACATAGGCTTTGTCCCCACCATTCCTGCCGATGGCAATGTCGGCAACGAGACAGATATCTGGGATGGCGTGCGGGCCGCTAATGTAATACGCGCACTGACACTGGTGCCTCAGGCACTCAAAGACTGGCGAGCCATCGGCAACGTCCAGTATCTGACATTTGACGCAATGAGCAATTTTGCTAAGGATGACCATCGCGCCATTAACCGGCTGCAGATGGAGTTAATCGCAGGCAGGGTTTCATCCATCAATGAGTGCTTTTACTGAACTAATGCGCATGCCTCGATGCTCCGTGTGAGTGCGACGACCAACAACACCGAGATTGACCTGCAGGGCGTTAATGGCAGCGCCGAGGGCGCTGCCAGAGGCATCGAATTCGGCGCCGAATTGATGCACTTTGCCGAGGCCATTGCAACCCACGACCAGGCCACACTTCGGGCAGCCAGACAGGCGTTGTTAATGCGTGCCGGAGCAGCTGTTTTGATAGACGCAGCTGGCGTTGCTGCGAACTTCCAGCGTATGGTAAGAATTGCAGACGCGATCGGCATCCCGGTGGACAATATGGATTCTGAGGTGGGCAAGGAGGTCCGCAGCGCTCTGGGCATAGACCGCTTCGCCAGTGCTCAAAACTCAGCGTAAACCGACGCAACCTAAGCCTGCGGGCCATGCCCTTACTGGTGTAAGGTCTACACCAGACTTTACACCAGCTTTAGGGGACGACGCATAACCAGATCGCGCTGCGAATCTGTCCCGAGCATGAAAGTCTGCGCACCCACCGCGACAAAGCCGTACTTTTGATAAAAACTGATCGCGCGCGGGTTATCCTCCCAAACGCCCAGCCAAATAAAATCCGCGGCCCTACTGATCGCTGTATTCAAGGCTACCGCCATCAGGTCATGAGCAACGCCAGTGCCATGCCAGGTGCTGGCGACATACAATTGCTGAATCTCAAGCGGCTGCTGGGCCAGCACGCACGACGGGCAGTCTGATTGGCGTAGCTGAATAAAACCAAGCAACGCATCTTTTTGATCACCATCTGGATCACGTCCTTGATCATCTCCTCGATCACGTCCTTGAATACCACATTGCACGGCCAGGTAAATCGTCAGCTCGGGGTCGACAATATCGCGATGTTGTAGCGCCTTGTTGTAACGTGCAGCACAATGCAATGCAATATCTGCTGCGCTGTTGGCCGCCGCAAACGCATCGCGGAAGGTCTGCTCTGCCAAGGCAGCGAGTGATGCTGCATCATGTGCCGTTGCTGGTCGAACAATCGTTGATGCAGTAATCACGTAATCCCTCTTGTCGTTTCGCTAAAGCTCGACTCGTCTACCCGCCAGTAGTGCAAGTAGCATGTCACCGCCGAGCGTTACAGACAAGTTGGGGGCGACACACTGCCCATTGACGCTTTAAACCGCTATAGTCTGCTTCAAATATCGTCTGCTTCAAATTACCCGACCCAGGAGCCTCTAATGATCGACCTGACCCGCGAAGGCGAAGTCTTCATTCTAACCATGAATGATGCAGAAAACCGTTGGAATACCACGTTCGTGCGGGAGTTCAGTGCCGCCTTGGATGACGTCGAAGCCTCGACGGGCGCCGCCGCCTTGTTGACGGTCTCTGCCAACGAGAAATTCTTCTCCAACGGCCTCGATCTCGACTGGTTGGGCAGCGACGGCGATCATCTAGGTGGCGACCGCGCGGCATTCGGTGCTGAATTCATGGCGCTAATGGGGCGCATTATCAACCTACCATTGCCCAGTGTCGCGGCCATCAATGGCCACGCCTTTGGTGCAGGATTCATGTGCGCGCTATGTCACGACAAGCGTCTAATGCGCGCAGACAGAGGATTCGTCTGCGCTAACGAAGTTGAGATAGGTATGGTGATTCCACAGCCTGAACTGGCATTGTTTCGCCACAAGTTACCGATGAACGTATTTTTTGAGACAGTCCAGCTAGCACGGCGCTGGACAGGACCCGCCGCGTTGTCTGCTGGTATTGTGCATGCCACCAGTGATCTTGAGGGACTGCGCGACGCTGCCCTGATAGAAGCCGCAAGCCTCGCACGCCTAGGGGCTAACAGGAAAGTCTATGGCGCAATGAAGCAGTCATTGTACGGCGAAAACGCCGCCATTAACGGACCCCACGGGCCCGCTTATATGCTGTCACATCCTGAACTATATCGTCACTAACCTAGAACTGATCCATATCCAGCGCCATCATTGCCGTAGCGTCTAAGGTGATGGTGCTGAAATGGGCCGCCGAGCGCGGCAAAATCTGCTCCATGTAGAAAATAGCGGTTGCCAGCTTGGCATCATAGAATGCGACATCGTCATCACGTTGGGCCTTGGCAATCAGTGCAGCGCGCGCCATCTGCCAGCCGGCGATTACCGTACCCGTACCCATTAGATAATGAAAAGACACGGTGCTCGCAAGGAAGGGATCGTCTTCATGGTGCGTCAGTATAAAGTCTGTAACTTCACGCAGCTCATTACTTGCAGCCGATAACTGCTCGGCCATTGTCGGCAAAGTTGCTCGCAACTCAGCAAGCGTGGCATCGACATCCGCCAGCAAGCTCGTCATCCCCTTACCTCGATCTCGAATCACTTTGCGACCGATCAAATCATTCGCCTGAATACCGGTGGTGCCTTCATATATCGTCGTAATACGTGCATCACGCATCAGCTGTGCCGCACCTGTCTCTTCGATATAACCCATACCACCATGCACCTGCACGCCTATGGAGGTCACCTCTTGTGAGATCTCCGTTGACCACGCTTTAGACAACGGCGTCAGCAACTCAGCGCGCTGCATCGCTGCCGTCCGCCGATCTGCATCTGCAGCTTTGTGGGCGTAGTCGAATGCCGCTGAGGTCACGTAGCACAAAGCCCGAGAAGCCTCACTCAAAGCGCGCATCGTCATCAACATCCGCCGCACATCCGGATGGTGAATAATAGGACTCTTGCCTTCTTGACCGGGCGCCTGACCCTGCACACGATCCCGCGCGTAGCTCAGGGCTTGCTGATAGGCCCTGTCAGACAGCGCCACGCCTTGCACGCCGACATTCAATCGCGCGTGATTCATCATTGTAAACATGTATGACAGCCCCATGTTCGCCTCACCGACGAGATAACCCACCGCACCCGCCGTGTCGCCAAACGCCATGACACACGTAGGACTGCCATGAATACCAATTTTGTGTTCAACAGAGCGTGCGAAAACGTCGTTGCGCTCGGCAGGTTCGCCGTCATCATCCAGCAAAAACTTCGGCACCAGAAACAATGAAATACCTTTCACGCCTTCCGGCGCACCTTCCACGCGAGCCAGTACTAGGTGCACCACATTATTGGTCATGTTGTGGTCACCCCAGGTGATATAAATTTTGGTGCCGTAGAGCCGATAGTGGTCACCGTCCACGACAGCTTTGGTCCGCACCGACGACAAATCAGAGCCTGCTTGGGACTCTGTTAGATTCATGGTGCCGGTCCAATCGCCACTGATCATCTTCGGCAAGTAGCGCGCCTTGAGCGCTTCACTGGCATGAAATTCAATCGCTTCTATGGCGCCCTGACCGAGCATAGGGCATAACCCGAAACTAAGATTCGCTGCCGACCACATTTCCATTGTCGCCAGCCCCACGCACTCAGGCAATCCCATGCCACCAAATGTGGTGTTACATGGCAAGGCAGGCCAACCGCCTTCAACAAACTTAAGATAGGCCTCACCAAAACCGCTGGCCTCGCGCACTTGATTGCCCACAACGCGTGTCCCAATCAAGTCACCCACGGTGTTCAACGGCGCAAGCACGTCGGCTGCAAATTTCGCGGCTTCCTCTAACACTGACGCCACTAAATCTGGCGAACTTTCGCTGAAAGCCGGCAGCGCACAGACGGCCTCTAATCCAGCCAGATGGTTTAGGGTGAACAACATATCCCGTGTCGGTGCCTTATAGTCTGCCATTGATTCTTTCCATCGGTTTATCGCTTAAACAGCATGTAAATATCTGCGGAGTATACGCGAAGGCTGCAGGCTGTGCATGCTGGCGCTGTCATTGTCTTCACGGGCACAACACCGTACCATCGCATTATGATATTTCTCTATACGCTGCTGGCCATCATTGGTCTGCTACTCATTGTTTTCATTGCTGGTCCACGGCCAACGCTAAATGCCACAGCGCCGAAAACCCGCGTGCCTGAGAGTTTGACGGGGGTTAACCTGGCACACTGGATGGTTGACAGCGAAGCACAGGTCAGCAATATTATTGACGGCACCGAGGCACGCATCAGCTGGCACGACTCTAAGGCACCTGCTAAGACACCCTTATGCTTTTTGTATGTGCACGGCTTCTCGGCATCGCGGCAAGAGACCGCGCCCGTAACCCAGTTGTTAGCCCAGCGGTATCACGCCAACATTTTTGATGCCCGCCTGGAAGGTCATGGGGTAGGCCATGACGGCATGCTCAGCCCGGCTGAAAGCTGGCTGCAAAGCATGGTTGATGCCTGGGATGTTGCCAGTAAACTTGGTGAGCGCGTCGTGATTGTCGCCACCTCCACGGGCGCCCCCTTGTCGATTTGGCTTGCATCCCAACCTGGGGTCGCCGACAAGTTACAAGCAATTTTATTGATGTCGCCCAATTTCAAGGTGCGCAGCCCCTTCGGATTTCTGCTGACCTGGCCATGGGCGTCACACTGGGTGCAGTTAGTCATTGGTAAAACCCATGAGTGGGAACCAGAGACCAAAGCCCATGGCCTGTACTGGACCAGCCGTTACTCAACCCTTGCACTCATTGAGATGCAGAAAACGGTCGATTGGCTAAAGACGCAAAACTTGGGTGATTTCAAAACTCCCATGGCCCTGATGTATATGCGCAACGACAGCACCATAGACCCGGAAGCCGCTGTGCAGGCGCTCAACCTGTGGGGCAGTGACCTTAAACAGTTGATTCCTGTAACACTTGATGGCGAGACCGCCGAGCACGTCTTCACCGGCCATCTGGGCGGCCCGCACCGCACAGCCTGGACTGTTGATCAATTTGCGCAATTTCTTGAGACAACCTTTGCCTAACTGGTTAGACAAGCTGACTCAACCCCTGATGCTGCCGGTTTTCTTACTCGCCTTCACCTTTCTTGCGGCCCCCTACTTTGCCTATCTGCCCGTCAGCATGAGTGGCGTATTTGAAGCAGGACCTTACTGGGCACTAGTGATTACCCTTGTGTTGGCGGTGGCCTTCAATCGCAGCAAGGTGACCTTGTTTTGCTTGGTGCTGGCCGCCGGCTTTGGGGTTTACCAGCAGCTAGACTTGCAGGCACCACTGTGGCAATTACTGGTCTATGCCCTAGTGCCTATCAACATCGCGATAATCAGTTGTTACCAAGAGCGTGGCCTATTCACTGTGCCGGGCTACCTGCGCCTGACGGTACTTGCCTTGCAAGGCTCGCTCTTGGCATGGATTGCTCACAATGATCTGCATCAACTCGATGACTATCTCGGTGGTGGTCTGCAGGCGCTGCTGACACAACTCGGTGTCGCGTCAGCAGCGCTCATGGATTTAAGTAGTCGTCTTGACGCTCGCCTAGACCCGTTGACCCAACTGGAATGCATAATTCTACTGGCAGCGAGCATCACTATCACCATCAGCAGTTGGCGTATCAATAGTCCCGTGTCTTACGCTCTGTTTGGCGCAGCTGCGGGTTATTACCTAATGATACTGACTCAGCCTGATGCTCTGCTCGCTGCTGCTTACATGCTAACCAGCGGTTTGATGTTGTGTATCGGTTTGTTGCGCGACTCGTACAATATGGCCTACCGTGACGAACTCACAGGCTTGCCCCAGCGCCGCGCCATGAACGAGCAGCTCATGGCACTTGGCAATCGCTATTGTCTGGCCATGCTAGACGTCGATCATTTCAAAAAATTTAACGATACTCATGGCCATGATGTCGGTGACCAAGTGCTGCAAATGGTCGCGACCCAGATACGCAAGGTGCGAGGTGGCGGCAAAGCCTTCCGTTATGGTGGCGAAGAATTTGCCGTGGTATTCACCGGCAAGGACAAAGAAGAGGCTGCCCACTATTTAGAGCTGGTGCGTAAATCTATTGCTGACTATGAAATGGTCATTCGCGACGATGAGCGCGTCGAGGATAGCAACAGCACGAATAAGAACGTTGATAAAAAAGCCGACAAAAAAGCCAAAGGTAATCGCCAAAAAGGCTCTTATCGCAAAGCCAGCAAGAAAGTTAGCGTAACGATTAGTATTGGTGTCGCAGAATATCAACGTCGCGGCCAAACACCCGAGGAAGTGCTAAAACTTGCTGATGAAGCTCTCTACAGAGCCAAAGACGGCGGCCGCAATCAGGTAGCTATCGCCGACTAGACCGGACAATAGTTAGGCTAGGCGACGCAACGAATAGCCGAGGGCAATTTTATTTGTCGTTGGTGTAGAACGCGCTTAACAAGCTCAGCTGTTGCGTCAGGAATTCCTCGGTGTTCTTCAGCCCTGAAATTGCCAAGTCTGCTGAAGCAAATTGTGAAGACAGCTGTTCCTGCAACTTATCCATGCGTAACTCAAGACTTATTTTTGATTCAGCTACGCCATCAAGCAAACTCGTTAGCGAACTAACTTTCGCATTCAGCAAACCGCCTGGTCGCAAGATATCATCAAACAACTGCGACAACCGAAAAGCCGTGCCCTCGACATAGCTCGCACTGCCCCGCGCGCCTAAGTTACCGCCTTGCACGCGAATCCGCAAACCGCCCGCATCGCTGGCATTACCCGTGGCGCTGGAGCCTTGCGTGCCGCCACCCACACCAAACCCATACTGACTCGCCATATTTGCTGACAGCTCGGTGAAATTCACCTGCGATGCCGTGCCCGTCGTCGATGAAATGACACCAAAAGAATTCAAACCAACATCGTAGTCAACATCTACTGACTTGCTGCCTGCAGACAAAGCACTGTCGGCGTTGATAGCCGCGGTTAAGGCATTGGCTAACTCTTCACCGGTGTTATAGGTGCCAGCAGCAAGACTAATGGTACCCGAGACCACACCATCCACATTAACTTTGAAGTTGTAGTCACCATTGGTGACCGCTGCCGGTGTCACCGTTAAGGGCACGTTCAAGTTACCTACGGGTGTACCCGTGGCAAACCCGGGGCGTGCTGTTAACGCACCCTCAGACGCTCGCAAAAACTGACCCGAGCCCGTGGCTATTTCACCATCAATGGAGCCCTGCACATCAAGGCCGGCGGTTACCAGCCCAACATTGCTACCGAAACCCAAGTCGTCTTCAAGATGCGCACCCTGGCTGACAAATGAGATCGCACTAGCAGCACCATACTCGCTACTGAGAAACGAAAACCGGTTGTTATTGCTGTCGTAACTGACCGTCACGGCATCACCCGCTCTGCTGATATTAGCGTCATTATTGATGCGGGTCTGCAGCTCTTGCGCTAAAGCTGCACCGGTCGTAAAACTGCCTCGGGTGAGGGTCACGGTTTCAGACTGAGTGCCATTAACGCTGATCACGAAGGTGTCGTTGTCCGCGTCGATCACAACGTTATTATCGAGTGCCGCATTAGCATCACCCAGGAAGTTCCCCTGCGTCGCCAGCTGGGTTATGTCAATAGCATAACTACCTGGCTTAGTATTACGACCGGTGTTGATAACCTCGATCAACGGGTCGGTGCTAGCGTTGTTGGTAGAAAATAAACTTTTAATCGCTTCAGGGTTTTCGCTGACAGCTGCGTTGAACCTCGCGCTGTCCAATTGCAGCAGAAAGCTGTTGTTCTGGTCTGTATTGATCCCCACCTCTGACAGGCTGCGAAATTTCGAGTCAACAATACCGTCAACAAGGGAATTCATCACATTACGAATCCGCGAATTCACGCTTCGCAGTGTAGAGTCGCCCAACAACAAACCCGTATCACCTGTTTCGGCATCAAACACGGTTAAATTGTCAGATAGGACTTTGAGTTCATTAAAACTGTCGATAAAAGCCTGCACCTTGGTCGTCAGGGCAGAAGCATCAGAGGTAATATTCAGACTGATCACCTTACCGGGGTCTGCGCTCGAAAGGTTTAACGTAATGCCGTTAATCACCTCGGTCACCTGATTCGACTCACGGGTAATCGCCAGACCATTAACCGTCAACTCAGCCGATTGCGCCGCCTGAGTTTGAACCATGCTACCGTCAGACCCATAGCGCTCACCCAATCCTGGGTTAAGACCCAACACGCCGTCATCTGCCGTCACTTCGATGGATTCTGCCAGACCCGTAGCAAGACTGGTAAAGACGACACCATTGTCGTCTGGGTCGATACTCACCACAATATCGCCAGCGTTCGCACCGGCACTGAGCAATGCTGTATCAACCGCCGTTTGAATGGCTACCCTGTTGTCTTGTGCTGCACCGCCACCGCCACTGAGATCTTGGGTTGCATCCAAATCGACGGTCACATTGACTGACGTGCCACTCAAGCTGAGACTAAACACAGCATTGGTGGTTGAGTAATCAATACCCGTCGACAAATCCGTGCTGCCACCTTCTGTGATCGCGCCAACGGCATCAGGACCATTGTAGGTACTATTAAAAGCCAGCGCCTTAAGACCGCTGCCGTTATCACCAGCCACCAGTATCTCCATACTATTGCTCAAACCTGGGTCTTGGGTCGCCAACAATAAGCGAAAGCCGCTGCCGTCATTTACAATACTGGCCTGCACACCAAAGTCGCCGCTGTTGATCGCCGCGCGCATCGAAGCCAAGGTATTGTTGGTCGAATCAATGGTCAGTGTCTTGGTTGACTTGCCCGTATCTTGGCTGAAGCCGTCATAGTCTTCACCATTAAATGTCGTCTCGCCAAAACGAAAAGTCAACTCACCTGTACCAACGATGTCAGTGATGCCTTCATAGGCTTTCGTTACCAGCGAATGCGACTGAGCCAGCTTTTCGATGGTGATGGCGAAACTTCCCGCTTCGGCAACACTGGTGGTGGTTGCGGTGAGGGCGCTGGGGTCACTGCTCGTGGTGACTAGCGAGTCTGTCGCGCCAGGCTTGCTGAGGGCTGCCGTAGCCACCCGCAAACTCTCGACACTCTCAGTGATAGTGCCAAAAGCTGATATTTCAGCCTCAAATTCGGTCGTTTGCAAATTTAATCGCAAGTCCACCGACGAACGCTCCGCAGACACCAGATCTTCCACTAGCTTGGTAGTCAATATACCTGAACCGATACCCAGAGATTGAATTGACGCCATGGTGTATTCCTCAACGCAGACTGGCGATTTACGCCTGGCTACTAACAAAGACCGCTGCTAGTTACTCACCAGCAGCCGCCCGATATTTTTGGACCATGTTACGGCCCGGCACTTCCATGTGTTTTGTTCTCATCGAAAAACAGCAAAGTCGCCGAGCACTCGCTCCCATCCTGGAGCTTGCACACGGCGACCCTTGATCCAACCCATCCATAGATGGAATCACGCTACTGCTTTGCCTGGTTAACGCGGGTTCAATCCTTAAACCTGCGCACTAAACAACAACAGTGGTTCTTCATTATTCAATTTCTGTGCCAATGTGAGTATAACTTCGTTAGGTATCTGTCGAATCACTTTCGATGACTGTCGATCTACCACAGAGATCACGGACTCGCCGCTCTCCTCATCGAGCGAGAACATAAGATCTCGCTGCACCGTTTGAATGTAGTCGTTTAACTTTGCCACCGCATCGACCAATGGGTCTTTTGCGGCAACTTCCGAGGCACCTTCCTTGCCTTTAGCGACATCCTTTGCCTCTACTTGCGGCAATCCCTTGCCGTTGTTCATATCTGCGGGTACTGAATTCGATTCCGTTCGCTCTCCACCCCGCGTGTCACTACGCTGCACACCCGAAGATGTGACTTGTGGATTTATCGTATTCATAACGAACCTCTAAAAAGAGAGTGAGTTCCTCACCTGAGCTAACCCATTTAGCTCAGGCTTAGAACCTGACCGTCGACTACTGGAGCAGTGCCAACACCTGCTGAGGTGCCGCATTTGCCTGAGCCAGAATTGAGATGCCTGCCTGCTGCAGCACCTGAGTTCTGGAAAGTTCTGCCGTTTCAGCCGCAAAGTCAGCATCCAGGATTCGCGAGTTCGCGCTCTGAAGATTCTCTGAAGTGATTGACAGATTATCGATAGTGGATTGCAAGCGGTTCTGGATAGCACCCAGGTTCGCGCGTTCCGATGTGACCGACTGCAACGCGTTGTCCAATGCCGACAGTGCATCTAGTGCGCCTTCCACCGTTGAGATATCAACCTCGCTGAGGAATTGACCACTTTCTGCGCCACCGTAGGTGCCTGCTTTGATGCCCAAGCCACTCAAGCCACCAAAACCATCAGTGCCTACCGCACCGTTGGTACCGGAGCCGACAGTGAACTCTTTAGAAGACTCCAGTCGAATGGTACTTGAGGTGGTCGCAGCAACCGCAGCATAAGACGTTCCCTGTCCCGTAAAGTCAGCCTCAGCAACACCCTTAGCGCTGGCATCAAGGCCGATCATCTGACCAGTGAAGCCTGTTCCTTTGGTGTCTATCGCAACCGATACGTTACGACCATCAGCAGCAGTAAGCGATATACCACCGCCGTTGTCGGTCGCCGTCACACCGGTTTTACCCGCGACTTGGTTGATCGCCGCTATCGCATTGGACCGGTTAGTTTCCTTATCGCTACCCAAAGTCAACGTGCCAACAGATGTGCCATTGATGATGACATCACCGGCATCGCCGTCTGCAGAGCGTGCGATAGTGCTAGCGCCGCCGTCGACTACCGTTGCGTTAACCTGAGCACTGACGCCTGTGGTGTCACTGTTACGGTTAACCGCGGCAGCAATCGAAATACCACTTGCCGCCTTGCTAGACGTGTCCGCAAGCTCATTAGACGACGTGTCATCGCTTGACCGAGACGCCTCGATACTGACGCCGTTAATACGCAGGTCACCATCAAGCAGTGTACGTATCGCCTGAGTTTCGTTGCTACTGGCACCTGAACTCGTGTTAACCACACCACTTGAGGCATTACCTGTGCCGTCGAAGCCCAGCGTTGCCGCTGCGTTACCTGCAACACCCACCGTATTACCTTCACTCGACTGATTGACAGAGTTGTCGGTAACCGAAATCACCCCCGCATCACTCAACGTCGCTGTAGCGTTAGTCAGCTTGCTATTCAACTCAGCGACAATAGATGTACGATCGCTGAAGTTGCCTTCCAGGGTCACGGTTTCATCGCCGCCTTGCAGGCCGGTAATGGTCAGGGTGTTGTTCTGGTCAGGTTGATCACTACCCGCATCAGTCGCCAGCGTACCCGCTGGGTTGGTTGTGATGGTTGAAGCAGATCCCGTGCCTGCAAAACTCAAGGAGTCGTAGGTTGTTACAACACCATCACCTAAGCCTAATGCCGCAAGGTTGGCATTACTGCCCGTCTCAGCAAAGTTGTCCACTGTGAACGAAACACCACTACCAGCAGTGGTTGATGTAAAGCTCAGGAATCCGTCCTTATCGAGACTGGCTTCGATATCAGAGCTGACAAGATTAATCGCAGTTTGCAATGTGGCGATAAACGCGTCGGCAGAATCAGCTGAGGCAGAATCAATTACCACCGTACCCGTCACATCGGGGCCGCCAGAACCATCGCTGTAGGTAAGATCAAATGACGCTGTTTCAGTACCTGAAAATGAAAAGTCGAAATCAGTAATTGCTGCACCAGCATCCACCTTGATGGACTGCGTAGCGCTGCTATCAGGTGAACTGGTGCCCGCAACCACGCCTGTAGTTGACAACGAGAAGGCTGCTGTGCCGCTGGCATTGCCATCTACAATCTCCAGCGATGCGTTGGCATCAGTACGGGTATTGGTCAGGCTTAACTCACCAGCAGAGTTAATGGAGACAACCACGTCACCATCAGCGTAACCACTGGCACCATCACCAATGTCCCCTGACAGGGCAGTATCCAACGCAACCTGGATATCCTGCACAAGATCATTAGATGTTGCCACCAACACGTCTGCACCTGCGCCACCGTTGGATACTGTTACCGCCTCCCCGCCATTAAAAGAGATTGAGAAGCTGTACTGGTTAACGGTGTCAAGATCAACCCCCGCTAACCCAGTACCGCCGGCTGCACCAGCTGTTGAGGCCAGACTAATATCCTGAGTAATCACCGGGCCAGCAGCACGGGTAGTACCGGTGACACCCAGAGCGGACAGGGCATCAGTGCTACCGACAAAGTTACCAGCCGTGACACTAACGTCAGCACCTGTGGCCGCAGACGAGAACACGAGGCCGCCGCCTTGGCCGATAGATGCTGTCACACCAATGGAGATGGCATCGTTGACGGTATTGACGAAAGCAGCGTCTGCATCATAAGAACTACCAGTATCTGAGTAGACAGAACCTACAGTGACACCCAGGGCTGTAAAGCCAGCATCAGAGGCAGCTGCGTCAGTAAAGTTGGCTATCGACAGCGAGACACCACTACCGGTGGCAGCAGTTGCAAACGCCAGGTCACCATTGACCTGGTCAAAACTCACAATCACCTCACCATTGGTAAATTGGGCATCTACCGCGCTCTGAATAGCATCTATTGCCGTATTCTGGTCCGTAAGGTTAGCATTAATTGTAATTGTGTTGGTGGTATCCACACCATCAACATTCAGCGTCATCTCAAAAGTGATAGCTGCGCCACCAGAGGCGTCGTAGGTTTCGTCAAACGTACCACCAGCAAAGGTGACTTTCGCCCCTGCGTCGCCACCATAGACACCGGCCCCGGAGGCGGCAATTGTGGTGGTACCGGTGGTGCCGTCAGAGGCTGTAATCCCGGTTATCTCACCTTCACTAGCACCAGCTTGGGCAGTGATTGCCAGCGTATTATTCGCGTCAGTGTTCTTGGTGGTGAGGACGATATTGCTGGAGGCATCCATAGAGACGATGATATCACCGGCCGTATAAGCACCAGCACCACTACCATTCACACTACCGGCTCCTGCCGTGAAAGCCGCATCAATTTGGCCTTGCAGATCCGCTACCAGTTCTGCACCGGTATTCGTATCTGCCGCTGTGCTGACGATAGACGCGGTGCCAGCGACTCCGTTGTAAGACACATCGAAGGATATGTCAGTAGCGCCTGACGACCCTACGAGTTCACTACCGGAGATATTTCCACCACCAGCAATTCCGCTTAAGGTAAGGACCAACTGTGCACCACGGGGACTGCTGTCCGCATTCAGGTTCACAGTCTCGCTGGTTATCGTACCAGCGTTATCATAGGAGAGATCAAAAGAAAGCTGGTCTTTTGACAGCAATGAACCGCTGTCGCCGGCAGCCAGATTCGTTACTGCGCCGCTAAAGTCAAACTCGTAATCAGGCGCAGCGCCGTCAGCCAAGGTCAATTTTGCGGCTTCAGTGCCACCAAGCCCAGTAGCAACCACACCCACTGAGGCAGACAGGTTCAGTGAGTCAGCAGCCGGACTACCTGTGACCGAGGTGATCTCCAGACTCTTTGCGGAGCCTGCAGGACCTGTGGTCAGGGTCAGTTCATTGTCACTGTTAATCGCGGCAATCACTTGTCCGGTGCCAAGCCCAAGCGCGCTAGTCGCAGCATCCAGAGCCGTATTCAAGCTGGCCACTAATTCTGTCTGTGTAGCATCAGTCAGGTCGTCCTGAGCATCCGTAGAGATACTTAACGCCTGCCCATTGTCCAGGGACAAACTGAAAGAAAGTGCACCAGCTGACGACAAATCAACGCCTGTAGACCCGGAGGTAGAGTTAGCACCCTGACCTAAGTTCAATACAGCCGCTTCGGCAGCGCCCGTTTCAAACTGTACTGCAGTCGCACTAGAGGCGCCTGCCGTGTAGTTGTTACCAGAAGCGAAGTAGTTAGCGGCCGCATTAACTGCGCCTACTGTGGTGGCATTGGCACCATTGGTGCTGATAGCGCCGTCGCCGTTCGCGTCGTTGACCGCATAACCCAGCACCTGCGAAGCCACATTACCAGTGATGCCGCCGCTGCCCGCTACATTGGAAATCTCCAACGTACCTGTTCCCGCCGCATTACGGGAAAAAACCAGTTCATTATTATCGCTGACCGTAGCCGTTACACCCAGCGTCGTGCTGGCTGCACCAATTTCCGAGTTAATGGCATCAGCAAGCTCTTGTTTGGTGCTTAACGAGGTAATACCACTGGCAGCAGCCAGTGTGACAGTCACAGACTGTGCCGCCTGACTTTCGGCACCACTGACTGAAATATCAAAACTGATTTTATTGACGGCAGACAAACTGTTAGCACCAATCACTGATGTATCAATCGCGCTAGCGCCAGTCGTTGTCGCGGCAATCGCGTCTACCACCGTGTCCTGATCGATGACATTAGCACCCAAGGCCACTGTATTTTCCGTAACGCCCAAAGCACTGGCAACAGTTGCATCTGTGGTCGCTCCATTGGTCGCGAAGTTACGCAGCTCAAGTGTACCTGCCTCGGCAGTGTCGCGAGCGATCTGCAAGTTTCCATCGGTACCGACACTGGCAGTCACCGCCAGCGGCGTTCCTGCCGTCGCGATCGACGTATTAATCGCATCGGCTAGGTCTTGTACGGTACCACCGGTTAAGTCTGACGTAATGGAAACCGTCGTGGTGCCATTTTCAGCGGTTGTATCTGCATTGCTGACGACAATATCAAACTCAAGCGAATTGCCGTTACCGAAATCACCAAAATCTGCAAGGGTTGAACCCGTGCTGGCAATAACAGCAGCTTCTGCAGGAGAGTTGAAGGTATTTACAACCACAGCAGCGCCATCTTCAGATGTACGCACACCTGTTGAAACGGCTGCTGTATTAGCCGTGTAAGTGCCTGCTGCCAAACCCGAGTTGGCAATACTACCCGTACTTTCTGAGATCACTATAGCTTGTCCCGACGTGGCCGAACGCAGGGTAAAACCACCAGAAGTGGTTTCATCATTGGTTAAGCCTGTGCTGGCCGCAGTGAGGTCACCCGTGGAAAACTCAACGCTGATGTTACGGCCGTCTGCAGCCTGTAAGTCGACACCACCGAAACGGGTGCCACTATCCACGGCTGTCACACCGGTTTCACCACTACGGGCGTTGATCGCCGCAACCACACCCTGGCGATCAGCTGACTCATCAACGTCACCGGTGGCAAGCGAGATAGACACACCGTTCAAGGTAATAGCACCAGAGGTCGAGGCGGCACCACCGCTGGCTGCATTTTGTACGTTACCGGCGGCAACGTTAACGCTAACCTCAGCGACAACGCCTGATTGATCAGAACCCCGGTTAATGCTCGCGACTTTAGAGATTGCACTCGCCGTAGAATTTGTCGTGGAAGCGGTATCATCAGAAGCAATCGATGGCCCAATAACCGCGCCGTTGATAACAAGGTCACCATTTTGCAAGGCGTTATTCGAACCGATAGCGCTAACACCCGCTGTTCGACCACCACCAAGATTGGCACCGGTTAATTCAGCGATGCCAAAGCTCACGGTTTCACCGCGGTTGGCGCCGATCTGGAAGGAGGCTTGGAAATTGCCATCCAGAAGGTTCGTGCCGTTAAAGTTGGTCTGCTCACCCGTTCGGGTAATCTCGGAGATGAGCTGCTGGGATTCTGCATTCAATGCCTCTCGGTCAACATCCGAGTTAGTGGCGTTAGATGACTGCAGTGCCAGTTCGCGCAATCGCTGCAGGTTGCTGGTCATCGAGTCCAACGCACCTTCAGCGGTTTGCGCCAGAGAAATACCGTCACCCGCGTTTCGAATCGCCACTGACAGGCCTCGAATCTGCGATGAAAATCGTGTTGAAATAGCTAAACCTGCAGCGTCATCCTTGGCGCTGTTGATGCGTAAACCTGACGACAAACGCTCCAATGACGTTCGATTGGCAGACTGCGAGCTGTTCAAGTTTCGCTGTGCCGTCAGGGATGCAATATTCGTATTAATGATTTGGGCCATGTTCTCTTACTCCGTTGGGTCGTTCACTGGAATGTGAGCGACCATTCCTTGTCGGTTGATTCCACTCGATTTCTTTCACTAACCGTTTCCGGCGAAATCATGGAAAGCAGTACAGCTCAATATTCAGTAACGGCACATTGACGAAACCCTTTAATGTTTTTTTGGTATTTATGAACGATTTCTTTTAAATCACCTGCGGTAGCAGAAGAATAGAAAGCTGGTTAGAACTTATTGGCATAGCAAAAGGTGTTTTTCGGCATTATCTTTCCAGCAAGAACAACAACCACTATCTATACTCAGTGCTAACGACTATGAATATTGAGCACCTTATGGAGCCTGACCCGGTGAAACCCCTCACCAACGACCAAACGCAGTTAGAAAGCTGGAGAACCGTCATGGCGCTGTCGGCCGAAATGAACCTTCAAGTCGAACTGCAGAACTGGACACAACTATTGGAGCTTGCGGATCAGCGCGATGCAATGGTTGCGGAGTTCTTGGCCCAGTCGATTCCCAACGCCATGTACACCCGGGTAATGATGGACATTGAAAAATTGAAACAACAGCACACGCTAATCAACAGCGAACTGGCACGCCAGCAACAGCATAGCCAAGAAAAGCAGCGCCAACTACGCCAAGTTAGGGAGGCGCTGGTCACCTCAAAAGTCGCCACAGACAATGGCGTTGAGATCAAGAATGTGTCGGACCAAAAACATCGGCACTGAAATTGCATTGGTCTGTCTACAGGCGGAAGTAGGCAAACACCGGAACGCGTTGCAGACACTGCGCAAAGCGCAATCACACAGTACAAGGTTCCCACACAACATCATTTTATGCGGCACAGGAAGCTCCGATATGGATATCAGTAAGCAGGCCAGGCGAAAAAAGGGGAGAAAAAGCGGCAACGACATCGGGAAAACGATGGCCGCAAAAAGCCAAATTCTTGCCGCCAAGGCGGCGCAGGCGAACCAGCACCTGCAACAAGGTGAGCACGCCGAGGCGATAGCGATATTGGAACCCCTACTGAAAGCCCACAAGCCTGACGGTCAAGTTGAGCCATTATATATCGAGATGCTATTGATCTACGCTGAATGCCAACGGCGTAACCGCAGCTTCAACAGTGCCTACCAGAACTACTGCACTGCGTTGCGCATGAATCCCGAAATTGAAAGCCGCATCCCGACGAGCATCATTTACGACTGTCTCGTCAACCTCTCCGAGTACACGGTCGATGACCAACTTACCATGCACCTTTTTGACTTTCTCAACGACCCCGACACAAACAGTCAGTGGGTTGTAGCCATAACCCAACATATTCTCGCTACTCGCTACCACTTAACTGATAGCCCGGGCGAGGCACAATCTGCCTCTATTCATGACATCGCCGCAGACCAGCTTTTGCTGACAGCCATCAGCCAGCAGACGTTGGCGAATCGGTTACTTGATTTATTCCTTATGGATATCAGGAAGTCGCTGTTGGTGTTGACACTGAATCAGGGCCTTGACCCGGCATTGACCCCACTGATAACCGCCATGGGATTGCGCGGCATCAATAACGAATTTATCAGTTTTATATCCGCTGATGAGCAAGACGTGATCGACGGCTTAGTATCAACCCTCAATACCCAGCTGCAACTGGGTACCAGTATCGCCGATGTGAGCCATGTATTGCTGCTGGTTGCTATGTATCAGTCGCTGTGGGATTTATCTGGCAGAAAACAGCTACAAAACACCAGACTGCTGGCATGGCCGAAGGACCTGCAGGCGATAGCCAAGTTCAGCCTGTTCGATCAGGCAGAAGAAAATAAACTGTCCCGTCAGATGAGATCTATTTGTCCGGTAAGCGATGCGGTGTCGCTGGCAGTAAAACAACAATATGAGGCAAACCCCTACCCACGCTGGCAACAGCTTGACGGGCTCCAGCACAAGCAAACCTACACAACGCACAACCAGCACCTGCAACCATGGGTCAAGCTTAACGGTGACCTTACCATGCTGGTTGCCGGTTGTGGCACCGGCAAACAAGCCTTGTTTGCCGCGGCTTTTGTTAGTGACGTCACGGTAACTGCCATCGATTTATCGAAACGCAGCTTGGCATATGCCCAGTTAAAAGCCAGACAGTTGGATATTCATACGATTGAATTTATCCATGGCGATATTCTCGACCTGCGCTTACTTGACCGCCAATTTGATTTGATAGAATGCAGTGGGGTCTTGCATCATATGCAAAACCCAGAGGCGGGCCTTACAGAGTTGATCCAACGTCTTGCGCCCGACGGGGTAATCAATCTCGGCTTGTACTCGCGAATCGCCCGGCGCGACATCACCGTGCTGCAAAACAGCTACAAACACATCACGCCGTCGACAAAGAACATTCGTGACCTGCGTTATCTGTTGCTGAATGACGCTGATATCAGCTGGACTGACCAGACCACCGATTTTTACGCACTATCACCGTTTCGCGATCTGGTAATGCATGCTCAGGAGCACCAGTACACACTACCAGAAATCGCCGGTCTACTGGCGCGTCATAATTTAGAGTTCCTTGGCTTCAAACTTGCCTCACCACAAATTGCTGCGCATTTCAGACAGGCGTTTCCTGCCGACCCACAAATGCTCAATCTAAACAACTGGCATACGTTTGAGCAAAAGAACCCGGACACCTTCAAGACCATGTACAACTTTCATTGCCGTCGTCGGCCAGACTAGGCAAAAACGGTGGCCTCGATCCAGGTCAACAGGTCACGCGTGACCTCATCACGATTGATTTCATTAAACATCTCGTGACGGCCATCTTGGTAATAGTGACAATCGATGGACTGCACGCCGGCGGCTCGCCAACATTGCACAAAGTAGTGCAGGCCTTGCAGACTGTCGTTGACTGGGTCGGCGTCACCGGCAATGAGTAACACCGGCAGTTCAGCAGGAATACGCGCCAGACGCGCGGGGTCAATCCTCCGCGGATCGGTGCGGTCCATGCCATTAATCACGGCTTGGCCTTCGAAGCCACACAGCGGATCATTGACATAAAAATCAACCTCTGTTGGGTCGCGACTTAACCATTCATAGCCTGTGCGCGACTCGAAAGCGGCGTTATAGTCAGGCATTGGTTGCCCCGGATTTCGAAGTGTCGTGCCCGACAGCACGAGGGCCGCCAGCTTCGCCCCATGATCTGTGACGTAGTGCTGCGCAGCTGCCGCGCCCATGCTGTGCGCAAGCATTATCACCGGCAAGCCACCAGCATGAGCACGCTCAACCAGCGGATCAAGATCTGCGACCAGCGCGTCCCAGCCAGCCTTACCGAAATCCCCGAGTCCTGCCGGACCCGAAGTAAGCCCATGGGCACGATGATCCATCGCCAGTACGCTCAGACCTGCGGCATTTAATGCGTTGACAAGCCGTTTATAACGCAACGCGTGTTCGGCCATGCCGTGGGCAATAACAACCGTGCCGCGTGCGGGTGCTACAGACCAGCTGTAGGCATGAATTGGCCACTGGTCAGCCGGGGATTGATAGATAAATGATTCCACAAAGTGACCTCAGAGCGAGACTAGATTTGTCGTGCACGGGTTAAGCACGCTTATGCTATCAGATCAGATCACTTCACCGCGATTTAGTCTGCTCAGCATTAGGCCTAAAGTGAGTTGAACAACGACAGATTGGCGATTCTGGCAAAACTTTGCTGGGACGCCTCAAGAATAAACGTTTCGAGACTCAAGCGTGACACTGCCTCGGCAAAATCTACATCCTGCAATTGTGACAATACCTCCTGACTCAGCAGCTCAACGTCTTCATGCATATTCTGAGTACTCTCCAAGGTATTAAGCCTGCCACCGATTCTACTGCGCGCTTCCTGTATGCTGGACTGGGCATTGTCCAAATTTTCCAACGTCTGCGCCACCAGGCTATCGATCTGAGCGCGGCCTTCAAAACTGTCATCAAGACTACTCATACCCTCCGCAAAGCGTCCCATGGTGGTCAGCACACTTTGCTTAGATGTTGATTCCACGAGAAAGCTATCGCCCACATCCGGCGTGCCTGAAATGCGTACCGATAATCCCTGAAACTCGATTTTAGCGCCTGCAACAAAGGCTTCATTTTGCAACCCGTCCACCACACGGTTATCTGATTTACGTCGCACTGTATAGTTCACTGCAGGGGGCTGCCTGGCCTCAACGGGCTCGAACACAATGTAAGCATCTTCTGGATGGAACGCATCGAAAGCAGCCTGATCTGCAACTTGACCGACATTTATCGACGCCGGCGGATTCGCTGTATTGCGAGGATTTTTGTTGGTCACAAATGTTTTCTCAAAAGCGCGGACATCTTCAAAAATACTTTTGCCGGAATCTCGCGACGCAATAAACGTACCCGAGGCAATCTGCACCAGTCGCTCGCCTTCATCGCCGACAAACTTATAGCTGCCGCCACCGCCATTGACAAAGGGCTGCACAGAACCTTTGTGGCCTGAGAACAGATACTCGCCGTTAGAATCACGAGTATTCAGCAAACCGAGCATCTCATCAGTGCGGACTTTGACCTCTAATGCCAGCGACTTTCGATCAGAGGCGTTTAGCGAACCGGCACCTGACTGAACCGACAGTTCACGAATACGCTGCAGCACATTGGTTACCCCGGTGAGCACGGTCTCCTCAAGTGACAGCCGGTTAGTTACCGCTGTAATGTTTTGCTTGAACTGGTCACGACTGGCAAGCTCTTGATTGAGCTGCAGGATGCGGGTCGCCGCAACGGGATCATCAGACGGCGATAGGAATTTACGGCCCGTAGAAATTTGCCGCTGCGTGTCGGCCGCCAAGCCGCTAACGCGCTGCATGTTGTTAACGCCGTTGTTAAAGGTTTGCACTGTGCTGACTCGCATATCGAATTTACCTGGCGTTATCTAAACGTGTTAAGCAACGTGTCAAAAAGGCTACGCGCAACAGAGATTACCTGCGCTGAGGCGTTGTACGCCTGCTCGAAACGTATCAAATTTGCAGCCTCTTCATCGAGGTTCACTCCGGAAATACTATCTCGCTTGGCCTGCGACTGTTGCAACAAGCTTTGGCTAGATTCGGCGTTAATTTGCGCCTGGGACGTCGACGCACCGACAAATTCAACCATACCGCCGTAGGCGTTAAGCAGCGTCACACTGGCGCCGCCCACCAGCTTGGTGTTCTCTATGTCCGCCAACGACAAGGCATTTCTGTTATCAGAGACACCTTCGGCATTGTATTCCACGGTAAACTCATCACCGACTTCGGGGTTACCATCAATCACAATCTGGTAACCCAAATAGGTGCTTAAGGCGGTGGGATTGGCTGTAAACAAGTTACCTGTTGTTACCGTCGCGTTTGAGGCCAAACTTACGCCCTGCTCCATCACTACCGTTAAGACACCGCCAACCGTGACTTGATTCGCCACTTCCGCGCCTTCCGCAAAACCGGGTGCCAGCCCAAATGCCGCGCCAAAAGCAGAACTAACGTCGATAATATCGATCGACTCAGTCGCGCCCCCATTCCGAGTCTCAAGACTGATCTGGCCGCGCGCGTCCATCGCCACAATGATGTCGCCGGCACTTATCGCACTAGTATCGATGGCTTGCTGCAAGGCCGACACGACATCAGAACCAAGAATCTGATTACCCGTTAGACTGATCACCTGATCAACGCTGCCATTCACCGATAGCGTCATCGTGTACGGCCCGCCATTATCAAAATCAGTACCGGCAGAGAGGTCGCCGGTGCCGGCGACAAGTGCTGAAGTGCTACCCCCAGCGCCCCGCATCACTAATTGTTTGCCCGTCGCGTCAGTTAGCAAAAAACTGTCACCAACATCGCCCCTAACGGTAAAGTTAAGGTCTTCGCCCGTAAGAGATTCCAGTTGCAACGTATCGCCGTCGCTGCTCGCCGTAATACCCATGTTATTAAATCGGGCGTCAGCTGATATGAGGTCCGCCAGCGCATTCGGCGTGAGCAAATCAGGCAGGGAAACACCCGCCGCGCCTACCAATTCGATTCCGTTCAGGCTCAGAACCATCGGATTAGTCCCATCAGCCTCGTTAGTGAAGTCGCTAATAGACATGCGGGTGCGAGCGGTCGCTGCTACACCGTGGACAGCACTGAGTTTCTGCGCGACGGCGCTGGCAGATTCACCGGCCAACACCGCAATGGGCGGCGCAACACTTAAAATACCTGTCACCGGGTTAATGCTGGATATCGTTATTACCTCGTTTACATAGCCATTAGTCACCGGTGTTAGCGCGGGAATACGCGTGAACTCATCGGGTAATTGACCCGCGAGCTCACCATCGCTGGTGACTGAAGTCTGGCCAGTGCCTGCTGGCAACATGTCATTACGAATGCCCGGAGTGAAACGCAAACCTGTCATGGGCGGCAATAGATCTGTGGGCCGAGAGGGGTTAGTGTTGTCCAGCACGTCATAGGAGACAGGACTGGTGAAACGAATCAAAATGGGCGGGGCTAAACTGCCGGGCACCGCAAACGACGCAGTGCTGATATCCAGTGCCTGAGTATTCAGAACGGTGCCGGTGCCCTCATTGCTGAGGCTCCCCTGACCATTAATCGCCGACGCGAATGCAATTTGTTCGGGTCGCTCCAATTCAACATCAATTTGACTTGCGCCATAGCGAGTTGGCTGCAGCATAAATTTGTCACCGGCCCGTACTTGACCACTTTCGATCGTCACCGAGAAACCATCAGCGGCGATGGTTTCCGGAACGACCCCACTCAGAACCCCGCTCGTGACGACATCACCCGTGTCTGACCGGATCAATACGTAACGTTGGTCATTAGGTCCTGGGAATGCCAGTTGATAGTCCGAGGTGGATAGACGCGTTGGATCGTCGATGGATACAGTCAGGGTAGTTGCTCGGCTAGACTGGTTGTCCTGATGGGCAATCACACGACCACTGATGGCATCAACGCTGTTGATATCCGAAAACAATTGGCCACCGAAGTTGCCCGCCAAATCTAAGCCCAGACTGTGCTGTTCGTTGACCTTAGAGGACATTACCAGCGCAATCCGACCTACTGAGTTCATGGCGGTATCGAGCACCTCACGGCGAAAATCTAGCATGCCACCAATTTCACCACCACGAATTGCGTTCGTCACGGTCTGCTTTTGACCCTGAATATCAAACACTAGGTCGAAGCGGCTTGTGTCGGCTTTACCCGCTACCGCGGTCAAGGAATTCGCTTGGCTACCAACAACCAACGCTTGTCCATTGCCAATAAAGATGTCGACGGCATTTTGTTCCTTGTCAACGACGTTGACCGCGACAAGTCCAGACAATTGTCGAATCAGCTCGTCACGCCTGTCGAGCAGGTCATTCGGCACGTCCGTCTGGCTGCGGCCGGAGGCTGAAACAATCGTCTTGTTAAGATCGGCGAGGCTGCCGGCTATGGATGACACTTCGGCGCTGAGGGTAGATAGCTGCCGGTTTATTGTGTCATTTTGTTTTTCTAAGCGCCCTTGAACGGTCGCAAATCGATCAGCCAAGCTCTTTGCCTGCCCTAAAATTAGCTGTCGCACGGGCATAGAGGTTGGGTCGTTAGCGCCTGTTTGTAATGACCCAAAAAAGTCCTGCATGCCGGGCACTAAGCCTGTCGTGCTATCTGCCAACAAACTATCAATCTGCGAAATATTAGCCAAGTAGCTGTCCAGTTCACCGGAGTTCGATGTGTCCAACCGCAACTGATTCACCGCATAATCATCGACAATACGACGCACGGTTTCTACCCGCGTACCGGAACCTTGGAAGCCAGCGCCTGAATACTGCGCTGACTGGGTGGCCTGTAGCACACTCTGACGACTATAGCCTGGGGTGTTAGTATTAGAGACATTTTGACCAGTGGTGCGCAACGACGCTTGGTTCGCGATCAAGCCACTCACGCCAATGTTTAACAGTGACATTTTAAGCCTCCTTGACTGTGGTTAATGACGCCGCCAGTGCTGGGTGCGTCATCACCCGATCAAGTTTTTTTGCGTAATCAGGGTCAGTCGCATAACCAGACTCACCCAAACTTCTCGCAAAGTCAGAGGTATCATTGCCCGCCTGCAACACCGGTTGATAGCGGGCATCGCTCTGCAACAACTGGGCATAATCTGCAAACGCCTGGCTATAAGAATCGTAGCGTTTGAAATTACTGACTTGCCGACCCACTACGCCGTTGTTCACTTCTACAGAGGCAATCGCGACCGTTTCGCCATGCCAGTCTTTGCCGGCCTTGACGCCAAACAGATTGTGACTGTTAGCCCCCTTACCGTCATGTATAACGTGTTGCCCCCAACCTGATTCCAGTGCCGCCTGAGCAAGCAGCCCTTGGGGCGCAAGTCCTAACTCAGCGGCGGTGGCCTGAGCCTCAGTTTTGAGTCCTTCAACAAACGCGAGGGGCGAATCGAACACAGCCTGACGCTGAGCTGGCTCAGTTTTTGTTACGCTCGGGCGCCGAACAATACCGTTGACAGTAGTTTTAGCAGGCTTGTCCTCAGCGGCTGCAGAGGAAGCTGCGGTCGATGAAAGCGCAGCCTTGCCCATGGGTAATTCATAACTGGTGGGGCGCGGTTGATCACCTAATTGACGAATCATCATGTCCGCGATACCCAGCGCGTGAGTACCGGACATGGACGTACTAAGTTTTTCGTCAAGCATATCTTCATACATACCAGTTTCGAACGAACTCAGATAGTTACCCTCGCTGAACACTCTGTTTACAGCACGCATAGACTTCAACATCATGTGCATAAACAAACCTTCAAACTGCGTCGCCGCGGCCTCCAACTGTTTCGCTGCTTCTTCCTTGTCATTCCCGGCCTGACCGGCTAATGGTATAGACGGCAACTTAGCCGCTGGCATTGACATCGTTCGCATCAGGTCAAGTTGGTTACCCATCGAGGACTGCATGACTAGATCACCACCAAGTCAGCTTTAAGGGCGCCAGATTGTTTTAGCCCTTCAAGAATTGCCATCAAATCAGCCGGAGCAGCACCCACTTGGTTAATCGCGGCGACGATCTCCTCCAGCGACACGCCTGGGCTGAAATTGAACATACGATTCGCCTCCTGAGTAATATCAATCTCACTCTGGGGTACAACCACAGTCTCCCCGTTAGCAAAGCCACCAGGCTGACTGACACCAATATTCTCAGAGATAGTCACGGTTAAGTTGCCGTGTGTAATTGCTGCAGGAAACACTTCCACGTGCTTGCCAATCACTATCGTGCCGGTGCGCGCGTTAATAATCACTCTCGCAGCTCCCTCACCCGCCTCAATCTGCAGATTCTCAAGTACGGATAAATAAGACACGCGATCGCTTGCCGCCAGCGGCGCTGACACACTAATTGAGGCGGCATCCATAGCTTGTGCTACTTCAGGCCCAAGCAGACCGTTAATCATATCGGCGACCCGCTTGGCGGTAGTGAAGTCAGCGCGATGCAGGTTAAACACTAGGTCACCCTGCATAAAACCCGATGGCACAACACGTTCAACCATCGCACCGTTGGGTATGCGGCCAGCACTTGGCACGTTAACAGTAATGGAAGAACCATCGCCACCTTGAACGCCATACCCACCGACAAGCAGGTTACCCTGTCCCATGGCGTAGACATTGCCGTCCAGTCCCTTTAGTGGTGACAGCAAAAGTGAACCACCGTGCAGGCTTTTGGAATTACCGATAGACGACACCGTGATATCAATTCGCTGGCCTGGCTTGGCAAACGCTGGCAGCTCAGCATGAATCGATACTGCAGCTACATTTCTCAACTGGGGCAGCACACCCGGCGGTGGCATAATACCAAATTGTCGTAACATGTTATTAAAAGCCTGAATAGTAAACGGCGTCTGTACTGTTTGATCGCCTGTGCCGTTAAGTCCCACGACCAGCCCGTAACCGATCAACTGGTTCGAACGAACACCGGCAATACTTGCCATGTCCTTCAAGCGCTGTGCGCTGGCGTCCTGAATACCGAACGTGACAGAAAACAGTAGAACCATGATTGCTATGAGTCGCATGAGGAATACCGCCTAGTATGGGAAGAAGGGATTAATAAAGAACCGCGCCAGCCAGCCGGCTTCGTTTGCATTGGCACCGGCACCCTTACCACCGTAAGTAATACGCGCATTGGCGAGCTTGTTAGAGTCGATACCATTTGTGGCGTCGATATCCACACCTCGAACAATGCCTGAGATACGAATATACTCGTCGCCTTGATTAAGTTTCATCCATTTTTCGCCGCGCACAACATAACTACCATTGGGCAATACTTCGGCGATGGTGACACTGATGTTGCCACGTAGACTGTTATTTTGATCGCTGCTGGAAGTACCAGCGAAATCGTTATCGCTGTTAATACTGTTGAGATTACCGCCGTTAATTTCGAGACCTCGGACCAAGCTGCCGAGTATCACCGGCTCGGTCATACTAGCGTCAGTCGACTTGTTATACGTGGTGCTTGCTGACTTACTAGAGGTCGTGGTTTCACTCAATCGAATAGTGAGGATATCGCCGACCCTGCTAGCCAGCGGGTCATTAAACAAGCCGTTGTAGGCCGCCTGCGAAAACAGACTGCCCTGGGTTGGCGGCGGCGGTGTTCTAGCAACAGGGTAGTGCGGGGCGTAGGCAGGATCGTCCATATCTAGCGGGTCGTGGGTGGCTGCACAACCACCCAGTACCAGCAAAAACAGAGGTGTAATATACTGGTAACATTTCAACATTGATTGGTTCATGTTCCATCGTCCTTAATGCTTGTTTGGCTTACAACCAATAAACATTGCAGGATTCGGGCCACTATTTCCTATCAGCTTATTCTATGCCTATGTTAGATGTTCTGAGAAATGTACTGCAACATCTGGTCGGCGGTGGAGACTACTTTCGAGTTCATCTCATAGGCGCGCTGAGTGGTAATCATATTCACTAGCTCCTCAACCACACTGACGTTTGAATTCTCTAAGGTGCCCTGCTCAAGGCTACCCAGGCCATTCAAACCGGGAGTTCCCTCCTGAGGCGCCCCGCTAGAGGCTGTCTCACGGAACAGGTTACCGCCAACAGCTTGCAGACCCGCGGGATTGACAAAGTCTACCAACTGCACGTTACCGATCTGGGTATTCCCCGTATCTCCGGCCAGTGAAACGGTCACGGTGCCGTCTGTGCCGATGGTGACCGATTGCGCGGTCTCCGGAATGTTAAGCGAAGGCTGCAACGGATCACCGCTAGCGGTAACAATTTGCCCATTAGCATCTAGTTGGAAACCACCGTCACGCGTAAATCCAACGTTTCCATCGGGCAGCAGCACCTGCAAAAACCCCCTGCCATTAATAGCCACGTCTAAGGCATTATCAGTGACCTGCAGCCCTCCCGCTGTAAACACTTTTTGAGTACCCGCTGCTCGCACACCGGTACCTAGTTGCAAACCTGAGGGCAACTGGGTTTCCTGGGAGGCCTGCGCACCGGGCTGACGATCGATCTGGTATAGCAGGTCCTGAAACACTGGACGATCTTTCTTGAAACCAATAGTGCTGACGTTAGCCAGATTATTTGAGATGGTACGTAACGCTGTATCCTGTGCGCTAAGGCCTGTTTTACTCACATACAGTGCTGCTAACATATTCCTAACTCCTGTTGACTCAAGGCCTAGCTGATTTGCATCAGACGGGCGGCTGTCTCATCGTTTTCTTCGGCGGTCTTCATCATCTTGACCTGTAATTCGAACTGGCGTGAGAGCGATAATATTTCCGTCATGGCACTCACTGCATTGACGTTGCTAGTCTCCAAAAACCCCGGCGCTAGTTTCACGCCTGGCGCCGGCGCCTCGATGAGGCCGTCTGGGCGACGAAACAATCCGTCAATGCTTTTGCTGACATCACCCGCAGCTGGATCAACCAGCTTGATGCGGTCAACCTGAGTTAACGTTTCCGCACCCTGACCTTGGCCGACAATGGATATGGTGCCATCCGTGCCAATGTCGATTTTTTGGTAAAGCGGTAATGTGATAAGACCACCATCACCCATGACGGACAAACCAGTAGACGTTTTTAGATTGCCAAGCTCATCGACAAAAAGGCTACCGTTACGGGTGTAGGCTTCTTTTCCGTCGTCGCCCATAACTGTGATAAAACCTTCGCCCTCAATAGCAACATCCGTTTCACCACCAGTCTGCTGAAGTTGTCCCGGGCTGAGATCACTACCGGGGCGCTCAACCATAGAATACACACGGGTCGGCATGACATCGCCAAAAACCTGCATGCTGCGGGCCTGAGCAAAGTCAGCACGAAAACCAGTGGTATTGACGTTCGCCAGGTTGTTCGCCAGGATGGCTTGGGACTTAGCATTCTGGCTAGCCCCGGTCATCGCTACATAGAGTAATCTGTCCATGGTCTAAGTTACTCGTTAACGGAGGTTAATGATGGTCTGGGTCACCGCGTCAGCGGTTTGAATCGTTTTGGCACTGGCCTGAAAGTTACGCTGGGCGATAATCAACTGAACCAATTCGTCACTAAGCTCGACATTCGAGTCTTCCAGAGCACCCGAGCTGATGCCGCCGAGGGACGCACTGCCAGCTGCACCAATGATTGGCTCGCCAGACTCGAAACTCTCAGCCCAAGAAGTGCCACCGAGGTTACTGAGCCCCTGGTTGTTCGAAAAGTTTGCCAACACCAACTGGGCCAATATTTGATTCTCGCCATTGGTATAGCGCGCAAATATCGTGCCGTCGTCTGCAATATCCAGCCCGTTGAGGCGGCCCGTGGTAAATCCGTTCTGGTTAGTCTGGTTGACGGCGAAATTACTGCCGAACTGCGTCGAATCACCTAGGTCAATGACGAAGTTTGAGCTTACTGAAGGGTCTGGGATAGGCAGCACTGCCCCCTCAAGAATATTCACAGGACCAAGTGCACCAGCGGGATCGCCGTTAGCATCTACCGGTGTCCAGTTGCTGATATGCACCGTGTCCGATTCAAAAGGCGACAACTGCCCAGACTGATCGAATTGCAGATTGAACACCGCCATTGTTGACTGTGTATTCATCGGCGGTGCCAAACTGACGTCGGGGTCACCCACATTCGCACCATCAATTTGTACATACATAGACCAACGATTCGCCGGCGCATTCACGTCACCTTCGACGAACGCCTCCTTAACAAAATATTGCGTCATAACATGAGGATTACCCAGACTGTCAAACATGTTCACCGAAGTGGCAGAGTTGTAGGTGTCTTGATTGGTTGGATCGAACGCGTTGACCGTAAACGGCTCAAAGTCAGTCTCAGCAATGCCACCAAACAGTCCTGAAAGCGCCGGGTTGGGGTTACCCAGAGAAATGCCTTCGGCGAGAATCAAATTCAGGCTGCCACCAACCGTTGCTGCCGTATCGCCGCCAACAAGATCCAGCTGCGTCGATGATCCGGCGGGCCCCTGCACCGCCAACGAGTCGGTGGTATCCAGGCTACTGATAGAGAACCGCAGATCTGTACCCAGCACATTCGTAATTGTCAGATCACCGGTCGCAGCGTCAACTTCAGCGGAAACGCCACCGAGCGAGTCCGATGCGTTAATTTCACCGGCCAAGTCTGCCAAGCTCGCTGAAATAAACTCAACACCATTAATCGACACCGTCATAGCGCCTGAATTGTTTACATAGTCTGCCGCCATCAACGACGCGGTGGTCGAGGCACTAGCGATTATGCCGGGAATGCTATTGAAGCGGGCCGCAATCTGGGCGGCAGTCTCACCCGCAAGCGTTGTGACGGTGTTGGTAACGACCTCACGGCCACTGGCGTTAATAATATCAATCGACTGGCTTTGGTAGGCATTATCTACGGCAGCAATACCCGGGATGGTGACACCACTCGACACGTTTAGCACGCTCGCTAGGTTTGCAGTAGTAACCCCATCATTGGTAGCAATAAAGTTATTAACGGTAATATTCGACGCCTCACCCGCAGTAGTCGCGAAGAACTGCAACCGACCGACATTGTCAGGGTCTTCGCGCACGTCAACGCCGATATTAGCGATGCGCAAGTCATCACGGATGTCATTAATCAAATCATCAAGATCCTGAATATCAGAATCGAGAGTCACTGTGACAGGGCCGCCGTTATTGACACTAGCACCATCCAAGCTAACATCAAACGTCGCCGAAGTCAGACTACCTAGCGCTGCAGTTGTGCCTGTTAGGGTAGGATCAGGAATTGTCGTGCTGGCAGACATTGCAATGCCGCCCAACACATTTTCGACATCAGCTTGGGTCGCACCGATACCGACGTTAAGGGCTGTATTCGGGTCAATTTCAATCACTGAAGCCTCGCCGGACACCGTTGCATAGAACTGAAGTAGTCCGGGGTTTAGCGGGTCCTCGCGAACATCCACGCCAATTCCAGCCGACTGCAGATCGTCGCGTATATCCACAATCAGGTCTTGCAACGTGGTAATGCTGCTGTCTAACGTAATGGTCTGCGTCAGATTAGCCGCACCGTTGGCACCACCACTTAAGCGCACCTGAAAGCTGGCATTGGTGTTGTTACCCGTGTTGTCAGTCGATCCATCAACAATGCCACCCAACGCGGCGGCAACATCGGCTGTCGTGGTAATTTGACTGCCCGTGATCGCCGAGACTTGATAATTCCCAACCGTCACGGTGGAGGCTTCGCCGTTCACCGTGGCATAAAATTGCAGCAGGCCAGCATTGTCTGGGTCCTCTTGAGCACGCACATCGATGCCAGGCGCCGCTAATCCCGCTAGCTGAGTATTGATCAAAGCCGCTAATGCCGCAACGCCGCCTGCAGACACATCCTGATCAAGGGTCACGGTGGTAGTGACGTTACCCCCTGCGCCGCTGCCATCAGCGATGGATAGCTCAAAAGTGGCCGCTGTCACCGAACCCGTATTACCGCTGGCACCGGCACCCGGCACAGCACTAGTGGCGCCGCTGGCCACCCCAAGTAGATTCGTCAGGTTAGCCGTGGTGGTGCTGGAAGTACCTGCCACGTAATTGTCAACGGTGACCGTGCTGGCGACACCATTTTCTTCTGAGAAGAACTGCAACCGCCCGGCATTATCAGGGTCTTCTCGCACTAAGACGTTCGCGCCAGAGACTGATAACTGATCGTTAATATCCGCCACTAGACCGGCTAGCGTTGTAATGTTTGCCGTTAGGTTAACCGTCGCCGTACCGTCGCTCGCGCCCCCGGCGATAGTAACATCAAAGCGACTGCCTGCAGACGTACTGCCATCCGCCAAGCCACCTAGTGCAGCCTGCACATTGGCCGCGCTTGCACCCCCGTAGTTGTCAACAGTAATCGCCTCATTGCTAGCAGAATTTGTCGCCTGAAACTCTATATTCGAGATATTCAACGGGTCAGCTGCCGCCACCACACCGGAGCCACCGAGTTGATCGTTAATATCGGCAATGAGCTCGCCAATATTGGTGATATTTGTATTGAGCGTCACCGGCACTGCCGTATTAGCACCCAGCGTTACGTCGAAGGTACCAGCACCGCCGCTAAAATCAAAGCCAGTGACGCCCGCCGCAGCCGTCACCGCGACGGGTCTGGTGGCAAAGTTAAAGTTAACCGGCGCACTAGTGGACGAAAGTGAACTGGGGCTGTTGACACTAAAATCGTAGCCCGTAGCACCCTGGATGGCGGTCACTGCCGACGGCACATCGATACTGAAATCAAACGGCACCAGCGCTGCCGAGGCACTGATAGCTGAGTTATTGTTGATACTGAAATTAAAGGGTGTCGGTACCGCCAGCGTATTAACGACCGATGGAACATCTACCCCGACACCACCCTGAGCTTCACCAATTTGCCGGCCCAGCGTATTGATAGTGGTCCCAAATTGCGCCAGCACTTCTGACTCAGCATCTAGGTTTACATCAGACTCGACCCGAGTAGTTTGGTTTGGTGCTAAATTCCCCGTTTGGATCACAATATCACTGATCACCCCATTCAGCGTACCTGCCTCGTTAGCGGTGAAGCCTTGCAGCCGCGCGCCCGAGTTCGACGTAATAAAGCCATCTTGGTCTAGGCCGAACATACCCGCGCGGGTGTAGGTGCGTGAACCACCATCGTCGAGGACGAAGAAACCCTGGCCATCAATCGCTACATCCAAACTGTTACTGGTAAAGCCAATAGTGCCTTGCTCAAACTGCTGGGCAACATTTGACAATTCGACGCCAGTTCCTGGCGTGGTCGAACCATTACCCAATAGGCTGGATGAGTAGACGTCAGCGAACTCAGCGCGACTTTCCTTAAAACCGATCGTACTGGCGTTGGCAATATTGTTGCCGGTGATCTTGAGATCACTGGACGCTGCTTTCAACCCGCTTAATGCTGTATTAAATGGCATTTTGTAATACTCCGTAAACTTAAATTATCAGGTCTCTTTATAATATCTCTGCTACTTCCAGCAGCGGCACCGCGCCCTGGCCGGCAACGTTCAATACAACCGAGCGGTCAGGATTGATCGTCACGCTGTTCACATTGGCTGACAGCGCGAGCGACATCTGCTCAGTGGTTCCACCCACTGTCGCCTCGGCGGTAAACTTGTAACTGCCTGGCGGCAACTGCTGGCCTTCGCCGTCTTGACCATTCCATGCGAACCTGACATCACCACGAGACTGGCTACCCATCTCCACCTGGCGCACCAACTCCCCCGAGCTGTTCATAATGCTTACCATCAGGTTACTGGTGCTGTTGCTCAGGTTTATGTTGCCAGTAACCATGCCGCCTTCACTAAGAATGCTAGTGTCGGTATTAACATGCACCGTGCGACCCACTAGGCCTGATGCCTGCAACGCCTGGCTGGACTGCAGGCTGTTAGCCATCAGGTCCATGGTCTTATTCATGTTCTCAATCCCTTCAACCGAGCTAAACTGTGCTAACTGCGCCACAAACTCACTATTCTCCTGTGGGCTTAAGGGGTCCTGATTGTTCATCTGCGCCACCATCAGTTTCAGGAAGGCGTTCTTGTCCAGTTCCTGGTTCTCAGGCTCTGTCCTATTCTTTAGTTCCGCCAGCAGCGGGTTGGATGCTTGACTAATCTCGTTCATTTTTTTTCCCTTACTGGCCGAGTGACAAGACGCGCTGCATCATGGTTTTGGCGGTATTCATAACTTCAACGTTGATTTGGAACGACCGCGAGGAAGAAATCATATTAGTCATCTCCTCGACGACATTGACATTCGGGTAGGCCACATAGCCCTCCTCATTCGCCATAGGATGATGCGGCTCGTAACGCATCTGATAGGGCGAGTTGTCCTCGACAATACCTAGCACCTGCACACCCGCACTGGCACCCGCTCCTGGTTGTGAACTAAAACCAGCCCCAAAAGCGTCTTCCATGGTCGCGGCAAAGACCGGATGACGGGCCTTGTAGGTCTCGTCAATGCTGCTGCTGACACTCTGCGCATTGGCTAGGTTGCTAGCGGTGGTATTCAGTCGAATTGACTGGGCACTCATGCCACTCCCGGCGATATCAAAAATCCCATATAAGGACATGTTGCTAACCTCTCAAAAAACGTGTGGGCGGAATTGGCATTGAACTCATGGCTAACTTACTCACCCCGAATCGCCTTCAGCAAACCGCGGAATTTTCCGTTCAAGAACGTAAAACTGGACTGGAATTCCACGGCGTTACGCATGTAAGCAGACTCCTCAAACTCGGCATCAACGGTATTGCCATCAATGGACGGCTGCATAGGTTGGCGGTAGAGCTGCTGGTTACTGCCAGATCGCGTGGTGCGATTAATGTGACCCGCATGAGTAGTCTTTAGTGGCGCGCTAGCCAGGCTGCGGTCGAGCATGTCCTTGAAGCGAATATCCCGGGCCTTAAAACCAGGCGTGTCGGCATTAATTAAGTTATTGGCGAGGATTTCTGCTCGCGCAGTGCGAAAGCGCAGAGCGTCTGCGTGTATGCCGAGGGCTTTGTCGAAGCTGATAGTCACTGAGGCGATCCACTCTTGTTAATTCTTAAATGACTAAGAGCAAACCTTGTGCCAACTCATGGAGGCACTTTTTATCTATTGTATTTCAATGGCTTAGGATTTTAGGAAAGCGCAGGAAGAACGAAATCGGCAAGAGGCTGCCGATGGTGTGGCAACCCCTACGGCAACATGAGGGCACCGCCTTTGCTAACGATTAGCGAGGCTACCTTAGCTGAGCATTGCAGATATTCTCGTCGCCAACTCTTCGACACGAAATTTAGCGAGAAAATCGTCGGCGCCAACTTTCTTAACCATATCAATATTAAATACACCAGACAGGGACGTATGCAGCAGCACGAATAGGTTTCGCGTGCGCGGATCGCCTTTGAGCTCCGCCGTCAGCGTATAACCGTCCATCTCTGGCATTTCGACATCCGAGATCACCATCAAGTAGTGTTCCGTCACGTCGATCCCTTGATCAAGCAGGCGATGGATGTGGTCCAGCGCGGCTCTGCCGCCTTTTTCGATATCACATTCTAAACCCAGCTGTTCAGCGGTGCGTGTGATTTGTCGGCGGGCCACCGAAGAGTCATCAACAACTAGCACCCTACCTTTGAATTGACCAATTTCGACCGGGTTCTTCGCCAAAATATCTGCGGGCACGTCTTCTGGTATTGGCACTATTTCAGCAATGATTTTCTCTACATCGATAATCTCAATCAGCTGCCCTTCATGATGCGTGACCGCTGTTAAATAGCTATTGAGGCCAGAACCCGCCGGTGGGGGTAATACCTCCTCCCAGTTTTTATTAATGATACGATCCACCGAGTCCACTAAAAACCCCTGAATATGCTTATTATACTCAGTGATTATGACCAAATGGTCTTCCGGGCAATCGATGAAAGACATGCCCACAGAGGCACCCATATCAATCACTGCGATAGACGTGCCTCGCACATGAGATATACCTCGCACCACCCGATGGCTCTTCGGCATCTTGTGCAGCCGCGGGCAATTAAGCACCTCACGAACCTTAAATACATTAATACCAAAGAGTTGGTCTGTGCCGAGTCGAAACAATAGCAGCTCGAGCCGATTTTGACCGACAAGCTGCGTACGCTGGTTAACGGACTCTAGAACACCTATCACCTGAGACTCCTGCGGTTTTTTATGATCGAAAAGATTTTTGGCATGGCCATTGCACCACATCTCCTTATATCTCCCGGGACGCCAAAACATTGACAGCAACGTTTTCAACTTACCCACGCCTTAAGAATAGGCGATGTCTATGAGCCAGCAACGAAGAATTAGTTTTCAGCTGATTATTTTTTGTGCGTTGTGGATTGCCAGCGGTCGCGTGTGGGCTATTGATGCCGCAACGCCAATTCAACAGCAGGTGCAGGTTTTCATCGAGAACGTAATTTCTAGGCACTATCCAACGGCAGAACTCAGCACCATCAACGTCCAGAAGCCTGATATTCGACTTGACCTTACGGGTTGCCAAAACCCAGACTTGAGTCTGCATAATGGCCTCGCGCTTGCGCGACGAGTACTGGTTAAAGTCGATTGCGACGCCAGTATGAGCCTGCACCTGCCCGTTGACTTAGAGATTTTTCAGTCGGTGCTTGTCGCCGCCACGGCGTTAAACCGCCATGCCGTGCTCGATCACGGCAATATTCGTAGCGAAGCGCATGATGTTTTACGCTCTGGTCGGCACTACCTGACCGACCCAGACCAAGCCGTTGGTCAGCGCCTCAAGCGCAGCATCGGTCAGGGTACACTGCTGACGCCACGCATGCTGCTGGCCGAAGAGCTTGTCAGTCGAGGCGACGACGTCATGATACGTGCCCAGCGCGGCGCACTCGTGGTGCGTATGCACGGCACTGCCATGGCGTCTGGCGGCCAGGGAGATCAGATCAAGGTTAAAAATGTGACATCTTCACGTATTATCAGCGCCCAAGTCAGCGCTGCCGGCGAGGTCACCGTCGACTTTTAGGCCCATCGAATAAAAAATGTGATAAAGCCTAAAGTCCGGCCTAACCCTGCCGCTAACCACGTTACAGGGAACAACTTAATCAGCACAAGCAGGACAACTGAACCGCTATATCTTAGCTAGCAAACAAGGATTAACCCAAAATGGTTAATAATATTAACGGCTTAAGCGGCATTGCAGGCAGCGCCAACCGCAGTCGTGAACAATCTCAGGCGACCGATGCTGATACCGCGAAAACTGCGGGTAGTCGGCCAGACAAGTCCAGCGCTGACCAGGTTGAATTGAGCCCCGGTGCCCGCGATTTACAGAATATTGAATCGCGAATACGCGAGCTGCCAGACGTCAATCAAGAGCGTGTCGCCCAGATCAAGGAGGCTATTCGCGACGGCAACTACCAAGTTGATCCATCGAGACTGGCGTCTAAAATTGCTCAGTTCGAGCTGGATATGTAACCACGTTCTCGCAGGCCTATGAGCCGTTACCAAGCTGAGTAGAGCAACGCATAGTCGCACACACAATTTTATGAATCAGGGAGCCTGGCATGGATGCTGAGACTAACAATTCTTCGGACCAAAACACTGTACATGTAGCAGTTGCCCAACTGCGCCACGAGCACGACTGTTATGCCCAGCTGAACGCGTTGTACGAACAGGAACGGCAGCTTCTGATTCAACGGGAATTTGACGCGCTTGCACAATTGCTGGCAAATAAGCAGGTGCTGCTACAACAACTTGAGCAGTTTACGCAGCAGCGCTCAGAGCACCTGCAGAGCGCGGGTTGTAGCGTCGACAGCGAAGGGCTTGAAACATATTTGCAGCGCCTCGACGTCCGCAGCGCCGAGCAAGCCAGAGAATGCTGGCAACAAATCAACGAACAGGTTTTAGAATGCCAGCGCCTGAACGAGATTAATGCCCGGATAGCTCACCGCAGCCACGTCAATAACCTGCATGTACTCGATATCATGCGTGGCGAACCTAACAAACCCAGACTTTATGGACCGGCTGGCACAACCAAAACATCGGCCAGCACCGATACCATCACCCGCGCCTGAGGGGGCTTTTAATCCGCAAGGGCTTGCATTACCATCGACTTATTGTTGTTTAGGTAACGCATGTATGTCTGAAGTCACTTATGCCGTAGTGTTTAGTGGCGGCGTCCTTGAAGGCTTTAGCTTGATTTCTGTCAAAGCTCACGTCGCTAAAATGCTCAAAGTAGACGCCACAAAAATGACGAGCCTGTTTTCTGGCAAGCCCGTCGTTATCAAGCGGACCAAAGACAAAGCTGAGGCCCTGCGCATCGGTGGCGCGCTGAAGAGAGTCGGAGCAGATATTAGCGTTAAGGTCGTCAAGACCCCGCCAGTCTCCACACCCAGTAAAACTTCTATCACCTCAACGCAGACCACCGGTTCCACTGCTGCTTCAACAACGACAGCGCCAACCCGAACCAGCCCTAGTTTCGACTTAGCACCCAACGTTGGCAACCTATTTGATGCACCCCCCGCGCCCGCCACTGTGAGCGTTGATATCAGTGCCATCTCACTATCAGAAAATGACTCGTCACCTTTACAAGTTCCCCGCGTCGTACCCAAACTGGACGTCGATATCAGCGCCTTGCAAGTCAGCGCTAACGACGGCTCTCCCTTGGCCGCACCTGCTCCTGCTGTCGCCAAGATTGATGCGCCAGATTTTGGCCTAGACGCGCCCGGAGCCGTTCTGGAGACCATTGCCGACAACAGAGTACCCGTCAATCCTGATATCAGTGGTATTTCTTTGGCCTTTCTTGGTGGCGACCTGCTCAACCCTGATGAACGTGACAACACACCACCACCGCCACGACCTGATATCAGCAAACTCAGCTTGAAATCTAGCTTCTAAAACCTATCACGGCTACCCACTACAGGTAGCCTCATGCAGCGCTGACCGTAGTTTCATGACCCGACGCCTGCAATCTCACACCCAAACCCAGATAAATATTTGTCGACACGCGAATGATTATTTTGTGTGACGCATCCAACCCCCAGTAGAAACGCTAATGATGCGCAAGACTATTGCTTGCCTCAAACACGACTTCTGGGGTTTTTTTTGTGAAGACAATCACTACCACGACCACGAAAACGGCAAGCGCCAGCACGCCACCTAAGCACGCATTTGGCAACCCACTCGGCCAGCCTCTCACGCAGGGTTCAGGGAGAAGTGCCGCGCATGCCGCCGCTCTTCAAATGATACAGAACCAGTACCGAAAACACTTCCACTGCGAACTGCAGCACAGCCTACCTTACAGCCTGAGCCGATTAGCCGGTCAGGACAGCGAGGAGAGCAAACTTGTCGCCTGCACTGGCTATCAGCCAGCAAAAGAAGGTGAACTATTTCTTGAGCAATATCTCGACGACCCCGTGGAAGAAATCTTACAACGGCTCACGAATAAATCTGTCAGCCGCGCGCAGATTGTTGAGATTGGCGGTTTTGCCGTTAGCCACAAACGTCATGCGCTGCCCTTTATGTTGCAGTTAGCACCTATCCTGGCAAACCTTGGCTTCAAAACTGTGGTTTGCACGGTCACTCGGCCGATGCAGGATTGTTTTCGAAAGCTCGGAATTATATCCACCCCAATCGCTCGTGCTGACCCGTCACGAGTCGACGTAAGCAACAACGCGTGGGGCACTTATTACGACCTGAATCCCGTGGTGCTGGCTGGTGATATTGACACCAATATCGACAAGCTCCGGCCGTTGATAACACGATTGAGCGGCCACTGATCGAACACTAAGAATGCAGTAAGTCAGCAAATATTTTTCTAACATCAGTTCGAGGTAACCAGACACGTCATGAACTCGCCGACCATCAGTCAAACATCTGATCAGCTGTCCGCTCAACTATCACAGTATGGTAGCAATGCCCGGTCCAACCACGGCTGCGTTATTTCCAGCCTACTTGTACACGCAAGGTTACAGCCTGACGTCATAGCCATCATCGCGGACCAGACAGTGACCAGCTATAAGCAGCTGGCAGAACGCGTCATGAGCCGAGCTCTTTGGCTAACGCAGCAGCATTGTCAAACATTGGCATTCCAGCTCGATAACGGTCTAGAGTGGGTTATCACCGACCTTGCAGGCTTGCTGGCTGAAGTAGATATCGTGCCCATTCCCGGCTTCTTTAGCCGACAGCAAATAGCGCATGTACTTGGCGAATCACAGGCAGACCTATTTCTGGGCGACCAACCGAATGCGCTAGGTGAAACACTTAATAACGATGCTGACGGCGCTTGCGGCACTCAATGGCAGCCCCAGGTGATGCCAGACACGGACGCATTAATCACTGTCTGGCAGCGAAAGAACCTGCAACCCCGCCAACGCTTACCCATAAAACTGACCTATACATCAGGCAGCACCGGCACACCACGAGGCGTGTGTTTAGCGTTCGATACGCTAGACACGGTAGCCAATAGTATCGTCAGCGCCATGCAGCCACTGATGGTCGAACGTCACCTGTGCCTGCTGCCGCTGGCTACCCTGCTCGAAAACATTGCCGGACTTTATGCGCCCATAATTCGCGGCATCACAGTACGGGTACCGTCCTTGCAAACCATTGGTTTGACGGGCGCAAGTCTTGATATCGAAAAGTTTTGCGTGACCCTTAACAACACCAAGGCCGACAGCATAATCGTAGTGCCGCAGTTGCTGACAGCGCTAGTGACCCTAGCAGAATTCGACATGCTACAAACTGCAAAGCTGAAGATGATTGCTGTCGGCGGCGGTCGCGTTAGCGAGCACCTACTCACTCGCGCTAACACGTTAGATCTGCCGGTCTACCAAGGCTATGGCCTGTCGGAATGCGCCTCCGTATTGACCTTGAATTTGCCGGGCGCCTACCGGACAGGTTCTGTCGGGCGCGCTTTACCCCATGCCGAACTGCGCATCAACGAGCTCGGTGAAATTGAGGCGCGAGGTGGCAATATGCTGGGCTATCTCGACACTGGCATTCTTCTTACCGGTAAGGAGACCGCGACTAACAGCCAACAATGTTGGTACGCCACCGGCGACCTTGGGCACATCGACACTGACGGATTTGTGTTTATCACCGGCCGATTCAAGAACGTATTTATCACCAGTTTAGGCCGCAATGTGAACCCCGAATGGGTTGAAGCGTCACTAACTCAGCATCCTGCCATTGCCCAGGCCTTGATCACGGGTGAGGGCAAAGACCATAACTTGGCATTAATCTGGACCCGCTGGCCGCAGTCGCCAGAGGAACTGCGCCAAGTGGTTGATACGGCTAACGCCGAACTGCCTGATTATGCCCGCAGTCATGCTCACATCGTCATGGACCAACCTCTTACGCCAGACCTAGTAACGCCCAATGGCCGCCTGCGGCGTCAGCTTGCTCTGGCGCAATTTCAAACGGTAATCGACGGTCACTATGAGTCCATCAAAGCCATGATGATCTAAGCCATCATATTCAAAACGTGCCATTTCAACCTCTCGCTTCAACGTAAAGGACACGTCCATGACATTCTACCAACAGCTGCTGCACGCCACCGAGAACCAGAAGAATAATTTTTTACTAGCCCCTGTGATTGCTGACGTCATGGAAGGTCATTTTACCAAGGAGACCTATCTGTGCTTTCTAAATCAGGCTTATCATCATGTGCGACATACCACACCACTATTGATGGCGGCCGGCGGTCGATTGCAGCCTCACCAAGAATCGTTTCGCCAGACCATCTGCAATTATATTGTTGAGGAAATAGGCCATGAGCAATGGATTCTGGACGATATCGAAGCACTGGGATACAAGCGCTCTACTTTCGCTGACGGCGAACCTCCCGCTACCTCTGAAGTCATGGTGGCGTATCTGTATGACTATATCCAGCGCCTGAATCCCATGGGTATTTTTGGCATGGTACTCGTCCTAGAAGGCACCAGTTCAGGGCTGGCGTCAACGGTAGCAATGCTAGTTCAGGCTAAACTGGCACTACCAGACGCGGCCATGACCTATCTAACCACCCATGGGGAACTTGATCAGGCGCATATGACGTTTTTTGAAGCGACCATGAATAAGGTGACTGATCCCGCTGATCAAGCGGCTATAATTCATGTCGCCAGCATGACCTATCAATTGTATGGTGATGTTTATCGTGACATTCCTGCACTGGCGCTAGCCGCTAATGTCGACATCACCGCAAGCGCTGCGGCCTAAGCCGACCGAAAGCCGAGCAAAAGCCAACCTCAAAGTCTGTCTCGAGAATCACTAGGCAACCACTAGGCAACCAAGCAATAAGTGACAGGAGTAGATGATGCACAAGACATTCACGACACTGACGTTAGGCTTTATCATTAGCCTGACAGCACTGCAATCAATGGCCACAACCACTTCGGACCTAGAACGGGACTGGGCTATTGCGAATTACCAGACCGAGACAGCAACCAAAGCCGATACGTTTGAACGCCTGATCGATCAGGCCGAGGCTGCGCTGGCCACGCAACCAGAGAACGCTGAACTGCTCATCTGGACGGCTATTATCAAGAGTACCTACGCGGGCGTCAGCGGCGGACTACCCGCGCTGAGTCTCGTAAAATCCGCTCGAACTCATCTTGAGGATGCCATGGAGATTGACGACATGGCGTTGCAAGGCAGTGCCTACACCAGCCTCGGCGCACTATATTATAAGGTGCCCGGCTGGCCGCTGGGTTTCGGCAGCGATAAGCAAGCCCGAAAAATGCTAGAAAAAGCCGTCTCAATTAATCCTGAGGGCATCGATCCCAACTATTTTTACGCCGAATTTTTGGTACAGCAGAAAAAATACGACGACGCGCGACAACGCCTTAACAAAGCAATGGCAGCAACCGCTCGGCCCGGCCGAGAAGTAGCAGAGGCTGGTCGACGCGCTGAAATCCACACCCTACTGGAGAAAATTAAAGGCATGTGATCGCCTGCCTTTGCTTCTGCACTGACAGACCGCAGGGTAAAACCGTTTATTCTCTTGTCGATGCAGGCCGGCGCTGCCACTATGGCGCGGCAGCAATGTAACAGCCAAACTTACCCGGCGAAGAATCGATGACGCTATGATTTTATACAAGTATTTTGCCCGTGAGGTCTACACCAGTTTGTTTACGGTGACCGCATTGATTCTAGTGATCTCCGTGGCTTGGCGTTTCAACGGTTATTTGGCCGATGCGGCAGGAGGAGAATTAACGCGTGATGTTCTGTTCCCGCTAATCTTCTTTAAGCTACCAGGATTTCTCGAACTGGTCATTCCGGTCAGTTTTTTCTTGGCTCTGATGCTAACCTATGGTCGCCTTTATGCCGACAGCGAGATGGTGGTGCTGCAGATGAGTGGCTTCAGCAACAACCAGTTGGTACGCATGACACTGGTTCTTGCTCTGGGCGTTACGGTGATCTGCGCCCTGTTGTCACTGTGGATAAAGCCCGTTTTCGAGACCCGGGTCGAAGCGCTGTTCGAATCACAAAAGACCGTCACCGAGTTTGCAACGCTGGCACCGGGTCGTTTTCAGGCGCTACGCTCCGGCAACCGCGTGACTTATAGCGAAGAAATCATCGATGGCAAAGAACTGCGCGGTGTCTTTATCAGCGAGGTCGACCGCACTGAACCGACCAAAGCCATCGTTACCACCGCCGAACAGGGCCGCTCGGTAGTCGATAAACAAGGCAACCGTTTTTTGGTTCTGCAAAACGGTACACGCCACCAAGGCGCGCCCGGCGAGGCCGACTATCAGGTGATCAGCTTTGGTGAATTCGGCCAGCTGTTACCCGAGCGAAAGGTTGCTAGCGGCGAACGAAGACGCTCAGCATTGAGCATGCAAGAATTGCTGGATAACTTCGATCAACGCAACGGCTCCGAATTTCACTGGCGCCTAGCCATGATTATTGTCATACCTGTGATTGCGCTGTTGGCAATACCCTTGAGTAAGGTGAATCCTCGCCAGGGACGTTTCAACCGCTTAATTCCCGGCTTAATGGTCTGCTTGATCTACATCATGAGCCTAGCCGCCGCGCGTAACGCACTGGAAAACGGCAGCATTCCTCTGAGCATGGGCCTGTGGTGGATTCATGCCAGCGCCATCGCCTTAGTTGCCGCTCTGTATTACTGGAACCGACGGCAAACATAAGGTTTGCCTTTATCCTAGAAGTTCCAGTAAACATCCAAGAAAGGCGTTAGTGGTACACCCGATTTCGTTGTTGACTGCAATTGACCATTAACCAACGCATAGTCCACGCCAATTTGATTGTCTCGATTGAGCAAATTGGTAAGACCCGCCTCCAACCGCAATTCATTGACAGCAAAATTCCAGCTGCGGCTGACTTTGGCATCCCAGCTGATATGGCGCCCGAACTGCACGCTATTGCGTGGCCCAGCAACAACGAGGCCATTGTTAACTTGCAGCGGCGTCGTCAGCCAACCCTTGTTGTAAGTCCCTGAAACCGACCAAAGCCATTGGTGGAACTGACTACTCATACCAAGGTTCACTGCTTGCGACTGGTCCCAACTACGACGCACCTTTAGACCATCAATCGTATCGACGACCGACGAATAGCTATAGTTAGCCCACGTGTCGACATCATGCCAGCTACCTGACAATGTCAACTCAACACCCTCGGCTTCGTAGTTGTCTGGCGTCACTTCAAAACGATCAACCTGCAGTTCTAACAACAGACTTAGTGGGTTCGTTAGATTCTCGTAATAGCTAGCTGTCGTGACACCATGCTTTTCGTAAGCTTCAATACGCAGGTTCGCTCCACCCGCAAACTTGTGATTAAGACTGACAACCAAATGCGAAACTTCTTGGGGCAATTGAAAATCAACGCGACCATCGCCGATCTTCAGTTCGTGAATGCCCTCAGCTTGCGAAAAAAGACCCCACCCTAAACGTAGATCTGTGGCTGCCGTCAACTGATAGAGCATGTTTAAGCGAGGGCTTACCTGATACTCTTGGGTGCTACTCTCATAGTGCTGAGCATCGTAGCGAATACCTAACTCCGTTGTCAGGCGCTCCGTCGGCGACCATTTAACGCTGCTATACAGTGCCAATTGATGGCCAATTTCATCCACAGAAACATTCTCCTGCGCGGCACGGTCAATATTTGACAGGCCGGCAAACTCCGTGGCTATATTCTGTGAAGCCTGATGGTAATGCGAGTATAGGACGAATGGCATCATCATCCTGAGGTACCACTGGCACCGAACGGGACAAACGCCGGTAATAGCCATTCACCTCATTGCGACAAATCTGGCACAGCCAGGTAAACAGCGACGCCTCACCTCGATAGCTTGCCATGGCCTTGATCCCATTAAATAAAGTGGTCTGAACAATATCGTTCACCGCATCAACATCGGACGCCATACGCGTCAGCGCAAAGCGATAGAGCCGCGGGAAGTACTCGTTGAAAAAGCGGTCAAACACGCGTTCATCCCCCGTCATGAGGTCCCGCGCCAGCGCTCGATCACTGTCATACGCCATTATTGGAACTCACATTGTTGATCGGTAAGAGATTAGAGTCGTGTTAGCCCAAAATCATTCGCCACGGTAATAGCGCCACAAATCTGCGGGTCGGTCAAGATCCCACAACATCGACAGCAGTGCCCAGCGCTGAAACGCGCGATTGAAGTGGCGCGCGGTGTCTGCGCACACGGTATCAGTGCTCCACGCGATCTGGGCAAATACCTCAGGCGCCGGCTGGCGCAGGCCGATAAGGCCATAACCACCGTCTTCTGCCGGACCGAGTACCGCCTCGTGGTCTTGCAGGCTCAGACACGCCCGACGCAGGTAGGCGACATCAAGGTTGATACAATCGGTACCAATTAATATCGCCGACGTCACGCCCGGTTCAGCCAGAGCGGCAGTCAAACCGTGATTCATACGCTCACCCAAATCCGCACCATGTTGTTGATATAATGGCAGCCCACTCGCGGTGAAAAATTCGTCAGTAGTGTCTGGCGCACACCAAAGCTGGACCGGCGCGAGCCCCGCCGATCGGCACAGGCTAATGACCCGTAACGCCAGCGTTTTATGTAGCTCGCGGGCGCCCCGAGGGCCAAGCACAGGCAACAGGCGAGTCTTCACCTGACCATCCACCGGTGCCTTACAGAAGATCAGCAGTCGCGTTGACGGAAAGAGCCAGTCAGTCATGGGTCACATCGCAACACGCGCTTGCCGGTGCATCTTTTGTTAGAGGTCCATCTTTTTTTGGATAATAGATCTTCGCCAAGGCTGCCGGCGAAGCGCCGAAGAAATATCGCCAACGCAACGACCACATTAACCACACGGTGGACCAGTAGCCACGTTGTTGCCAGCGACGACTTGCAGTGATCACTGGATATTGGATACACGCCGGTCGCTGCAGACGACGCAGGCGGCGACTCAACTCAACATCCTCCATCAAAGCGATCGGCGCATAGCCGCCGATTGCTTGAAAAACATACCGCTGCACGAATATACCTTGGTCACCCGTGCAAATACCGGTGAGACGCGAGCGCCCGTTCATCATCCAGGCAAGGCCGCGGAAGCGCCGAGCAGGCGCATCAAACTGGACATTGAATCGGCCCCAGCTTGCACCCGCGTCAAACGCCTGCCGCAAAAAAGAAACCGCCTGTAGGGGTAATAGCGTGTCGGCATGCAGGAATAACAACGTTGTATGGCTAGCGTGGGCAGCACCCGCATTCATCTGTATAGCACGCCCTGCGGCGCTCGCCATAAACCGGTCGACGCGATGCTGAGTGAGCGCAAAGGTTTGGTCAGTACTGCCACCGTCGACAACAATAACCTCTACTGGAAAATCTGGTTGGGCGTCACGAACAGCCTGAATATTATCCAGCAAGCGGGCAATTCTCGGCGCCTCATTCAGCGTCGGAATAATCACAGACAGAGAAAATTTGGAATCAGGACAAGTTCGCATCAGAACACTTTAACAAACCATGGTGCGCCAAGGTATCCTGCGATCCGAGAAAAACCCGCCCTTCCCACGCCGGTTAAGTACCAACGCCAAACTTAGACAATGACCAGCAGCGTGGGTCGTGCTGGTAGAAGCACTGCCGGTGAATCGGGCAACTTGCAGGCTGACGCTCAAACAGCTCGGCATAAATACGGTGGATATCGCCGCAAACCGCTCGTGAGCGTTGCCAACAACGCTGACATCTCCCGACGAGCAGCCTTTGATCTCACTTTGACGGATTGCCAAATGCCCGACATAGACAGCACCAAGACAGCTCGCCAGATTCGCGAACGTCAGTCTCGCGGCGAACAACATACAGCTTGAGATGATGGCGTTAATCGACTTATACGCGGCGGTTTTCGACTAACAATGTATCTATGTCTGGTTGCCCGCATAAACCCAATCAGACATGGTTGTTAACGGATCGCCGTACCCGCATAAGCGCGCTTATTGCTGACTTATGGCCCCACTGGCTTGCAGCAAACGGGCATGTTCAATTTTTGTACACTTATCCTCAACAACAGTAATACCGGCGAGCTTCAACTGCTTACTAGCAGTGGAATGACTAATACCCAACTGCATCCAAAATACTTGCACACCCTTGTCTATCGCCGGCTGTACCAATGGCATCACATTCTCACTGCGCTGGAACACATCAACCATATCGACAGGTCCAGGAATGTCCGCAAGACTGGCGTAGCACGTCATGCCTAGGATCGTCTGGTGATTTGGGTTAACGGGAATAATCAAAAAAAATGGCAATAGATAACGTGCTACTTCATTGCTAGCACGCTCGATGTTATCCGACAGACCGACAATGGCAATCGTGCGCGTTGCAGTAAAAATGGTCTGCATATTAAAGGGCCCAGCAAGCATATAGATTGTCCTGTTTGAAGCCGAACGGCGGCTCGCACACCATAGATTAACACGCGCCTCAAATTGCGCGCCATTATCTGCTATTATGACCGCCACGCCCCGGTAGCTCAGTGGATAGAGCATCCGCCTCCTAAGCGGAGGGTCGGTGGTTCGATCCCACCCCGGGGCACCAGTTTTAACCTCTAATAGAAAAATTAGGGACACCTAATGACTGGGCACTCCATCAAACCGGTGAAATTACGCCTTAACTAACCACAAGCGCGCAGGCAAAGCGATGGCAACCGCGTTTCTGGCTAGCCTGCAAGGCGTGTATAAACCACTCACAGCCGGTCAACAGATAACGATACGGCCACTCGTCGCACTAAAGTCATTGAACAAGCTTAACAGGCAATGCCAGAAGGTAAGATTTTCCCGGCAACCCGCAACTATTACTTCATGAATGAACCCGCCTTTTTATTGCGCCCCACATTTTATTGAGCCCCCACTGGTCGTTTTTCATTCAATCGCAGGGGGCTCGTTTTAAGCGGGCACTTGCACCCGTCGGTCGCTTGCTAATGAGCGCACTGTTGGGTATCAAAACAAGATCCTCGGTTTCAGGAAGCAGCAGAACCCACAACGTTCAACCCGGCTGATTTCCATCCAAACAGCATCGATGTGCCGACAACGTTTACACGAGCAAGCGCAATGGAGGTATTCATTAGTCAACCAACCCGCTCAGGATTCAAGGGAAGAGATGGCTAATTTTTGATCAAATCTAGCGGTCGCTTTGGCAATAGTGCCTGCATGCACGAACGGGACTTTAAGGGCGGTAGCAACCGTAGCGGGTGTTATCGGGTTGCCGCCAGTTTCTGCAATCACATGCACTAACGACCACAGGCGCCTGAGAAATCAGCACCCTGGATTGACTCAACGAATGATTGGGCGCGTGAGCCAAAAAAAAACAGCAGAAATCCTAAATACACTGTTAATAATCAGCTCGATAAGTAAATATAACGCAACTTTATCTCGAGTATGAATATTATCATGCAAGAAATGGACGCAAAAGATCTACACATCCTCAGAATTCTTCAACGCGATAGCAGCGTGTCTGCTGCTGATATCGCCGAAAAAGTACATTTATCCGTCAATGCTTGCTGGCGTCGCATCAAACGTTTGCAGCAGGAGGTCATTGAAAAGCAGGTTGCGATACTCAACCCAACGCACTTCGGTATCGGCTTAACTGTTTTTGTTTCGGTTCGAACCAATCAGCATAACGAGGCTTGGCTTGATCAATTTTCAGAGGGTGTCAGCGGGATCCCTGAGGTAGTGGAATTCTATCGCCTCAGCGGCGAAACAGACTACCTGCTGAAAGTACTCACGCGAGATATAACCGACTATGACAGAGTATACAAACAGATTATAAAGGCCGCCCCCCTCAGCGATGTTTCTTCATCGTTCGCCATGGAACGCATTAAATCGACGACCTCGCTGCCTATCTAGCGAGCATCTCTGTTGCTCTGCGCAGAGCGCCTGCTCGCTTAACAAGCGAGTGATGCAAGCCCAACTCCAAACAATAGCAACGACTAAACGTCGCTCAAATGGCAGACTGTCTGGCTATATCTGCATGCAAAATAGATATCAGCCTGCTTCGTCGCGCTAACAGTTAATAGAAGTTCGCAGGAAGTTTGTACAATTTTTGAGCAACCCGCTTTTTTACAATAAAGGGCCCCATAAATTGCGTTCGGTCAGTTATTTACATCAACCTTCGATGTTATTATGACCGTAAATCGAACCAATCTTTTTTCGTTAGGTTAGCAATGTTGAGCGATAACTATTAGAGTTTCCGGACTGGCAGCCCAAATCACCTATGGTAGATTTTGGATTGTGCATTTGTGTAATATCTTGCACTAGCAACCAGAATTCAGGAACCCTACATTTCGATGTTGAAAATTTTAGTCGCCGAAGATGACGCCGGCATTCGAGAATCGCTGCGAGGCGCACTCGAAGAAGATGGCCACAAAGTTATTGAAGCCCAAGACGGCGTACAGGGCCTACGACTGGTTCGTACTGAACTACCGAACCTGATTATTTCAGACGTAAGAATGCCTAAAATGACGGGCGACAGACTCTTCTCTGAGGTTAGAAATCTTGGGGTTAACTTCCAAGTCATACCGTTTGTTTTTTTGAGCGCGTCCTCAGCCGAAACTGAACACGTTACACGCATGAACAACGGCGCTGATGGCTGCTTTCGGAAGCCCATTAATTTCAAATTACTCTGCGCACATGTCAACTCTTGCCTGTCAAACTCTCAGCGCCACTCGTTATTTATTGAAAGCAAACTCAACGAAATCCAGCGTTTGATTGATGCGGATAGCCACGTTGAATTCGACCACTACCAGCCCCTAGCCGGTAACGTTGATGACTTTCTGAAGACGGTCAGCCGTTCGGTGGGCGACCGGCTCAAAACTGCGGCCAACGATGACGTCTCCACGCTAGACAGGCAGCCAGTCAGCACCCATTTTAGTGACTCCCATGCATTAGCCTACGTTCGCTTTTGTCTTGAGCAACTTGAACAGCATCGAACTATATTCAGCTCTGGAAATTCTGACACCCTGACTTGGTGGATGATATTCACTGTGGCGGAAGCGCAGCTAGCGAACACACAATTATTTGTGTCTGATTTGTACTTCAGCACCTTGTCGGCCAAAACGACCATCAATTCGCGGATCAATCTGTTGGTTGAAAGAGGGATTCTCAGCAGAAACGACCATCCGACTGATGGCCGTCGCCAAAGTCTTCGGTTGGCACTGTCGTTTCAAGACAGATTCGATGAGTACATGGCTAGCAGTATCAAGAGCTTGCAACACCTAATCAACTAATTTTTGCAGCCTGCTACCGCCCGTCTGCCCGATGGCAGCACGCCGCCTAGGCTGTCACTATCCGTCAACTCCGCTACACTCCTAGATACAACCTCATTATTGAATGGACTATCGAATGGCCATTTGAATACACTGTTGCGCACTCTGTTGGGCGATCAGTAGCGTACGCTATTGAATTTAGTAGTGACCGACAGCACCCCAAATTGCGCCAAGGACTACAAAATGCCGCCAAGCAGACCAACCAGCCTGCTGCTAGAACTGACTCACAACCTAACGCGGCGGAACCTGCTGTCCCAATACCAAGGCACGCTATTAGGCTTCGCTTGGGCGCTACTAACACCGTTGATGCTTTTGGGGATCTACACGTTGGTATTCACAGGTTTATTTAATGCGCGCTGGCCCGGCAGCGACGCACCCAGCCATTTCGCCCTGCATATGTTTGCCGGCATGATTATCCACGCTTGGTTCGGCGAGGCTATTCAACGGGCCCCCGCGTTGTTTAGTAGTGATGCGGCGCTTGTGACCAAAATGGCGTTTCCGCTGAGTATTTTGCCGATTGCCCAGATCCTCGCCAGTGGCCTGCAAGTGCTAGCAAGCCTAGCACTACTCATTGTATTTGCGGCGCTTTACGGCATGATGCCCGGCGTGTCATTGCTGGCACTGCCCTTAATCCTGATCCCGTTCGCTATCCTACTGACCAGCCTCAGCATTGTTCTAAGCGCGCTAGGCGTCTATTTGCGCGACCTGAGTATGATCACCGGCTTTATTTCAACAGGCTTGCTGTTTCTTTCCCCCGTGTTCTACCCGCTGGAGGGCGTCCCAGAACCCTGGCGAACGTTGATTTACCTAAACCCCTTGGCTTTTCCGATTGAGTCTATCCGCCAGATTATCTTTAATGCGCAATGGCCCAACTTCATCGGCGTTGTATGCTATTGCGTCGTGAGTATGCTCGCCCTAGGCTTAAGCATAAAGGTTTTGAATCGACTTCGAGGTGGGTTCGCTGATGTCATCTAAGCAGCCCGAAGCAACAACCGACTACCCGCTAGCGCATGATCATTGTTTAACGTGTGACGAGGTCTCAGCCGCCACTGCTAAACCCGATACGGTGTTGCGCTTACGTGCGATCAGCAAAGTATTTCGCACCTACCAACTCCCCAGAGACCGACTCTGGCAAGGCCTCTTTAAGCGCTCGCGACACGCCACCGAACAGCGCGTCTTGAACGACATCAGCTTTGAGTTGGAGCGCGGCGAAATCGTTGGCATTTTGGGTCAAAACGGCGCTGGAAAATCGACCCTACTATCCATTATTTGCGGTGCCACTACCCAAACCCTGGGCGACGTAGAATGCGACGTACCGGTGTCACCTATGCTGGACCTAGGACTAGGGTTTGATGCCGCCCTAACAGGCAGACAAAATTTATATCTGGTCGGATCAATCCGCGGTTACAGTCGTAAAGCGATTGATATCCGCATGCCTGCTATCGAGTCATTCGCCGCTATCGGCGAGCATATTGAACGTCCGGTAAAGCACTACTCAAGCGGCATGTATGTGCGCTTAGCATTTTCATTGGCGGTCAATCTCGATCCAGAGTTTTTGATTATTGATGAGGCTTTGGCTGTTGGCGATGAGGCGTTTCAAAGCAAATGCTTCGAGCGCCTTAGGTCGCTACGCAATGAAGGCGTGTCTATCTTGTTTGTGTCACATTCGACCCAAACCATACTCGATCTTTGCGACAGAGCTATTTTGTTAGACCAAGGCGAATTGTTAGCCATTGGCGAGCCACACAAGGTCGTCAATCAATATCACAAGTTGACTTATTGCGCTCCCGCCGCCCGGCAGCAAGTACGCCAGAGCATCAAACAAGGCGGCGCGATGTATGCGCACGAAGCGATGGAAGACAGCCAAGCTGACAACGGTAGTAGTGATGCGAAAGACCTTACCACTAACGGTAGCCTGCCAGCACTAATACCAGGTTATGACCCTAGCCTAACGCGCGCCTCCGAAGGCTTACGTTTTGCCAGTCACGGCGCTCATATTTCGATGCCCGTGCTTACCGACTGCGATGGTGAGTCGGTTAACTTACTCAGTGCACGCAAAACTTACCGCTACGCCTACGTCGTTAACTTTACCCGAGCTGCCATGAATGTTCGTTTCGGGATGCTAATCAAGTCAACCACCGGGGTAGAGTTAGGCGGCCGGCAGATCAAAGCCTCGAATCGAGATGTCGTCAAAGGGGAAACCATAGACATTGTTTTTGAATTTCGAGCCAACCTTAATCCAGGCACTTATTTTTTAAATGCTGGCGTGCTAGCAGTCGAAGACGGTGAAGATTTGTACATAGACAGAATAATTGATGCAGTCCAGTTTCGTATATTACCCAACCAACTTCATCAAACAGGCTACGTCGATTTGATTATCGACGCACAAACGACTACCCAAAAGACCCTCCAAACTATTGCCGACAACTCAGAAAACTAAAACAACACATATTTAAGCTGAACGTTGTCTAACGACAATCGCCCGTCGCCATCGAACGGCTCAAGCCCTAATCTAACTACGTCTTTGGTTATTTTCAGCGTGGTACTAAAACGACCTTTGCGTGGCTTGACACCCTCAATGATCTGAGGCGCGACCTCGTCTTTTTGATAAAGATAAATACGCGGCACCAGCAAACGATCGCTGTGTGTCACGTCAAACGACAAGCGTACCCGCCCAATGGGCAAAGCACCGAGATTAGAAATCAGCACGAAAAGAGGCTTTGTTCCACTACAGACAAAGTCACCGGCATCGAGATCGATACCACGATGTGGCTTTAATGCCAGTTGATGGGGTTCTGCCCATATTGCTTTTTGCCAACCGTCTACCTCACCTCTAAAGCGTTGTCCAATTGCGGCCAGCCAATACACAGCGCGTAAGAGAATCTGACGACCGGCCTCTATCACAACACGAACAGGTCGACTCATGCGCCAAATTTTGCTGTTGGTCACCGCCTGGAAATTGGCCTCGGCCCTGCCTAGGCGCTCGGCGAGTTGGTCGCGCCCAGCAAGGACTTGAATGGCCTGATCTCGCTCGGCGAGCAGTAGGGCTGTTGTATCGGTCAGGTTTTTTTCGACAACAGCTTTTGCCAATACCAGTTGCTGGTGCTCCTCGCTCCAGTGAGCCACCGCCGACTCAAGTTTATCGACATGTTGACGAGTCAATTCTGCCGCACGCTGCTGCGCAAGAAAAGCTAACTCTTGCTCAACCGTGTTAGGCAATAACTGTGCAAACGCTTGGATCTGCGCGTAAGCAAGGTCTAGGACCGGTTGAACCGCAGGATCTTGGTCCACCTCACGCAGGGCATCAAAGGCCGTCAATACTAGCGCAGGTAAAGACTCACCTTGCTGCTGGTGATAATGATGACGCAGGTCCGGTGCGACATGCGCTACCATCTCAGTTGAAAACTCATCCTCGGCGCCTAATCGCGCAAGGCAGGCGCGCAAGCAGCGTTCAGGCTCGGCAATTAATTGCTCATACTGCACCATGTGGCGTTTATAACCGCGTGACCCAATCTCAGCTGACAGTGAATAGGTTAACCAATTGAGATACGCCAGGTCCTGCGCAAACTGGTTTCGACGTGCCAGCGAGGCGGCCACTTCAGCGGGATGACGTAACAACACAAGGCACTGAAAGGGTACGTCGAGCTCATCCAGGACGGCCGTCCACAAAGGCAAAAATACACTTAATCGCGGGTCTTTGACTGCCCAGCGGGGTCTCGATAAAAATTCCGCCGACAACAACGCACTCAGCTGCTGTCGCGCCAGCCCAGCGCCAACGGACGCCATCCAGTCGGGCGGTAACAGATGGCAGTTATACCAACGCAATCCTAAGCTGGCCAACAACGCATCATGGATTGTCACGATACGCTGGTCTTCAAAAAAGCCTTTGGGGTTAAAGTCTGCGGTTGACGGCAATAACTGCTCACCAAAAAACCAGCCAGCGGTGTGCAACGCGCCCGCCAGAGCTGAGGTGCCCGAGCGATGCATGCCCAAAATAAGCAGCCCAGCAGGTCTTTGCGCTGTCATAGACCAACCCGCAGGCGAGGCGCTGATTGAAATGCTGTCATGGGCTTGTCCGAGTCTGGTGAATTGATTATACCCAAGGTCGATGAAAGAAAAACAATCACCGCAGTTTTGACTACAATGACACTACTTCGGTCACTGCGCCTAGGCACCGCTCACGGGACCCTCATAAGTTAATGCGGCATGTCACTGTAGACTGTCATAGCCCACGTTATAGTGAGAACAACGACCATGCGACCCATCGGTAACCCGGATATAAATCCTGCAACCCAGCCGCCCGCACGAGGGCAACTGACGGCTGAAACAGAAATTGCCATGAAGCACGGTGATTATCAGGCGTGGATAAACGCGAGCGAGACACAGTACCAACAACCCGACTATCAAACCCAGCAGCTTGCTCATCTCACACAGCTAAGCAAACTCCCGGTGTTGTCGATCCTTATGCCGGTCTATTGTCCAGATCCTGACTACCTTGATCAGGCTATCACCTCGGTGTACAGCCAAAGTTATCCGCACTGGCAACTTTGCATCGTCGATGACGCCTCTGGCGATACTGCGCTGACACAAAAACTGCAAACACTCGAGGCCAATGACTCGCGCATACGCTATGTTGCTCATAACACTAACCAACATATCTCAGCCGCCACCAATAGCGCACTGGCACTGGCCGTCGGCGACTTTGTTACCTTTTTAGATCAAGACGACGTGCTTCCAACTCAAGCACTTTTGCGCGTCGCCATGGAGATCAATGACCATCCTGAAGCAAAACTTTTCTACACGGATGAGGACAAACTCAACGCAGCCGGCCATCGCCAGACGCCGAATTTTAAACCCGCTTGGAACTATGACCTACTGCTATCGCAGAACTACCTCTGTCACCTCGCTGTTTATGAGATGGCACTGCTACGTGCACTGGGCGGTATGCGCCTTGGCTATGAGGGCGCCCAAGATCACGACCTAGCGCTACGCGCAGCAACGAAAATTGATGCGGCGCGCGTTGTTCGGCATATCCCAGAGATTCTGTATCACTGGCGAGTACATCCTCAAAGTACAGCCGCGAATCCAGACAGCAAACCCTATGCTCAAGACAGCGGCATGCGTGCCATTGAGGATCATTTAAAGACACAAGCTATCAATGCCCGCGTTAGCCGGCAGGGTATTCACTACCGCGTTCACTATCATCTTGACGCGCCACCACCGGTCACTATCATCATTCCAACACGCAATATGCAGCAAACACTCAAGGTCTGCATTGACAGCTTACTGGAGAAAACCCAGTACCCAAACTTCAGGCTGCTTATTATTGATAACGACTCAGATGACTTTGATGCAATTAATTATCTTAGATCCTTGTCGCGGCTGCCGCAGGTGGATGTACTAGTGGACAACCAAGCTTTTAACTATTCAGCCCTAAATAATCACGCTGTTGACCAAGCCGACACCGACATAGTTTGCCTGCTTAACAATGACGTGGAAGTCATTGCGCCTGGATGGCTGACCGAGATGGTGTCTCACTTGGTCAGAGATGGCGTCGGCATTGTTGGCGCGAAGCTGCGCTACCCGAACGACCAAATCCAGCATGCTGGCGTCATCCTTGGCATCGGTGGGATCGCCGGTCACGGCCATAAGTATTTTCAGCACGACGAACCCGGTTATTTCGGCCGCCTAGCACTAGTGCAGAACTATTCTGCGGTCACCGGTGCCTGCCTGCTAACGCGCAAATCAATCTGGCAGCAGGTCGGTGGCCTTGAGACGCAGTTGGCAGTCGCGTTCAACGATGTCGACTACTGCCTGCGAGTGCAGGACCTTGGTTTTCGTGTTGTCTGGACGCCTTTTGCAGACCTCTATCATCATGAGTCCTTGAGTCGCGGCCAAGAAGACTCACCAGAAAAACAGGCGCGATTCACCGCAGAAGTTGACTATATGATGCATCGCTGGCAGCACGTTATCGATCATGACCCGGCCTACAGCCCAAATTTGAGCCACCACAAGGAGGACTTTTCAATAGCAGGACAACGCCGACCCCTCGCTAGCGACGGCACCGCAGACAACGCGTCAAATGTCCGAGCCAGCGCAAAAACTTCTCGCTAGACCCAAAACTCAATCACACGCGCAAGTAGCGATACACCACCCGGCTTCTGGCAAACACCTTGATACAGACTACACTCAACGTATGCTGAAATTCTCTTATTGCGTCACCGTACTTGCCCTTAGCCTGTGCCTATTAACTGCAGGCGGACACGCTTTTGCCGCCGATTGTCCAGTAATTGATATCACAGCAGGCACCTTCAATGGCGCTTTGAATGACAGCGATTGTGGTATCAGCGACGTTCTGCCTATCAATGACAACTCCAGGGTCGACCAGTATCGTTTTACCACCACCAGCAATGGCGCGGTAACAATCGGCATGAACTCGACGACCCTCGATGCCAGCCTGAGACTTTACAGTGATGACCTAGCAAATAGCCTTGCAGAAGATGACGACAGCGGCAGCGGTTTCAACGCCCTGCTCACGACCACACTTGATGTCGGCACATACCGTATATTGGCCAACTCAGCGACGGTCGCGACCCAGACGGGTAGCTACACATTAACCTTGAACGCTAGCACCGGCGCCACCTCGTCGCGACTTATCAACATTGCAACTCGGGGTCGGATAGGCATCGATGATGCTGTTTTAATCGGCGGCTTAATTATCGACGGCACCGCACCTAAAACCGTTATCATTCGCGCCATAGGGCCGAGTCTCGCGAACTTCAACGTTGCAGGCGTGCTGGCAGATCCGCAGCTACAGCTATTCTCTGGGTCGACACCTATCGATAATAATGACGACTGGCGCCAGCATCCCCGTGCAGCAGAATTGCCCACTAAACTGCAACCCAGCTTGGAACAGGAATCGGCCATTGTCGCGACGCTTGAGCCCGGCGCCTACACCGCTATTGTCAGCGGTGTTAATGCGGCTCAGGGTGTTGGGCTAGTCGAGATATTTGAGGCCAACAGCGATGAGACCATGCGGCTGGTGAACATCGCGACACGCGGACACGTCGGTACAGATGACAATGTAATGATCGGCGGCTTGATTATTCAGGGCGATTCACCCAAGACCGTTGTGATTCGTGCGAAAGGACCCAGCTTGGCAGATTTTGGCGTCGCCGATGTGTTAGCGAATCCACAGCTGCAACTATTTTCCGGGCCTACTCCAATCGCTAGTAACGACGATTGGCAAACCGATGAACGCGTGCTGGATCTTCCCGTCAGTCTAAGGCCCACCAACAATCTCGAGTCTGTTCTGGTGCGCACGCTTGAACCCGGCCCCTATACGGCGATCGTGAGCGGAGTCGGAGGTGCGACAGGTATCGGCTTAGTCGAGGTGTTCGAGCTTAACTAACAGGCGTGCTGGCCAAGTCTGCGACAAGTGACCGCCTAACCGCATCGCTAAGCACCTCAGGTTCGCAGGGAAATCCAGAGTGATCAACACCGATAGTGATCACGGCACCTTGTTGCGCGGCCGAGACCTGGGCAGACGTTAATGGGTAGCGCATAAAATGCACAGCAGAGGTTTTATCCTCAGTCGTGCGATCCATGTCTTCGTCGCAGATGGCAAAACTTTTGTCTTGCTCACCGACCTGAATCCAAACCTTGTCTTCTACACCAATTAACTGCGCCAGCCGACGCTTGCGTTCATCAACATCGTTGTACTGAATAAGCATGGTGCACTTCCAATTGTCACCATCCGGGATCAGGGGATTGTAGGCATCTAGTTCATCCTGAATACCTGCCGACTCATAAACTTTTTCGATGCGCAGCATTTCTTGGATTTGGTAGCGGATGGTCAATTCATCCTCGAAAATCAGCGCAATATGACCACCAAGCATAACCTGGCGATTTTTCTTATGTGCCAGCACCTCAGTACGAAATGTCGACCGACGTTCTGAATACTCTTCCAACGACCATAAATTGGCGCGTGATAACATGCTTGTCTCCTTGAAAATCAGCCACGATGAATCGAGGCTGTGGCTAAATATCGTAGGCTTTACGCAGCAGTGACATTGGATGTTCAGACTTGTCGACACTGGTCGCCAAGTTGGAAATATGAACACCGGCCATGGGGCAGTCACTGGTGAAATGCTCGGGCTGTTTAGCGTCAACCTGACGTACAACAGGGCGGGCAATCTTTAAAGATTTAGCACGCGTTTCTTTTTTTACCGCGTAGGTGCCATCGTGACCCGAACAACGCTCGATGGCGCTAACGGTCGTGTCTTGCACCAGATTAAGAATATCCCGGGTCTTCAAACCAATATTTTGAACGCGCAGGTGACACGCTACTTGATAGCTAATCTCGCCTAGTGACGCTTTGAAGTCGGTATTAAACTCACCGCCACGATGCCGCAGATGAAGGTACTCAAACGGATCAAAAAACGCTTTCTTAACCTTTTGCACATCGGCGTCATCGGGGAACATTAGCGGCAGCTCTTGCTTGTACATCAGCACGCAAGAGGGAATTGGCGCGATTAAATCGTAGCCTTCATCCACTAACTTGGCGAGCACCGGGATATTCTCATTCTTAAGTTTTTCTACCGTATGCAGATCACCCAACTCAAGTTTAGGCATTCCGCAGCAAGCCTCTTTGGGCACTAAGTCAATCTGAATGCTGTTGTGTTCGAACACCTTAACGAAGTCTTCGCCCAAATTAGGCGTATTGTAATTGCCATAGCAGGTGGCATAAAACGCAACTTTACCCGTGGTGCGTCCCACGGGTTTAACGGTTTGCGGTGTATTCGTAAAACGCTTCCGCAACGTCTTTGAATGGTAGTCAGGAACAGGCGCCTCATGATGAACGCCCAGCGTTTTTTCGAGCGCATTACGGAATAAACCATTCTTGTTCAAGGCATTCACGGTCACATCAACCAATGGGATACTCACCAATTTCCCCACGGTGTCAGTGTTGGTCAAGGTCCGGTCACGAAAGCTTGCACCCTCGCTCGAAAAGCGTTGCGCCTTGGCCCGCAACATCAAGTGTGGGAAGTCAATATTCCACTCGTGGGGCGGCACATAGGGGCATTTCGTCATATAGCAAAGGTCGCACATGTAGCATTGATCAACGACCTTGTAGTAATCACTCTTGGGGATGCCGTCGACCTCTAGGGTCTCAGATTCATCCACCAAATCAAACAGCTGTGGAAAAGAGTCGCACAGGCTTACGCATCGACGACAGCCGTGGCAAACGTCATAGACGCGCTCTAGCTCGTCAAATAAATCGTCTTTATCCCAAAAGGCTTCTTCCTTCCATCCTAGTGGATGTCGTGTCGGTGCCTCAAGATTGCCTTCTCGACGCTCGCTCATGCTTTGCTTTCCTTGTCTTTACCACCATGCGGATGCAGCTTGCGCTGAGTCGTTTCAAACAATAAATTATCGTCAGAACATTTGGAGTGTCTGACCCGCTGTCGTCCCATGATCGCCGGTTGAGACGACCATGGGATCCCACAAACTTGGTCAGATACCTCCTAGCAAAAACCGTCGACTACGCGTCGAGGTTATCCAATGCTTTCTGAAAACGGTTGGCATGGCTGCGCTCAGCTTTCGCCAATGTTTCAAACCAGTCGGCAATCTCATCGAAGCCTTCTTCACGAGCAGCAGACGCCATACCCGGATACATATCTGTGTACTCATGAGTTTCGCCGGCAACTGACGCCTTCAGATTGTCACTAGTGGGGCCGATAGGCATGCCTGTCGCTGGGTCGCCCACTTCTTCAAGATACTCAAGATGACCGTGAGCATGGCCTGTTTCACCTTCAGCCGTGGAGCGAAAAACTGAAGCGACATCGTTGTAACCTTCCACGTCAGCTTTGGCCGCAAAGTACAGATACCGACGGTTAGCTTGGGATTCACCGGCGAACGCGTCTTTCAAGTTCTGTTCGGTTTTTGAACCTTTCAATGACATAGATTTTCTCCAATTGATTGAACACAAGGTTTGTGGAGCATAAAAGATAGACGTCTGCTGTGCCCGAGTCCAATGAATGTTTCCGGTTGGAATGATCGGCAAAATCGATCGGCAAAGGCGAAATGCGCATGATAATCAATCGTATTTACATCCTCGGATGGCCAGCCCTCAGTCTGTGCTACCCTGCGACACTAGGCTCACGCTATTGAAGGGAAAACCGATGCTTAAAATCCTGATGACACCGCTTTGTCTGGCACTGATATTGACCGGTTGCGGCCAATCTGACACACCGCCTCCGCATATTGAAGTAGCCCCGCTCAGCGTTACTGTGCTCGCGTCAGGGGCAAATATTGCTGGCGCTAATGGCATTAATTTCTCACCTGACAATCAGCTGTACATTGCCTCCGTCGTCGGCTCCAACATCACCGTGATTGACCCGGACAGTGGCGCAATTGTGCGTCGCCTTGGCACCGCCGAGGGCGTTACCGGCCCTGATGACATAGCTTTTGGACCAGACGGCAGTTACTTCTGGACCTCGATATTGACGGGCGAGGTGGCAGGTTTTAACAAGGACGGCGAGCGTGTGGTAGCGGCGCAACTGACACCCGGCGTCAATCCTATTACCTTCTCCGACAATGGTCGATTATTTGTTTCTCAATGCTTCTTCGGTACGGGCTTGTTCGAAATCGACCCTTTAGGCGTTGAACCAGCACGCGTTATTGCTGAGGATCTTGGTCCTGGGTGTGGTTTGAACGGCATGGATTGGGGCCCTGACAACCGGCTATACGGACCTCGCTGGTTTACTGGGGAGATTGTCAGCTTCGACGTCGACAGCAAAGAGATGCGTGTTGAGGCCGTCGGCTTTCAGACACCAGCCGCCGTCAAGTTCAACAGCAAAGGCGAGTTGCACGTGCTGGATACCGGCACTGGCGAAGTCTTCAGGCTTGATACTAAAGAACGCGATGGAAGGATTCTCATCGCCACCCTGACGCCTGGGTTAGATAACTTTGCCTTCGATAAAACCGATCGGCTGTTTGTCTCCAGCTTTATCGATGGCTTTATCAAACGCATCGAGGCAGATGGCAGTTTAACCACGCTACAACCTGGAGGGATGGGCCACCCCGGCGGTATAACGCTGTTCAAAGGCGAGTTGGTTGTGGCAGACCTTAATGCCATTAGGTTTTTTGACCCCATGACCGGCGACGAGACGCGCATTCACCGAAATATTCTCGGCGTTGGCAAGGTCGGTGGCGCAATGAATCTGGCAGCCGATGGCGAACACCTGATTCTCGCGTCATGGGTCGACAGCGATATTAGAGTCTGGGATCCAGCATCCGGAGAAATTATTGAGCGCTATAGCAATCTACAAGGCCCCGTCGCAGCTGTGCGCTTCGACAATCAGCTCATCGCGACGGAAGCTGGCACAGGTCGAGTCATTAGCCTTAGCAAGACTGGCATCAAAACTTTGTTCAGCCTGCCCTCGCCCTCAGGACTGGTCGTTGGCAACAACGCCTTGTACGTCACTGACCGCGAATCAGGCAGCATTTACCAACTTGGCAAAAATGATGTCTTAATGCCTGAGCCCATGTTGGTGATCAGTGGCCTGACGACTCCGGAAGGTATCGCGCTGGATGGTGAAGGCTTTATTGTCGTCGAAGGCAGCACTGGCGAGATCAAGCGCATCAGCGCTGCTGGCACACAAACACTGTTGGCGACGATTCCTGCCGGCACTCCTGCGCCTAGCAACCAACAACCTCCATCTATGGTGTTTAATGGGGTGGCGCTAGGGCTTAACGGCACCATCTACACAACCGGCGAGACTAGCCGCAAACTCTACAAAATCATGTAGCTGTTTACGCCAGAGGCTTTTATTGAAAGATCACGCTGGCAACTGCAAAACCTGTTTTTTGTAAGACTGGAACAAGTTATCCAGCGTCTTCCACATGACGCCCGGCGCCCCGTTACCGACGGGCTGCCCGTCAAGCTGAACGACGGGCCATACCTCATGGCCAGAGCCTGTAATCATCAACTCGTCGGCGCCAGCTAACTCCGTCGCCGGAATATCTCGCTCTTGAAGCGCCAATCCATTGGCAGCAGCCAGTTCGACCACCAGATCTCGGGTAATCCCGTGCAACAACAGCTTGGATTTCGGCGGCGTAACTATCACACCATCTTTGACCATGAAGATATTGGAGGACGTACCTTCGGTCGCCAGGCCATCGCGAATCAACACGGCATCATCAGCGCCTTGGGAAATCGCCTCGTTCTTGAGCATACCTGCGGCAATTAAACTGACGGTTTTAATATGTCCCCGGCCCCAGCGAAAATCCTCAAGACTCACAAGCGCGTATGGCTTGATCGATTTCCTGTCCAAAATAGGCGCCGCTGAAACAGTCAGGAGTACCGTTGCTGGGCCTTTCGGATATACATGATCGCGCTTGGCCGCAATGCCCCGAGTCACTTGAATATAAACAAGGGCCGTGGTCTCCTCGGCGCGCACCAAAGCCTCTTTAATCAATGCTGCCCACTCGTCTTGACCGAGCGGGTTGGCAAGCTTGATCTCTGCCAAACTCTTGCCCAGTCGCGTCAGATGCTGATCGAGAGTGAACACCCGCCCGTCATACACCGGAATGACCTCGTAGATGCCATCACCGAACATAAAGCCACGATCTAACACCGAAATTTTGGCGTCTTCAATTGCTTGCCAGGTACCGTTTAAATAAGAAATTGCCATATTGCCAGCCTTATAAACCTCTTAGTTTTGGTCTTTACTTGCCCATCATAGCGGCAATTCCCGCCGGCTTCACTCAGACATTATTAATGGTATATTAACCAAGTCTGAAGACTATGTGCCAGTCATGCGTTAGCAAAAAACCATCACTGAGCGCCCCCTAACAGAGACCCGAACATGATGAAAAAAATATTGATCGCCAACCGAGGCGAAATCGCCATCCGCATCGCCCGTGCTGCAGCTGAGCTGGGTATCACAACGGTCGGTATCTGCTCACAAGACGATGTCGCATCGCTGCATAATCGCAAGGTTGATGAATCCGTGGTACTTAGCGGCTCGGGCACTGCAGCCTACCTTGATGCTGCGCAAATTCTGCAGATTGCGGACGATACGGGATGTGACGGGATACATCCCGGCTATGGGTTCCTCAGCGAAAACGCCAGCTTTGCCGAGGCGTGCCAAGCGCGCGAAATTATTTTTATCGGACCCACCGCCAAGCAACTAGCACTGTTTGGCGACAAGTCCCAAGCACGACTGCTTGCAGCGGCATGCGATGTTCCTATCATCGGCGGCACTGAGGAAAAGACCGACCTTGCAGGTGCTCAAGCGTTTTTTAGCCAACTCCCTAGCGGCGCGCAGATGCTGATCAAAGCTCAGGCCGGCGGTGGCGGGCGCGGAATGCGTATCGTTAAAACTATCGAAGACTTGCCGAATTTATTGGCACGTTGTCAAAGTGAAGCGTTGGCCGCCTTCGGTGATGACAGTGTATATGTTGAGCGATTGATTCCCCGGGCTCGGCACATCGAAATACAGATAATCGGCGACGGCGAAAAAATCTGTCACCTATGGGAGCGCGAATGTAGTGTCCAGCGTAACCATCAAAAAGTCATTGAGATCGCGCCAGCACCGGGCCTTGATCCCAAATTGCGAGAACAGCTGATCAATGCCGCAACCACCATGGCCAAACGCGCCCAGTATCGCAGCCTCGGCACCTTCGAGTTTTTATTAGATCGAGACAATCCGGGAAATTTCTACTTCATTGAAGCCAATCCACGACTTCAAGTCGAACACACGATCACGGAAAGTGTGACGGGCATTGATCTCGTACAAACCCAGCTGCGACTCGCCAGTGGTGAATCATTGCAATCGCTGGGACTCACCGCCGACAACTTACCAGCGCCTCGCGGTTACGCTATCCAGACACGTATCAATATGGAAACACTGACCAGCAAACAAGGTTTCAAACCAACCGGTGGTACGCTCAGTGTTTTTGAGCCACCTACGGGGCCAGGCATTCGGCTAGATTCTTTTGCCTATGCGGGCTATCAGACATCAACAAGATTCGACTCACTGTTAGCGAAATTAATTGTGCACAGCAACAGCTCTGAATTTGCTAACTGCGCCCGTAAAACGTATCGCGCCTTAGCAGAATTTCGCCTAGAGGGCTTCGACACCAACATCCCCTTTCTGCAAAACCTTGTTATGTCGCCAGACTTTCAGGCTAACGATTTATACACCCGCTATGTCGATGACCATCTTGAACAACTTGCAGCGCTAGGCTCCCACACATCGCTTTATTTCGACACAGAGCAAGATACCAAAGCAGATCCACTGACTGATCACGCCTCACAAACGGTTCATGAAGGCGGTAAAATAAGCGCAAGCGGCTCCCCGCAGATGACAGGACCCGACGGTACGACAGCTGTGTCGGCGCCCCTGCAGGGCACCGTCATAGAACTCAGCGTGGAAGTTGGCGCGGCCGTCTACCCGGGACAACAACTGGCCATCATGGAAGCCATGAAGATGGAACATGTTATTGGGGCGCCCATGGGAGGCACCGTCATGATGCTGAGCTGCATGACAGGTGACACCGTAACTGAGGGTCACCCCTTGCTATTTATCGAACCCGGCGAAGTCCTCGTAGCCGATGCAGCGGAAGCGCAAGACCTAGACCCAAACTTAATCCGCCCTGACCTTGCCGAAAGCAATGCGCGCCATGCGTTAGGCCAAGATGTTGCTCGGCCCGAAGCCGTTGCGCGCCGACACGGCACAAACCATCGCACAGCCAGAGAGAACCTCGCAGACCTTTATGATGCCGACAGCTTTGTCGAATATGGCGCATTGACCATCGCCGCCCAAAGACGTCGACGCAAACTTGAAGACCTGATGCAGAATACGCCTGCTGACGGCATGGTCACGGGCATGGGCAGCGTCAATGGCGAGCTGTTCCCGGATCAAGAGACTCAATGCATCATCATGTCTTACGATTACATGGTGCTTGCTGGAACCCAAGGCTCGCAGAATCATCGCAAGAAAGATCGAATGTTCGAATTAGCAGAGAAACTAAAGCTGCCGGTCATTGTGCTTGCAGAGGGTGGCGGTGGTCGGCCCGGTGACACAGACGGACTCGGCATTGCCGGACTCGACTGCCTAGCGTTTTCGCTGTACGGCAAACTTAGTGGCCTGGTGCCCCGTATCGGCATCACCTCCGGCCGGTGCTTTGCCGGTAACGCCGCGCTGTTAGGTGCTAGCGATGTGGTAATCGCAACCCGCGACTCGAACATTGGTATGGGTGGCCCCGCCATGATTGAGGGCGGCGGCCTAGGTATTTTTACGCCTGACGATATCGGCCCCATTGACGTCCAGTCTGCTAACGGCGTAGTAGACATTGTTGTTGAGGATGAAGCTGAAGCCATGCAGGTCGCCAAGCAATACCTTAGCTACTTTCAAGGCCGGTTAAGTAAATGGCAAGCACCTGACCAGATTAAGTTACGCGCTATCATTCCCGAGAATCGACTGCGTATCTACGACATTCGCGAGTTGATAGAAACCCTCGTAGACGTCGACTCATTGCTGGAGCTACGGGCTCTCTTTGGATTAGGCATGATTACGGCGTTCGCGCGTATTGAGGGCAGGCCTATTGGGATCATCGCTAACAATCCGGCTTATCTGTCCGGTGCCATCGACAGCGACGGTGCAGATAAGGCCGCCCGCTTCATGCAGCTATGCGACGCATTTGATATCCCTATTGTCAGCCTCTGCGATACCCCAGGCATTATGGTCGGACCCGAGTCAGAGAAGACCGCATTGGTGCGACACGCCGCGCGCATGTTTGTTACCGGCAGCAGTATCACCGTGCCCATGTTCACTATTGTACTGCGCAAAGGCTATGGCCTCGGCGCCCAGGCCATGGCCGGCGGCGGCTTTAAGGCATCAGTGTTCACTGTTACCTGGCCGACGGGAGAATTTGGCGGCATGGGACTTGAAGGTGCCGTCAAGCTTGGCTATCGCAAAGAGCTGGCAGCCATTGAGGACCCTGAAGAACGCGAAGAAGCCTTTGAAGCACGGGTGGAATCTATGTACCAACACGGCAAGGCAGTCAACTATGCAACGGCGTTTGAGATCGATGATGTTATCGACCCCATTGCCTCACGCCAGTGGATCATGGCGGGATTAAAAGCCACGCCAGCACCTCTGCCCCGTGAGGGCAAGAAGCGGCCCTGCATCGATACTTGGTAACTCGGCTGTTTAAGAAGCTATGTTAAATGCTACCTAGCCATCGCACCGTCGGTTAGGTGGTTGTTTAGCCAAACAACTATTGTTAGTGTCCGCTCATGAAAACACTGATCAGAACCGTCTTTAATCCTCTCCTGCATTTTTTTGAGTCCGGAGACACAGCGTATGCCTATCGACGTTCACACCGGGTGATTCTGCTGATCATGAGTGTCATGTTTATTGGGCTCGGCAGTTTGGTGTTAGCGCTCCTACCAAGCTGGGACTATGCCCTACCCGTGTTGCTATTCGGCGGCGTCGGCTGCTTGGGCTTACTTATCGGCAGTGTCGGCACAGATCGCGCGGTAGCACGTATTTGGGGCTCACGCTAAACAATCACCTGCAGAGCAAACCTATGGCCACCGACACGTTCAGCGCAGACGACCAACAGGCTTTGTATTTTTCTCGTAGCGACGTCGAGCAGAAATTCGGCACCTATGCGGCTTACCCGTTTAATCTTGATGAAAGCGTTTGGCCGACGGCGGAGCATTATTATCAAGCCATGAAGTTCGCTGACCCCACCTACCAAGAAAAGATTCGGCTAGCAGCCACACCTGATCAAGCACGCAAGATGGGCCGTAGCCGGTTAAAGCGCATCCGGCGTGATTGGCGCAAAGTGAAAATCGCCTACATGACACGCGCAATTTACACGCGCTGCAAAACCTACCCGGAGCAAGGCACACTGTTATCTCAGAGCGAGGTCAAATTGGTTGAAAACAGTCAGTATGACTATTTTTGGGGTTGCGGTCGTGATCGCCGCGGCAACAACCACTACGGGCAAGTGCTGATGAATGTTCGCGACAAGCTGCGCCAGCAAGCGCAAGAATAGCGTTAACATGTGAACTAAGGACAAGGCTCTAGCGTTATCCTAGCCCGCAGCCGCACTTACGTATAGGTTATTTCCGCCAAAAAAAACGCCCCGTCATTTTAATAATGATCGGGGCGCATCAGGCTTTTCTTAGGCTTTAGCGGCAGGCGATACTTATTGACCTACCACGCTGCTACCACCCATACATATCATGCGAAGCGCTTTCAGCCCTTTGGCACAAAGATCGCCTTAGTTTCAAGAAACTCCTCAAAACCCAGCTCTCCCCACTCACGCCCGTTGCCAGACTGCTTGTAACCGCCGAAAGGTGCATTGAAGTCTGGACCCGAACCGTTGATGTGCACGTTACCCGTACGAATCTGCGAGGCCACATCCATAGCATGCTCGACACTGGCCGACTGCACGTAACCCGACAAACCGTAAGGTGTGTCGTTGGCGATCTCGATAGCCTGCGCCTCAGTATCATAGGGCAGAATCGTCAACACTGGCCCAAAGATTTCTTCTTGAGCAATGGTCATGTCATTGGTGACGTTACCAAAAATTGTTGGCTTGACGTAATAACCAGCATTCAGACCATCGGGACGTCCAGTACCGCCAGCAACCAGCGTCGCGCCTTCATCGATACCTTTTTGAATGAGCGCCTGGATCTTATCAAACTGAATATCATTGACCACGGGGCCAATGACGGTACCTTCCGCGAACGGGTCACCGGCTTTGACAGTGTCTGCCGTCGCTTTGGCGATTAGCAGCGCTTCGTCATGCTTGCCACGGGGCACTAGCATACGCGTTGGGGCATTACAGGACTGTCCAGAGTTAGTGAAGACCTGAGAGACACCACCAGAAACGGCTTTTTGCAAGTCCGCATCTTCGAGAATGATATTCGCAGACTTGCCACCCAACTCTTGAGCGACACGCTTGACGGTATCAGCAGCGGCTTTAGCCACCAGGATACCGGCGCGGGTTGACCCGGTGAAAGACATCATCTGCACATCGGGATGGGCAGACATCACGGCGCCAACAGCAGGGCCATCACCGTTAACTAAGTTGAATACGCCCTTAGGAACACCCGCATCGTGCAGAATTTCCGCGAGCAATATGGCATTGACTGGCGCCACTTCGCTGGGTTTTAACACCATCGTGCAACCCGCCGCTAGCGCCGGCGCGACCTTACAAGTAATCTGATTGATCGGCCAATTCCAGGGCGTAATCAAACCGCAGACGCCGATAGGCTCTCGGCGCAATACGTAGGCTCCCTTACGAGACTCCCACTCAAAGTTTTTCAAAATATTCATGGCTGTCGCAATGTGCGCCTGGCCAGTTGCCGCCTGAGCGGCTTTAGACAACCAGATTGGAGCGCCCATCTCGGTTGAAATAGCGCTGGCAATATCGTCATAGCGCTTGGCGTATTCTGCTAAAATCGCAGCGAACAGTTCCAGACGCTCTGCAACAGTGGTGCGAGAAAAGCTGTCGAAAGCAGTTTTCGCTGCGGCGACGGCTTTGTTCACATCGGCCGCACTACCCATGCTGATTTTTGCAAAGGCGGCTTCGGTAGATGGATTAATGACATCGAGTGTCGCTGGCGTGGCGGGATCAACCCATTCGCCGTTGATGTAAAACTTCAAATATTCTTGCATAGTTCGTTCTTCCCTCTTGGTATTAGTTTTAGTATTGGTATTCGTGTTTTTAAGCGCGGCTCTGTGCCGCCCAGTGTCTGAGCACAACGTCGCTCGTGGATGAATGCGCGCCGGCTTGCCTGAAATTTTACCTAGATTGGCTACGGTCATAACTCAACCCCGGATCATACTGCCCGTAGAGTTTAACTCAATGCCCGAAAGGCCATCACAGCGCCGCTACACAAACCTACAAACTCAACCGTGCACTTGTCAAGTCAAGCAGCAATCATGCAGCCATAAGCGCCTACAACCGCGTACCTGAAAAAGTCGCATCACCAAACATCCCAAGCTTGACCTTACCACTAATGCCGTCGCCGTCTAGCGCTGCAGTGAAGTGCAGCTCCATGGGCATCGGTTTGCTCATTTTGATCTTCCAACTAAGGTCTCTGCCACTGACTTTGCCGTTAGCAAACGTCTCACTTCCCTGCGGAATAACCACCTTGCCAGACAGGACCGGGCCATCCTCTACCAATGTTAATGTCCCCTTTTGCACACCCATTGGTGAATTTACTGTCACTTGCCAGTCGCCGCTTGCACTCATCGCTACGCCCTTATTTTTATTATCAAGAATGGTTTATACCGTCTCTGCGTGTTGCCACACTAGCAGGATTCACTGTCTTGAGGAAACCGCTAATCCTCGCGTCAGCGAGCAAACTGAATCAACACCCCCGCGGCAACAGCAGAGCCTATTACGCCGGCAACATTCGGCCCCATAGCATGCATTAGTAGGAAGTTGTGAGGGTTCGCCTCTAGTCCGACCTTGTTGACAACCCGAGCCGCCATGGGAACAGCAGAGACGCCAGCAGCGCCAATTAAGGGATTGATCTTCTGAGTCGACAGCACATTCATCAGTTTCGCCATCAGCACACCCGTCGCGGTACCGATGCAAAACGCGACCATCCCTAGTAGCAGTATGCCCAGCGTGTCGGCCACTAAAAACTGATCAGCACGTAACTTCGAACCAACCGCAAGCCCCAGCAGAATTGTTGTAGTGTTAATGAGCGCGTTCTGAGTAGTGTCACTTAGTCGATCTACGACGCCGCATTCACGCATCAGGTTACCTAAACAAAACATGCCCAACAGGGGTGCCGCGCTAGGTACCAATAGGGCCACTAGCAGCAGGAGCATGATAGGGAAAATAATTTTTTCGCGTCGACTCACTGTCCGTAATTGAGTCATAACAATTTCACGTTCCAACTGAGTCGTCAGCGCACGCATAATCGGCGGTTGAATCAATGGCACCAGCGCCATATAGGAGTAAGCCGCGACCGCGATGGCGCCCAGTAGATGCGGCGCCAAGATGCCTGCCACGTAGATTGCCGTCGGGCCATCAGCACCACCGATAATGCCAATCGCTGCCGCCTCGGGCAGCGTAAAATCAAAAACACCCAGGGAGGTCAGGCCTACGGCCCCAAGCAGCGTAGCAAAAATACCAAACTGCGCGGCCGCACCAAGCCACAGCGTTTTAGGATTAGCTAGCAGGGGGCCGAAGTCCGTCATGGCGCCGACCCCCATAAAAATTAACAAGGGAAAAATACCCGTCTCAATACCCATCACATAAAACTGATGCAGCACGCCTTGGCCGACGGCAATATCGACACCGGGGATGTTACTCAGCAGACCACCAAAGCCGATAGGTACGAGTAGCAGTGGCTCGAACTTACGACTAATCGCCAAGTACAGTAATGTTAGCGCCACCAAAATCATAAAGAACTGGTCTAGGTGCAGTTGGTAGATGCCTGTTGTCTGCCAGAGTTCCAACAGTTGACTCGCTATTTGATCGACGAATTGACCCGAGGGTTGCTCCATGTTTGCCCCTTTAACCGAAGGTAATCAAGGTGTCGCCGACCGATACAGCCTGGCCTTCCTGAATCAATACCTGCGTGATTAAGCCAGAACTATTGGCACGGATTTCTGTTTCCATCTTCATCGCCTCCAGCACCAACACCACATCACCACTGTTGAGGTAGTCGCCGACCTTGACATTGATCTTGAAGATATTCCCCGACAGTGGCGCAACTAGCCCTATTGATCCGGCTGCGGGAGCGGCGGCCTGCGCAGCGATTGGCGTGGTCGCTAGCGTCGTGGACAAGACACCGTCAATGGCACCACCGGGCGTCACCCTGACGATATAAGCCTGGTCACTCACTTCTACTGTATAGACCTCCATTTGACCTGTTACATCCGCAACTGATGCCGCCGCGGGTGACAAATGCGGGGCTGCGTTTGTAGGCACTGGCTCAAAAGCGGCAGGGTTAGTGCGGTTAGCAAAAAATTTCAGCGCTGGCTGCGGAAATAGTGCGTACGTCAGCACGTCGTCATCAAAACATTTACCAAAAATTAGGTTTTTGTCTTGTTTCAGGCTCGCGAGTTCTGTCCGCAGTTTCTCAAACTCTGGTTGCAAAAGATCCGCTGGACGACACGTCACGGGTGCGGCGCCGTCAAGCACAGTGGCCTGCAAGACCTTGTTAACTGGCGCTGGGGTCATACCGTATTCACCCTTGAGCACGCCTTCGGTTTCACGGGTAATATTTTCATAACGCTCGCCGGCAAGCACATTAAGCACCGCCTGGGTACCGACGATTTGCGAGGTAGGCGTCACCAAGGCAATGTAGCCGAGATCTTCACGCACACGTGGGATCTCTAACAGCACCTCGTCGAGTCGATCACTCGCATTTTGCTCGCGCAGTTGATTTTCGAGATTAGTCAGCATGCCACCCGGCACCTGCGCAACTAAGATACGTGAATCAACACCTCGCAAGGAGCCTTCAAATTTTGCATATTTTTTTCTGACTTCACGGAAATACGCGGCTATTTCCTCCAGCAGCGGCAGATTAAGTCCGGTGTCACGCTCAGTACCTGCAAGAATGGCCACCACGGATTCCGTCGGCGAGTGCCCGTAAGTCATGCTCATCGATGAAATAGCAGTATCGACGTTATCGATACCCGCCTCGATAGACTTAAGGTAGGTCGCGGTCGACATCCCCGTCGTGGCGTGACACTGCATGTGAATAGGCACGTTAACCACTTTCTTCAACTCGCTGATCAACTCGAATGCGACATAAGGTGTCAGCAGTCCCGCCATATCCTTGATGGCGATAGAATCTGAGCCCATTGACTCAAGCTGCCGCCCCATGGCAACCCAACCCTTAATGTTATGCACAGGGCTCACGGTATACGACAAGGTACCCTGAGCATGCTTTTCTTGTTTGCGCACAGCCTTGATCGCCGCTTCCAAATTACGCGGATCATTCATCGCATCAAAAATACGAAAAACATCGACACCGTTGACCGCTGCACGCTCAACAAATTTGTTGACGATATCATCCGCATAGTGCCGATAACCGAGAATATTTTGGCCCCGAAAAAGCATCTGCTGGGGTGTATTGGGCATGGCTTTCTTCAACTCACGAATGCGCTCCCAGGGATCCTCACCCAGAAACCGGATGCAGGCATCAAATGTCGCACCGCCCCAACTTTCTAAAGACCAGAAGCCGACCTGATCGAGCTTCTCCGCGATCGGTAGCATGTCGTCGAGGCGCATGCGGGTAGCAAATAACGATTGGTGCGCATCGCGCAGCACCACGTCCGTAATACCCAGTTTCTTCTTGCTCTTACTAAGGTTACTCGCACTCATAGATTGCCCGCCGCTCGTAAATCGTTAATAGGCTGTCCGTGGCTCAGAAACCGCAAATAGCCGCAGTAACCCCCGCCATTTGATCGCACAAAGCCACACGTGACACAGTCACGTGATTGGTTAAAACTGCCCGCGACACCTTCAGCCGCGAACCGATTATTGCCTGGGACGACGATAGGCAGCGACGGCTGCAGATATTGCTGCCAATAGCTGAGGGTCGGCGCTATCAAGCGTTGGCGAGATGCTGACCGGAGCGACCGGCGCGTCGCCACACAACCTCGACATCAGCGTCGTTGCCCCAACCAGCATCGTGAGAAAGACAAACACCGAACCCATGCCGTAAATGGCCAGATTAACACCCTCAAAAAACAAGTCAGACATCGATCAATTTCCTGCTGCCTAAAGCTAACATGCTATCAGTTGAAGATTACCATCTCTACCCAAAACCACGACAGGCGCGGCCCCCTATTTCGCCGTTAAAGAGCAGTATAAAGAACGCCGAAAATCACTCTACAAATCGAGTCATAAACCCCGAAGCAAATAATGATAAAATATCGGCCATCCAACAAGGCAGGTCTGCCATTATGATTTTTAGACAACTTTTCGACCTGGCATCCTCAACCTATACCTATATTCTCGGCTGTGAGGCCAGCCGAGAAGCGCTAATCATTGATGCCGTCTTTGAGCAGCACCACAGGGATACAGCCCTGTTGCGCGAGCTTGACCTAAAGGTCAAGTACGCCATCGACACGCACGTTCACGCTGACCACGTCACGGGGGCATGGTTGATGAAACACCACTTCCAGGCGCCTATCGTTCTATCCGAAGCATATGCTGCCAAGGAAGTCGATGTTCAGGCCAAACACGGCACGGCGCTGGTATTCGGCGATTACACCTTAATGGTCCGGGCAACTCCCGGACACACAAATGGCTGCCTGACCTTTGTCACTCAGGACGAGACGATGGCTTTCACTGGCGACTGCCTGATGATCCGCGGAGCCGGCCGCACAGATTTTCAGGCGGGCAGTGTCCACACCATGTGGCAAAGCATTAGAGAACAGATTTTCACGTTGCCAGATTCATGCCTGATCTATCCCGGTCACGACTACATGGGTCGGACTGTGTCAACGGTGGGCGAAGAAAAGCACTTTAATCCGCGCATCGGCGGTGATGCACGGGAAGAAGACTTTGCGGGTTATATGAACAACCTCGGCTTGCCGCACCCTCGACTGCTCGAAATTGCTGTGCCTGCTAACCTGCACTGTGGCAGACCTCGAAATGGCGAGGTCCCTCCGCCGGTTGCATGGGGTCCTGTGACGAACACATTCGCCGGTATACCGGAGGTTGAACCCAACTGGGTAGCTCGCCATCTCGACGCGGTCTATGTGCTGGATGTTCGCTCAGCCGCAGAGTTTGGCGGTGATTTGGGACATATCGACGGCTCAACCCTTATCCCCCTCGACGAATTACGCGAGCGCCATCAGGAAATTACTTCAACCAAGCCTATCGTCACGGTGTGTCAGTCAGGTAAGAGGTCAGCCATGGCAACCCAAATACTCAACGCCGCCGGCTTCTCAAAGGTTGCAAACATCCCAGGCGGTCTTCTCCAGTGGTCGCGCCTCGCGTTGCCCGGCTTAATTCTCGAACCACCTGTTATGCCCTCATGAGTGATTTGGCAGGCATCACCGTAGTCAGTCTTGAGCAGGCCGTCGCTGCACCCTATGTGTCTGGTCGACTGGCAGAAGCCGGTGCCAGAGTCATCAAAATCGAGCGTGCTGAAGGCGATTTCGCACGCCGCTATGACTCACTGGTGCTAGGGCAAAGTGCCTACTTTGTCTGGCTGAACGCGGGTAAAGAAAGTGTCGTGCTTGATCTGCGCCAGCCAAAGGACAAGCAACTACTCGATTCAATGCTCGCGCAAGCCGACATCTTTATCCAGAACTTGGCACCTGGCGCGCTGCAGCGCTTAGGGTTTGATCCTGAGTCATTAAGGCACCAACATCCGGCGCTGATTATTTGCTCAATATCTGGCTATGGCGACACAGGCCCCTACCGCGATCAAAAGGCCTACGACCTACTCATTCAGGCTGAAACTGGCCTGTGCTCGGTGACCGGCATTGGTGAAGAATTGACCCGAGTGGGCGTCTCTGTTTCAGATATCGCGGCAGGTATGACGGCTTATCAGGAAATCCTGCAGGCCCTGTTTGCGCGACAACGCGACCCACAGCGTGCCGGTCGACATATCAACGTATCACTATTCCATGCCACCGCTGATTGGATGAACGTACCCTATCTGCAACATCGCTATGGCGACTTCACGCCGGCTAATCATGGGCTCAAGCATCCTAGCATTGCACCCTATGGCGCCTTTTTGTGTCGCGATAACAAAGCGGTGCTAATCAGCATTCAGAATGAGGTTGAATGGCGCAGTCTGTGCAACAACGTGCTGGATAACCCAAAATTGATTGATGATCCGAGATTTGTCAGCAATCAATCACGGGTTGAACACCGCGACGTACTCGACGCGCTAGTGGGCAAAATCTTCTATCGACTTACGCGCGAGCAGATGATCGAAAGACTCAATGCGGCTCGTATTGCATTTGGGCGCTTATCAGATCTTGATGATCTTGTCGGGCATCCGCAAAATCGCTACCGCACTGTTGAAACTGAACACGGGCCAATCAAGATGCTGGGACGTGGCGCCGAGGTAGCAGGGCCCGGCACTGACGAACCAACAGCGGTCGTAACCTTACCCGCTGTCGGCGAGCACACAGCCCAAATCACGCTGGAGTTTGGCAAGCCCTAGAGTAGGTCTAGAGTAGGTCTAGAGTAGCACTGGACTAGATTCAATCTGGCAGAGCACGGATTCGGCACTTGAGTCTCACTGGCCGCGTCCTAGCAACGCCGCTGCCCGCTCTGCATCAATCATGATAATGCCGTTGAAGCTAGCAGCTGTGGCTGGCAGCGCATCGATTCGGTCGCCCTTTCTGAATCAGCGACAGACCAATCCAGTGACACACCTGCTGGGTTCTGGGCACGCAGGTTAGTACGTTCATCGTCTCGCGATTGCGCTGCTTGTTTGCCACTAATTAAGACAACTGGTTCAGCGAGTCGCCCGGTAAGGGCTGACTGAAACATGCCTATGGCCATCGCCGCGCGTCGATATTTCGTGTCGCTGCCTGCTTGTCTTTAGCCGCTTCTACGATGTAATTATGCAGTAGCCGCACTTCAAAGTTGGGTAATTAAAGCTTAAATTGACGCACCAGTATCAACATATCGTTTGATAGCTGGTCTAGTGTCGCTGCGCGCTGGGCCATTTCCTGAGCACCGGCAGATGTTCTGCGCACGGCGGTAGAAATGTTAACAATATTTCCGTTGATATCAACGGTCATGGCCAATTGCTCACTCGACGCTTCAGCAATCTGCTTGGATACATTTTTGATAGTCCCAACAGCGTTGGTGATAGCCGCGAGACTTGTCCGAGCTTTACCCACTGTTTCAACGCTCGCGTGCGCCTGAGCGCGCCCCTTGTCCATCACCTCAACTGCTTGCGTTGATCCCAGCTGAAGCCGCTCAATGGTAGCGTGAATTTCCTGGGTCGACTCTTGTGTGCGACTTGCGAGGGTTCTCACTTCATCTGCTACGACCGCGAAGCCTCGACCCTGCTCGCCTGCGCGAGCGGCCTCAATGGCGGCGTTCAGGGCCAGCAAATTAGTTTGTTCAGCAATACCGCGAATAACCTCCAGCACTGAACCGATTGACTGACTGTCCTGTTGTAATTTGGTAATGACTTGCGATGCGGTCTCAATATCGGACGCCAACGCCTCGATGGCATGCATTGTCTCTTCCACGACTTCACGACCCGTACCTGACTCCTTATCGGCTTGTTCAGCGTCCAAAGCCGAGCTTCCGATACTGTTAGCAACGTCCTGCACAGCCAGCGACATCTCTTTCATCGCTTTTTCAACCTGCTCAATCTCTTTTTGCTGGCCTGTAATCGAATCGCTTGTATCACTTGACTGAGCATTTAGCTCCGTTGCCGAGGCGGACAACTCGTTAGCAGTATCGCGAAACTGAACCACCACATCATGAATTTTTTCGACGAATGTGTTGAACCATGCCACCAACTCACCAAGTTCGTCATTCGTGCTAACGGCTAGCCGTTGTGTCAGGTCACCGTCGCCTTCTGCGATATTCTGCAGCGCAAACACAACCTGATTGATCGGCGCAACAATGTTGCGCTGGATGAGAATTGATAGTCCAAAAGATAGCAACGCCACCCCAAGACTTATCAGCAGCGTAACAGTGATGTAGTTGGTAATAGCGTCTTCAACTAGTTTACGGTCAGTAAGCATGAAGATCGTACCGAGCCGATTGCTTTCTTCGTCCATGATCGCTTGGGTCACGGTGAAATCCATTGCCCTAACGTCAACCTTAATGGCAGGGGCCTTACTCGGCAGACCACTGGGCTTGTTATCCAAGACACCGTACTGCGGTTTGCTGTTGTCGTTACCGGACCAGTTGTACCAGACAAACGGCAATCCTGCCTCGTCAAATATCACGACTTCATGAATGTGCGGATTAGCGGTGAGAGTCGCGAGCGTTTCTAGCCCGGATTCAGGGTCTGAAAAGGCCAACGAACCTGTCGTATTACCACCAATGATCTTGGCGATCGTTTCAGTCTCAGAGATCACGGCCAGCTCAAGCCTTCTGGTCTCCAAGCCGACGAATAACGCAATAGCGAGGATCACGGATAGAGTGCTAGTAGTCGTTACGCCGAGGACTACTTTCCACTTCAACGGAATATTAATTGCACGCATGGGCTTCCCTCAAAATCTAGCTACATGTCGCTCGCACGATAAAGACGCGAAGAGCCTTTCAACCCAGCCTTCTCAAGCCGTTTTTGATTGACCGCCAGAGCGATATTCCTGCCCTCGCCCAAAAACCCAACCATACCGCCATATTGCGCAAAATTCTCAACCTCTCCGACTGTCAAAATGGGCAGCCCGTCCAAGCTATTAATCACGCCGAGTGCTTTTTCAACATCTGGTACGTTAACAAAAACAACGTGACAACTTTTTGCCGCATCCAAATCCTCGAGACCAATGCGCTCAACTTGAAAACCTCGGTTCTTCGTTTGCTTGTCTAAAACGGCCGTGTCGAAGGTGCCAGCAAAGGGGTCATCGCCCATCATGCAGTACTTGTAAGGTGCAGAATCACTAATAAATCTATCCTCAGGCCAAGTTACAAATTTGGCGAGGTTGACCATAAATTTTGACATGGTTCGCTGACCTAAAGCCGTTGCAGAAATAGCGTCTGCCACGGCGTTGGAGTGAGCAGCGAATAAGCTCAGGGTCAGGACAACAGACAACAACAGTCTTGTAGGTGCTATGTTCATTTACACGTCTCTTAGGATAGGAATTTACATCCCCCTTGCTGGTATAGCTTAGACGCTTTTCCAACTATGGCGACCAGCGCCGCAGATTTTCGCCTGTAGGAGCTGTGAAGATCGCCAAGCTCGCGTTTTGAACGCTTAGAATGGTATGATTGCGCCTCCCCGATAAAACGCTGCGGCACAAAAATGATTAGTCTGTTAGGCATCTGTCTACTTCCGCTTGCTGCCTGGTTATTATCCTCAAATCGAAAAGCCGTCAATCCTCGCACTGTTTTAGGCGCCTTCGCTATTCAGGCCGCCATCGGGGGCTTTGTGCTGTACGTACCCGCCGGCATGAAAATCGTCGAAGTCTTAGCGGTTGGCGTATCAAATATCCTGATTTACTCTCAAGCGGGAATCGATTTTTTGTTCGGCGGCCTCGTGGGAGGGTCCCTAGGTTTCATCTTTGCGCTAAATGTTCTGCCTGTTATCGTATTCTTCTCATCGCTAATTACAGTGCTCTATTATCTTGGCGTCATGGACTGGATCGTAAAACTGATTGGTGGATTCTTACAGCGAGTACTGGGCACCAGCAGACCTGAGAGCCTGTCGGCGGCAGCCAACATTTTCATCGGCCAGACTGAAGCGCCCCTAGTGGTAAAACCATTCTTACCGAAAATGACTGATTCAGAACTGTTTGCTGTGATGGTCGGTGGCTTAGCGTCAATTGCTGGGTCAGTTATGGCAGGTTATGCAGGCCTTGGCGTAGACATTAAATACCTGCTTGCCGCCAGCTTTATGGCCGCACCGGGCGGCCTGATGATGGCAAAACTGGTAATGCCTGAAACCGAAGAGCCTAATAATGATCTCGTGGCGGTCACCTCCGAAGAAGATACGCACGTTAATATATTTGATGCAGCAGCTGCCGGTGCACTGACTGGCCTACAAATCGCCCTCGCCGTAGGTGCTATGCTACTCGCCTTTATAGCCCTGATTGCATTACTCAATGGTATCTTATCTTGGTTCACAGGCCTGTTTGGCGTGGACGGTATCACCATTGAAATTATGCTCGGTTATGCTTTTCAGCCCGTCGCTTGGGTGCTCGGCGTACCTTGGCACGAAGCGAACATTGCAGGCAGCTTTATCGGCCAAAAGCTTGTACTCAACGAGTTCGTCGCATTTGTTAATTTTGCCGACGTAATCGACACCCTGACGCCGAAAACTCAAGCCATTATTACCTTTGCACTCTGCGGTTTTGCCAACTTCTCGTCGATCGCTATCTGCTTAGGGGGCATTGGCACACTCGCTCCTTCGCGCCGCAAGGACCTCGCAAGGCTTGGTATGCGAGCACTAATGGCCGCCACCTTGGCAAACCTAATGAGTGCCGCACTAGCGGGCTTCTTTCTTTCTATTGGCTAGCTTATGACTGATCTTACTGCCATCGACTTTCACCATGCGGACTGCAGCCAGCAGTTTGTTGCGTCGCTACGCGATATTGGCTTCGCTGTATTAGAAAATCACCCTCTCAATATGACGCTCGTAAACACTATCTATACTCAATGGCGCGAATTTTTCAGTACGCCGAGAAAATACGAGTTCGAGCTCAACAAAGATACCCAAGACGGCTACTTCTCATTTCAACAGGCAGAATCAGCTAAGGGCATTGTGCTCAAAGACTTTAAAGAATACTTTCACTACTACGGCTGGGGACAATGTCCAGCAGAGCTAAAAGATAACTTACAGGCGTACTATGAAGCTGCAAATGAGTTTGCCGTGACATTGCTCGGTTGGATTGAAAATGGCTCACCTGTGGATGTTGCCAAGGGCTACCGAGAACCCCTATCCAGCATGATTACGGATAGTGACAGCACACTATTGAGGGTCTTGCACTACCCACCAATGGATGCAACGCATCAAGAGACTACTTGGGCCGCGGCACACGAAGACATTAATCTCATTACTATTTTACCCGCTTCCGACGCGCCCGGTTTACAGGTGCAAAAGAAAAATGGCGAATGGATAGACGTCGCGTCCAACGGCAATCAGGTGATTGTCAACATTGGCGATATGCTGCAGGAGGCTTCCGGCGGCTACTTCCCCTCCACCAGCCACAGAGTTGTCACCCCGGCCAACACGGATAACCAATCTGGCCGCATGTCACTGCCTCTGTTTTTACATCCTCGCCCTGAAGTCATTCTCTCTGGCGAATACACCGCCGGTAGCTATTTGTATGAGCGATTGAAGGAGCTCGGTGTTATCTAGCGTATTTTTTGGCAAACGCCTCTCTATGTTGTAAATTGCATTGGTCAAACCGATTCAAGGAGAGTTTGTAATGTCAGATATCCAACAAGACGCCCGTTATTTAAAAGTCACTATGATGAACGGGCATGTAAGGCGCTTCGCTTTCGAAACACTAGGTGGAGACGCTTCAACAGCCAGCAGTAGGCTGAGGGAATTACTAGAAGCCCAAGAACTTATCCTTCGAACCGAAGACAGTCTTTTAATTATTCCAATAGCCAATGTTCAGTCACTGGAAATTGTGCCTCCTCCAGAAATTAAGATACCCCATTGCCTAAACATCTTGCACGAATTTAAAGACTAGGTTCATTCAGTATTCTCATCAATGAATTATAAATACCCGTCAATTTTGGCTGGCAAATAGGAAGTAACAACAATGCATAGTCGATTCTTGTTCCTGATTTTAATCACGCTAATGTTGCCGGCATGCCAAGAGATACAAACATCAACGGTAACGGCAGACTTTAGACATCAAGAGGGTGTTTATGTTGTCGCTTACACCGCAGATACGCCCTTAAGAAAGCGCATGGAAGATCAACTTGCCAGTGACCTTAGGCTAAAGAAAATAATCGCAAAAACCAGCTTTTCAGAAATTCAGAATATTACGCAGAGCAGTCCAGCAGACGTTATCCAGAAAGCCAGCGATGCTCACTTGCTTGCGGTTCTAGTCATCAATCAGGTGAACGCCAGCGGGCTAGACAAAATGGCTAAAGATCCCAAGCGTATTTCTCCTTCACACCCTACGCTGCAAGAATTTTATGCGTATTCCAAGCAGAACTACGGCAAAGAAATTGAGAAGGACCAGGAAGTATTCGCTGAAGTTAGCCTGTTTATTATCAACAAGGGGGAAGCAAAATTAGCTTGGAGTGGCACAACATGGTCATTTGAAGCCGATAACAAGGGTACTGCGATCAGGGACATCAGCGATATGGTTGCGTCACAGTTAGCCACACTACGAGACGCGTCGAAGTAGTAGCAAAAGTAGGACGCAAGTCCAAACAGCGTCTTGTCTTATTTTTCATCGCTATCGGTCAGTCCAAACGCGATTTGCAACCCCACTAGCCTCGCAACAATGACAGCGATAAAAATTTGTCCCACCAACGATTGACCGATCACGAAAGCCCTCGCAAGCACATTCGCGGGTGTAATCTCACCGTAACCCAACGTGGTTTGGGTAACGTAGCTAAAATACATAACTTCTTGCAGCACGAGCACCATAGACTCTCTGTCAATAACGTCTGTCGTTATCGCAAGATTGATCGCGTTAGGATCAACTAAAACGATGCCAAAATAAATCATCGCCCAAGTAACTCCTAAAAGCAGATACAGACAAATAGCTGCATAGATTGTTTCTGCATCAACTCTTTTTGCTGCGGCCAGATGGCCTGAAATTTTTACAACGATGTAAATGAGAAACACCACTTGGCATACACTGTGGGCGAGCAACTGCATTTTCACATCAAGGAACCATAGCGATGCCCAGTTTGTTACAAAAGCGGGTATGGCGAGCAACACGCCAATTGTCAAGTCTCTACGCTTGTGCGCAACGATGTACAAACTGCTTAAGAGTATCAGCGTAAACAGACTACGAGAGAGGAAGCTACTATAGCTGCCTTGAAAAATTCCTGGTATGAAGAGCAGCAGCGCAAAACTAAGCAGAAGAATCTCGAAGCTCAACGGTGATTTCTTTTTAGTCACGATCATTGTTCGTCATCCATGTTCGAGCAACTTTGACAGCGCAGCGAAGCAGCACGCTCCTATTCATATTCTTGACCTATCATGGACACATCAATAATTATCAGCGTTGGTGCGTGATCAGGTGCTGATATCTTTAGCCAGTAAGATTAGTTAGCTTTTTTCGACGGTAGGGTTGTCATAATAATGCCAAGCAGTTTCACCATGATGGTGTCATCTTGATTGCCCGTGTCACGGTTCTTGATTCTCTGAGTAGCTGTACCCTGCCACAATATGTCCTCACCGGACAAATCCGTAAAAACCAGCGATAAGCCGCCTTGAAAATGCTCGTTGTTCAGGGATGATGGGTCGTCAAGATGCAGGTGTATGCTGCCCTCGCTGAAACTAGTTGCTGATTGTTCCGTTTGAGCCATAGCCCCAGCAATAATTGACAGCGTGAATTGAGGGTCCATGTCTGCTTCAACATGTTGGTAGCCCTGAACGCTCAAGGCTTTTGTTGTTTGGGCTTTGAGTCTTGCAGCTAATGCTTCGTGGTCAGACCCATACAAAACACCCAAAAACGACAGCGAGTCTTTTTTTGCCCAGGTATAGCGTTTCATCTCGGTAAGGTCTGTCCCTGGTTTAACATAGGTTCTAGACTGCAAATTAGATGACGCACAGCCAGATAAAACAGCTATAAACAAAAGAAGTAGAAAAACATGCTTCATAATGAATCCGCAAAGAGCTTTAGTGGCCCTGCATTGTATCGTAAATTTAGTCGAAACCTAAGTAACGCGCCGAATCAACAAACTTAGTCGACTATTGATTCTCTAACTTGCTGCCTATAAAAATATAGTCCGTCCACTCTGACTTAAACAAGCCTTTCGTGTTTACAGATCGCAAAGTAATGATGGGTAACGCGGTACCATTTTGAAACTCAACTCGCATCCCTTCACCCGCACTTCTTTTTCCTTGGCTTATCCCCCAGCCTGCCAGACAGGTCTGCAGGTTTCGCTTAACATCTTGATATCGTGCATGTGCCGAGTCTTCTGTAGGAAAGGTCTTACTGCAGACATAGTCGACCTTACCACCGCTCCACCCCCAAATTTCGCAGCCCTTACCCACCAAATGAAAATCCGTCTCCCAAATGGTCATTAATTTATTAGGAAACTGGGCACCTCTGATATCGCCGAAACCTTTGTTGTAAGACGTTACTAGCGTTTTAATCTTTGCGCAGTTTTCCTCTGGCGTTGATTCTGACGTACCAGACTCGGGCGCTGCATAAATAGCTGCTGGCAGTGAAAGTATGACCCATGTTGCTAGAATTCTCGGCGTTATCAAAGACCCTCTCCTTGTTTGCTTCAGTTTAATACTGACGGACATCACTAACTTTTTCTATTAGACGGCAAGTCTTGCAACTCCTCTGCGCCTATCAATAATGACGCAATAAGAACCATGGGGTGATAGATGCTAACGATTGACATTCTTCCAGAATGATCTCGCCATCGTGGTCGCCAACTTATTAGCCGAATGAGCTTCAAACGCTTCTGTTCGACCAATCCATACTGGTTTTTGTGTTTTCGCGTCAAAAATAGTCGTTACTAAAACTGCTGTTGTCTTTGTGTCGACATAAGCGTCGCGAGTGAGTGTTACGGTAGAATTGTCGTTGTAGTAGTGGCCGTAACTCGGATAATACGGCCCGGTATAATACGTTCGAATCGACGGAGGCACATAGTCTTTTTCGACTTTCATATTTGACATCTTTGTCGCCATAATATAGTCGACAGGATGGTTTGAAATGTATTTTTGAACCATTTCTTTCGTCGGAAAAGCGTCGCCGATCACCTCCATACTAACAAGCCCATTGAGCCCCTCTTCATCCATAGAAGATTTTATAGACTTCTCAAACAGAAACCGGTTGGTATTATTAATAGTGGCAGCAACAATAAGCACGTTGTTGAATTGATCCCTACTAAAGGATTCATCTTGCCAGTGCTCAACAAGTTTTGTTGATCCACAGCCGCTAAGAAGGCTCAAGAAGAGACAGGTAAAAAGAGTTTTCATATATTTTAGTTCCTAGTTGTTCTTGCTGCCTTTGGTACCTGCATAGATGGAAAGCTTGTTACAACTCATCCCCTCACACGTCGACTAGCGTTTGAGGCTGCCTTCTATCAAACCAAGATAGTTTTTAAGAATCGGCGGAAGTTCCATGTACCAGCGGTCGTTAACCCTGGTAAAACTATATACAACGATATCGTCTGCACTTTTGTCTGATTGAACAACTTTTAGGCGGGCCACTATGTGAACCTGATCATCGTTCTCGGTCACTTCTCCAAGTATGGTGTGGTTCTGCAATGAAAAATGCACATTCTCTGCACTAGAGGCAAGCTCTCTAAATATCTTACCTAGATAGAAATCGGCACTAGCCTTGTCTGCCTCACGGTCGGATAGGGTCCCGCCAAGAACCTGCTTCTCAAAGGCCATGGCGCCGCGTGACTCGCTCTTAACAACATCGACCATCAGCTTTTTAATGTCTAACATACGCTCGGGAACAAATAATTCAGTTAGATTCCTGAAGTCTGTCGTCTCAATCACCGTAAAATAGTCTTCAAGAATCGCATCAGGCGACGATGCACTTGCTGGCAAAGCCAGCACGGATAGAATTACAAGCAGTATTCGTCTCATACCCATGTCTTTTTCCTGTCCGTCTCAACAGACTTTGGATTGTCTCTATCCAATGGCGTAGCCGGCAGATTATACATTGGCTACGGCGGGTTGTCAGTCTCGCCCAGTCGATGCTTGCACTAAAACAACCACTGATTGCGTGGCAAGCTAGCGGGTGCTCACCTCAAGTTTAAGGGTCATCCAATCGCCGACGTTGTCCTTGTCGAATTCTATTGCACTGATGACGCCTGATTGTATCTTATCCTCTGGCACATCCAACAGACTTAACTGCGTGAGTATACTCGCCTGACGTTGCTCTCCGAGCATTACCAGATCGCTAGTTGACACCTCTTCAGCATTAACAAGCAAACTCCTTAATTCAGCAATATAAGCCAACTGATCCAAACGATCTTCACCATCTTCTGTCGATTTAACAAAACTTGCTTTAAGTGCCATCAAGTCAAACAGAGGGTCTGTTTCTACCAAAAGCACCTCAAAGACCTCCACTACCGAATCATCAAGCATAAGTTCCGTATCCCCAGCGGCAAGGTTAAGTCGGGCAAGTGTTTTGACAACCAGCTTTTCATAACGTAACACAGGCGTATCCAATCGCTCATCATAGCCACCCGGTACGATCAAAGAGAGTTCCGGTCGCTTTGCCATGACTTTAGATATATTCATTAATTGTTCGACTTCCGGCGGCGAGAGTGTCGAGCGACCACCGAGGAATTTGACTTCGCCCAGGTCGTTACTTTCAATACCAATCAGCGCGCCTAACATTCGAAATGGTGCTGTGACAATTTTTACCAAAAATTGTTTAACTGCCTCTTTTACAACACCGCCAATGTGAAACTCAGGGTCGTTAACATCACCACTAATCGGTAGTTCGATATCTATTTCTCCATCGCTATTTGTTAGCAACGCGACAGCCAAATCAAGCGGTAAGCTAATAGCGTCAGGGCTCTCAACTTCTTCACCGAATTTAAACTCTGACAGTAACAACTCATTTTTACCTATGAGCTGCCCATCATCTATCAAGTAGTTTAACGTTAGATTGAGCTTACCACCTTCTATCGCTCGCCCAGCAAACGCTGCACTATATGGCGAAAGGTTCGTCATTAGCAGATTTCTAAACTCTACTACCAGGTCCATCGAGTCTGTTGGTGCAAACAAGTCGATTTTTCCGTTCATTCTAGATAAACCAAACTCATCTACTTTTCCTTCCATTTCGACCTCGGCCGCTTCACTAGAAAAAGACGAAATTGTTCCAATACTCCCGTTAAGGTCTGTCGTTACCGTCCTAAATGGCAGCGGTAATGACTTGTCTGAAAAGTCTACGGTAGCTTGATTAATAGTTGTGTGAGCAAACGTCATGTTGAGCGGATCTACAGCCTCGACGGGATCAGACGATTCATGCTCGGTAACAACGAGTATATTTTCAATGTTAGTTGTTAGGTCCCGGTAAATTTCGAACTTGGTGAAAAGTTTATCCAATACGATGCCCGAAACATGCAGGGTAGAGCCGACACGAGCATATTCAAACCGATCAACCGATAGCTTTTCCCAACTCAATAGCTTCGAGTCGCTTAGTTCGGCTGTTATATCAAGATTACTGATGGACGAACTACCCGATATCTGCAGATCATTATCCGCAAAAGCAATATTAAGTTCTGCTGCTAATGTTCCTTCATCAAGTCTTATTTCAGCGATGTCGTTTAAGTAAGGGTCGGCAATATCTATAGCAAGATTACTAATAGACACACCCATTTCAACGGACACATCAGGTAGCATTGCGGTAGAACCCTGAACACTGATTGCTCCGGTCCTACCCACTAGCAATGAAGCCTTAATGTCACTCGCGGCATTGGTTGTATTTTGTAAATCAAGAATTTCAACATTAACTTTATCTGCAACGATCAACGCATTGGGCTGAGTCAACTCATCGAGAAAACGCAATTCTCCATCGACTATCGCAATCGAACCTATTGCGATAGCCCACTGATTTGCAGAACTCGAATTCGTCGCGCTCTGATTAGGTAATGGACCAGCATTGGTATTTGGAAGAGTAAGTTGCTCAAGATTAAGGCTGCCATCAATGTAGCGGGTGATTTCCAACGACGGCGCTGTCAGGGTTATTGCACTAAAGCCAGCTTCTTCTTCCGGGTATCTTATATAGCCACCTTGCATCGATAACTTTGAAAAGCTTAGAAATTCAGCGCTTGGCGCTAATCCCTTAACTTTAATATCGGTTAGCTCGAGCCCAAGATCATCAACTTTTAGGTCCAAAGCATCGGTGTAGCCTAGCGTGTAGCTCATTGTAAGCGAGCTGTTTCCCGTAAATTCTTCGATAGGTAAAAAGTGCTTTAAATAGGCGTTTGTTCGAGCAACCTTGCTTTGAACAGCAAGACGGCCTATTGACGAGAACGGCGCAACCGAAAGACTCCCTTGCCATTCAATAACAGTATCATTTGGAATCTCGATTTTTACATTCTGACTACCCACGCGGTCGGGTAATGAACTCAGTTGCAGGATATTGACATCAATAGGCTTAAAGCTCACTTCAACGGATTCGTCAGGAACCTGATCGGAAAACCGCACCTGACCTGCTTGAATTTTGAAACTATCGATGAGAAAGCTAGGCAGCGCATCGCTACCTGCTACATCGACGGGATCAACGGCGGTAGCCTCAATGCTCACTGGGTCGGCTGATTGCTGCCAGTCGTCCAACACGTTAGATAGCCTACTGGACTCTGTCGTGAAACGCTCAAAGTGCACGTACGGTTTGTCTAAAACGATTTCTTTGAACCTTAAAGCACCCAAAAATACCCCGGACAACTCGAGATTCACTATGATTGAGTCCGCCTGTATAAGCGGCATAGCATCGGTATCTTTGAGGGTAAACGTAGAAATCACCAGCTCAAAGCTAAATGGATTTACATCCACCCGCTCGATCAATAGCTGTCTGTTTAGGCGCTTGTCAACAAGATCAATTAAGGCTTCCTTGACGACCATGGGCAGTACGAAGAAGCCAAGGAGCGTGTAGGTAAGAAACGATATTACCAGCCAGAATCGCTTGCGACGATAATTTATCCAGTTACTCAGTACGCTCTTCAATTCATCAATCCACAGCTCCGGTGTTGTACTGACTATACACTGAAGCCTGTGACACGGCTGCAGAATGCTGCAAGATATTCGTGAGCTTATACAATAGACGCGCTGTACGACATGGACTGCGCTGTAGACAACCGCCGTTCGCTATCTCCAGCGAGCGTATAACTGCAGTCACCACTATGCAAGGGCTATACTGGAGGGTTAACCGGACGTAGCTTACGCAAATCAACTTGAGAGATTACCCCCGGCAGACTAGACTCGGCATTCCAGCGAATGAGACTAAAATCATGTTAAAAACAATCCTGACCTTTACATTTGTGTCTGTGCTTGCAGGCTGCGCTTCGACTCCGCCTGTCATTGATTTTGACCCGTCAGCCGACTTCACTCAGTATAAAACATTTGCGTTCATCGGCGAGCACCCGCTGATGCGCGCTGAAGGCGCTGAGACTGCCAGCCCTTTACTCGAAGGACGCCTTGTGACGACCACTGAAGATGCGCTTGCAGCCAAAGGGCTGACGCGGATAGAAGATGCCGAATTAGCTGATATCACTATCGCATTTACCGTCGGCGGACGAGACAAGATCCAAGTTAACAGCTACCCAGAACCCTATCGCCCATACTATGGCGGTGGTTACCGGGGCGGCTGGGGCGTACCTTATTACGGCGTCGGCACCTCGACTTCTACTTCAGTTAAACAATATACAGAAGGCACTCTTGCGATTGATGTTTATGAAGTAGCTACGCATAAGCCCGTCTGGCATGGAAAAGCGACCAAGAGAATTACCAAAAAGATGCAGGAAAACCCCCAAGAAACTGTAGTCGAGATTGTTAACAACATTTTGGCGTCCTTCCCTACTATGTAAAACCTACGGGGTCTCAAGCTAGCATGCGCTATTTCACTCTGGCCGCAGCAATTGCGGCTAGCGTACATCTAGATTTGGCTCAACCAGTTTATGCCGTCATTCATACTTACAAACCGCTTACAATTATCCTTAAGATCACACGAAATCTTTGACGTAGATCCGTAGAATGCGAGACATGGCTGGCGCAATGGTATTAACGCTGCGCGCCTGATCGAGGATACCGTAATAATGTCACGTGACGTTTTCATTACAGCACTATTTCTTTTTGTTACGCTCCTAGCATTGACTAGCAGCGCGGTAGAAATTGTTGCGGGTCGGGCCACCTTGGCGTCACCCACTTTCGCTGGAACGCCCACTTTCGAAACAGTCGGCTTTAGCGAGACATACACATCACCGTTAGTTTTTACGATGCCAGACGATGGTGCCGCCAGCGAGAGTGGCGTGCGTATTGTGGTAAATTCAACTAGCTTCGACATTGCACATGTAGTGCCTGACAATTCAACCACGTCATTTACCCGCACGGAAATAGATTACCTTGTGGTCGAGGACGGTAATTATACCGTCGGCGGAGCACAAGTTTTCGCGGGCTCGGTAGACACACAAACCTTCCAAAGTAAATTCAACGGGCCCGGGTCAGGCTGGGTGTCGGTGGCTTTTCCTGCAATGCTGTTCAGCACAACGCCCAGCGTGCTCACGCAGATTCAGACCATGAACAACGAAACAACGACGGGCCTGCTCTCATCGCCGTCGCGTCCATGGATGACTGTTGCAGTACGTAACGTCAGTGCAACTGGCATGGAAGTAGCCTTAGACAGAGCAGAAACCACGACGGGTTCCATCACAACTAACGAGACCATCGGCTTCGTTGCTTTTGAAGCGGGTACCGCGACGTTCAACGACGGAACAAACGACATCGATTTTGAGGCTCTAGTCTCCTCAGATACAGTCACTGATGCCTGCACCGCCACGACCCTGTCACTCGGTGGCGCTCCCGATGTCATTGGAATCGCGAGCCAAATAACCAGAGATGGCGCAGATGGGGGCTGGGTTCGCCGGTGTGCGTTGTCGCCTACGCAGATCCAAGTCAAGATTCAAGAGGATATTGCGACAGATACAGATACCGGCCATACCACTGAACGGGTGAGCATACTCGTATTCTCTGCAGCCTTTAGTTTTGCAAACGGCGGGTCTCCACTCGAGGCAAATGTTGTTCCCTTTTCGTTGTTCGGTGCTGCGAGCCTCGCCCCGACCACTGTTAGTTTTGGCGCCACTTTCGATTCTATACCTCGAGTTTTTGTACTACCCACTGACGAGGAATTTGACTCGGCTTCTATACGTATTCTTGCGGTGACAGCAACACAGTTTACGATGGCACAGGTGCAACCCGATGGCTCACCAGCACCGGCAGCCAGCATGCACGTTGACTACATTGCATCTGTTGACGGCATTCATGCCCTAGACGACGATACGATAGTTGACGTTGGAATATTGTCAGTTTTCAGCACCGTTAGCGCCGGCAGCGGAGATACCTATACCGATTTAGACTTCGCCTACCAAGAGTTCGGCACCTCACCTGTCACGTTATTACAAATTCAAACGACAAACAGTCAAATGCCCTTTAATCCATCGACAACATCCGACCCATGGCTAGAAGTCGCCGCAATTTCTGACAACGATTTAACAATGAGCGTGAGCTTAGAGCGAGCCGAGGTAACCGATAGCGGCTTTGTTGCCAGTGAGGACATTGCTTATATGGCTGTGACCAATACGGCCCTCGGTAGTTTCGAGCCTGTCGAGGGCACAACTATTAGCTTTGAGACGCTACGACCGACGAACATTCGAGGTGTCGACGATGGCTGTGATACTAGTGGGTTCTTAGCCACTTACATAGATAACCCAATCGTTGGTGCCAGTCAAAGCACAAGAGTCGGCGGCAACGGTGGGTGGGTAAAACGATGTAGCTTAAGCAACACTTTGATAGGCCTCCATATCGATGAAGATACTGACACGGACACTGAACGCGCACACACTACTGAAGATGTTGATGTACTCGTATTCTCCGGCGCGTTTGCGGGGAATTATGCACAGCCCGACCTTACCGTGGCTTTTAGTTCCAACGTGGCGACACCTTCACCTGCGAGCATTGTGGAGTACAGTATCCTCGTGTCGAATGCGGGCGCGGCGAGAGCAATCAACATTGAGCTGTCAGCGAGCACAAGTAGGTTTACAGGGCTTAAAATGGACACCTATCCTGGAGGCGAGCCCTTTTTATTAACACCAGGCGGCGTCGACCCCGAGGTTATTCTCGGCATACCCGCCTACACTGAAGATGAGGGCACTGACGGGTATACTTATGCGCCTGTCGGCCCTATCGATAGCAACGTAACAGACTTCCGCATCCCTGTTACAGGCAAAATGCCATCCGCGGCCACATTCACTGTAAGGTATCAAATTCTGGTCGAATGAGTAACCTTACCTTCATACAACACCACCCGCGTGTTCTGAGCCGACAATACTAAGCGTGCAGTTTTAACATCCTTCGTAGCCATGCTGTGCTGAAATGTGGGACTCGTTAGCAACGCGTTTTTAGATTGTGTCCATCAATAGAGACGGCTCAATATAAAAAAGGTTTACTTCAAAAAAAGTGTTCATGTTCGGCCCTATAAAACGTGCGCCGCACATGAGATGCACTCAACAATCACGATAGGTTGATAAACTCTCAGCACTCGACGGCCTTTAACCTCTAGTCAGGAAAAATAATGCTTACCGGAATCATTCAGAAAGTAGCGATTGCATTGATAAGCCTCGCGCTTGCCTTAGCGTTAGCCATCTACAACCGCGACCTTATTATGTATCAAGTCATGAAACTGGAAGGAGGCCACTCGCCACCGCTAGAAGACGCCCTCGACGAAGGGCAAGGCACTCAATGGTTCGACGACTATTACACGGTCGAGCAAATTGCTGAGGGCACTTGGGCTATCGGTGAACCGCGCTACTATCAACAGAACTTTAACTACCTTATTGTCGGCACAGAACAAGCACTATTGTTTGATGCGGGTCCCGGCATTCGTGATATTTTACCCGTCGCGCAGTCGCTAACAGATCTTCCCATCGTGTTCTTACCTTCTCACTTTCACTATGACCATGTTGGCAATGGTACTCACTTTACCCAACGCGCCGTTGTTGACCTACCTTACCTACGTGATCGTGCTGAAGGTAACAGACTACGTTTCACTGAAATGGAGCACCTTGGACCTGTAGAAGGTTTCCCCGTTCCCACCTGGCAAATCGATCACTGGTGGGCGCCGGGCGAGGCCATCGATCTGGGCGGCCGAGAAGTGACCATCATTCATACGCCAGGCCACTCTAAAGAATCTATCTCACTACTCGATCAGCGCCACAACATGATTCTTACTGGTGACTATCTATACCCAGGAAACCTTTACGCCTTTGTTCCCGGGTCCAGCATGCAAGACTATTTGCAAACAGCCGATTCACTCAAAAAACTAGCTAAGACCACGAGCTTGTATGGCGCACACCGGGCGACACCGCCAGGGGCACCGAGGCTTGGGCCGGAAGATATCGAAGATTTACAAAAGGCGCTTATCGGCATTAGGGATGGTGAACTTAACGGCGAAGGCATTTGGCCTCAGCGTTTTCTGGTCAACGAGCATTTAACCATCTTAGCGGAACCAAGATTCCTGCAAGATTGGAAGTGATTGACTAACAGACTTATAAGCTGGCTACGACCCAATAACCGCCTAGCACGGAGGCTCCGACACCCAGTCCTAGTTTTGCATACCGAAACAGGCGTTCGCTATGCTGCTGCAAATTGTTTTGTACAACACCAAGTACCAAGCCAAAACAAAGCATACTCAACAGCACTCCCAGCGAGAAAATCAACACATATAGCGGACCTACAGAGGGCGCTTTTTCAATAAGCGACGGTAATAAGACAAGCAATGGCCCACTCCCTGCAACGCCGTGCAGTACACCCACTAAAACAGGCAAGTGCTTTTCATGATGTTTAGCCGCGCCTATCAAGTGGGTATGCTGCGTACCATCAATATGACGATGGGCTTGGAGGGTAAGTGTCGGCTCTGACCCAAAAAATCGAAAAATAATCAATAGACCAACGCCGAGTAACATAACGCCTATCAGCCGCTCCGCCCATACCGCGACGCTATGGTTGAGGTGCCAGTCAAATATAATTGAAATAAATGCCAAAACACAAACGGTCGCGCCATGACCAATGGCCCAGCGACCGCAAAACAAGGCAAGCTGCTGAGGCGAGAATTTCCGTGCAGACAGGCTACTAACAGCCATTATATGGTCGGCATCAAAGGCGTGTAACAGCCCTAAACTTAAACTGGTGAAGAGTATTAGGAGTATTGATGGGTCCATGATGGGAGTCCGCTTGACGTATTACGTTGTAAATTTACATGCATTGGCAAAGTGTAGGTTTACCCCTTTTCAATAGTCGCACACTACGATGAACAATAGTCAAATTAGAACTCTTAGCCATGGGCGCTATCGCAATGAGCGGTCATAGCACTCTCGTAGACTTTTTTGCGCATCCAAACTTACGACATTTATAGGTTTTTTCTAGGTCAACTTAGCGATCGCCCTAGATGGTCTATAACGAACCAGATAGAACATGGCGATCGCAAAAGTGAGTGCTTCACCAATAGCCAAGGCATAAATAAAACGATAGTCCGATAGATAGAAATACAAGCCAGTTAACAGCAAAGATGGGAAGATAAGGCTACGACACAACGCCACGACGCCTGATTGAAAAGGCAAGTGTATGGCTGTTAGATACCCTGAAATTAGCATATTTGCCCCCGCAAAAATGAACAGTGGCCAAACATATTCAACAAACTCTGTGGCAAGCGCCAAGGCTTTCTCATTGCCTTCATCGGGTAAGAAGACAAAAATTAGAGATTCGTTAAAGAATAACAATAGAAAAATACACAAAACACTTGTCACTAAAACATTGAACGCCGCAACCTGGAAGAACTTGTCCATGCGCTTGATTTTTTTAGCCCCAAAATTCTGGCTCATCATGACCTGACTTGTGTCTTCAATAGAAAAAAACACCATAAAGCCCACCATCATCAGATAATTCATCACCGTCATTGCCGCCACACCGTCAACGCCAGCGCGGTGGATAAGCATTAGATTGAACAAAAAGGCGATAACCCCGCCAGAAATCTCATTGATGAATTCAGACATGCCATTGTATGCAGCATGAAATACTTCGTGCCAATTTTTTTGCTTCGGCGAAAAATGCAGCATACGTTTTCTACTCATAAAATAGCCGAGCAAAACTAGCAGTGGAACAAGCTGTGAAAAGCCAGTTGCCCAGGCCGCACCCGCCAACCCCCATTCAAATATCGCAACAAACAGATAATCTAAGCCAATGTTGATTACCGCGCCAACCACCAAAGCACCGGCGGTTAAAACGGGAAAGCCATCAAGCCGAATGAAAAAATACAAAACAATGGTGCCAAGCTGGGCAAGAAAAAAAGGCATGACCACCTGATAATATTCGCTCATTAGTGTCATCAGGGCATCATCAGCACCGAGTAGACGAAACAGCAAGGTTTCAAAAAAAAGCCCTAAGCTGACGGCGACGGTTCCGTATGCCAGAACTGCTATGAAGGTTTTGCTAAATATGGCGGAAGCCGCGGCGAAGTCTTTCTCACCCAAGTATTTTCCCGCACGCACGGCACCGCCAACTGATAGCATCAATCCAACGCCAAACAGTAGAGAGATAATCGGAATAATCAGGTTTACCGCCGCCAGCGCCGGTACCCCCACGAAATTACCAATGAAAAAACCATCCACCAGTGATGCGGAGGTAATGGCCAGCATGCCAACAATTGAAGGCACCAGGTAGCGATAGAAAGTACTAACAATCGCCCCGTCAAGGGCATGAGTGCTTTCTTCTTCAACCGTCTTACTCACTTAGATTCAATGTCCTTTGTAAATTGTTTAATACCAGTCTGCGCCGAGAAGAAACAAATCCAGCGACGTGTGCACGGTTAATGAACCCCTACAGCACTATACTTGTTTAACCAATTACAAGCTGATAAGGAATCGATAAGGACCACGAATTGCGATTACTTCAACAATCATTATAGGTTATTCTCGCCATCAGTGAACCGCTGGTGAGAGCGCCATTTCGGCGACTCTTACAGGCGCATAGCGGCCCTTTTTGAATGATTTCTATGTTTTATTATGCAGCATCAGTCGAAGGTTGATGACGATAAACTTGCCCTGTACCACCAAAATTTTGGGGTGGACGTCCTTGTTGGCAACACTAGAATAAAGACAATTGATCATCATCCTTGTCCTTGCTTGACTTAACCTTGCCGCGGCGGACTTTCCGGCTGCCGTGCTTCAGAAAAACACCATTGGCAGTAATCTTGAAATCCAAACGTTTGCGGATATCGTTGATTCTTTCTTTCGCCGCTTTCGCCGACATGGCTTGATCGACGATGGGCTCGGGATAATCTTCACCCAGTTTAAAGACGCAGTCATCAATCAATGTCTTTTGCCACTTCCAAGGCTCATGAATGAAGGCAGTTGGGACGCGCTCTAGTTCGGGCACCCACTTTCGAATAAAAGCGCCATCCTCGTTGTGTTCCATAGATTGCTTGATCGGGTTATAAACACGCATGGCATTGATACCCGTCACGCCTGACTGCATCTGAAGTTGGCTGTAGTGGATACCTGGTTCATAGTCAGTGAATAACCTCGCTAGGTGATACCCCGTGACACGCCAGTCAAGCCAAAGTTGATAACTGGCAAAACTGACCAACATTGCCCGCATGCGAAAGGTTATCCAGCCCTCTGCAGTCAAGTTGCGCATACACGCATCGATAAAAGGATATCCGGTCTGGCCGTTAGCCCATGCTTGATAGTACGCCTCATTGTGGTCGTGAACCCGCAAACCTTCAAAGGCCGGGTGCATGCAATGAGTTTCAATTGTGGGCTGGTCTTCAATTTTTTGGATGAAATGGCAGCGCCATGCAAGGCGAGACCCAAAAGCCGTGAGGTTGCGGCCAAAACTCTTTTTCTCCAGCGGCGACAACTGCTTGCGGCGCTTAGTAATCGATTGCGCAACCTCACGCACTGACAAGGTGCCCCAGGTTAGGTGCGTAGATAGTCGGGAGCAATGGAACTCAGACAAGTCAGGCGCCGAAATATGATACAGATACTCGCGCGACCGATGATTAAGGAAACTACGTAGATCCGCAACAGCCGTGTCCCGCCCCCCTTCTTGAACTTTACCAATAGGCTGAGTGCCGAACATCGGATGGTCTTTAGCAGGCAGGGGATCCGATAAAATGACTGGCAAAGGTACCAAGGCAATTGGTTTAGGTACAATTTTCTGCGCCATCCGCACATTACGAATTTTTGACCAATCAT